>NZ_JCAXEL010000004.1:0-472780 GCF_059759055.1 Paenibacillus sp. GQ49
TTAAAGAGGTTTTATTACCTTAATCTCGACTTCTTTTCGTTTCAAATAAACCGTGCCATCCACTTCAATGAGTCTATCGCCAAATGCAAATGCCATATCCTTGCAGTCTTTGTGATACTGGGTCTCTCTTGTTTCTGACCACTCCGCTTTATCAATAGAATGCCGTTTTCTCATAATTTTAAAATCCTCCTTTAAGGAAACACCACTATTTACAGCAAAAAGGAAGCCTGTCCCACATCATTAACACTTTGTTATACGATATTGATGAGCCTTAGGGTTCGTTTATTCCTACGACTCACGAATTTTTTACAGAGGAACTGTCGCACTTTTTTTACAATATGTCATATGGTAAGCCAATAATTGACATATTATGTATCATATTGTATTGTAAACCTCTAAGACTAGAAAACTATCCCATAAAAGAGAGGTGTAGGGTTGTGAATTTCAAGAAAAAGTATATGGCGTTCTTTCTAATTGCTGTAATCTTAGTATTCTCTAGTAGTCCGAGTCTAAGTGCCCACGAAATGTATTATTCCGGGTCAGCTCCAAATTGGACAGCAATCCCTGTTAAATGGAATAACTTGAATAACGGGAAACCTTATCTTAAGGTGAACGGGGATCGATTAAATTCCGATTATACAAGCGCTTACACAACAGCAGCTACGTTATGGTCAACATATTCTCAGAAAATTGTAATTGATAAAGTCGGTTATGGTTCTTCAAACGTTGACATAGCCACAGGAACAAAGGCATATTGGTCTGATAGATTTGGTGTGGGTGGAGCCGGGACACTAGGAATAGCAGATCTGAAGACAACAGACGGAATTGTTATAGATTCATCAACTGTGCAACAGTCTTCGAAAAGGATTTCGTCAGCTCAAATATATATGTCACCATATGTCGCTAACTATAGCAGTTCTAACCCAGGCAATCACAAGGTTGCTACTATAGTCCATGAAATAGGCCATGTTCTGGGTTTAGGTCATCCCAATGTTAGTTACTATCCTACAAGTGTTGAGTCAATCATGAGATCTGGTGGCCAATATGAGGGTTATTATGTACCTAGACAACACGATTTAAATGATATTAACAACAAATATTAAGATGGAGGAGATTAAGATGAGAAAAATCTTGATAACTATATTATGTTTAAGTGTAGTATTAGTTGTAATGGGTTGCTCAAGTAATAAACCAATTACCTCAAGTCTTTCGGATGAAAGAATTTTAGAACTTCGCAAAGAATATCCTCTTTCAGAAGGTAATGCTAGTTTAGCCCAATCCGTTGATGTTCCCTTCGAACAAATATTAGAAATGTCAGATGCAGTAATTATTGCTGAAGTTGTTAAGCAAAACCCTAGTTTTCAATCTACCTTAACTGCAGAACCAGGAACACCAGAGGGTGATGCAGCAGAGAAAGATAAAGCTCAAGGTATTGAGCCATATAAACCTACTTTTGTTTCATATGAAGTAAAAGTGGATGAGGTGATTGTGGGGGAAGAGGTTGATGAAACTACTAACTTGTTCTACAATGCTGATTTCATAGGGGTTGAACCAGATTTAGAACCAGGTATGAAGATTGTTGCTTCAGTGAAAAAAGGAACAGCGCCAGAACAACAAGGTAGTTATTCTTTCACTAGGTATGCCACTTATTATGTTGTTGATGATGATTATGTTTTGTCTGCGTACCAAGGGAAATCTGAAGAAATGAAAAATTTCACAAATCAAACAGATGGTAAAACGTTAAATAACTTGGTAGAGCAGATTAAAGAACTCTGGTCTAATTAGTAATGAAAAATAGAAAAGTTCACTATTATCCCCTTTAAGACTATTTGGAGGGGATTTTATGATCTGATGGATTGTAATATGAAGTGCGACACTACTGTAAATAAATAAAAAAGCGCCTAAAGCCGGATTCGTGTAGAATGAAGGTTCCTATACCACATTCACACTTCATTTAACTTTCCAACTTAAATACTTCACTATAGATTTTACGCAGCTCAGTGGAGTTATCATGCCACTGAATGGGCTTACCATTGATAATTTGGACCAATACATCCAGGCACCTATGCCATCCTGCGGCGGTATTCACTGCCCATGAATCATCGTTAAACGTATGGGTAAAGATCATTCGACAGCCTTTATCTTCTTTCTGCAATGAAATGTTAACAAGATCATCAACTTCACGGAAACCAAATACATATGGCTTTTCTAACTCTGTAATTGTCCCCTCATATGTCGTTCCTTCACCATCATCGAAGGCAATCCTGCCACCAATTCTCAGATCCATCTCTCCTGTTGCGAAAGGATACCATTGGACGAAGGAACTAGGCTTCGTGATCACAAAGAAAACATCTTCTGGATTATGATGAAGAAATCGTTCAAACCTCAAAGCATAACGACCGTTTGACTCAAGTAATGCACCATATTCATTCACCTGTTCATCCTCCTTTTTCATCACATATATCCATCTTCGGGTTCACCAACATCGAAACCCAACACTTTTGACGCTTCCAACTTAAATGTTTCTATCCAAGACATCCATACATCGTTATTCATCTGTGCATAAAATGATAATCCACTAGGTTCAACGGATGCTTCAATAAAAACATCATCCTCTTCAGACCCAAACCAATATGGAATTCCACTTTTATAACCAATCCACCCTGGCATGCGCTCATATACTTTAGAAACTTTATCCCATACCTCATCAGGTAGGTCATACCTTATATTTAGGTTGCAATTATGAGAGTTTATGTTGTTCATTTACATTCTCTCCTTCTAAGTCGATTTCACCATAGCCGTTCAAAAGAGTTTTATTTCAAAATTCACTTATGTAACTCTAATCTCTTCAAGTCAATAATAAACTGTTGTTGTTTCAGAATATCCAACCCGAGAAGACCTTTATGATCTTTGGGCAATATGCCTACATCAATCTCTATATTCTCAATGCTGTTTGTGCCTATTACAATCCTGTCCATGATTTTGGTATAGAAAGGAATACTCCCTCCAATCCCATATGCTTCAAAAATCGAATCCCCTGTTTCATAAGTCACGCCGATTTCTTCTAAAACATCAGGACTAATAATCGTATGTGAAGATCCAGTGTCTATAATAACATCGTCTATTTTCAGTGTTCTTCCTCTAAATGTAACGGTAAGTGACGTTGTAATTAGCTGTCCATCATAGTTAATTTTCATTCGTATTACGTCTCACTCTCATTAATGGATCTTTACGGAGATGAATCACAAAGTCTTGATTCGAAGTATGATATACAACGTTACCAGGCTCTACTCGAAAAAACTCTTTATTCGCATCTTGTTCTGATACGGTGCGAATTGGTGCAACTTCATCTACGATTTTTTTGTTATCTTCCTCATGATAATGAATGATAGAAACCAAAACAAATTGGTCAGGGAACAGTTCTCTAACCTCTTGCCATTTCATGTGTCATACCTCCTGTTATTCGTATTGGTTCAACTTTCTATCATTTTAACATATACCTTGCTTCATATATCATTCCTGTATTCATAACACCAAACCTAGTCCAATGTATTCTTACTCAAGTATGTACAATGTACAAAGAAACCGTCTCCTTTGGTATATGGTTGCTCTCACTTCCATTTACTACGGAACGGTTTCTTTTGTTTTTCCTTCATGAAAAAGCTACCTGCTCAACCCAACAAAACCTGCGCGACCTGATCCACAATACCATTGATGCCTGTTGGCCCATAACAACCGATCCATGTCGCGGCATCTACGGAGTGTATTTGCTGTCGCTCATCCGTATCAAGCATCCCCCAGACACGTTGCTCTGTCGCAGATATCCCATCCTGCATGAGTTCATTGCTCAGCAAAAAGTAATGGCTTGCCTGCACAGCCGGTAATCTCTCAACCGAGATATGATAGGCCGTGTCGGTGGTATCTGCCACAAATAACGGAACGGGCAGACCCAGATCCCGGTACAACACAGCGCCTGTGCGATGAGCAGCAGAATGGACGCGCACGAGGGAATCGAGTGGACGAATCAATGCCACACTTTTTCCTGCCAGTACAGAGGACAATTCCTCGGATAGCAAAGCTGTTCGGCGATGATAATCCGCGATAATCTGCTTGGCCTCTGCTCGCTTGGCTGTCAGTTCACCGAACAGACTCAGGATGGTCTGCCAGTTTTCATTACGCTTGAACATGAGTACTGGAGCGATCTGGCTTAACCATTCATGATGCTGATCATGCACCTCGGTGCAAATAATCAGATCCGGCGCAAGTCGCTCTACCGCCTGGAGATCGGGGTATTCATACGTACCAAGTAATGCTGTATGCTGGAGTCCTGCCCGGAGTGATTGAGGGAACGTTAACACGGTACTTCCTAGTCCGACACTTCCTACCGGAGACAAGCCCAGTGCAAGCAAATGATCAGCATATTGCACATCGAGGACAGCGATACGCTGTGGTATCTCGGTGACGGTGTACTCCCCGCGCATATGGCAGATGACCGGGCCTTCGGCTGATTCATAGGAAGAAGCTGTACGATTTTGCAGCAAAGCATTTGCATAGTCTGCATCTCTTCTCGAAGCGGCGGCATGCCGGTAGTGTAGCGGTGGGACGCCATTATATTTTTTAAATGCTCTGCTGAAATAATACATATCGCGATAGCCCATTTTGTCCGCAATTTCACCGATGGAAGCATCCGTATGACGCAGCATGCGTGAGGCACTATCCATACGCAGCTGAATGACGTATTCCATCGGTCCGAGCTGCTTCTCCTGTTTGAAGCGGCGCTGCAACTGTCTTACACTACAGCCCGCCAGGGCTGCCAGCTCTTTTAGCTCCAAATTCTGACGATAGTGCGATGTGATATAAGAAGCGACTACATCCACCATGTCGGACTCCGCTCCCCCTTGACCACGTTCATACTCCATGATCAGCTCGTAGATCATTCCTTGGAGCAAAGCGTTGGCATAGAAACGTTCCAGTCCTTCACCGCGGCGCCATTTGGCAACGATTTTCTCGGCGTTTTCGATCCATTCCGCATGGGTTGCCGAGTTTTGAACAAATGACCTGCGCAGCGGATGCTTGCGATATGAAGGTACAACAAGAGAGGCTCCCTCTATGGAAGAAGCCTTGTACATAATGACAATATAATGAATGTCCTCTGATCTGGCCGTCAGTGTAAAGGATGATCCCTTCACCACATGACAGGCAAAAGAAGCTCCAATGTGGCTATCCTCGCCATCCATTGCAAGCTCCCCTTCCCCTCCATATGCCAGCAGCAGCACATTTGAAGTTAAATCCGTTTCGTGTAAAACGCTGCCTGTCTGCAAAGTACCGCTATACCCGTCAAGCATCTTGATCGTTGTATCACTCCATAGACTTGTCTGTTCTTGCAGCGGCATTTCTCTCATCTCCTGACAATAGCAAAGGTAAAGTTGTTGCTGTTGTCATTTTAGTTGAGATTCTTTCTCATTGTCAATTTTCGGACATTTGAGACAATATTCGCCTGACATCTGGTAATAGAAACAGCAGGTAATTCGCTCGCTTTTGGCAACATGCACATTGTCCTTACAATCGGTGAAGCGGGTTAACGGATTCTTCCTCTCACCAAACACTTCCCCGGATGCCACCTGCGTCAGATATGAAAAGTCCTCTCGAATGATCTTACTTTCCTGCTCAGTCTCGGCTTCATCAGGAGCGAATAGTCGGCCGATACGTACCATGATATTCTCCCAGAGAATACTCATCGAAAGAGGTGCAATTGCAGCAAGCGTTTTTAACAGTGGTGTAAGCTGTACCGCAAACATCTCCTGGGCCACCTTTTCCCGCCACATGGCTCTGTCTCCCGTTAGTTCTTCAGCCTGAATTCCATTCACCGCTAGAAAAGGAAACCGTGTACCGCCCTCCTGATCTGAGAGCACCGGATGATAGAGAAAGCTGTTCTCCAGCTGAAAGGTTACATGCTGATGATGAAATGTCATTGCGGTCACCAGCGGAGCCGTCCACAGATAGCCAAGTCGCTTGGCTAACATGGAGGCTGCGACTTTCATGTCAGGCGCATCGATATAGTTCTGAAACCAGCGGATATACTCTCGGCACGCCTTTTCGTCATGCAACTCACTCAAAGCAATGGTACGGACACTATGTTCAGGCGGCTCACCGAGCAAAATCGAATAATCCTCTACCGTCTCTTTCCATAAGTTTGTCGAGAGATATCGGTTCATATTAATTCGATCCGAGCAGGGCTTCCGATGCCTGATCTACAATCAGATTAATCGCAAGCGGTCCGTAGTATGCAATCCACAGTGTGGAGTTTACATCATACGTGCGGTTATTTTTCACAGCATCAAGAGACTGCCATACCGGATTGTTCACCATCGCCTCCGCTTCTGCCGCAAACAGTTCATCCGACAGCACAAAATAACGATCTGCCCCGATCTCAGGCACTTTTTCCATCGAGATTTCTACGGAACCATCTTCATTAATCTCCTGTACCAAAGCAGGCATCTTCAGCCCCAAGTCATTGTACATAATACCGCCAATGCGGTGCTCAATACCGTGAACACGAATTCCTTCTTTTCGTGGACGAATGATCGCCACCGTTTCATCGCCCAGCTTCTCTGACAATTTTGTCTTCAGCCCGGCGATTTTCTCTTCATACGCTGTAAGCACTTTCTCTGCCTCGTCCTGCTTGTCTGTAATCTTAGCCACTGTAGCTAACGTATCCCGCCAGTCTTCGTAGAAATCGAGTACCAGGGTAGGAGCAATTTTACTTACACCCTCATATTGCTTCTCTTGAAAGTCGGTCATGATGATCAGATCTGGGTCGAGTGCTACAATCGCTTCCAGGTTAGGCTCGTCCCGTGTACCCAGAACTTCTACGCCATTCGGTTGGTCTCCTAAATATTCTGGAAAATCGGTATTCCCTCCTGCAATAACACTTCCTGCTGGCTTCTCGCCAATCGCTAACATCTGATCCAAGAACTTAACATCAAGAATTGCAATTCTCTTCGGTTTTTCGTTTAGAATAATGTCCCCCTTCATGCCCTTGATCGTTACGGGAAAAGCTCCATCCGTTTGCGTTTCCACATTCGCAGGTGTCTCCGCTGGCGTTGCTGCAGATTGCTTACCGCTATCTGTACCTGTTGCGGCACCGCAAGCCGTCAGGACTAGAATAAGGGCCAACATCAAGCCCATGAATAATCGTGATTTGTGAGCAGCATATGTCTTGCTTCCGGCAGCCTGCCCCTTTGTTCCTTGATTCATGATGAATCCCCCTTATGTATAATACTGATAATGATTTTCATTATCGAAACATAAAGAGAGTATAAACGATCTCCACATCACGTTACCATGTACTTTTGCGACATTTGAGCCGGACTAATGCGACATGGCGAGCGACTTATCCGCCCTTTAATGTCTCAGCGATATACGCTTGCAGTCGGTAAATGTCTGAAAGAAGCTCTTCTTCCTCCGGCGTATTTCCATACTCCCCTAGCCAGCGCGGTGTGCGGATATGCCACTCGTTAGACATGTATTGTTGTTCATCCCGATACGCTATAATGTGCTCCAAGAAATATTCCAAAGAGCCAAAGGATTGTTTATGACTATCTTTGATAATGGATTTTGTTTTCTCAATGATTGCCTTTAACATGTGTTGGATATGATCTTCTGGATTCTTAGCGTTAATTTCCATCGGTGACCTCCCCCTATCTCTACAAAAAAAATGAATTAGTATATTATTTAAATGAGCCTAATATTTCTAAACGTAGAATTCTGTTCTGATTAAATACAATAAATCGATGCCCAATGAGTATTGAGACATCGATTCATATCATCTAATTATGAGGTGAATCATGAGTATGCGACCAAACATGAAGTATAGCATTATTGTTAGCGCAGTTATTATTGTCGTTATTCCTATTATCATTGGATTGTACATGTTGAATAAGGTTGTCGATCCTGACGAGACAATGGTTACGAGAACTGAAGTTTCTCCTGAGCTTATTACTATACAAGGTGGATTTGCAGACAGTATTAGCAGATATCACGGCTACTACCTCTCACATCATAACGATTCACTTTTCATTCAGATTAAAGGCAGTAAACTTCCTATCGGTGGTAGTAAAGACTTCACAATTTCATTCTCTAATACTTATGGGAGTGTTGATGAAATATACTTATTAGGTCCTGGCAACTCTAAGAAAAAGATTTGGTCGAATCCCTAACTTTCATTTGCAATAGATATCATATGATCTGACGCAATCAGCTTCAACCTCTTCTGCTTAACTTCTTAAATGCCAAGTATTCCTGATCAGATTTCATATAACTTAATATCTTTTCTGCACATGCAGCTGAGCTAAGCTTTTCCGTATTCACTTCCAGATCATATTCATCATAGGAGTAGATGTAGTCGAACTGGGAATGGGCAAGTCCAATCTCGCGATCTCCCCTGCTCTGCTCTCTTCTGGTGAGTTCTTCTTTCGAGCACTGCACACCTACAAACAATATCGGATAATCCGATAGTAACTCATAAAAATCATTAAACCACTTGTCATTGCTGATGACCGTATCCACGATGACATTCAAACCCATCTCCGAGAACAGTTTAATGGTTGCACAGTACAACGAATTGATGGGGTCGAACAGGATATCTGTCATCACATGGTGTTCCACTTCTCTTGTTGGCTTCATATCTGGATATGTAGTATCGATGAATTGATCATAGTTATGCAGAAATTGATCTACAGATAGATGGTGAAACGGAACCTCTCCCTGATTTTTCATTTCCATCGCGATGCTGGTCTTCCCCGAACTTGACGTTCCGTTCAAAAATATAATGAGTCCTCGTTCCATATTGATCACCCTTATCTATGAAATTAGTGCTGCAATTCAGGTACATACCAAAGAAGTCTCAACTCATTTGATCTAATGTTTCCAAGTTCCTTCAAGTGATTTCTCATAATGTATCGCATTTAATCGCTGAAGCAAACTTATTTCCATCATGCTTTGGCCTTCCCTAATAGCTGTTATTCTTACTCCTCTATTTCTTTTGGTTCAAAATTACGTGTCCTGAATCACTTTTTCAAACGACGAAATCATATACAATTTTATTTTGATGCTTCTCTTTCCTTCATAATATATTGTTTAAAATACTCCCTAAACACATCATAGAGCTCCTGCATTTCATGAATTTCGCCCCGAAACTTACCCCGTATCTCTTCTCTTTGTTTATGCTCAAGCTCAATGTTGAATTCTTCGGCTTCATATTCATTCAATAATTCAAAGAAGTATTCACAAGGCTCTTTCACAGCTGTTGATCCATTCGTACCATCTCCTCCTCTGTTCACCGGATTACCACTCTTTCCATTCTCCGTAATATCTTCATCCTCTTATTTTCTAATCCTGCCATCCTAGCTCCTTGTCGAAAAAATCGGCCAATTCTTCACGTTTCATCGTTTCTATGAAATAGCCATTTTCCTCATTTATCTCATTAAAAATAACCACACAACTTCTTATACGGCTTTCATAATATGTTCAGCATTTTTCGTTTCTTGTACTGCTATTAACTGGTTTGAAAAGTTATAGGTTTCAACAATTAATTTACAATAATTTTCAGATTTGTGTATAGTAGAAATGAAGCAAGATGCTTTCAACAGAAGTTAAATCTAACGGAGAGGATGAGATCATGTCTTTTTTCAAAAAGAAGGTTGTACTAGTCTCTTTATTTGTATTGGCTATCTCTGCTGTTGCACTCGCTTACGCAAGTGGTCAATCGAAACCGGACGTGCCCATTCATAAAGTCGTCAATCTTTCAGCCAACGCTTTAACATTTCATGAAATAGATAAGCTGGATGCATTCGCTGAACTGATCGTTATTGGTTATGCAACAGAAGATTTCAGAGATCGAGAGCATGTTCTTACTGCATTTGATGATGGAACGATGCAGTCCTTTCACACCAATACAAACATCACAATTGAAAAGATATTGAAGAAACCCGAAGATTTCCCTTCAGATCAGAACGAATTGACAATCATTGAACCCGTTAGCCTCGAAGGAGACGTCAAATATACAGTTGATGACTATGTAGAACTGCAGAAGGGTGATAAAAGTGTGCTCTTCTTGATGAAAAACTCCTTTGGTGATTATGGATTAATCAATGATAACTTAGGTAAATTCAGCCTTGAAGGGATAAGTCAATATAGTTTACCTCAATCCTCCACTGTACAAGAGTTATCAAAATACGAAACTTTCCGTGATTCCGTTATGGAGAAGTACCATTTGAATTAAGGTTTTATCATACAACACTCATCCCTTTAACAGTTGTCTTAATCACCGGTAATAGCAGTCCTCTTCTATCTATTGCACTTCTTTATCAAGGCTTACGTCAAATGATGAAGTTATCGATTTTTGTCTAAAATCATTAGGTATCACTTTAATCTCCACGTTTAGATGTATAGATTCAGGCAGATTCATTTGAGTTATATTCTCATAACCAATGAAGTAATAATGCTTTTTGTCCAGTTCTATCAAACCTCCACCTGTTGAGCCAGAAGTTGAAATCAAATGTCCGTCACGATAAAGCTTACAAGCAATATTATATTCCTCCAAGCTGAACCCTCTCACTTCATATCCAACCTTGATTTGATTTTCCGTGTAATCAGCATTTCGTAAACTGATCTTACCGCCATCCACCATTTGGGTCTGAATTGCAATATTTGCTTCGGGCATCTCCGGTTTCCTTAATAGATAGCCTACTTTCAGGTACCATATAACTCCTAATACAACTACAGCAAGTACAATCATAACAATGAGTAACTTCTTTTCTTTTTTATCCATAACCCTAACTCCTTACATCTGAACACCCTTGAAGTTCTTTCCAAACCTGTGTTTCAAATAATACATTATCCCTGCGCGATCAACATCAGAAAATTATCTTGGATCATCCACCCCATTATCCTATAAATATATTGTTAATTCTGTCTCTATCATAATCTAAAATCCAATCGTTATATTCTGTATAGATATCCGTTAGAGCTTCTCTTGATGCTGAAATAACATCGCAACCTCTATCATCATAGATATGAAATATCGTTTTCTTACTTATATTAATGAAATACACCCTATGATAAATCATTGGCTTTATTCCAACATCATGATTACATATAGCTTTAATTAACTGATTATATTTCAAGTCCTCAACTCTACATTTAGTCCAGTACCTATACATGTTGTTCCTTGGGTCTGGGATTTCATCCGGTTCACAATCCAAACCTGAAAGTATCTCAAGTCTCAAGGCTCTAATCGGCTCTTTCTTCTTGATATATTTCCTATACAGGTTCAACTTCTTCACTTTGTGTTTAGATTTATCTGCAAAATAAGCTTGAGTTATTAATAGGACTTCATCTTCTTGATCATGAAGAGCCTTAAATAATTCAAGTGATCGATGATAAACTCGTTCCATGTAATGCTCCGTATTCATTCCAAACATCAGAGGATTGCCAAGTTCGAATCGTATTGCAACATCCCAATCATAGAAAAGAGGCGGTTTTTCTAATGTTAGGTTTGGAAAATGCTCTACCAGGTATGTCTTCAGGTCCATTTTGTGGCCTCCAAATTCTCTTAAAAATGAATGCCAGCTAAAAAATGAATCCGTCTCTTCAATGGTTTCCGGTTTGACATTCATATCTTTTAATGTTAATTATCTTACTCAACTCTCCAACTCTTTTTTTCGAAAAATTAATTCCAGAACATTCCGTTATGACCTTCGTCAACGATCTTGAGTTGTGTTTCAAAATCTTCGTTCGGTTCGATATCATCGATGAAATGCCATCTGCCTTTACTGTCCTGCCAATACACTTTCCATGCCTTCTCATCCAATCTGAACTGTGCTACCGGCATCTGTACCCATTGCTCGCTTCGAAAGGCTTGCCTTTCTTCAATCAACGTCACATGATTTCCTCTAATTTTATAACTTATCTTCATCTGGCTTTTCACGTGCTCGGGTACTGCATTTTGGGTGTAATTATCCATAATCTTTTGAATCCGCTTCTTAGTAAAATCATCCATTTTCTATAGCTCTCCTGCCCTAATCGGTTTTGGTTTAATTATATCACGATGTTTTCTCAGACCTATATGATGCTTTTAGTGATGTAAAAGGTAAAACGGAGCTCAGCTTATACAATGGCAAGCCGCGTCAAGGTGAGGTGCTGCGTACAATGGGTGCAGCACCTCATAGAGTTGCACCGCGTTTTAATAACCGCGGTGCTCATCATTCCAGCAGCATTACGGTGGACTACGCCGTGATGCATGCAATAAAAGCGCCACGACCGCATAGTCGTAGCGCTTCTCTCTGCTGCATGTCGCCAATTGGCCATGCAAGCTAACCACAGAGCCGCTGCATTTACATGGAAGCGGCTTTACGCTCCCTGTGGTATCGCAGGGATTGACCTTTTCCTCAGCCGATCTTCAGCACCTTTTTCCCTAAAACATGGCCTCAGCGTAAAGCTGATTCCTATATACATCCTTCATTCTATCTGATCGTTATTGCCACATTGCCTTTCTTTCGCCCAGTATCCACATATCGGTGGGCCTCCACAATTTCATCCAAAGCATAGGTTCGATCGATGATCGGTTTTAGTTTGTTTTCCTCGATCAACTCTTTGAGAAAGAGTAAATCGGCTTCTTCCATTTTCGGAAGGCGACTGTTGTTTAGAAAAACACCATTGGGTGTTAGGATTTTTTGGCATTGTGAGGGTTTGGCTTTTATTACGGCATCATAAACGATATCGTATTTCGTTTCTGATTGCGTAAAGTCTTCTTCGGTATAATCGATTACTTTATCCGCTCCTATAGATTCTACCAATCCAAAATTACTTTTACTGCACACCGCTGTGACTTCTGCCTCATAGTATTTCGCAAGTTGAATTGCATACGTCCCAAGGCTACCGGATGCTCCATTGATCAATATTTTCTGACCTGGCTTGATTTTTGCTTTTTGCAAATTTTTCAAAGCTGTAAGTGCTCCTGATGGAACGACCGCAGCTTCTTCGTAGGATAAATGGTTGGGCTTTATTGCAACCATTCCTTTTTTTTCACCGGTTCCGTTTTTCACTTTTTCAGGTAAACAAATGTATTCGGCATAACCCCCACAAAACCCTGTAAGCCCAAAGACCTTGTCTCCTTCCTTAAAGGATTGTACGTCTTTCCCTACCGACTCAATCACACCGGATATTTCCAGGCCAAGTATTAAATTTTTCCTGGGCTTCAGCATGCCAAATACAAGTCTCACCAAGAATGGATCAGCTCTTCGAATACGGGTATCACCAATATGTGCAGTGGCTGCAAAAACTTTAATTAAAACCTCATGGTCTTTCGGTTTAGGCTTTTCAATCTCTTTCATCTGCAGCACTTCTGGCGGTCCGTAATTGGTGCATATCACAGCTTTCATATGAACCCTCCTATTTCTTAGTGTTTCACTGCCCGGTTCCATGATCGTTGTTAATACATCTGCAGTCCATACTGTTGAGCCTCTCGTGAATATGCTGTTTATTACTCATGATTTATTATCTTTCTCATTGCCGCGTTTAAAATTTCCAGTAATTTTGGCCATTACTAATTGGGTACCCTTATGATCCTTTCCTTCTATTGCTTTTAAAAATTTATCACTCGCCTTACCAGAAAGTATAGTAACTTGCTTTCCCTTCCAGTAAATGAATACTTTATTGTCTTTAGCAGTTTTATAAGTGAACACTTCTTCACTAAGTCTATTTCGCTTGTCAATTTTACTAATACGATCACTTCCTTTCTCAATAAGTAAAGAGTAAACAGCGTAAATCAGAACTAATTGTTCTGATATCCCGCAGCGTGAATACATTGTCATCGGATGACTGTGTCTTCTTCGACGATTTGCATAATAAACTCCTTGCATTTCTCTATACATTCCACACACTCATGGTTATTGTATGCACTATAATATGGGTTCATAAATCCATGTTCGGCTTCTATAACTTTTATATTCGTATGCTTTTTAATCCGTAATTTTGCTTCTAAGTCTAATACATTCACTGATTCCTCATGTCTTGCGAAAATTAATAAGGTTGGACAACTTGGTTCTATCTCTAAATAATTTCTTATTCTCGATCCATAAAATCCAATAATTCCATCGACTCCATGCTCGCTACTCATCCATGCAATTGTTGCACCTACGCTAAAACCTATAATGAAAATATATTCATACTTATCTCTTTTAAGATTTACTACATCTACTACTTTAGATAATGCTTGGGTTAATCCAATTTTGTTATAAAAATGTTGATATGCCCTATCCTCTTCATCATATGTAAATGGCTCCCGACCAATGAGATTTGGAATTACGACATCAAAACCTTTCTTGATCAACATGTCACTAAAGTACTTAATATGATCGTTTATTCCATAAATCTCGTGAAGTATAATCATTAAAGTTTGTTTGGAATTATCTTTATTCATAGGTATTCCATCTTTCATAATATACTTTGCACAGGTTTCCGATAACGTTCCTGTATTCATGACCTTATCAGCTTGGATAGCTCTATATCCTAACTTCCTTTGAAATTCCACTAAATCACTTTCATTTGCTGGTACATTAAACTGACAGGTGGCTTGAGTTAAATAACCTTCTTGTATTCACGACGGCTGATTCCGCTTCCTTGCTGTTGGCATGCCTTTCCGAATCCTCTTCTAACTTCGTACCAGACCGAGGGCGGATGCCCGATGCGTGAATATGGTGTTAGGTAATGTTCCCATATTCTCATACATACTTAACCGTTCGATGCTTAAAATAATTTATGCGGTTTCAGAACACAACAATGTAATATTATTCTCAACCATTCGCATGTTTTCTTCATTTACTATCCAGGTATGCATCATCCAACACCAATCACCATCTAACCTTTGACGTTCTGTTCAAAAATATAATGAGTCCTCGTTCCATATCTTTCACCCTATTCGCTCCATAGCCTTGTCACGTTCTCTAATTCCATCTCGTCAAATTGTAATCGATAAATGTCCGGTTTCTTGGTTTGATTCATGAAATCCAATCCGTAACTCGAATCACAGTAATTCATCATCAACGTCATTACATGTCCGTGTGTGCCGATCGCCACTTTTTTACCCTTGTATTCTTCTAAAATCTGTTTCAAAACGCCCACTGCTCTATTCTGACAAACCGTGTTCGACTCGCCTCCTGACAATGCATAATCCGGGTCATCAAACATCTTCTTCGAAGCAGGCTCGAACTCTTCATCCGCAATCATATCATCTGAAAAATGCCTTTCCCGCAGATCCTCCATGATCTGAATATCGACGTCCAACACGGTTGCCAACCCCTCCAAGGTTAGGACAGCTCGGGCATATGGACTTGAGATAATGGTATGTATTCCTTCGTCTTTTAACATTTCTGTTATTTTAGCTGCCTTCACCTTGCCCTCCAAAGTAAGTCCTCTGGTCCTTTCCGTTCCTTCCGTATACGGTGACTCCGCATGCCTAACCATATACACAATGGTTTTCATAGGATCCTCCTTGAACTCTTTCTGACTTATACAATTAAATTTACAATAAATTTCAGATATGTGTATAGTAGAAATGCAATAAAATCCCTTACGCCAAATGATAAAGTTATCGAATTCATTCTTGGCGCTGTCATATTTATAAGTCACATTGAAGTCACACATATAACTAGGTGACTGTCCGACAGACCCTCGACGGCTACCTTGAGATGCCCAAAATTCACAGCATCACGTTGGCTAAACTGTGATGCACGCCAATAAGGGCCACGATCTCGTCGTCGCGGCCCTCCTCTCCGCTGCATGATGCCAATCGGTCATGCAGCTTCTTTTAACTATCCACATCAAGATTCCTTTCAAGCAATGCACCTATACGCTCGGCCATCACGTATCGAGGAAGTGGCTTTTCTTTTTTAAACCACCATTCTACTACGCCAACAATTGCCGCCCCCAGAAACTGAACCTCCACATTTATCCCTTCCGTTTTTGCTGCAATGTTTCCCTCTTCGGACATACTGTTCCCTTTCCCCAGTTCTTCAATGAAAAAGACCAGAAACTGATTGCGAAAAAAAGAACTTCCCTTACTCGCCAGCAATGCGGAGAAAAACAAAGAGTGCTTTTCGAAATACTCGAACCACATTTCTACCATATCTCGATAACTGTCATCATCTTCTGTAGCTTCACAGATCTCCCGCAGGTTCGTAATATGTTCTTCGATTAGTTTATCGAGAAGATTGAATTTGTCCGTGTAATGAAGATAGATCGTTCTGCGGCTAACATCCGCTCTGTCAGAGATGTCTTGTATTGTGATTTGATCAAAATCCTTTTCATTCATCAGTTCAATAACTGCCATTTTGATGGCTTCCTGGGATTTACGTACCCTTCGATCCACCTTTAACACTTGAACCCCCCCAGTTTTCTTCATCGTTCATGCACAATTTCATTGAACCTGTGAACTAATGCACGAAATTCTACTTTTTAAGAATGGTAATGTTTTAATTTCAGTATACCATTATACATAGATGATAAATAATACACTACTGTGCATTTATGTAGAAATAGGAATGGAGTTAATAAACATGAAAATTGCAGTTGTTGGGGCTACAGGAGGAACTGGAAGGAAAGTAATAGAGCGTGCGCTTGTTTTAGGACAGGAGGTCATCGCGGTCGCTCGTCGACCGGAAGCGGTATCGCCTGCCGAGGGACTCACCGTAAGAAAAGGAGATGTACTAGACGAATATAGCATGGTCAACGCCATTGCGGGGGCAGACGTTGTGATCAGCTGCATAGGTCCTCCTAGTAATTTGTCGCCAGAGTCTGCAGCGAAGAGCTTGGGAAATATCAGAGCTGGAATGCACACAATCGGGGCTAATTTCTCACCCGGTAGGGTCATGTCCGAAGGAATCCCGAATATCATATCAGCATGTCAGCGTACAGGTGTGAAGCGCATTGTTATGCAGAGCGGTATTAATTTGAGCGATGGGAAAGAGCTTTCTCTTATCAACAGGTTGGCGGTGCGTTTGATGCGCAGCATCTTTTGGAAGGCGATTCAGGATAAAGGTATGGCAGAGCAAGCACTCATCCAAAGTGGACTGGATTGGGTCATTGTACGTGCATCCGTGCTTCAATATGCGGAGGGTACGTTGAATTATACAGCAGGACCACTGGCTCGCATCAAACCGCTAGGGGCATTGCCCTTTGCAGACTGTGCCGACTGCCTGGTGCGGGCGGCGACCAGTGAGCCCGAGTGGAAAAATAAGATTGTTAATGTAGGAAGGTAACATTGATAGCGATGACATGGTACATACCACACATCCTGCCAGATATTTCAACTACGTATATGATAACTTATGCGGTACTCTCTTTTTACTGAAATTGGATATGCGATGTTATGGATTGTGAAAAGAAAAAAGAAAGATCATACTCATCCCATAGGGGAATCCAATGATCTTCCGATGCTTTGTGAACTATGCTGTTGTAAAAGGTTGAGCTTGGCGCGGCTTGTGCAATGGCAAGCCGCGTAAGGGTGAGGTGCTGCGCCCAATGGGCAGCACCTCATGGGATGGCACCGCGTCCATAACCGCGGTGCTCACCGTTATAGCATCACGAGCGCATAGCCGTGATGCGTACAAAAAGCGCCACGACCGTTAAGCCGTGGCGCTTCTCCCGTTGCATGCCGCCAACGGGCCATGCAGCTAACCCCAAAGTCGCTGCATCTACATAGCAGCGGCTTCTTCTCCCAGCGGCAGCGTGTAATACTGCGCCTGCTGCCCTTCGTGCTGCTGGTACACAACGACCAGCAGCGTCCGGCCTTTCGCGGCAAGCGGGCTGGCGCCAGCTAGCACACGCTCAAGCCGGAACGGAAGCACATCCAATACGGTGTGCTTCTGCAGTTCCTTTTCGCCGAGACCAAGGTCGGCGAAAGCACGGGCACCCATGACCGTCTGTGCGGTCATGGCCGAGGTCATCGGCAACGCACGCGAAGCGTTGCCGTCCACCATGTCCGCCGCTCCATCCGCGGCGGACCCTGTTGCGTCGCCCGAAGTGAGCGACGCTGCACCCCCGGCTTCGCTGCCGATCACACCCGCCGCATCTGCGGCAGAGTCTTCTCCGGCAGCAGCCGAACTTGCCCCAGCGGCACTCGGACCCGTGCCGCTGCTTTCCAGCCATGCCGTGCCTGCGGCACCGGCAACACGTGGCAGTCGAACGTCTTCCGGACGTTCAGCCAACGTTTTCATATAACCCGCCCACTGGTCTTTCTGCAGCGGATCTTCCCACCAGATTTTGCGTGGTTTGTATTTGTGACCAAGGAAATAATCCAGCTTCATCAGGCCGAGCACGATATCCATATGCGGCGTGTTCCGCGACTCCAGGAAGCTGTGCAGACGAGTGAACAGATCCTCCAGTTGGTGACCGATCTTCTGCCAGCCCTGACCTTCCCAATAATCCCCAAACGCCTGGAAGAAATCAAACGGCGAGTTGAACTCCTGCTCCATCAAATACTTCAGCGTATGGTCCATCCGGTGTGCATTCCAGTATTTCTCCAGTACATCTTCCAGCCGCTTCAAGCGCACGATGTCACTGAACGGCAGGACATCACTGCCCAGAATCTCATACGGAGCGTGATCCATATACGTATAGTTGTACTTTTCCGCATCCAGACGCAGACCTGTACCACGCAGCATTTTGAGGAATCCGAGTTGAAGCTCTTCTGGCCCCAGTGCAAACACATCATTAAACGTTTTGCGGAACGTATTGTAATCTTCCTCCGGCAGTCCAGCGATGAGATCCAGATGCTGGTCGATTTTGCCGCTGGCTTTTACCTTGTTCACGGTCCGGCTCAGCTTGGTAAAGTTCTGGCGACGTTTCACCAGTTCATTTGTCGGATCGTTCGTAGACTGTACCCCGATTTCGAACCGGAATGTGCCTGGTGGCGCATTCTCTGCCAGATAGTCGAGTACCTCGGGACGCATAATATCCGCCGTAATTTCAAACTGAAATACTGTCCCCTGATGATTCTCGATCAGGAATTTGAACATTTCGAGCGCATAATCCCGCTTGATGTTGAACGTCCGATCCACAAACTTGATCAGCTTTGCGCCCTTCTCGATCAGGTACAGAATATCCGACTTCGTTCTCTCAATATCGTAATACCGCACGCCGACCTCAATACTGGACAGACAGAACTGACAACTGAATGGACAGCCTCGGCTGGTCTCAAAATAAACAACCCGTTTTCCAAGCTCCGGGATATCCTCTTCAAATCGATGCGGTGACGGCAGATCATTCAGATCCGCCTTTGGCCGTCCTGGCATGAGAATGACTTCTTCCCCTTTGCGATACGCCAGTCCATACACGAAGTGGAACTTCTTGCTTCCTTCCAGCTCCGTCAAAAGCTGATGCAGCGTCTCTTCCCCTTCACCCATCACGATGAAATCCACATTGGGAATCCGGTTCATCCAATATTCCGTGTCGTAGGACACTTCCGGCCCGCCCAGCAAAATTTTCACGTTCGGCATAACCTTTTTCAGATTATCAATGACCTTAATCGTCTCTTCGATGTTCCAGATGTAACATGAGAAACCAATCACGTCCGCGCCGCGCTGGTACAGATCAGACACAATGTTCATCACCGGGTCCTTGATCGTATACTCCGCCAGGTCAATATCAAAATCCTTCTCACTGTACGCCTTCAGACAACGCAAGGCCAAGGAGGTATGGATGTACTTTGCATTTAATGTAGAAAGAATAACCTTCATGGTTCACAACCTTTGCCTGGACACCCAGACCATATTTTTTTTGGTAAAAGGAAAGCTGCACAGCCATCCTACCTCGGATGCTGTTCATCTAAACCTCTTTTGAACTAGCCATTCCATGTCTCATGGACATATCCAACTTTTGTCTTTCAAAGAGTGGACACTCTTTTCAAAAAGACATATACACCTCGCCAAACCAAAACCACAACATACATTATAAAATTCGCACCTTCAAGCTACATGTTGTATACGATACGGTCAGCCATTCCTAACGCCAATGTCCACCCTTTGAAAGACAATTCGCCACCATTTGTCCACTCTACAGAGACGCGGCAACCAACTTTAAAGATTGGAAAGTGAACTTTTTAACAATTCATACTCAATTCACACTTAATCATACTCATTTCACACTCACTCGTACTCGTAAAACGCATCATCATCCGTATCCACTTCTTCGCCCGATTGCTTCTGGAAAAACTCCAGGAACGGCAGTCCGTACTTGCGGTATTTGACCTCACCGACCCCTTTGATATCCAGCATGTCACGTTCTGTCTGTGGACATACCACACTCATCTCACGCAGGGTCGCATCATTGAAGATAATGTACGATGGTACATGCTCTTTCGCCGCCAGATCACGCCGGATCAGGCGCAACTGTTCAAATACCGTCTCATTAACCGCAGATGGCATTGCATCGCGTCCGCGGCGTCCGCCATAGTTCGTACCCGAAGCCGTTGCCGCTGTTTTGCGGACAACACGTTGCATCACTTCACGCTGGCCTTTGAGCACTTCCACCGCTAGTGGTTGCAGACGTACAACCGGATACTGTCCCTCAGACAGCATCAGATACCCTTCGGATACCATCACGTTGATGATCTCCGATATCTCACGCTCTGTCCGATTACCCATCACGCCGTAGGTTGGCAGTGAGTTGAAGCCGTAATCAAGCACTTTTTTGGCACGGGAACCTTTGAGCACCGAAGCAACCAGCGATACACCATACCGTTCGCGCATGCGGTGAATGCAACTGAATATTTTTTGTGCATCAATCGTCATGTCTACCAGCTCGCGGTCGTCCGTACAGGAACTGCAAGTACCGCATGGTGTATCGTCATGCACCTCACCGAAATAATCCAGCTGCGCACTGCGCAGACAGCGCGTCGTGTAACAGTAATCCACCATCTGTTGCAGCTTCCGGTAATCGTTCTGTTTGCGGTCGCCGTCCATCGGATTCTGCTCAATCAGGAACTTCTGGGTGATAATGTCCTGTGCCCCGAATAACAGAATACACTGGCTTGGCTCTCCATCCCGGCCTGCACGTCCGGCTTCCTGCACGTATGCCTCCATATTTTTCGGCATGCTGTTATGAATAACGTAACGCACGTTCGACTTATCAATCCCCATCCCGAACGCATTGGTCGCCACCATCACTCGGATATCATCGTACAAAAAAGCTTCCTGGCTCTGGGACCGTTCATCGTCCGTCATCCCGGCATGGTAGCGTCCCGCGGGCAATCCCGCTTGCAACAAACGCTGATGCAGATCGTCCACGTCCTTACGAGTCGCGGCGTACACAATGCCCGGCTCGCTGGCATGCTCGCGCGCATAATTCAGGACAAAATCCTTCTTGCTCTCGCCACGCAGCACGCTAAACGCCAGATTATCCCGCCCAAGTCCGGTCACATATGTCTGCGGGTCCTGCAAACGCAGCAACCGCAGAATATCGCCCATGACCTCGGGCGTCGCTGTAGCCGTGAAGGCCGCAACCACCGGCCGCTCCGGCAAACTATCCACAAACGGCGCTACCGCCAGGTAGCTTGTCCGAAAATCATGTCCCCACTGCGATACACAGTGGGCCTCATCCACGGCAACGCAAGAGATCGGCAAATAGCCCATCTCCTCGCGGAACCAATCCAGCTCCAGTCGCTCAGGCGCGACATAGAGCAACTTCAGCTCACCGCGCTGCGCCGCGCGGATACGATCATTCACTTCTTTGCCGCTAAGTGTACTATTAATATACGCGGCAGCAATTCCGGCGGTCGTCAACGCATCGACCTGGTCCTTCATCAATGAGATCAACGGGGAGACAACAAGCGTCAGACCCGAATATAACAGAGCGGGGATCTGATAACAGATCGACTTACCGCCCCCGGTTGGCATAATGCCCAACGTATCTTCACGTTCGAGCAGGCTGGCTACGATCTTTTTCTGTCCCTCACGGAAGTCGGGGTAGCCATAATATTTTTGCAGGAGACCCTGCGCTTCTTCTAATGTAGGTGTTTGCACACTCATGTAAAGACTCCTTACTTATCACCGGTGTTTTTCCACCAGCTTGGTCCGATCCGATTCTGACATCCGAAAGCGGCTCATATCCCGCATCCTTGACAACAAAATGGCGTTCTCATGACTTGTCCGTCAAGCAAACGCCGCTCCCTTTAGTTTAACGGCCCAGCCCCGAATGAGCAACCGCGTTTTACTGTAAATGTTTGAAGCTTCTTCACCAAAATAAAAACAACCGTCCTGCCCTAGTTGGACAAAACGATTGCTTTAAACTTATATTTACGAGCCACACTCATATCACGCTAGTGTATCCGTACCAATTCATCTGGTGGACCTACTACACATTATAACTTTACTTTAATCTTTTAACGACTCTACCTCAGACTCCGGCAAGCCACTTGCCTTTGCAATAACAGCAACTTCGAGACCTAATGAGAGCATGTTTTTCGCAATTTCTATAGCCTTCTTTTGTTCGCCTTTTGCTATTCCCTTTTCCGTAGCCCACTCAATCATGGAAACTTCATCATGCAAATACTTCTGCCGCTTTTCATACAAACGACGTGCTTCACGATCCTGACTCAAGAACTCCAGCGTATCCATTACTTTCTTAACCCCAGATTCATTCATGTTGTATCACCGCCTCTTGCATTCATGCGATAATACATTCCTTTCCTCTGCATTAGCTGTTCATGCGTTCCATCCTCGGCAATTCGGCCATGTTCCATCACAAGGATGCGAGAACACTGGCGAGCAACCTCCATGCGATGCGTGACAAGCAATCCTATGCTGCCTTTCATAAAGTTCAGCAAGTGATTCATCACCTTCTGTTCTGTCTGAATATCCAGTGATGACGTTGGTTCGTCCAGAATATACAGGTCAGATGATCTCATGAAGAGTCTAGCAAGCGACAATCGCTGTTGTTGGCCTCCAGATAGATTGGCTCCTTTCTCATGCAACATTGCTGCGTATTGTCCTTCCTGTGCCTCTATATATTCATGCAAACCTGCCTGCTTTGCCGCAAGCTTCACTCTGTCCAATGTAACGTCTGAACTCAGACGAATATTTTCTTCGATCGTTCCTGTAAAAAAAGTTGGTGTCTGTGGCATATACGTCAGTCTGGATTGATTATCCATCTCTATATACTCTGCAACATGTTTATCACCCAGCAACACACTTCCGTTTGTAGGCTCAATCAGCCCTGCACACACTTGGCACAGTGTAGATTTGCCAGCACCGCTGGCGCCAACTACCGCAACCAGTTCACCAGGAACCAGATTAAGCGTAATGTGATCCAAAATCTTCCGACCACTGTCTTCATCGGTTACTGTTACCTGTTGAAGACGTAGCATAGCAATTTCTTTCTCTTGACATGCTGTTTGTTGTGTATACCCTTGATTTTCGTCATAACTTCCTTGTACAAGCTCGTCGTGCTTAGTATTGGATACGTCTGTCTTCTTGTTCTCCGCCAATTTCAACCATGCAGAGATACGTCCAAATGCACCCACGCTGGCTTGCATCTGACTCCACTGGCTGGACAAGCCGAGTACTGGCCACACCACCAGTTCAAACAGCAGACTACTTGCAACAACCATGCCCGGAGACAAAGTACCCCTAGCCGCTGACAAAGCAATAAGGAACAACGCTGCCAATTGAGCCAGACCAAACACCGCCATCGCCACGTTATCCGACATGCTCAGGGTCATCTGCAACTTAGCCTGAACACGATTCAGTGATTGCTGTTGTGTCCGAAAACGAGCGAGAAACCACGGTGAAGCATTATACATCTGAATCACCGGTATCCCTTCAACATACTGTTGGATCTGTTCTTGGGACTCGCCTTCCCTGGATTCGACCTCATCGGACAGATGTACAATTCGCTGATCATACAACCTCGCCGTAAACCAGATTGCCCCTGCACTTACCAAGGCGATAACCGCAACCCATGCATCTGCTCTGTACAAGTATCCCAGCGATAGAGCAATGATGAATACAACCGTAACACCCTCTGCAATAGCCTCCACAACTTCTGCACCATGCTTGGTGTCTTCCTTGATGCGAAGCATCACATCCCCGGACTTCTGTCTGCGCACCCAAGAATAAGGCATCCGGTTTAACAGTTTCAACAGATCCATGGACATATCCCGTTGCATCGATTCTTTGAGCCATACCAGCACGTAACGATGCATCGCGAGCAATACAATAAACCCTGCCAGAATGGCGATAAAGATCAACGCTGTAGCATTAAGCTGCTCCTGTCCCCCATCATGAATAGCATCCACGAAGAATCCCTGTACAAAGGCAAGTCCCCAATCAAAGACCGCATCTGCTGCGATAAAAATGAGCAAGATCGCTACAGCTAATCCATAAGGCTTCATCCAGCGAAAAATAACGGGCCATACCGTTGCCAATGATACAGCTTGTTTTGGGTCATCTGGAACATCACTTTCGTTCATCTGATGATGAGCTTCATTTTCAATATTTTCATTTTCATTATTTTCATTTATCTCATATGCTCCGCTTTTCTCATGACTGCTTTTCATTTCAACCTCATCGGCATATGCTGCATCTTCGATCTTGTTACTCATGCTGTTCCTCCACTTCCGTATCCTGCTCCGCAATATAACTTCGATATCCGTTTGGACGATGCAGCAATTCACGATGAGTCCCCATATCTTCGACGCGTCCCTTCTGAATATAGATGACCTGGTCCGCCCGTTCTATCAGCGATAATCGATGAGTAACTGCAATAACCGTTGTGCCTTTGTCAGCAGTGATCCGGGCAAAGAGATCATTCAATCGTTGCTCATGCCACGGGTCTTGAGATGACGTCGGTTCATCCAACAATAGAATATCCGGGTTCCTCAGCATCGCTCTGGCTAGACTGATACGCTGAAGCTCACCACCCGACATCGTCCCGCCTTGCGGCTGAAGCTCTGTCCCATAACCGAGCGATTGACGCATAATCGCGTCATGTGCATGCGTCATGTGGGCCGCAACCTCTACTTGATCGGCAGATATCTCCTCTTGTCCAAAAACAATATTCTCTTCCACTGTACCTGTGAAAATAAAGGCTTGCTGCGGAACATACACCTGATTGACATGTGCTGTCTGAACTTCGTTCGCACCATTCAGTGAATTCTTCTGATTCATGACCTGAATCGAACCAGTAACAGGTGTATCTAATCCGGCTATTAATTTCAATAACGTGGTTTTCCCGCATCCACTTGGCCCCGTGATTACAGTAAGCTTTCCTTTCTTGGCCTCAAAAGAAATATCTGTTAACACTTCTTCTTGCTCCGCATACCTGTAAGACACATGCTGCACGTTGATCCCAGCTGGTTTAGATTGCTTTTCATGTTCCACTGAACCCGGTTCGGATCGTACATATGCATTGGTATCGGTATGAGCAACCGTGTTCTTTTTCTCCAGATCCAGAACTTCAAAGATTCTGGACGCATGAGAAGCAGAACCGATAAAATTATTCCACAACCCGGATAGTGACTCAATCGGACGAGTTAACTGACTGCTCGCCACCAGAAAAGCCGCCAATCCTCCCACATCCATATGTCCGTTCAACACCTGCATGCCGCCTAGATAGAGAATCAGAATCATCCCACCATACGTCGAGACCCGTCCAGCTGCCTCCGACAGACGTTGTAACACAGATACGGACATCGTATGTCTGAACACTCGATCCATTCGATCTTTAAAATGTTGGTGCACATAACCCGCGAGTCCGTAGCTCCGGATCTCCACAGGGGCTTGAATGATTTCAGTCAGCATCTCATCTCTTGACGCCGCACTGGCATTCAACTGATCATGTCGTCGTTGCAGACGTCTACCCAGTCCTACCGTTACAAGAGGATAGATCAACGTGAATGCAATAATAGCCAATGACAATGGCAGGTTCACCCAGCTGAAATAAGCAAAAGCAAGAATCAGTTGTATCACATTTTTTGCAAGTTCAATGCCGTGTTGGTTTAT
This sequence comes from Paenibacillus sp. GQ49, assembly GCF_059759055.1. NCBI lineage: Bacteria > Bacillati > Bacillota > Bacilli > Caryophanales > Paenibacillaceae > Paenibacillus > Paenibacillus sp. GQ49. Next base: position 26,058 of record NZ_JCAXEL010000004.1, read on the forward strand.
CCCTTTCTGTGCTTCCTTGGCAGAAGTCCAAACTCTGGAAGATAGATCCCCCGTATGATAGTTTGCCAGATCCCGTGTTTCTGTGTTGCCAAGGGATCCAAACAACAGGGACTGCACAGACAATAATGTTTTTTGCTGGAATAACGTCTCAACCCACGTCATGAATGCGGTTACAATAAATCGTAATACTACAATGGACACGCCTATGATCATACCTGAGTAGAGTAACGAAAACTTTGATTCGGTAGCTCCTTTGACTAATCTTCGGATCGATTCCAGATATCCGACCTCAATCAGGGAGACCATAAATGCGGCGAAAAGCAATAGAATAATGAACATTCGGTACTTACCTGTTAATGTCCACAATCGAGTTAGCATGCCTGTCGTCGTATAAGTTCTTTTGTCAGCTAACATGGATGGTTTCTCCAATCTTGTCATTAAATTATGTACTTGGTTATGATATCATCGGTGATAAGGAAAAAATGAACATTTATTGCTGTAAGTACTATTAGAAGTAGGGAGATTGATATGCAACACGATCTGCTAGACACATTGGATAAGCTATTCGACTACATAGAAGATCATATTCAAGACAAATTAACGCTGGATCATCTGGCATCTGTGACTCATATATCCAAATTCCACCTGCATCGCATGTTCAAACATGTAAGCGGACAATTGCCTGGAGAATACATTCGTTCACGCAAATTGGCACGCAGCCTCGAGCAATTGGTGAATCTGAACTGGAAGATTATCGATATCAGCGGACATTACGCTTTTGAACATGAACAATCCTACATACGTGCTTTCAAACAAGCCTTCGGCATTACACCCCTGCAGTATCGCAAACAGGGAGCTGGAAACCTTGAATTCACAGCCCGCATGACTTCGTCCATGATCACAACGCTTCCATATGGATATATTTTCAAACCAACGTATGTACGAAAACCGGCTATGAAACTTATTGGGCAACGGTCCCACATTCGGTATGCAGATAACGAAGAGCACTATGAAGCCAATTCAGCAGGCAACGACTTTTTTGAAAAACACTTTCATTCGATTCCTAACGTGTTGCAACCCAACGTATATATCGGATTTACCAATGAAATTAACGAGGATTACAGTACATATCAACCTTCTGTGGAAGTCACCCACCTGGATGATATCCCCAACGAACTGGATGGAATCGAAGTACCGGCCAACCAGTATGCTGTATTCAAATTCGTCTGTGATTTCCACCCAAGTCTGATCAACATCGACCACCTGGACAGTGTCTGGACATTTATTGATGAATATTGGCAGAGCCATTCGGGGTATGAGAAGAGTGATCCATACTATTTCGAAAGAATTGATGGCAGCCTGGCTCAAGACCACTACGGAGAGATGGACATATATATCCCTGCTAAGCAAATTTCACTGTAAGCTGTCAATGGAGGTTCGATCCTATGAATCAAAATACTCAAACTAATTCAAGTTCATCCCATACAGATTCTCGCAAATCTTGGATACGTAGACACTCGATTTTCACTACATTTACATTATTGATGATTGTGCTGTTTACCACCGTATTCCTGTATTTCTGGCTCCGTCCATACTTCTCCACATTTGACCGTTCTGAGAAAGGCGAATTGAGCTATTCCATGCCTTCACAGAATGGTGAGTATACTGCCGAGATTTATGGTGTGCCCTATGGTGGTGCGGCAGGCGGGGTTACGATGTGGGTCGATGTGAAGAAGACGAATGCCCCTGAGGACTCCACATCCCAAACGATATATCGTGCCGAGCACCACGGGAATAACCATTTGGAATGGGAAAATGAAAACACACTCCGAATCGAAAACTGGAATGAATACACGGATGAGACCATTACCCTCAAGATTGATGATGAAATATATGATGGATGGGGCTGGGCGTGCAAAAGCTTACGTATGAAAGACCATTCTGTGCGATGCCTGGCACCCGAAAAGTAAAACAACTTAGCAGCTAATATGACGGCCCTAAACACTCGACAGCTGATCTTGATGCGTAATCCTCACTGCACCGCATGTCAGAAGTTCCAACGCGGCACGAGAAGCATAAAAAGCCCCACTCACCGACTCTTTCGGTTAAGCGGGGCTGCTCTTGTTCTACAAGTTATCGTTTATCAACTTATGCTTCATTGTGGTCTGCATAAGCTCAGTCACTAACAATATCGTAGCTATCGGACTTAAAACATATGGTAGCATTATAATTTATCTATTATATCTCTTAATCCTCTTCTGCTTCTGCTTCTGCTTCTGCTTCTGCTTCTGCTTCTGCTTCTGCTTCTGCTTCTGCTTCTGCTTCTGCTTCTGCTTCTGCTTCTGCTTCTGCTTCTGCTTCTGCTTCTGCTTCTGCTCGCAATTGTGCCTCACACTCTATTTCCACTCAACCCTTATTTTCACTGATCCGTCCTATCGTATCCTACCAGCAACGGATTAGTTTTTGTGTTATTTCACTTCTACTTCAATCTATTTCCCCTATTTCCTAATCCCGCTTCAAACCCTTCTGTCTCATCTGTCTCATCTGTCCCAGTTCGTCTCCCTACTTACCCTGTGACACTTCACCACGTTCTTCCCGCTCCTTCATCTCTTTGCGTACCACAACTTCGAGCTTCTGCCGATTGGCAAGTAATCCGGGATCGTTGGGCAAGTACTCACGGGCTTTGGTGTTATGCATGAGTGCCTGCTCCCAGTTGCCCAGATGAGCATAACAAAGGGATAAACGGGCATGTGGCAGCCATGTACGGCAAGCCATAGGCACCGGGCGCAGACCCGGATCGCGGCTGCTCACGTCCACCGCCTGCATATACCAATAGATCGCAAAGACAGGTTCCTGCCGTTCATGGAAGCAGGCCGCAATGGCGCAGCAGAAATCGGCATGCGGCAGGTCATACTGGAACGACTGCAGCAATGCACCGAGCTTACGCCCCGGCTCACCCAGTCGTTCATAACATTCCGCCAGCCGCGCGCAGGCAATCAGGCGATCCTCGCGGTAACCGCTTGGCTGTTCCAGCAGCTTCGCGTACCCGCGTGCCGCCGCCACATAACGCTGGCGGTCATAACATTCGCCTGCATAATAAAACAGCAGGCGACCTTGGGCTACGCCCTCTTCGGCGATCCATTTGCGCAGAATGCGCACGTTTCGCGCCGAATGATGTCCCGCTTCGCGGCGATGCGTAACGGCAATGTCTGCCGTAATGACCTCGCCCCGCGGGAAGTTAAGCTGCTCGTGCAGCCGGCCATGCCAGCGGCACCCGGCATCCCGCTTGACCAGGCGAAGGCGTCGGTCCGTCACAAGTGGACTCCCCTCCGCTCCCTCGGCCAGCGTGTAGTTCAAGATCACAGCTTCCGTCTTCCCCCCGGACGGAAGCTGCTGCTTCAACACCTCCAGCTTCGCCCGTTCCGCGGGCAGCAGCACATCATCCGCATCCAGCCACAGGATATACTCCTGCGTGGCCATGGCGAATGACTCATTCCGCGCTGCGGCAAAGTCTTCCTTCCATTCATACGTGTAGACATGGTCGGTATACTGCGCAGCGATGTCCATCGTGCGATCCGATGAACCGGTATCCACAATGATGATCTCTTCCGCGATGCCGGCAACCGAGTCCAGACAGCGCGCCAGCGTGCGTTCCTCGTTCTTCACAATCATGCACAGACTGATGGTGATCACGTTTTGAGCCCCTTCCTGTCGTACGCGTATTGCAAAATGTCATAACGATTTGCTTTCGTTGGTTAAATACTTCGAACAAAATACTATCGTAAGTTGAACTAAAGAGATTTACACTGGACACTCCGATGACAGAAACTTTCTGATCGTTGTTATCCATGCAGTGTCCTTAGCTTTGGCTCCTACCCTTGCCGCTGTCGCTGTCTTTGTCTCTGTCCCTACCTTCACCGCTACCCTTCCCCACTCTCCTGACGGCGAAGCCGTTTCACCTGCTCCACAGCACTGTCCAGTGTCTTCTTGCGCTGTTTCATTACGCGGAGATGATTATGTTCCACCTCGGCAAAATGGACATGATCCAGTTCCATCCACTCCATCAGTTGATCCAAAGTCGGCGACATATGCAGTTGTGTACTCCGCCGTTTGCGGGCCACGCAACATAGATATTTATGATGAACTTCGAGTTTCAAGACTTCAAAATACGGCATCAGGGTCATCGCCAGACTTCCCGCATAGAAGGTCTGCTTGTGGTCATAGAACGGGTGATACCCATACGGCACGGTCACAACCAGCGTCCCATCCTCTTGCAGCAGCCGATAAATCTGGATCAACAACGTCTCCGGATGAGCAAAATGCTCCAGCACTTCTCCAAGCAGCACAGTATCAAAGGTAGTCCTTACTTTCCATTGCGTAATATCCAGCATTCGAAAATCCACATTGTTCCTAACTGGCCTAGACTCTTTGGCAAGCTCAGCTTGCGCATATCTTACACTTTCTTCTTCCAAATCAATGCCAGTGACACGAAATCCTTCACGTGCCAGCAGAATGGACGTAATGCCCTGACTGCACCCGACATCCAGGATGCGTTTGCCTGTCGCCTCACGACACATCCAGTGGATACGCGTTCTTGTCGCTTCATGAGAATCCTCCGAATTGATCTCGCCGTAATAGCGTTCACTCACTCGATCATGATTCGCCATAGGTTTCTCCCGTTTTCACTCGGTGAATCGGCTGACCCATCACCACAATATTTCCCCCGTGGCATCCGGCCGTTGCATTGCGTGTATCAAAAATCAGCTTGGCATGATCTGCCATCTCCTGATAATCGAATCCCGAATGATCCGTGGTGATGATCACCAGATCAGCTCCTGTCCACAATTCCGCTACAGCAGGCCGAGACTGGAGCATCGTACCGTCATCCTTCCGGAAGACAGGCACCATTGGATCGGTGAAAACCACATCTGCACCCGCTGCGCTCAGCAGCCGAAAAACGTCCAATGCTGGCGATTCGCGTAAGTCGTCAATATCTTTTTTATAAGCCATACCCGCCAGTACAACACGTGCTCCTCGCACAGTTACACCATGCTGCTCCAGCAGCTCCGCGGCACGCTTCACCACTCTCTCTGGCATTTGCCGATTGGTTGCATCCGCCAGCTGGATGAACTGCAGTTCCGATCCCTGCCGGTTTGCAGCCCAGGACAGATAGATCGGATCGATTGGGATACAATGTCCGCCGATGCCGGGACCGGGATAGAATGGCATATAACCAAACGGCTTGGTTGCCGCCGCATTCAGTACCTCCCAGATGTTTACCCCCATCTGTTCGCAGGCCGGGGTCAGCTCATTCACGAGTGCAATATTGACACTGCGAAATGTATTTTCGAACAACTTTGCCGTCTCCGCTACCGTTGTTGAACTAACCGGAACAACTTCGTTCAGGAACGAGCCGTAGAACTGTTTACCATAATTCAGACACGCGGGTGTGGAGCCACCAATAATCTTTGGGGTATTTTTCACACCATAATGCACACTGCCCGGATCTACCCGCTCCGGAGAATAACAGACGTAGAACTGTTCTCCAGCTCGCCAGCCTTTTGCCACTTCAATTGGTTGTTTCACGCGTTCCTCCGTTGTGCCCGGATAGGTCGTGCTTTCCAATATAACCAGGCTGCCTTCCTGCAAATACGGAGTCATGCCATCCACCGCGGCCGAGATATACGAGATATCCGGTTGATGCTCGGCAGTCAGTGGAGTGGGCACACAGATCACAATGACATTGGCCTGTGCCACCGCTGCATAATCAGTGCTTGCCGTGAATAACCCAGCCTGCATAAGCGACTGCACAACATCATCTTCTATACCTATGACATACGAATGCCCGGCACACAGCTTAGCTACCTTCGAAGTATCGATGTCAATCCCGTGGACTTGATAACCTGCCTGTGCCATCTCTACGGCCATGGGTAAACCAACATAGCCTAGACCGATGACAACAGCCTTCAGGGAGCGGTCATTAATATGTTGTATGAGGGTACGTTGCTGTAACTCTTCATTACCTTCGTGCTGGTTGTGCTGATGATTCTCTTCCATTCCTTCCACCTCCAAACGCTCCGCCTCCCCTCGGTGGGCGTGTCTGAAAACTCCGAACGAGTTTTGAGACACGCCCTAGTCGATATAGCCACCTGCACGCAAAAACCGGGCAATCGCTGGTTTGTTCATCATGGCACTGTCCGAGCGATACTCGGAGAAGTTCACACGTGGCAGACTGCTGTACTGATCTGTCAGCCCCTTGTCCGGGTGCTCCGGCAGGATCACATAATACTGCGCATCGTATTGACGAGTGCGTGGTGCTTCAAAGGGCGAGATCAGCACCTCATGCAATTTCTCGCCTGGACGTATGCCCGTCACCTTATAATCGAAGGATGGACGACCTGCCTGTTCCAGCATGACGGAAGCCAGATCCGTCATCTTGCAAGCTTTCATTTTCATCACAAATGTCTCCCCGCCCACAGCCGCCTCAGCCGCCTTAAGCAGTAAATGTATAGCTTCGGTACGTGTCAGGAAAAAACGGGTCATGCCTTTGTCCGTAATGGTCAGGCTCTTGCCTTCATCGATCTGACGACGGAACAGAGGCACGACACTACCGCTGGTTCCAAGCACATTACCGCCGCGGATGCAGACAAACCGGGTACCTTCACTCAGCCAATTGGCACGGATCATCATTTTTTCACCCAAGGCCTTTGTCATGCCATATACGTTAATCGGATCTACCGCCTTATCGGTGGACACATCAATGACTTTGGGAACCTGCATCCGAATTGCAGCCCGAATAATATTCTGCGTCCCGATCACATTCGTCTTGAACGCTTCATCCGGCTGGTCCTCGCACACTGGTACATGCTTCAGCGCAGCCAGATGAAAGAGTACATCCACGCCTTTGCACGCATCTTCCACTGCCCGATAATCCCGGATATCCCCAATGATGAATCGCAGACGCGGGTCATGGTTGAACTCACGCTGCATCGCAATCTGGGCATATTCGTTACGAGACAGGAGGCGAATCTCTGCCGGGTCCTGTTCCAGCAGCACCTCGGTCAGCTTTTGACCCCAGGAGCCTGTGCCCCCGGTAACCAGAATCGTTTGTCCTTTAATCATGCATATACCCCTCCCTGATCAGATCATGAATTCGCGTAATACCTTTGCCATCTCATCTTGGCTTAACCGGTCTTTAGCTGGTACCTTTTTGACCGAAGTATTGCTCGAATGGACGATATTCACGTAATTGCGCGGAGCCAGCAGCTCATGCGGCAGATCAATGACATTGCCATGCGTACCTCGGCCCGGCAGCTTCACCCGATACCCGGATGCGTACTCCGCTGTTTTATACAGGTAGACATAGAATTGCGGAGAACGATGGAACGTCGGTGCCATATCGTTGTTCACGCTATCCCAGAGATAGCCGTTCTGGTTAATCAGCGCCATCGTCTGCGGCTGTGGCTGCACGTCATATAGCTGCTGTACAAAGGTCCGGTGATAGAGGTCATCTGAATCCAGACGGGCAATATAGATGTGCTCCGTCCCTTCAGCAAATGCCAAAATTGCACGTACACTCTCAATATGAGTTCCGAAACGAATGTTGGCTGGCAGCGGCTCCTGTTCCGCGAGAATCTCCTGCACTAATTCTCCCGATTCCTTGGATAACTTCACCACCGTCAGGAAATCCTGATTCGTCTGAGCTTTCAGGCAGTGCAATGTAAATGTGCGAAAAATGCCCATCCGCCGCTCCAGCCATTCTCTCGTCAATCGCTGTGGGTCGAACCCATAATTGTTGAAATTAATCTCAATAACCACTTTCCTTGACATAATATTCCTCCTCATGAACTCTGCCATTTTCCTTCAGCGGATACAGACCATTTTCATAGTTTCAACAGTCGCTTCCATGCGTAACACAACCTCAGGCTGTCTGGAAGCCGACAATCCATCCGGGTCTCGCTTGCGAATCCTGCCGACTCTATAAAGTATGAAATGTTAATAGAAGCGGTACGGACATATGCACTGATTCTCACCGAAATAGATTAGTATACAGCTGAAAATGGTGCCCTGCGGGTCGAACGTACATATCATTGCTGCAGCCGCAACATAGAATAGAGCAGTTCAATTTTCAAAGGAGGCAATCACTCGAATGGATTCGATCTATCTTGAAATGGATGGTGTGCTTGATCAGCTTGAAGCGGCACTGGTTGAACAGCGCCCTCTCTCTCTTGTGCGAGTCGGCGATGGCGAGAATATCGTCATGTCTCAAGAGACCGTATGGACCACGGAACAGGTCCTTCAGGAGCGTTGGGCCATTAAGGCCAATTTAGGACAAAAAGGACTAAGCCTTCCCAACCCGCAGCTACGGGATGAAGTCGCCGCTTCCTTGCAGCGGGCGGATATCGTCGGCATTCTTCCTCGTGGTGACAACACTATTAATGCTCCGGATTATCTCAAAAGACCCCTGACCGATATGGTATTTGCACACTTTGGCATCTCTCCTCCGATGACTTGTCATGCCTGTGTCAATCGGGAACTGGCGCAGAACCCGCGTTTCTGGCAGATGCTTGCAGGCAAGCGTGTGTTACTCGTTACTCGTGAGATTGAGGCACTGCGTGTCATGCTTGAACGTGAGCCGTATAATCTGAACATTGTGACTGCCCTGCCCTTCGACAGCTATGATCAAATGGATGAAACGCTGCACTGGATTCAGACCAATCAGCATACCTTTGATGTCGCTCTCTTCTCCTGCGGTGTCAACGCGGTTATTCTTGCTGAGCGAACAGCCTCACTCGCCGGTAAAGTCGCCATCGACTTTGGCAAAGCCAACAACATCATTCTGAAAGGCCGTGCCAACTGATTTTCAGGGCACCTTCAACCTCGAATCGCTGAGTTGCATCGAAACATGCTTATGCTTGTAAGACATAACCCCCCCGGCTCATTGAGCCGGGGGGGTTATGCTGAGCGATAGTCAAACTGGTCGCTACATTACTTTGTACGTCTGGTTTTTCTGAGGTATGAACCGAACTCTGCCGTCAACAGAAGTGATGACGAAGCACTCTGCCTGTCATATTACGCCTTTCACTACTAGCCGGTGGCTGCAATACCATAGAACATCTCCGGCCCGGTTCTTACTACTGTGGACACCCCCGAAATAAACGAAGTATACACACTCTCCAGTGCAGGTGGTGCAGACAGATCCTGAGCTGTGAACGAATGAAATTCGGCACCGCCGTTCTGTCCGATCGTACCTTCAGCACGGTAGATGACATAGAAAGGATCATATAAAAACCCCCGCACAAGCTCTACAACAAAGGTATCTCCCAGTTCTCCCGTAACACCTACTGTCCCGTTCAACGTAATAATGGGATTCACCACTCCCTGCGTCTGTAGACCAATGGTCCCGAACGCTGCCGGGGATACCGACAGAGACAAACCGGGCTGTCCTACGGTTGCCGAGTTCATCGAAGTTCTCATATCGAGAAACACGCCCATGAGTAACACCTCCAATGCTATGGGATACCCTATCCTATGAATCTCATTACTCTTATGATTGGATGTATAGCAGATTGCATGAACCTATTTTTATTTGTCGACGGTTAATGGTATATTGAACTGCATAACGAAAATGAACGGATCGTATGCACACAAGCGGTACAGGCTGTTCAGAAGGAGATTACTATTCATGAATAAACGCAAACGTCCAACAGGCAAGACATCGGCCTCGGCCAAGGGGAAATCTTATGCAGGTTCATCTTCAGCACGTTCCGGCAAGTCCAACTTCTCATCTGCAAAATCATCAGGTGCTTCTGCATCACGCAATACGGAGGATAATAAGAAGCCATTAGCCGCGAAATCGTCGGGTGCACCCAAGAAAGCTGGAGGCAACAAACCCAAAAATGCCAGCGCATCCAAACGACCAGGCAATTCCTATTATCGCAAGCAGGAACCACCACGCCAGTACAAAGTAACCGAACCGGATGAACTGTTGAACTTCCTGTTGCAGCATTTGAAATCCGGACGGAACGCAGTGAAGTCCATTCTGGGTCGTGGACAGGTATCCGTGGATCAGAAGGTCGTAACCAAGTTTAATGAAGCGCTGACGCCAGGTCAGATTGTCTACATTCGAAAAGAAGGTGCAGTCGCTGCTCCATCCCTGACGGGTATTAACATTTTGCATGAAGACGATGATATCATTGTGATCCGCAAGGAAGCTGGACTGTTGTCCATTGCCGCTGACAAGACGGATGACCTGACGGCTTATCGCCAACTGACAGAGCATGTACGCCGCACCAATCCGCTCAACCGGATCTTTGTTGTCCATCGACTGGATCGGGATACATCGGGTGTGATGATGTTTGCCAAAAGTGAAGAGGTACAGCAGAAGCTGCAAAACAACTGGAAAGAAAATGTGCAAGACCGCGTTTACGTTGCCCTTGTTGAAGGTTCGGTAGCCAAAGAAGAAGGCACCATCTCTTCCTGGCTGAAGGAAACCAAAACGCTGAAAATGTACTCCAGCTCTCGTCCGAATGATGGACAACATGCCATCACACATTACAAACGTCTGAAGTCGAACCGTGAGTTCTCCCTGCTCGAAGTGCGTCTGGAGACAGGGCGTAAAAATCAGATTCGTGTGCATATGGAAGATCTCGGACATCCGATTGCCGGTGACAGAAAATACGGCGCACGCACAAGAGACCTTGGCCGTCTTGGACTTCATGCACGCATACTCTCGTTTATCCATCCCACAACAGATGAGTTAATGTCATTTGAAACGGATATTCCGAAGCCATTCCTGTATCCGTTCCGTGCAGATGCTCCACCTGCGAAATAACTGCATCTTGATCATGCCTGAAAGGAGGAACGGACACTGAAAAACCTGTTAATTACCGGTTACCGGGCACATGAATTGCAGATTTTTGGACAGAAGCATGAAGGTATTCCTTTTATCAAAAAAGCCATCTCCTCCCGCCTCACTCCCCTTGTCGAGGATGGTCTGGAATGGGTGCTGACGCCGGGACAATACGGTGTGGATCTGTGGGCCTGTGAAGTGGTGATTGATCTGAAGAAAACGTATCCGCATCTGAAGCTGTCGATCATCACTGCCTTTCAGAACCCGGAAGAACAATGGAAAGAAGACAAGCAGGAGTATTACCGTTCCATCCTCTCGGGTGTGGACTATTACGGTGCGATTAGCAATCAACCTTATATCGGGCCGTGGCAGTTCACTGCACGGGATGACCTGTTGCTGCGTAAAAGCGACGGTCTTCTGCTCGTCTATGACGAAGATGCCGGGGAAGGCAGTCCCCGTTTTGTGAAGGAAAAAGCCGTGAAGAAACAGCAGAACGAGGATTATACGATCATCAGTGTCACTTCAGAGGATATCCAATCGGTAGCTGAGGATGAGCGCATGAACGATATTGTAGACTTCGACGATTCTTCCTTCTGAATCATGCTGGATCAATGCAGACCGTTCAAGGTCCATCCGTTCACATCCATCATCAGAGGAGATTAGCATTTCGTATGACGTACATATGTTTTTTTTCGAGGCAGGTTGGGTATAAGTAGTATTATAACTGCGATGAAATGTCGTATGGGATAAGGGGAACTGCAACCATGACAATTACGCCAGAGCAGCGTCTTCAACTGCATGGATTTAACAACCTGACCAAGTCGCTGAGCTTCAATATGTACGATATCTGTTATACCAAAACCAAAGATGAACGCGAAGCTTACATTGAATATATTGATGAACAGTATAACGCCGCCCGGCTGAGTAAAATTCTAAACAACGTTTCCGATATCATCGGAGCCCACGTTCTTAATGTTGCCCAGCAGGATTACGTGCCTCAAGGCGCGAGTGTTACGATGCTTGTCTCGGAGGGTCCAATCGTGGAGATCCCCGAAGAATCACTCGATGAATCTCCCGGCCCTCTGCCCGATAACGTTGTCATGCAGCTGGATAAAAGCCATATCACTGTGCACACCTACCCTGAATTTCATCCTAGTGAAGGTATCAGTACTTTCCGTGCGGACATTGATGTCTCCACCTGCGGTGAGATCTCACCGCTTAAGGCGCTGAATTATCTGATCCACTCATTTGATACGGACATTATGACGATGGATTACCGGGTGCGTGGTTTTACACGGGATACAAGCGGACGCAAGCTGTTCATTGACCATGAGATCGGCTCGATTCAGAATTATATTCCGGACGAGATCAAGAGCAGCTTTGACATGATTGACGTGAACGTCTATCAGGAGAATATTTTTCACACCAAGTGTAAACTGAGGGAATTTGATCTCGACAATTATCTGTTTGGGTACACCAAAGATAAGCTCAGCACGAAGGAACAACAGGAGATTACGGAGTGGCTGAAGCTGGAGATGGACGAGATCTATTACGGCAAAAATATTAATCGTCCCTCTTAGAGAGGTTGTTCAACGTTGATCCATAAGGGCAAGGGCTAAGACAAGACTTCATGAAGGCAGGGTTCTTCTTTTCGGGGGACCTCCGGCATGTACTTGTCTTTTTCTTTGTTTTGTTGACAGTGTGCAACTTTATTTCTTATTATAGAAGTAACTGTACAATCTACAGTGAAGGAGACTGAGCCCGTGATCGAAACGAATACGACAAGACGTAACGAATCACTGTTACAAGCACTGACTGCACAACACAATGCCATCACCAATAACATTGCCAATGCAGACACGCCCAATTACAAAAAGAAAACGGTAGAGTTTCAGGAAGAGCTTAGACGTATCGTTGAAAATGGCAAAACAGATCAGCTCGTCATGAAGCGGACTCATGACAAACACTTTCCTGTCAGTAATCCCCATTCTTCCATCGTACAGTACCGAATTGTCGAGAACAACGAAACAACAATGAACAATAACAACAATAACGTTGACATTGACAAGGAAATGGCGAATCTTTCGGAGAACCAGCTCATGTATAACTACATGGTTGATCGGGTCAGTGGACATTACAAAAAAATGAAGAATTTATTGAATGATCTGAAATAATGAATGTACAAGCAGCCCGAAATGGCTGCTTTTTTTTATGGTCTTTTCCCCTGAGTGTAGCTCGTTTGGTGCCATTTTTCGGTATCCTCTCCTGTTCGTAGTATAATGGGAAGAAACGAATGATTTCATATCGTATAAAAGAGGTGCAACATGTCTCCACGTCATTTAAATGGTTTTCAAGGTTCCAAAGTCAGATTAGCGGCCCCATGCCCGGAAGATTGCATGCGTCTCTCCCGCTTCACAGACGATTATGAATATTTGCGCAACATGGATACTGATATCGCGATCCCGTTAACGCCGGATGAGACGGGGTCCTCCTCTGTCCGCCGAGACAACGGATTTGAATTTGCATTACGTACACTGGAGGGAAACCGATTCATTGGATTCACAGCCCTATACCGGATTGAATGGAACAATCGATCCGCTCGTCTGGCCATTGGTATCGGGGAAGAAAATGATCGGGGGAAAGGATACGGAAGCGACGCTCTGGCTCTGATTCTTCGGTATGGCTTCCATGAATTGAACCTGAACCGGATTGCGCTGGAAGTCATCGAATACAATGAAGCCGCGAGACGCGCATACCTGAAAGCCGGATTCCGGGAAGAGGGTCGCCAGCGTTCTGCAGTTTTGCGGGATGGCATGCATTATGACCTGATCTCGATGAGTATCCTTGCCGAAGAATGGTCCGCACAGGCTGGGCTTCCCTTGTCATTCCAGTCTACTCGTACTCCTGAATCTGGGGAAAGGGTAGCGGGTGGTTTCTCACAGCGTAATGGGAACGAACAAGCTGCGCTGTCCCTGTCGGAATTAAGTTCAGATCCAAAAGGTGAATCTGAAATTTCACCTCGCATCGGCGTAGGTGCGGTCATCCTCAATGAACGGGGCGAAGTGCTTCTCGCCTGGCGGAATCGTCAGCCCGAGCAGCACACCTGGAGTATTCCCGGCGGGAAAGTCGATCCCTACGAATCACTGGAGACTGCCGTCATCCGTGAAATCAAGGAGGAAGTGAATCTGGATATCGCCATTGACAGTCTGCTCTGTACGGCGGAGACGATCCAGCCACAACAGAAGGAACATTGGATATCCGTGCTCTATTCCACCAAGGTGATTGGCGGCCATGCTCGTAATCTGGAAGAAGGCGGAGCCATCGGTGAGATCGGCTGGTTTCCATTGAATGATCTGCCCTCTCCACTCGCTTGCTTTGCAGTGCCTGGGCTGGAAGCTGCGAAGAAGCTGTATAATGAATCCCTTTAAATTCTAATATCTCATCAGATGGAGGTATTCCTTTATGAATCATGCAGAACAGATGAATCAACTATTTCAGGCTGCACAGGCTGGAGATGTGGCCAACCTGCAATTATTGCTCGCTTCTCACCCGGAACTCACCAATACTGAAAATCAGGATGGGTTAACTCCGCTGGGATATGCCTCTCATTATGGACAAGCAGAAGCAGTTCGTCTCCTTCTGGAGCATGGAGCAGATGTTAACACCCTTTCTCATTCCAAGATTTCCTTTATCCCTTCCAATACTGCACTGCATGCCGCACTTGCCGGAGAACGTTCACCAGAAGTTATCCAACTTTTACTCGAACATGGGGCATCCACGAATATTCTGGACAGCGATGGACAATATGCGTTGCACTCCGCTGCATTTCATACGGATCAGATCGAACTTATCGAGATGTTACTTCAGCATGGAGCTGATCCAAACGCGCTAAACTCGGCGGGCCAAACCGCACTGGAGATTTCACTTGAGCGTGGTAACACGTCTACAGCTTCATGTCTGCGAGCAGCTGTTACAGCGCATCAGCAATAATGATTAGATAACGTGAGCAGTACCGCGAATAACCGTCAGGACTCTTTTTGGAGTACAAAGAGAAGGTCTGGCGGTTATTTGTTGTCCTCTACGTTCTCGTATACATACGTAGTTCAACTTCTATAGAAATCCGATACATTATATTTTTTAGAAAATAAGAACCGTTTGGTGCCTTACGCGGTCTAATACTCAACATATCCATGAAAGGAGGAGCCATGTGACCCCTACTCAGCTCACCATAGCCGCAAAAAAAGGGGATGCCGAGGCTTTTGCAGCCTTAATGGAATTACATCAGAGCCAACTGTACCGTATCGCCTATGCCTACCTGCATAACGAAAGTGATGCGCTCGAAGCGATTCAGGAATCAACGTTCAGGGCGTTCCATAAACTCAAAAAATTAAAAGAGCCCTCCTACTTTGGCACTTGGCTCATCCGCATTCTGCTCAACTACTGTGCGGACGAACGCAAACGTAAAAGTCGGCTCAGTCCCGTCACCGAGATTATTGAATCCAGCAGTTGGGATCGTCCTGCGGACCCCGATCTTGCTGCCGCCGTATCCACTCTTGACCGGGATTGCAAACAGATTATTATTCTAAGTTATTTCGAAGGTTTCTCCTTAACTGAAGTTGCCGATATTCTCGAAATCCCGACCGGAACCGTAAAATCCCGATTACATCGGGCACTCGGACAGCTCCGTGATCAACTTGAAACGAAAGGAGATGTACCCTCATGACGGATGAACAAAACTCATTTGACACATTGGAAGAACGGCTGAATGCTCGCAAGACGGAGTACGAAACAATGCCCGTACCGGATGCCTCATATCAGGCTGTTCAGTCCGGAATCCGCCAGGCTGCCCGCAAACGTAAGTCCCGGCTGCGCTGGTATATGAGTTCCATCTCAGCAGCGGCCCTCATCCTGCTGTTTACTGGATGTATCCGCGTCTCTCCCGCCTTTGCGTCCTTCGTGGAGCAATTGCCCGGTATGGAAGGCATTGTGAGTATGATTTGCCAAGATAAAGGATTAATGATGGCGATTGATCAGTCCCTTTTACAGAAGGTCGGGGTAACCGACGAGCATGATGGGGCTTCCGTGACCGTTGATGGCATTATCACGGACGAGTCACGTATGGTTATTTTTTACACGATGAAAGGCATGAAAGATCTGGAGAAGGGTAGATATGACATCGATTTGCTGGATGAGAACGGTAAAGATCTTCCGGTTGGATTTAGTTATTTCTCTCCTAATCCAGATTCAGAAAGTGGTGTTTACGAGGACAAAATCGATGTCTCATTCACAGAATCTTTACCGCCACAAGAGCTGACCGTTGTATTTAAGAAACGAGGTAAGGACCCGAATAATAAGTGGAAGGTCACCTTCCCCGTGGATCACAGCTTAACAAAAGGCATGAAAAAAACCATTCCCGTAAACCAAACTATGACCGTGGACGGGCAGCGTATTGATGTAAAACAGGCCGTTCTGTATCCCACTCGCCTTGTACTTGATATCGAATATGATCAGAACAACACCAAAAAAATCTTCGGAATTCGTGATCTGCACTTGGTAGATGAGCAAGGCCGAGCATGGAGAACAGATTCATCTTCCATCGGAGGATCTGGAAGTTCCGTCTTTTTCGAAAGCATGTACTTCTCCACTCCGAAAAAACTGACTTTGCAAGGGTCTGGCCTTTCAGCGGTGGATAAGGATGAACTGGTTATCAGCATCGATCCCTCTTCAGGTGAAATACAAGGCGGCCCATCGAGTTTGAAATTGCTGCAAAGCACGGTCCAAGGCAAAAATCTGATCCTCGAGTTTTCAATTGCAGACGCTCAAAATGCTACTTCAGGGCTATCATTTACCAATATCCAAGACAGTAAAGGAAACCCTTTCGACATTAATGAAGTAGGCTGGAGCCCTTCCGTCTTTGAAGCAAGAGTTGTCATTAAAAATGGAGCCGCAGCCAAAGGAAATCTGACAATGGAGATATTCTCTTACCCTGATCAAATTCGTGCACCGTTCTCTATTGAAATTCCTGTGACTCCCTAAAGAAAATGTAACAACGATAATTGCAAGCCACACGACGTAGTCATGCACTATAATGAAAATATTAAACAACTACATTAAATCGATATGTTCACAGGAAAGGGTGGTTCCACAATGAATAATCGTTCTATCCGTTATCCGCAATCACTCGCGCAAGGGGACATGATTGGTGTGGCAGCCCCCTCCAGCGGTGTAGGCGAATCCCTATACCACTATCTTGAGGAAAGCAAACGAAATATGGAGCGCCTTGGTTTTAGCGTGATGGAAAGCCCATCGCTCCGCCACAACATCAAATGTGTGAGTGCCTCCAAAGAGGAACGCGCTGCAGAGATGAATGAATTTTTCCGCAATCCAAATATTCAAGCGATTATCCCTCCATGGGGTGGGGAATTCCTCATAGATATCCTTCCCCTGCTGGATTGGGAAGCTTTAAAAACATTGCCGCCCAAATGGGTCATGGGATATTCGGATATCAGTACATTCCTGTTCGCTTATACCCTGATCACCGGAACAGCATCCGCACATGGTACCAATTATGTTGATCTAAGATCAAATACCCTCGACCCCGTGACTGCGCGCTGGATTGATGTGTTACAGACCAAATACGGCGGACAGATCACACAATCGTCTTCCACACATTATCAATCAGCATGGAAACCGGAATCTCCCGGATTTAACCTGGATACACCTTCCCTCTGGAAACAGCTCGGCCATTCGGAGGATGCAGATACCGATGTGTCATTCTCCGGTCGGCTGATCGGCGGTTGTATGGATACGATCACTTGTCTGATTGGTACGCCGTATGCACCCGTCCAATCGTATTTGGATCAGTACTGTGCAGACGAAGGGACGATCTGGTATCTGGAAAGCTGTGAGATGAATGCGGGGGATATCTACCGTCATCTGTGGCAGATGAAACAGGCTGGCTGGTTTGCTGGTGTGAAAGGTTTCATGTTTGGCCGACCTGCGGGTTATTCCGATATAGCCGATTTCAATTTTACCGATGCCCTATCCTCTGCACTTGGGGATCTGGATGTCCCTGTACTGTACGATGCGGATCTCGGCCATGTTCCACCCCAGCTCACCTTTGTGAATGGAGCATTAGGCAAAGTCGCTTATGAAAATGGACGCGGGAGCCTTGAGATGGCGTTTGTGTAATCACCTTTTATAGGCAGATGCATACCTTGAAGTAGGAACTTATTTTGAGGAAGGGTTGTGCATCATGTCTGAATCCACATCCACGCCATCCACACGTGTCGTGTATCAAGCCAATCAACCGATGCTTCAATCCGTGCAAAGTGTGCGGAATATGCTTCATCATACAGCTCGGCAGTATATAGGCAAGAAGGTACAAGTTCAGAATATCGATGGGCAAGTGTGGGAAGGTGTCATCATCAGTGCAGACCGGGGGATTTTGTATCTCCAGGTTACCCCGATGCATGGATACCCTGAACCGCGCGCCTTGTTTGGACCAACAATTTTGCCGCTTGTGCTGTATGAATTGTTGGTTATCACACTGTTAATGTAGTGGTACTGTGCCTTTATATCCAATCCTGTTCCAAGAAGCTTCGCTCCTGAGATCTTCAAGTCTTGGGAACGAAGCTTTTTTATGGTCTTGGCAATGGTGCGTTATGATTCCTTGCGAGCGTGTGAAGTATGATACAATGGTGTCGCACCATCCCATATCTCATATGAAACGGAGCTTGATCCGGTTGGAATACATACGTCATGATTCTTCACCCGTATCACAAGTCGAGACGGGTATGATTGGAAGCAACCCTACTGAACAATCCCGCGTGATTGCCATCTGTCTGCTCGCAGGCAAAATCATGCTGCAAAGCGGTGGTGAAACCTACCGTGTGGAAGATACGATGAAACGTATGGCGGCGGCGCTGGGTTTACCCCATTCGCACAGCTACGTTGTTCCGACAGGCATCTTCTTCTCTGTTGATGCAACCGAACCCGCCAAGCTGATTCGCATCTCTGAGCGTACAACGGATCTGGACAAGGTGTCCGAGGTGAATGCGGTATCCCGTCGCATTGGACAAGGTGAGCTATCCGCTCAGGAAGCCCATGATCTGTTGGTACAGATCGAAGGCAAGCCCTCCTCCTATTCAACGGCTGTGCAGCTTACGGCCGCGGCGTTATCCAGTGGTTGTTTTACCATTATGTTTGGCGGGGGCTGGAGCGACTTTCT
Organism: Paenibacillus sp. GQ49; assembly: GCF_059759055.1. NCBI lineage: Bacteria > Bacillati > Bacillota > Bacilli > Caryophanales > Paenibacillaceae > Paenibacillus > Paenibacillus sp. GQ49. The sequence goes on from NZ_JCAXEL010000004.1 coordinate 45,140, forward strand.
TCCGGCGCTGATCTGCGGGGGTATAGGTTATGCAGCCGTTATTGCCTTTCACCGGTTGGTACGGGTCAAATTTTTCGCCGAGCTTACAGCATCCTTCGTTATTGGCATACTCGCTTTTCTCCTGATCTATATGGGAGTGGGTCATGAACGGGACAAAATCATCATTGGTTCGGTTATGCCGTTGGTTCCGGGTCTGCTGATTACCAATGCTGTACGCGACCTGATGGCCGGACACCTGGTCTCCGGATTATCCAAGGGAGCCGAGGCATTTCTGACTGCTTTTGCCATAGGTACAGGCATTGCAGTTGTATTTTCACTTTTTATGTAAGACGGAGGAATGCAGGATATGCTCCATTTTATTGAACAAGCCTTAACCAGTTTTGTCGCTTCAGCCGCGTTTGGAATCATCTTCAACGCACCACGGCGCATGCTGCTCCACGGTGGATTTGTCGGCATGATCGGCTGGATTATCTATATCGTGCTTGAATATGCAGCGGATGCGGTGCCTGCTACACTTGCAGCGACCATAGCCGTAGGTGTCATCAGCCAGGTATTCTCTCGCATGTTTCGCGCACCCGTTATCATCTTTAGCGTTGCAGGCATCATTCCTCTGGTTCCTGGTGGACTCGCGTATAATGCGATGCGAAGTTTTGTGCAAAATGACTACAGTGCCGCTATGGAGATGGCCGCCAAAGCACTCATGTTATCCGGCGCTATTGCCGTAGGCCTGGTGCTCTCCGAGGTATTAAACCAGATGATACGCCGAATTCCTGCCTCAATTCGGGAAAAACCATCGAAATAATCGTTCTTTTCACATATCTAGCACACGTAAGGCCCGTTAGCATACAGGATGAAATCTTGTATAATTACGGGCCTTACGTATCACTATCCTATAGAGCACTATAGTTCAGTGAGACAATCAAAGCAGTCTATTACTTCACAAACGTATTCTTCACACGTACCGACTTTAGGAAATATGGGATAAAGATACAACATGTCAGAAGCGATCGGATTGTTAAATTAAATGCTGATGTTGGATCGAGCACATGCTGCTCTCTTGGAACTTCGATTCGTGCGATCAAGATCCATGTCACAATTCCAATCAATACATTTGCAATGTACAGAATAATCATCATGCGCGGAAACTGTTTCTTTTTCTTATACAACAATACGAGATTCACGATAACAACTATTAGTAAAATGACGCTGCTTATAACCCCGAACCAAAGGAGCGGGCGTATCCCTTCAGTATAAAGTTCCGGATCGACACCACGAACACCCTCCCATCTTACCGGATCCATAATGACATTTACCTGCGACATATCCGCGAACAGAAGCACCAGTGAGACCCATAGGCCAATTTGAATTAAAATGAGCCAGCCGCCTAATCCGGAGATGCCAGGCCGTTCCGGTCTGATACCACTCTTAGGCTGCAGCGAGCTTGTATCCAGTTCCGAGTTCCTATATTTATAGTTCATTTCAGCCTCCTTTTACGATAGATAAGACACATATTATACATTAGAAGCTATTTTCTGTGTTATCCAAGAGAAGGAAGGAACCGTATGGGCTATGGTCTCTCTCTTGCATTCTATTGGGTAGCACGTCTCATTACCGTCGCGAACAACTCCGCTGCAACACCACTTCCTGATCTCATATAATGTTCTTCATCCGTATGATCAAATCCCATCCAAACCGCCGCAGTCCAGTTACTCGTATAGCCCACAAACCACAGATCCCGATTGGCCTCTCTTCCCACACCAGGTAATGCAGCCTGTGTTGTTCCCGTTTTCCCTGCTACCTTGTGCTGACCGAGTTGTGCCCGGCTTCCTGTTCCCTGACTGACTACATTTTGCAGCATTCTGGTCATGGCATTCGCCGTACTGGAGGAGATTACCTGCTTATTTTCCGACTTATGAGCAAATATTGTCCGTCCTTGTGAATCTGTAATCTTGCGTATCAGATGGGCTGTATTCAATTTCCCATGATTCGCAAACACCGTATAGGCCTGCGCCATCTTCATTGGCGACACTCCCTGATGCACACCTCCCAAGGCAATTGAGAGGTTTAGATCTTCTTTCCCCAGTTCAATACCGAGCCGCGCTGCAAATTGATGTGCATCGTTCAGTCCGGTCTCATGAAGCAGCCATACGGCTGGGGCATTGATGGACTTTTGCAAGGCTTGGGACATGGCAATTGAACCACTGTAACGCCCACCGAGATTGGAAGGTTGATAGCTACCATATTGCATGTGTTTATCCGGTAGTATGCTCTCTGGCTTGAACTTCCCCGACTCCAACGCAGGGCCATATGCAATAATCGGTTTAAAAGAAGAGCCTGGCTGCCTTGCATCCATAATCGCCCGGTTGATGCCCCCTTTTAAAGGATTACGTCCACCCATCATTGCTTTCACTTCACCGTTGTGCTGGTCGATAATAACCATACTTGCCTGGACCTGCTCGTCTTGGCGATCATCGGGGAATCGGGTAGCGTCTGCAAATGTTTCTTCCATCGCCAGTTGTGCCTGTTCGTCTAGCCCAGTTTGAATAACCCAACCTGCCGATTGAATCTCTGCTTCACTTTTACCTGTGAGCCGAGAAGCCTCCTGAATCACAGCATCCACGGCAGACACATATGCGGGCTCGCTCAGGCCCGGTGAAGTTGCTGCATTTAATACGGTTTCAGGCGGCGTGAAATCGACGCTACGGGCTTCGAGCATCTGCTTTCGTGTAATTAGTCCCTGTTCATGCATGAGTCCAAGGATAACGGCACGTCTTTGTTTGGAAAGTTCAGGATGATCTACTGGATTGTAGATGGATGGACCTTTGGGCATTCCGGCCAATGTAGCAATCTGCCATAGTTCCAACTGGTGCATATCCTTAATTCCAAAATACCGCCAGGCTGCAGCTTTCACACCATACTGCTGGCGCCCCATGTAGATCTGATTCAGATACATTTCCAGAATTTCATCCTTGCTGTACTTCTTCTCCAGGGCCATCGCAATCGATATCTCATTCACCTTTCGACTCAACGTTTTATCCCCATTCAAATACAGATTTCTTGCCAGTTGCTGCGTAATGGAGCTTCCTCCCTGACTCAGATTCATATGTAAGATGTCTTGCATAATGGCCCTGCCAAGTCCGATGAAATCCAGTCCATCATGGTTGTAGAAACGTCGATCTTCTGTAGCCAAAAAAGCCATCTTTAATAAATCCGGCATAGCGTTCAGTTCAGCATATTCGGAATACCCTTTGGTCTGCGTATGCAACCTCGAAATTTCGGTCCCCTCTGCATTCGTAATAATGGTTGAAGAGGCCACCTGCATGGCCTCTTGACGATTGCGAAGTATTCCTTCGCCATAAGTAATCAGATAGAGATAGAAAAGGGTCAACATCAAAACGACAACCACTGCTGCATCGAATACGTAATACATCCATTGCTTGCTCCCCAGCTTCAACATTCAGTCTCCTTGTGTACCCTTTCAATAGAAACTTCGTGCACCTGACTATCTCGTTGTGTAATTTCCAGAGCTTGATGAAGCAGCAATGTCTGTTCATACGCCAACTTGACCCAATGCTGAACTTCCACCTCGTCCTGACAGCGCCCTTGGATGATCTCATCCAGAGAAGATTGAATACAGTAGAGAGTAAGTTTTATCGGTAAGTCCACCTGTGTAGATATAGCTTCAGCATTCTCCTTGTCTTCTGCAATGTGTTGCTGAAGTCCGGGTTGCTCATGCTTAATAGACGTTCCCTCTATCTCTCTTCTCTCCTGTTTCGGTTCTGATCTACTCAGCCCATCCTCATGAAGGAGAAAAGCAATCGTATTCAGATTGGCAGCAATTTGTCGTAGTTCACCACCACTGAGAACATCAATTCTTCCAGGATGGTGGCCCAATGCAAGTTCGGCTGTTCCGCGCGCAAGTTGACTGAGATCTTCCGCAATCTTCTGGGATCGAATCCAGAAAAAGACCGCAAACACGGCTCCACCAATGAAGATGAAGAACGGCTTTGTTCCGATATGGTTAATTCCCCAGTTCATCATACGCGTTATCCATGCTGTATCAGGAAGGACATGGTTATGCGCGAATCGCAGCACATGATAAACGACAAAAAGGAGCGCTGCGCTCAGTAACGCGCTTGCTCCTCCAATGTATATGTATCTTAGTCTTACAGTACTGAATTGGGTCTTCATATTCGGTATCCTCCTCTATACAACAATAAGTAATAGAGGTAGCATACCGAATATTTCTTAATAAGGAAGTAGTTAACTTCTTACCAAATTCTTAATTATTACTACTCTTCGTAATTACTTGGCGGAGCAGTAGTTACAGGGAATCGGGTAACAAAATCCGTTCTGCCCTTTTCACTGTAGGCAACGATACTTCCTCGATGTAATTCAATCATCGATTTGGCAATCGCCAGGCCTAGACCCGTACCTCCCGTTTCACGGGAACGTGATTTATCCACACGATAGAATCGATCAAACAGATGTGGCAGATCTTGTGCCGGAATCGGTTCACCATAATTACTGATGCGGACTACAGCCTCTTCACCTTCAAGGGCCAGCCCAATCTCCATTAGTTTACCTTGCGAACCATACCGAATGGCATTGCTGAACAGATTCTCATACGCTCTTACAAGCTCTCCTGGAGCAGCTTGTATCCATAGTGGCTCTTGCCCGCCGATGATCTTGTAGGTCATGCCAGCATCCTCCAGCATGGGAGCAAACTCTTCAGCCAGCTGCATCAGAAACGAATTCAGGTTCAACGCTTGCAAAGACAACGGAAGACTCCCGCCACTCACACGCGTATATTCGAACAAGTCATCGATTAACTTGCGAAGGGTCAAGGATTTCTCATAGGCAATGCTAACGTAATAGCGCATCTCAATCTCATCCTGGTAGCGATCCTTCTCAATGTACTCCAGAAATCCCAGAATAGAAGTAAGTGGTGTTCTCAGATCATGTGATATACCCGTAATCAGATCGTTTTTGGCAGCAACTGCATTACGCTCTTCCTGAAGCGATAATTGCAATTGTTCAGCCATCTGATTAATGCTTGCAGCAACCACTCCGAATTCATCCGAGGTTTTTACCTCGATGCGATGGGATAGCTCTCCTTTGGCGACTTCCTGAATTCCTGCCGTTATTTCATCCAGAACTCTCATCACCTTGCGAGAGAACAGGAAAAAAAACAGCACAAAACTGAGCACGCCTATCACAATCATCAAAGGCACCGAACCAATATTATTCACCAACCACCTGATCCCCTGGGCCGGAATGGAATAATCCGGATACGTCTGAGCTTCCAGGATGGTCTGCCCCACCTGACTGCCCCCGTACAAAATAACTGCAGTTAATATGCCGCTCAGCAGAAATGCATAAATAAATTTCCATCGGACTGTATTAATCAACTTTGAATTCATAGTAGGTACTCCCTGAATGTGTTCATGTCACATGACATCCTGTGGATGTACATGTTTATTGCGGTTTGATCATCTTGTAACCCACACCCCATACGGTCTGAATGAACTTGGGATGTTTGCTGTCGAGTTCAATCTTCTCACGAATCTTGCGAATATGTACCATGACGGTATTATTCGACTCCATGAATTCTTCCTTCCAGACCTGACGATAGATCTGTTCCATACTGAGTACTGAACCTTGGTGGCGAGCCAGTAATTCAAGAACAGCAAATTCACGCGGAGTCAGACGAACCGGCTGCTCATCCACCCAAACTTCATGTGTATCGGTATTAATGACCAGATCATCAATAACCCACTCGTGCTCTTTGTTCTCCCGACCTTCATTGAAGGTATGATACCTGCGCAGCTGGGATTTGGCCCGTGCCACAAGTTCAAGCGGGTTAAATGGCTTGGTCACATAATCATCAGCACCGATGCTTAGCCCTGTAATTTTATCCATATCCATACTTTTGGCGGACAGCATAATAATCGGCATTTTCTGCTCTTCCCGAATTTTCATACAAGCTTCGATTCCGTCCATATTTGGCATCATAACATCCAGAATAATGAGATCAATCGACTCTTTTTTCAATTGTTCCAGCGCTTCAAGCCCATCATTTGCAGTGAGAATCCGATAACCCTCGTTGCCAAAATAAATTTCCATCAGTTTAATAATCTCCTGCTCATCATCCACAAGCAGAATGGTTGCTGGCTGTGCCACGGCATTATTCCTTTCCCTTCCATAATTCATGATCTGTTCAAAGTATACCACCGAGGGATGAAACTGCGAAAATCATCGTGATCTTCACGAACACGCTCGATCTTGGTCATCATCTCATGTGTCTCTTCCGGCTTCACCTGCTGAATCCACACCACAGAAGACACCAGCGCCATAGCCGTATACAGTGAATACAATCTCCAGAATAACTCATCCGGTTCATTGCCATCGAAATAGCCCTGAATTTGACCTATGGAATATGGAATACTGATCTCCGAAGCAAACAAACCCAGCTTCAAAAATTCATGAATGGGATCACCTTGATCATAACGATTAAAATCAATCACTCCTGCGAGTTTGTCCTGCTTAACGACAAGATTGCTCGGGTGGAAGTCATCATGTTGAAATCCATCTGGACGATTTTTCATCCAACCGAGATGGTCTGCAATAAACGTTAGAATGGCCTGATCCTCTTTCATCACGATAGGACACTGTTTATAGCGCTCCACATAACGTTGATGCTTCGTGCTCTTGCGTATGTACCATGATTCGGTCTGTTCCTCCATCGGCGACTGGTGAATCAGCTGTAGCTGCGCTCCTGCTTCGAAACCAACCGCCCACTGCTGCTGTTCATTCAGTTGAGGCAGTCTCTCGGAAGCATCTTCGCCTTCAATGTAGCTAAGAATCATATATCCGTTCTTCTCATCCAATCTCCCTGTGCCCAACGTTGCTGGACACAGTACACCTAATTGTTGCATGCTCTTCAAACATTGATATTCCCTTTGCTTCATCCATTCCTCAGCAACATCATATACCCTCACCAACACATGGCCTTGGCCAGGGACAAACATTTTGAATTTAGCATCCGCTGAATACCCCTTCATAACGGGTTCAATCCGTGTAGCCTGATCAAGTTCAGGAATTTGTTTTAACCTGTCAATCAACGTATTGTCCATCGATGCATTCCATGTATCATGTCGTTCCATACCAGAATCCTCCGTTATTTCACGTATAACGTGTAGTATCGTCGGTCTATTTCCACTTTAACCCATGATGTTTCCTATAACATGCTTATATGTATTCGATCTGTTTCTATTTAAAAAGTACTGATTCGGGTTCTTTGCCCGTTAGGGTCAGCATCGTATACAATTGTCCTCTGTGATGATATACATGCCCCATAATCTCAAGTAACCACTCCAGCCGACTATAGGAAGCTCCCCAGTACGAATCCGTCACATGCAGTAACTCTTCCGTGTTAAATTGCCTGTACCGTTGGTATAGATACATCTGGTTATCAATCAAAGCCTGCTTGATCTCACGGAGCGAATGCACCTGATTCTCTGCATAGAATTGAGCCATCTCTTCCTCCGATGCACCTTCGGAAATATAAACATCCGCTCGGCAGATCACAGACAGATGGGCTAGTAGTTCTCCAACAGGCCGTTTACCTTCAATTGGAGTCAAAGCCAAATCTTCTTCCGACAACTGATCACATATATCAATCAACGATGTTACAGCCACGTCAATATGTTTGAACGCAGATTGAATCAACAGATACACTTCCTTTTTATCCCATTATACAGAACATATGATCGGTTATCAACCAAGATATCCCTCCTTAATATATACCCCAAATCTATATAAATTGAACAAAACATTTACACAAAACGGAGAAGACAGAAAGGACCTGAAGAAGCGGAGCGTTCGCCTTTATCCCCGGATTTCCCCTTTATAAGAGGAATCAAAAAAATCTGGGGATAACAGCGATCGGAAGGTTGTTCTGTCATCGGAGTGTGCAGTGTAAATATTCTTTAGTTCAATTTATATAACAATCCACGAACAAAAAAAGTCCTTCCTCCTTCTTATAGACGGGATTCAGGACATTTTGTTGCCTATTTGTTTTCAAATCTTTGCTCAACTTGAGTATAACGAACAATACGTTTGCTCGAATCGTCCAGCCTCCAAGTCAGACTTGCGAATGAAAAATTGCAGTTCCCCGCAATCCCACCATTGGAAACCAATAGCATCATGCGTATCTATCTTCAACAGCAGCAGCGTATCGGATAGTTCCTGCCATGTTCGATCCTCATCACCGCCGTAATGCTTGGTCAGCTTCTTCTCACACTCCTGCTCATTATAATCGTACTCTTCTCCCAGTGCGATCTGTAACAAGGCACGATGCTCGGCATCCGGATGCTGCCCGTCAGGATATCCAAACATACCACCCCAATTCAGCGTACTCGGATGATTCCAGCTCGACTCGAATTCAAGGTATCGGTCATACAGACTCACTTCCGATTCGGCCTCATCCGTCTCAAGCCGAAGCGGCGAGAGCTCATTCAGCGCGTTGGCGTCAATATATGCATATGTAGGAAACTCAAGATTAGGTAGCACGGTCACTGAATGTGCAACAAACGGGGCTCCATCCAGCGCGGTATCACCTTCAGGCTCTCGCCTTATCAGGTTATGAGAACTCGGCTCAAAAATCACACGATGTTCAATGGGACAAGCAGATTCATCCTTGCCAACGAAAAAGTATAACATGCCACGTTCAGGCAAAGTCCCGCGCCCATCATTCGGCGTATACGGCGACAAGTCCACCAGGTTCAGTTGGGCCAGGAAAGTCATCGGGACTCCTTCTTGTGTTACGGGCCATTCCATGCGACTTGGCAAATCCGGATGTCCACCCACACGTGAGTTTCCTGTTCTGCGATATTCGTCCAGTGTGGATACATCGAGACGAATTCCCCAGCGGCTTGAAGACAACAGCAGATCGGCAGCAACTCCCAAACCATACTCCTCAAGTGTTTTACGGGCTTTTCTGGTCAGACGTTCACATTGTTCTGGCTTAATCATATAGATCCTCCCCTTTTGACAATACACCTATGCTGAGACATATTCAGGTTCACACCTGTATATTCTTCCGCCCAGACGTCTTTCCCTGCTTCTATATAAATTGAACTTAAGAATATTTTACACTTACCACTCCGATGACAGAACAACCTTCCGATCGCTGTTATCCCCAGAATTTTTTAGATTCACCTTTGCAAAGGTAAAAATCCGGGGATAAAGGCGAACTCTTCGCTTCTTCAGGTTCTTTCTGTCCTCTACGTTCTCGTGTAAATATGTAGTTCAATTTGTATAGAAAAAAGAGACTGACATCCCCTGTCAGTCTCCTTCCTTAATTTTATATTCCATTTCAACGATTCGGATCAGAAGACTTTTCCTGGTAAGCACGCATATGCTCCTCACCGTCCAGGAATTCATGGGCCTGATGGGCTGCCATCACACCATGATAACTGATATCCAGACCTAGATCTTCCTCTTCTTCTGTCGAACGTACAGGCACAATTTTTCCAATCAACTTTAACCCGATCCAAGTCATGGCGAATCCCCAGATGACCAGGGCTGTAAGGCCAAGTGCCTGAACACCCAGCAACCTCCAGCCGCCGCCCATAAATAATCCACCGTCCGTGGCAAACAGACCTACAGCAATCGTGCCCCACACTCCTGATGCAGCATGCACCGGGAAAGCACCAACTGGATCATCAATCTGCCGACGGTCCAGCCAGTTAGTGGCAGCCATCATCAATAAGCCGGATACTGCCCCAATGAATATCGCTGCTACATCACCAACAAAAGCACAGCCTGCCGTAATACCGACCAGTCCCGCAAGCGAACCGTTAATGACCGAGGGTGCATCTGAACGATTGAAGCGGAATAACGTATACAACAGCGTAACTGCACCACCCGAAGCCGCAGATAACATCGTGACAATCGCAATGTGACCAATTCTTACATCTGTCGCGCTGAGTGTACTACCAGCATTGAAGCCAAACCAGCCGAACCATAACAGAAATGCACCTACAGATGCCAGTGGCAGATTGCTTGGGAGTGCAATGGCACTTACGCCAAGTGGCGTGTATTTGCCTTTACGTGGTCCAATGATAATCGCAGCCGCCAGTGCCGAGAATCCGCCGAGTGCATGGATAACAGCAGAACCGGCAAAGTCCTGCATCCCCAGCTGACTAAGCCAGCCGCCGCCCCATGCCCAGTGTCCACCAATTGGATAGATAATCGCCGTCATCAATATGATATACAACAGATAGGCACGGAAATTGATCCGCTCGGCTACCGCTCCTGAAACGATGGAAATAACAGCAATGGTAAAGGCAGCCTGGAACAACCAGAATGTCTCCAGAGATACCGGTACGTTAAGGTGAGACAAATCCCCATTCAGGAAAAACCCCGTTACTCCCGCAAAACCACCCACGTCCGAACCATACATCAGTCCAAAACCGATAGCATAGAACAGTAACGTCCCAATCGTAATGTCAGCAAAAACCTTCATAATAATGTTCACACTATTTTTATAACGCACAAAGCCAGCCTCGAGCAGGGCGAATCCACCCTCCATCAATAAAATCATTGCTGCACTCAGTACGACCCAGACCGTATCAATCCCGGTGCTTAACGTCTCCAAAGTCATGCTTGTACATCCTCCGTTTCACTAAGCTGTCTGAGCTCACGGATTGTATCGGGCGCAAGCTCAATCTCGTCCCGCTCAATGCTGTCCGGATGCTTAATTCGTTCTGCGATCTGATCCAATTCACGTATGCGTCTGCGAATCTGTTCCATCTTGCGAAAACGTTCCTTCACCTGCACCATATACTCTACCGCCTGATGATGGGATGCGGGGCGTCCCGCAAACCATTTGCGTACGGGCGACAACGATTGATAAGCAACCTCTTCCGCTCGTCGCTTCTGTTCGAACTGTTCGATCTTCTGCTTGAGCGTTTGGATCTCATTTTCTTTTTTGACCTTCAGCCGTTCGATAAGGTACAATAAATCGGACGATGATATTTGCAATGCTGTATGGTGATACACCTCGTCGATTACTAACATATCATGTCAGGACTCCTTACATATCAAGTTACTTGTACCGATTATAGTTTGCCGGGGTCTGCCCGTCAATCTTTTTTTGGACTTGGGATGGATTTAAATGAACCGTTCATGGAGAACGGCTTTTTTTATTTGCCACGAATTACATCTAACAAGGATAATCTTGCCTTGGTTCGCATTCACTCTTTCCATTCTCAATGTTATAGAATAAGCATCCACATTTGGGGTAATGAACATACACAGACTACTCGCATCATAGAACCTGTATATAAAGGAGAGGATTGCACAATGTTTACTCGTAATGACAATATACGCAACCAAATCTGGGAAGCAGTCTCGGGACTCGAAGAAGAACAATTGAACCGAAAACCTTCACCCGAACAGTGGAGTATTATGCAAGTACTACGTCATCTGAATCTGATGGAAAATGTCATTGGAAAACAAGCCCGCCTGGCACTCGAGAAGGAACAGACCGTGTCTGTGGACAAAAAACCATATGAATTATCGTTGGACCGCAGCCGCTCCGTCGAGGCACCACCCCATCTTCAGCCTCCAGCAGCGCCTGAAGCACTTGCACACGTACGCAGTGATCTGGACGAATCTCACCAAGCGTTAAACAACTTTACATTGGATCATGATCCTGACCTGCTGCGCAGCAAGTCCTTTCCTCATCCCGTATTTGGTGAGATGGATCTTACCCAATGGATTGACTTTGCAAGTTATCATGAGGAACGTCATCTCGGACAGATTCAAGAGATTAAGCATCAGCTTGGCGTATAAACACGCCCCTACTTTCACATAGCGAAGAATATAGTTGAACGACAAAAAACCTCCAATCCTATTAATTTAGGTTGGAGGTTTCAACGTTTCAATATAGTGTTGAACCATTCAGACATCCCCATGCTCTCAAATCACAAATAAGCACAGCACTTATATTTTTTTGCCCAAAATTGCCAGATCTCTATTCACACCATCCAACACGGCCACTTCGGGATAATAACCCCACTGTTCAAAACCATGCTTGCGCAATAACCCCAGACTCGGTTCGTTATGCCCGAAGACAAATCCCAGAATGGTCGTAATCCCAAGTGCAGGACATGCCGCAAATACCGTTTCGAGCAAACGTCCACCAGCCCCAATTCCGCGACATTGCTGATCCACGTATACACTGACTTCCACCGTTCCGTTATATGCAGGGCGCCCATAGAACGAGCTGATACTTGCCCAAGCTACCACCTGCCCTGCCTGCTTCATCACCCAAAGAGGACGATGATCGGGTGAATGTTCCTCGAACCAAGGCACACGTTGCTCCACTGTCACCGGCTCCAAATCCGCTGTTGCCATACGGCCCTCAATGGTAGAATTATATATTTCCACAATCCTCGGCAAGTCCTCAAGGCGCGCATATTCAATCTGCACATCTTCCAGTTTCATCGCTATTCCTCCATCATTCCAGATCGTTCTATTATCATAGAGGATATTATAACGGAGAAGAGAAGTTTTCGTCACCTCTAACATTCTCACAGAGAATTACTCCATCATTACTCTGCCAGTCCCTGTATTGTGTTCCCACGAGTGAACTGCTGACTCTGGTCTGCCCAACGAATGTTAATTGAGCGAGATGTGAACAGATCCGGGCCGTCCGACACTTGGAAATGCAGATGAGCTTCACTGGAGTTACCCGAATTACCGAGCTCACCGATAGGGTCTCCTTGCTTGAGCTTATCTCCTTTTTTGACCGAAACACTGCCTTCCTTGATGTGTCCTGTGATGCTGTATTCACCATTTCCATGATCGATCACCACATAGTTACCCGCCGGCTCTTCCGGATTCATGACACCCGGTACATTGTCCGGAATATCGTTTTTGATTTCGACGACTGTTCCGTCCGCAGCAGCATAGAGTGGTTCACCAAAAGCATAGTAGTTTTCGTTTGCCGTTGCCTCACCTTGATAACTTGAATTATTCTGTGTACGAACAATATCCAGGGCGTAGCGCTGGGTTTCATGCGCATAATGATAGTTGGACAACACATCATTGCCTCCCCAGAATACGTACCATTCCCCCTTCATCGGCAATTGAAATTCCGTTTTGGTGAATTTGGCATCCGTGTCCTCATGAGCTTGCAGCGGTTGGATCGAGAGACCTTCAATTTGATTTTCTTCGGAAAAATAGGCTCGAATCCCTTTCGTCCCAGTCTGATCCTTCCAGGCCACCTCGGATATTTGATTCATTTTGGCGTCTACCACTTGCTCCCACGATTCAACACCCTCCAGAAAAGGATCAGCGGTCGTTTTGAACTGTTCAAGTGTTACCGTTTCCTTCAATTCCGGAGAGAATTGATTATAGATTACATCCTTTGAACCGTTCATCAGCGTATCTATGAAATTGTCCGGTGTAACCACCGCGCTCACCTCTGAACTTGAGTTCTGCTCCTTATTGGAGTTCTCGCTCGCTTCATTATTGGACGCCTGTTCGGCTGACTGCTGCTCCGCCTGGTCAGAAGTAATGGAGTTACTGTTGCCGCAAGCAGACAGCATTACGCAAGCTCCAAGGGTAATCGCAAGCACCTTCCAACCCCTTTTATTCTGTAATTTTGAATGTGTATGTTGCTCTGATTTCAGATGACCTTCTCTGTTCATTCTCAACATCCCTTCTGCTAATCATTAACCTTTCCAGTTAAGTGTACAGAATGAGTCTTATCCTTCGTCTAACCCCAACTTAACAGTAGTTAAACTTGCAACGCCTTTTGAGGCTGCATAATTAAGATTCCGTTAAGATAGCTCGTACGCTATACAGCCCTCTTGGGTGGTATGATTAGCAATACACACAACGGAAGGATCAGGAGGTCATTTTTAAACTATGGATAACGTCTCATTACTGCTTGTGGATGATGAACAGGCTATTCTGCATATGCTCAAAACCGTTCTGCTCAAAGAGCAGTTTCTCGATATCGATACCGTTACAACAGGCGAAGCTGCCATCGAGGCATGCAACAACAAGACGTATCAGTGCATCGTGCTCGACATCATGCTTCCTGGCAAAAGCGGACTGGAAATCTGTCCTTTTCTACGGCAGGTTACCGATGCGCCTATCCTGTTTCTGACGGCCAAAACAACCGATTATGACAAATTAACCGGATTCGCTGTTGGTGGCGACGATTATGTTGCCAAACCCTTTAATCCGCTGGAAGTCGTTGCTCGAATTAAATCATTGCTGAAGCGTTATTTACCTTCTAAAACCGCAGCGATCTCGGAACCCATCCCATCCAACGTAAATACGTCATCTCCCAGCATGCCGGAAGGCGTGTACGACTTTGGACGATTCCAGGTGCTGGAATGGGCTGGTGAGCTTCGGGTTGAAGGAGAGTCCGTATCCTGTCCGGCACTTGTGTTCCAACTGTTACTCTTTTTCTGCAAGCACCCCAATCGAATCTTCACCAAATCAGATCTATATGAGCGAGTCTGGGGCTCTGAAGCCATTAGTGATGACAATACCGTGATGGTTCATATTCACCGCATTCGGGAGCGCATTGAAGCCGATCCTTCCAATCCGGTGTTTCTCGTTAACGTCCGAGGTTTGGGATACAAGCTCATTCAGCCGGAACATGTGTCACGCCCATGAGTATTCGTCGCAGATTAATGACCCGGTTTATCGGGATGCTTGCGGGAGCCGTCATTCTCATCATCCTGCTTGGGGCTGTGGCCACCTACTGGGTCGTGCAAAAGGTAAATGAAGTGAATCTGGTGGATGATTTTGCCGTTAATGGTCTGGATCAATTGATTAATACAGCAGAGATCATGCCGGATAACACCATCCGATATGACCCCGAATTGCTGAAACAAGTGGATAAAAATCAAGGCTGGCTCCAGGTCCTGGACGAACAAGGTTACGTCATTGATGAATACCACACCCCCGACGATGTTCCCACTCACTATAAACCGGGGGAATTGATTGCATACTGGGAACTCCAGAAGCCGTTTCCTTATCAGATTGTCATGCTGATCCGGGAGAAAAACGGGAAGGAATTCACCTTGTTATATGGTGAGAGTAACCCGGCCAAGTCCTTAATGAATAAGATTCGTTCAGACCTTGCTTTCACCAACGGGAAGCTTGATCTTCAGCCCCACCAACAGGAGGCCCTCCGTGCCGTCAATGCTTATCTTCAAGTATTGGACGCATCAGGAAGAGAACTCTCCTCCTTCAACAAACCGGCCATGGGCATACCAAGCGAATACACCATTCAGGAACTGGTTCTGCAAGTTCGCTATCCGAGTCGATCAGGCATGTCTGTTGCTACGTGGTACGACGAACAGAATGAAACCACCTGGCTGATTAGCATACCTATCGATCCACTGGCTACCGGAAATCAGAATCCATACCGTTTTATTCTGGAACCGGCATTGGTTGTATTGATCGTGTCCATCATCATTTTGCTCATTTTGCTTGCCTTCTGGTATGCCAACCGATTCGGTTCACCCATGCTGCATATGCTCCAATGGTTACAGCGTCTGGAACGAGGACATTACGAGGAACCTACCGGAGCCTTAGGAGTGCCTCGCAGTCAGCGTCGTAACGGAAAGTGGAAGCGAAAATACAACGTGTATGCTGAAGTGCTTCGCTCCATGCAGGCCTTGTCTCACACTTTGAAGCAAGATGAAGAACTTCGGAAACAGACCGATTCTCTGCGGGAGGAGTGGATTGCTGGCATAACGCATGACCTGAAGACCCCCCTCTCCTCCATTCAGGGATATGCTCATATGCTTGAGGCGGATAAATATAGCTGGACCGCGGAGGAAGTCAGGGAATTTGCAGGCATAATGCTCGATAAGTCCATGTATATGGACAGGCTTGTCAACGACCTTGCCATGACCTATCGATTACGCAGTGGAGGATATCAACCTGTGGTGGAAGAGACTGACGTAAATACGTTGCTCCGTGATCTGATCCAGCGCGCTGAACGGAATCCGGCATACGGGGAAGGTCGCATCCTATTCCAACCTTCTGAAGTGCCAGTGTATGGCCTTGTCCATATTCCGTCGTTTGAACGAATTGTGGATAATCTGGCCGCCAATGCCCTCCTTCATAATCCGACCGAGTCCATCCTGGTTGTCAGCGTGCATTCTGGTGAACACGCAGATGCATTCAGCATTCAGTTTGCCGATAATGGACGCGGCATGGACCCCGAGACGGTATGGAAGTTATTTGAACGATACTATCGCGGTACAGATACAGGTACATCAGACGTTGGATCAGGGCTGGGTATGGCGGTAACCAAAGGGTTGATCGAAGCCATGAATGGTCGTATTGAGGTACATTCCACGCCTGGTGAAGGAACGATTATTCGCTTAATATGGGATGGGCCGTCCGAAACGAATTAAAATGTTCCGCTTGACCTTTCCATTTTCAATCTATATAATCGACACTCAATAACACTTGTTCCAATATATTGATATTGAATGCAACACATTTCAGGATAACTGTAATGAGTTGATCTAACATATTTGGCGATGACCAGAGACAAGATTTCGTTTGCGTGCTGCCCAGAGAGAGAGGGGATTGGTGAAACCTTCTTCAGCGAACGGACCGGAATTACCCCTCTGCAGCCGTGACCTCGAACCTCAGCATTTCGAACTTCCCTCGGATGTTTGGCTTGCTGCCAGTAGAGTTCACCGCCTGATCCCCGATAACGGATTCCAATGAGGGTTATGATGTTTTCTGTTCCGGCGGCTGGCCGAGAACAGGGTGCACCATAACCAAAATTAGGGTGGAACCACGAGCCAAGCGCACTCGTCCCTTTTCCGGGACGGGTGTTTTTTGCGCTTTCATTTTAAGAAATGGAGAGTGGTTCACATGAGCAAACAAGAAAACAGTAACTCAGTAAGCAACAAATCAGGTAACGAAATAAACAACCAAGCAAATGATCTTCAACCATCCAGTCATTCCATTGAGGTCCATCTGCAAGGTGGCGCGATACGTTCTTACGAAGCAGGCATCACTGTAGGTGCGGTTGCCTCATCTATCAGCACAAGTCTTGGGAAACAGGCTATCGGCGGTATTGTAGATGGTCAAAATGTCGATCTCGATTGGGTGCTCCAGCAAGATTGCGAACTTGTTATCGTTACTTTGGACAGTGCGGAAGGTCTGTATCGTTATCGTCACAGCGCAGCACATGTGCTCGCACAGGCACTCAAACGCATTTACGGTGCAGAACAAGTGAAACTGGGTATCGGCCCAGTCATTGAAGATGGATTCTATTACGATGTTGATCTGGAGCATGCCTTGTCCATCAGTGATCTGGCTGCCATCGAGCGGGAAATGAACAAAATCATTCAGGAAAATCATAAGATCAGTCGCCGGGTCGTTAACCGGGAGGAAGCCCTCCGTATCTTCGGAGAAATCCAGGACCCTTACAAGCTTGAACTCATTCGGGATTTGCCAGAGGACGCCGAGCTTTCGATCTATGATCAAGGAGAGTTCTTCGATCTGTGTCGCGGTCCCCATCTTCCATCCACTGGTCGGATCAAAGCGTTCAAGCTGTTGAATGTAGCTGGTGCGTACTGGCGGGGTAACTCGGATAATAAGATGCTGCAACGTATCTACGGCACTGCTTTCCCGAACAAAGCCCAACTGGATGAACATCTGCACATGCTCGAAGAAGCAAAGAAACGGGATCATCGTAAACTTGGCAAAGAGCTTGAACTGTTCATGTTCTCCGAAGAAGCGCCCGGCATGCCCTTCTATCTGCCCAAAGGTATGACTGTTCGCACTGAACTGGAGCAGTTCTCCCGTGAGTTGCAATTGCAGGAAGGGTATCAGGAAGTTCGGACTCCTCTCATGATGAACAATCGTCTGTGGGAGCAATCGGGCCATTGGGAGCATTACAAGGACAACATGTATTTCTCGGAAGTGGACGATGCCACTTTTGCACTGAAACCGATGAACTGTCCTGGGCACATGCTGATCTTCAAAAACACACTTCATTCCTATCGCGAATTACCCATTCGCATGATGGAATTTGGTCAGGTTCACCGCCATGAATTCTCAGGTGCCCTGAACGGTATGATGCGTGTGCGAACATTCTGCCAGGATGATGCCCATCTCTACGTCATGCCAGAGCAGATCGAAGACGAGATCAATCAGGCGATCTCACTGATCGGACGTATGTACGATATCTTTGGGTTCGAATATAAGATTGAATTGTCCACTCGTCCAGAAGATTCCATGGGATCTGAGGAACTGTGGGATCAGGCGGAACGCGCATTGCAAAATGTTCTGGATCGTCGGGGCGTGGAGTATCGCATTAACGAAGGGGACGGTGCCTTTTATGGACCGAAAATTGACTTTCATATCCTTGATGCGCTGAAGCGTAGCTGGCAGTGCGGAACAATCCAGCTTGATTTTCAAATGCCGGAGAAGTTCGACCTCACTTACATTGGCGAAGATAGTCTGAAACACCGTCCTGTCGTGATCCATCGTGCCATCTACGGTTCCATCGATCGTTTCATCGGCATCCTGACTGAACACTATGCAGGAGCGTTCCCACTCTGGCTCGCACCTGTACAAGTGAAGCTCCTACCTGTGTCAGATCATTATGCAGACTATGCGATCCAAGTACAGAGCCAACTCCGGGCTGCGGGCATTCGGGTAGAAACAGATCTGCGGAGCGAGAAGCTCGGGTACAAAATCCGTGAAGCCCAGATGGAAAAAGTTCCTTATTCGCTCGTGCTTGGTGAGAATGAAAAAAATGCCTCATCCGCCTCTGTCCGTGCATACGGTCAGGGAGATCAAGGCATCCAACGTATTGAAGCTGTTATTGAAATGATCCAACAAGCTGTGAAGGCAAAAGTATAAAAGATGTAACGACTCTATTCATTGGTCACTCATCAGCTTGTGCTGAATTACAACTTCTCGTCATCTCTTAGCCCCACCTGTTCTTCGCTCCACGTCCAGAAACGCTCAGCTGAAGCATCGTCAACGGCATGTGCCTTCAGCTGCTGCTCTTTCTGTTGATAGAAGTAACGACCGGTGATGCCGACGACTTCAGGGCTTGTGGCCAGATAAACAGCCGTTCGCGCCCCTTCTTCAGGGGACAGAAAGAATGGAAGTTTACCTGCAAACGCCATAATGCGTGTGCCAAATCCGGTATTGCGATCTACGCCAATACTCGTTCCCACCGCACCAGGGTGTAGACAGTTCACTGTGACAGACGTACCTGACAGTTTGCTAGCCAGTGCACGAGTGAACAGCACGTTCGCCAGTTTGGATTGAGCATAACTTTTGATCGGATTATAACCTTTGTGCAGATGTGGATCTTCGAAGTGGATTTTGCCGGCCTTGTAGGCACCTGACGAAACGTTCACAACCCGTCCCTGCTTCGCAGCTTTCAGAGGTTCTATCAAAAGTAAGGTCAGCAGGAAATGTCCCAGATGGTTAATACCGATACTTTGTTCGAACCCGTCTGAGGTTTCCTTCCGCTTAACCATCACTACCCCCGCATTATTAACCAGAACGTCAAGGTGATCATGACGCTCGCGGAATGTGCCGGCAAACTGGCGTATACTTTTGAGTGAACCCAGGTCACACAGCATCAATTCAATCGCAGAAGAACCGGACTGACGCACAGCTTCCTGAAGAGCCTCCTGTCCGCGCTTCTCACTGCGGCATGCCATAATTACGCGATATCCTTGCCTTGCAAGTTCAATGGTGGTTGCCAACCCCATACCTGAGTTAGCTCCTGTTACAATTGCTGTCTGATTGGACATGAGGTACTTCCCTTCTGAACCTGAGGTTCCGAAATTAGAGGCGCGACGACGGACAATATGAGATAATGATAGGATCACATCTCGGTTTCCATGGGAGGACAAGTATGCTGACCAAAGAGGATTTTAAAAAAGTTAAAAAACAAGCCAAACTTGAAATCGCACTACTCGAACAGGAATATCAGGAAATCTTGCAGAACGTTGATTCTACGCTGTATGAAAAATACGGTATTTTGGACAAAGAAGAAACACGTGAGCTCACCCGAAAACGCAAAAACCGAAGATATGCTTCACTGGTCATCGAACTATGCGCCATTATTGAACAAATGTTACATCAACTGTACAGAGACGTATATCAGAAAAAGTTTAATTCGACTCAGCTGATGAAAACTCCTGCCTACCGTGCACGCTCCAACATGGAGATTATTCAAGCCGAACTGAGTAAAGAGTTCATTGCTCTGGAATCCGAAAAGGAACACTTCGCTGAAGCCCTTAGTCTGGTGTTTCAGACGAGGAACAAACTTGTTCATGATAACTTCTCGTTTGTCTCCATCGTTAAAGATGGCAGTAATGAAGAAGAAACGTTCGAAGCACTGCTCCATACCGTTAAAAAATATAGAAAACACTTAAAATACAATCGCCCTGAATAACAACAATCATCGCTAAAAAAGAAAAGGAGGTGTACCGGACTACGGTCCGAATAACCATGAGCCATCCAACAACTTCGATTACTGTGCTAAATCTTCAGATTCCTACGCCTTCTGGGAACAGCCCCATATTCCCCGTCATGCTTCGTGATGTAGATGGCGTTACCCTGGTGGATACAGGCATGATTGGACAATTCGCTGAACTTCAATCCGCATTGGAACAAGAGGATGTACAGCTCTCGGACGTCAAACGTGTGATTATTACTCATCAGGACATCGATCATATTGGTAATTTGGGCGCTCTGCTGGATGCCATCCCTGATCTGGAAATCTGGGCACATGCCGATGAGATTCCATATCTAACAGGTGAGAAACCTTTGATCAAATTCACGCCTGAACGTCGTACTCTGCTGCCCGCGCCCGTTTTGGCACTGGCAGACCAACTGCTCCTGCAGCTGCCCGAAGTGAACATTAGCAGAACTCTGGCAGACGGAGACTTGTTACCCCTTCAAGGTGGTACACAGGTCATTCATACACCGGGACATACGCCAGGTCATATCTGCCTGTATTTCGGGGAGCAACAGTTCCTGCTCGCTGCCGATGAACTTCGTGTGGTCGATGATGAACTGGTTGGCCCTGCACCACAAGCGACACCGGACATGCCTGAAGCGCTGCGAAGCCTGAAGAAACTGACCAACCTTAAGCTCAATAAAGTTCTCTGTTATCACGGTGGAGAGTACATGAATGATCCGACTCAGCGTATTGCCACACTTGCGGAGAGCGCAGAATAGTAAAGAACGCGGAGCTGTGAGTATTTTGGGAATGACACAAGCATCCTATTAACGCTGTTTCTCTTCGTGCGGCACTGTGCGTTGTAGCTCATTCAAGATTAGGATGACACATACATTACAATCAAGGAGCTGTCCCAATGTCATGAACTTGACAGGGACAGCTCCTTTAATTAATTAACCATGTGTATCTACTACTCTACTGCACTGGTGTTGACCGTATGGTAGCACCTATTGCGCACGCTATTCATACAGTATGCACGCAGTATCTTATATTGCACCACGGCATGTGCACAGTATCTTTCCCCTGCCCGTTTGGCAAATCAATTCACCGGAAAACCGTAACGTAAGTGTCTACTTATTGACTGAGGTCCGTCTCTAACGAATTGGGCACAGTCTAAACGTTATAGTTGTTTTGTAACGAATCTCAGACACCCTAGTTACTCATTTCATTGGTTTTTCGGCAGGTTTCGAGTGAATTTTGGCGATATAGCGCGGCTGAGGTTCGTTAAATTCTACGAACGCCACCAAACCTCTATTTAAGGTGCGTCAGGTTCTTTAGAAAAATTTTATTTAGAGCGATTCAGATTCAGGGCACTTCAGGGCTTTGACTCAAGTTAAGCGGCATCCGTTAATTTAAACTCACTCCATCCACTTCCTTACGGAGAGACGAGTTCGGTTCGACGCTGTCCTGCAACACTGATTTTCTCTCCCTTGCCCCCGACTCAGCTCTCCGGAGTAAGTACAATCAGCTTGTCATCCCCATCTCGTGGCGATCCCCGTCCATCCCGATTGTTCGTAAGCACATACAACTTCCCGTCCTCACCAGCACTCACATTGCGAATTCGACCCCACTCATCTTCGAAGATCGGTTCCACCTTCTCCACCTGTGTGCCATCTTCCGAAAGAGTGACCTTCAGCAGCTGCTCTCCACGCAGATTTGCAGCAATCAGTGATCCAGCCCAAGGTCCTTCTTCTACAAAAGCTACACCAGACGGCGCCCATGTATCGTTCCCACTATGTGCAAGCGGAGCCTGATATGCGCCATTGTCATCGTCGTCTCCCTCCACCTCGGGCCAGCCATAATTCTCACCAGCTACAATCCGGTTAATCTCATCATGATTACGCTGACCATGCTCCGTGGCATAGAGATAACTGTTGTCCGGGTTCCATGCCAGTCCCTGTGCGTTGCGGTGTCCCATACTGTATACAGGTGAATTCGGCCATGGGTTGTCTGCCGGGATCGATCCGTCGAGGCCTATCCGCAATATTTTACCTCCAAGGCTATCTTTGTTCTGTGACAGTTCCGGTTCATAACGCTCACCTGTCGTAATATAGAGCAACTTGTCCGGGCCAATTTTGGTCCGCCCACCGTTATGATTTGTTCCGCCTGGAATGTTACCAAGCAGCTCTTGATCTATGACGGCTTTGCCATCATTCACCTTGAGGCGTAACACTCGATTGGCAATGTCATCGCCTTCCAGATAGGAGTGGTACGCATACAGATAACCGTTATCCTCGAAGTCCGGATCAGCTGCAAGACCCAACAGACCTCCCTCACCTTCTTCATTAAACGGGGCTGAGAATTCAATCAGTGGTTCAGGGGCTAGTTTTCCATCCTCAATGACCCGAATCGCACCAGGGCGTTCCGTTACAAACATCCGACCATCAGGCACACTCACAATCTCCCATGGTGCATTCAGTCCTTCAACCAGTATGGAAGCCTGATACGGAATAACAGTCTCTCCCTGCGCTCCACTCTCATTTCCACTTGCACCGGTATTGCCTCCGTTGGCCGTCTGTCCCTGACCTGTTCCCTGTCCCTGAGACGTCTGCTCTGTTCCTCCCGTAGAAGGTTCGCCTGAAGAACATGACGCGGTTAACAGTGCCACACTTAATAATGAAGCATACAGTGGAACGGTTACTCGATTATTCATGATTACATCTCCCTTCGCATATCGTTCTTTTGTATAAAATAACTAAGCCAAGCTTCAACGTATTGTTAATGTATTGTTCTCTATAGTTGTAATGCTATTATTCATCTGTAAAGCGGTTTCGCCCTGTATTACCCTTCACACCAGCCACTTAAACGGCGAATTCAAGGGATTCCGAGGACATGAAATCACTGCGGTTTGGAATTCCATCATAATCTTTTATAATAGAAGGATAGTATGAATGGAAAGGTGGACAACTACACTTATGAATCAAAACCCTTTATCTCGTCTCGAAGCCGATCTGTCCGGGCAAGGATTGGACGCCATGCTGATCACAGATCCAAAACATATCTACTATTTTACTGGATTTGCGAGCAATCCGCATGAACGTTTCCTTGGTTTGCTTCTCGCACGTGGCGAAGAACCCTTGTTGATTGTACCCGCACTGGACGCTGAAGCTGCCGCAGCCGCTTCCTCGGTATCCAACATTGCCACTCACACGGATACGGATAATCCGTACGCTTTGTTTGATCGTTATCAGGGGCGCTTGGGCCGGGTAGGTCTCGAAAAAGAATACGTGACGGTCGCACGTTATGAGCAGCTGACCGCCGCTCTGGGTACTGCCAGCTTTGAAGATGTTGGCCCGTTGCTTCGCACATTACGTGTGAAAAAAACACCAGATGAGGTAGCCCGCATTCGCCACGCCATTCACCTGATCGAAGAAACATTGCGTCAAGGACTCTCTCATGTTCGCACAGGCGTAACCGAGATTGAACTTGTCGCCGAGATGGAGTATCAGATGAAAAAGCTGGGTGCCGATGGCCCTTCCTTTGATACCATGGTGCTCACAGGACCCAAAACAGGTCTGCCACACGGTACACCGGGTGAACGGAAACTGCAACATGGTGACCTGTTGATGTTTGACATGGGTGTGTATGCTGGAGGATATGCCTCGGATATCACACGTACATTCGCCTTTGGTGACATCTCACCTGAACTCAAAACCATCTATAACACTGTACTCGCAGCGAACGAAGCTGCTATCCAAATCGTGAAACCAGGCATCACCTGCGCCGAAGTGGATCGTGCAGCACGCCAGGTCACGGAAGAAGCGGGATACGGCGAGCGTTTTATGCATAGAGTAGGCCATGGATTGGGTATTGACGTGCATGAGTATCCTTCTCTCCATGGAGAGAATATGGACATCCTGAATGAAGGTACCGTATTCACGATTGAACCGGGCATATATACCGCAGCAGGCGGCGTCCGTATCGAAGATGATGTAATTGTAACCGAGACGGGTGTGGAAGTTCTGACAACATATCCAAAAGAACTGCAAATCCTTACTGACTAATCCAATTGGATCTATGTCAAAAACAGCCCATATACATCAATGCTCAGCCGATATTGTGCATCATGAACTAAACTGCACGAAACTGTGCTGAACTGTATCTTCTAAATAATATACTCCTTTCGCGTACGCCTCAGGCCTGTATACAGAAAAAGTAGCACGTACACACGCGAACGCAAAAATCCCGCAACTCCATGAATATCATGGGTTGCGGGATTGTAATTAATACGAAGCATATCCTAAATTACTCTGTCTGTATTCTACGTAATCTTATTCCTGCTCACTCATTTACCATTAACCAAACTCATGCGTGATATCCTGCCAAGACTCCAGCTGTGGCAACTGTTGCTTCCCCCAGTAATCCAGAAACCATTGAATAATCCCAGTTGTATCTGTTGTGCTGCAGCTGTAATGCCGGAAACCGTCCTCGCCTTCCTGCAAACGAATCTCCGCCACCATTTGCCCTGGTTCCTCAAGCGCAGCAGCCTGCATATACATACTTCCCTCCACCAGCTCCGAAGGTTTAAGTACTACGTATTCATGCAATTCCAGATTGGAGATCAACTCCACCAATAACGAGGCATTAATGCTATCATTCTCGTAGGTTGTGCCATTGCTTTCCAGTGTATAACGCAGTGTAGAGTACATGTGCGATTCCCCTTTGTATGAAGTCATTGTTGGCTAATAATAAATGATACACGCTCATAACGACAGGTCATTATACTCTTTGAATATTGTCTAAGCTTCATCCTTAAACTTAAAGCTGCGTGCGGCATACAGAAATGGCGTTCCGACCGCAGTTAATACAAATTTGATAATATACGTCGTCAGGAAGATTTCCAGCCAAACATCCCAAGGATAGATGAACGCAAACGCGATCGTACAGAACACCAGTGTATCCACAAATGAACTGATGATCGAACTACCGTTGGTGCGAATCCACAACTGATTGCGCCCTGGGGCCACCTTGCGCAGCCAAGAGTACAATCGAACATCCAGGAACTGGCTTATGAAGTATGCCGTCAGACTTCCGAGTGCCAAACGTGGCAGCAGTCCAAACAGCTTCACCATAGATTCCTGTGCAAAGTCCGTTGGTGCCGGGTCAAAGTACAACACCATCTGCATCAGAACCGTTGTCATGATGAGCGTGAAAAAACCGAACCATACGGCTTTGCGTGCCTCACCTGGTCCATACTTCTCATTAAGAAGGTCACTGGTCAGGTACATGCTGACATACATCGTGTTACCAAGCGTCAGCACAATTCCCATGATATCTATCGTTTTGGTCACCTGAATGTTGGCTATAACCGTAGCCACACCAATCCAGGCATAGAGACCTTTTTTACCGAACAAGCGGTAACACAGCAGGAAAAATCCATAAGTTACGAGAACAAAAACTGCTCCCCACCCTAAGTTAAACATAAATACATACACTGCCTTCCTAGTTTTGATTACGCGGGATGGTTACGAACCGCGGTTTGGCTCAGGGCCAAAACATGAATACTCTATCACATTTCTCGTCCCATGAACAGAACTAAATAACTCCAAGTGTGCCTGAGTGACTACGATCCCTTTTATATTCCTCCTCTGTCTCTCTCGACCATACTAGTTTTTCCTACCCCGATTCCCCTTGCCCCGTTTATCGAAAAAGAAAACTGCTTCACCACCGTGCACAGCATAGTTTGATTGCCGCAAAAAAACCGCCCTCCGGATTTACCCGAAGGACGGCTTTTCTCACTTGATTTGTAGACGGCTCTAGCTATCTTAATGTGAGCTTTTATCTACTCCATTCTGTATTAAGCGTGAGCCGCAGAATCCAGTTCACGGCTTTGATCGTTAAACGTGTCCCGATCGTTTTCCTTCAAAATTCTGCTCGTCACGAGTCCTGATGTCATTGACCCGTTCACGTTAAGCGCTGTACGACCCATGTCGATCAGCGGCTCCACGGAAATGAGCAGTCCAACCAGAGCCACAGGCAGATTCATGGTGGACAATACGATCAGGGAAGCGAAGGTTGCCCCGCCGCCAACGCCAGCCACACCAAACGAACTGATCATGACTACGAGGATCAAAGTCACAATGAAGTCCCAGCTCAGCGGGTCGATGCCGACCGTCGGAGCAATCATTACCGCCAGCATGGCCGGATAGATCCCGGCGCAGCCGTTTTGCCCAATCGTAGCCCCAAAGCTTGCAGACAGGTTCGCAATACCGTCCGATACGCCGAGTTTCTTCGTCTGTGTCTCCACATTCAGCGGGATCGCCGCTGCACTTGAACGGGACGTAAAGGCAAATACCAGTGTTGGCAGCACCTTCTTCAAATACGTAACCGGGTTGAAGCCGGACAGAGAGATAATGATCAGATGAATAATAAACATGATCGCCAGCGCGATATAAGACGCAATCACGAATTTGATGAGCTTTAATATCTCTTCCGCATTGGTTGTCGCCGTTACCTTTGTAATCAGTGCTAAAATCCCGTAAGGCGTAAGCCTCAGCACCAGTGTAACAATTCGCATAACCACCGCATATACCGCATTAACCATACCGCGGAACGTCTCCGCCTGCTGAGGTTTTTTGCGATCCAGTCCAAGTACGGCTACACCGATAAACGCGGAGAAAATAACCACCGCCAGTGTGGATGTACGGCGTTCTCCTGTCATATCTGCAAATGGATTCGAAGGAATGAATTCCAGCACTTGCTGCGGGATGGTCTGATCCTTCACATCAACAAGCCGTTCCTCCACCTTCTGAATCTGCGCATTCTCCCGGTCTCCTCCTTGAATCTCAATGGAAGTCAGGTTGAAGCCCAGACTGGTCACAATGCTGACCCCTGCGGCAATCGCTGTCGTGATCAACAGAATGGCAATAATGGAAACACTCATCTTGCCGAGATTTTGTTTGCCCTTCAGATTCATAATGGCCGAGATGATGGACACCATGATCAATGGGATCACGACCATTTGCAACAAACGAACATATCCTGAACCGACCAGATTGAACCAATCGACTGATTTCGTAACTACATCAGAACCTGATGTGTACACCAATTGAAGAATAACCCCGTACACAACCCCCAGTCCCAGACCCGCAAATACGCGTTTCGTAAAGGAGATATGCTTTTTCTGCATCCAGTAGAGGATGCCAAGTAAGACAAGCATAACCACTACATTCAATATGATTAGAAAAGTATCCATTTCTTTAAATCCTCCTCAGGCATGTGTGTAACCGGAACATATCCGGTTTTCTCTTCTATCTTTTGTACTTCCGACAAAGACATTTTACAATATAACATATAACAAACTATTCTGGTAGGTATTAATTGATATTATGTAATATGCATGTAACAGATTCATCTATTTCTGAAAAAAATACATCAAATCGTGAAAATTGTTCTATTCAACCTCCGGTTAATTTTGTAATATAGGTATATCCGCTTATTCCCAAGTTTTCTCAATGTTCAATTTAGGTCTTTCTTCATTGGTAGATAGGTCTTAGGATTACGGAAAAGCGACAATGTTAATGAACTTGACGTGAAAGGATGATCATATGTTTCGTAATCGCACCGTTGCCGGTAAAATCAGAGGCACCTTGTTCCTCGTCTTGCTGGTTGCTTCCCTGTTGTTCAGTATCAGTTTTTATGCCGTATCGATGAATATTATTCAAAGCTACGTGCTGCCGCAGTTTGACAAAGTCCTTAACACGTCCATTCAGGATATATACAAGAATACTTCAGCATCCAAAATCCTACAGGTACAGAGTGGCGGAGCCGGTTCTGAAGGTGCTGCCATGACCGTGGAATCGTACCTGGCAGATAAAGCAAAAGAACATAATCTGGATGCGGCTTACGTTGTTGCTATTCAAGATGGCTCAGCCAAAGTCGTTGTGGCCAACCCTTCTTCAAACATGAAAGCCCAGGATGAGATTAGTGTAGAACCCGCAATGAATGCAGCTATTGAGAACAAAGAAATGGTAATCAGCGAGGTCTACTCCGATTCCTTTGGTGTACATAAAGCAGCCTTTATCCCCATTGCAGGAAGTAACATGATTATGGCTGTCAGCATGGATGCCCAGTTCATTCAAGACAAGATTACCCAGATTTTCTGGTTGTGTCTTGGGATTACAGCATTAGTGTTTGTGCTCGGCTGGCTTATCTCCACTAGTATGATCAAAAGAGTGACCAAACCGATCATCAAGCTGGTCCAACATAGTAAACAAATTTCCCAAGGTGATCTGACCGCTGAGCTAGAGATCAAAGGTAAAGATGAAATTGCCCAGCTTGCCGCTAGCTTCCAGACGATGACGCATAACCTGAAAGAAATGATTAGCCGTGCCTTGTCTACGTCCAATGAAGTTGTATCAGGCTCCAATGACCTGCTTCAGCGGGTTGAATCGATGTCCGGTATGGTTCGAAACTCCAGCCGCTCCGCAGAAGATGCAGAAAAAGGAAGCATCAGCATTGCGTCAAGCGCATCCGAGAATGCCAGAGCTATGGAAGAAATTACGCAAGGTATCATGCATATTGCTTCATCTTCTGCCGAAGTGTCTGACCAGATTGGTGAAGCAGCGAACGAGGCAGTTAACGGTAACCGACTGGCTCAGAATGCCATTGAGCAGATGGAGCGTGTAGGCCAGACAGCAAGCGAATCGTTGCGTTATGTGGAAACTATGAATGAACGTTCGGTAGCCATCGGCACCATTGTTGCTTCCATTTTTGAGATCACCAAACAGATTAACATGCTGTCACTCAACGCCTCCATCGAAGCAGCACGTGCCGGAGAGCATGGTCGCGGATTCGCTGTTGTTGCTGGAGAAGTTCGCAAACTTGCCGAGCAATCCAAGACAGCCACCGAAGAAATTTCGGATTATCTGGGTACCATTCGTGAAGACGCTGAACGCTCCGTTGACGCCATGAACCGTGTAACCCGGGAGATTGGTTCAGGCACAACTGTCGTTCAACAAGCAGGCTCAGCCTTCCAGCAGCTGAATGAATTGATTCAGAACGTGAATCTGACCATCCAGACCGTCTCTGCTTCTACACAACAAGTATCCGCTGGTGCTGAAGAAGTGAGTGCATCCGTAGAAGAAACGGCACAGATTACGACCAAATCTCGTGAGAGCATGTTACAGATTGCTTCAACAGCAGACCTGCAGCTCAGCGAGATGGATTCCCATTCGAATACAGTTCGTCATCTGCATGAACAAGCTGTAGAGCTTCAATCCGCCATGAAAAATTTCAAAATAAACTAACAGGTTAACCATTAACCTATCATCACCTGTTTTAAACCTCATACTAATCATAGGATATACAATGCCCCCATGCCGCTAACATTCCGTTTCTAGAGAACGGGTTGTCGGACATGGGGGTATTGTTGTTTCACTCGGGTGCCTGAACACCCATAATCTCGTACACACGCTTCATATCCAATGACGAACGCAATGATTCAGCTACTCGATCGAACTCCATCTCCTTACGTTCATGCGCACTATATGTCTCCTGAAGCGGCGGCAGTCCTTTACCTTCACGCAAGGCATTCAGCCACGAACGTCGGAATTGATCACTTTCAAACAAACCATGCAGGTAGGTTCCCCACACGCTGCCATCTACTGAGCCCCAGCCTTCTTGGAAAGGTTGACCACCTGGATGTGAGATTTCAAACAACGCGGTTACCCGTTCAGGCTCGTGGCACTCCGTAACACCCATATGAATCTCATATCCATTAACAGGTAATGAAACATCTGTTACATCTCGCTCACCATACAGACGAATCGGGTGATCAGGCTGCACCCGTCCGGATGCTCTGACAGTCTGCTTTTCCTGAAGAAACGTTGTCGATAGCGGGAGCCAGCCAAGTCCTTTTGCTTCCTGGATCTGATTCGCCTCCACAGCAAACGGGTCCTTCAGATGACGTCCCAGCATCTGGTATCCGCCACATATTCCTACGAGCTGAACATGCTCACGCTCGGTCTGACTGGCAATCGCCTGCTCCAGCCCAGACTCACGCAGATATGCCAGGTCACCTATGGTATCCTTCGTACCCGGTAGAAGAATGGCATCCGGACTGCCCAATTCCTCTGGCGAGGTCACGTAACGTACATTCACATCCGGTTCACGGGAAAGTGCATCAAAGTCTGTAAAGTTGGAAATTCGCGGATATCGGATCACCGCCAGATCCAGCTCGGTTTTGCCGGATTTTCCATGGCGCATGGAGTCCAGCACCACTGAATCCTCTGCTTCAATCTGAATATCTCTTATGTAAGGCAATACACCCAATACTGGAATGCCTGTCCGTTCTTCAAGCCAGTCGAGTCCTGGCTGCAACAGGGACAGATCACCGCGGAACTTGTTGATAATGAACCCTTTGACACGCGCCACCTCATGGGGTTCCAGCAGCTCCAGCGTACCTACAATGGAAGCAAACACCCCGCCCCGATCAATATCGGAGATCAGAATCACCGGTGCATCGGCCCAGCCTGCCAGATTCATGTTGACGATATCCCGATCCTTCAGATTGATCTCGGCCGGACTACCCGCTCCTTCCATCAGCACAATATCATAGGTATCCCGTAGCCGGTTCAGCGCATCCATCACCGTCTGCTTTGCTTCAGGCAGGAAATGCTGACGGTAGTCCGATGCACTCATCTGGGCAAAAGGTACACCATGTACCACGATCTGCGAATGCATGTCCCGCACCGGCTTGATCAGGATTGGATTCATATCGGTTGTCGCCTCAATACCGCAGGCTTCGGCTTGTGCCCCCTGAGCCCGACCAATCTCCTTGCCATCTTCTGTCACATAGGAATTCAGTGCCATATTCTGTGACTTGAACGGAGCAGGCTTGAAACCATCCTGCTTAAAAATCCGGCATAATGCCGTTGTGATGACACTTTTGCCTACATCCGAAGCCGTTCCTTGCAGCATCAGTACCGCCGCTGGTTGTAATGGCCTATCTTCCACGCTCTCTCCCCCTGTCTCCGTGTTATATCCAGATCACCTTGCTCCCAACCTCATGCGTAACACTTTCATACTGCTTCATACTTCAAAAGTTACAGCCAGAACAGTCCTTGAAGCACACTCAGCACGGTCAACAAAGCCGCCTCCAGCAGCTCATTCATGGCACCATACGTATCCCCGGTCAAACCGCCTAGCCGTTCACTGATCCGGGCAGCCACGAATCGGCCGATATAATAACACGCCACAGGCAGTATAATAACTGCCGCCACCGGGTATAGCCACCATGGCAGTGTACCCAGACCACTCACCATTGCATCCGCAATCCCCATATCCGGCTTGAAAAGCCACACCGCGGCAAACGTAATTGCCCCTGCGATTAAGGTCAGGCCCACAGCTGAACTTCGTGCACGCTGGACCTCCTTCCGCTCACCCAGACCTTTGAACAATACAGCAAGTCCATCATCTTCGCGCGCATTCGGCCAGGCGGACATTGCATACACCATGAACCAGCGGCTCCAGATCATGGGCAGGATCAGCAGCGCACCATACACCCAGTGGCCCCGGGCAATAAAATCGGCGATCAGCGCAGCTTTCATCATGAGTAGAAGCACACAAGCAATTACCCCCATCGCCCCGACACGGCTGTCCTTCATAATCTCCAGCATCCGTTCACGGGTACGATAACTGAGCAAGCCATCCGCCGTATCCATCCATCCGTCAAGATGGAGTCCTCCGGTGAGCCATACCCATAACGTCAAGGTCAGGACGGCAGCCGGAAAGGCCGGAAGCACTGCACCACTTAAGGCTCCCGCGAGCCAGACACACAGACCGATTGCAGCACCGACCAGCGGATAAAAGACTACACTTTCCCGCAGCAATGGCGGGACAAAATCGATTTGCATTTTGACAGGGAAACGGGACAAAAATTGAAAAGCGGCTGCCGCCGCATGTTTACGCTGAGGAGCAGGCGTACCATCCTTCATAAGCGGTACTCCTTGCTTTTTAGTTCAATCGCAATGCCTACGGTCACCAGAAACACTTCACCGCATATCGCCGCAATACGCTGATTCAGTACACCGGCCAAATCCCGATATTTTCTGCCAAGGGCATATTCCGGTACGATCCCATCTCCCACTTCATTTGTAACCAAAACAAGCAAACCTGGATAGGTTCGAATCGCTTCAACCAGCGCGTCCAAATGTGCCTGTAACACCTGCTTCTCGTCATGCTCATGTGCTAACAAAACATTTGTCAGCCACAGCGTCAGGCAATCCACCAGAATGGTGGGTGCAGAAGTCCCTGTATGCCCTTCACCCATGCGGCTTATCAAAGCAGGCAGATGTATCGGCTCTTCCATCGTGTGCCACAGATACCCTGATGCCTCGCGCTGATGCTGATGCATGGCGATACGCTCACGCATTTCATCATCGTACGCCTGAGCTGTCGCCACATACCACGCCTCCGAGGAACGCTGCATGCAGAGACGCTCGGCAAAGGAGCTTTTGCCACTGCGTGCGCCGCCTGTCACCAGTACGCTCATCGGGAACTCTCTCCTTGCAGCGATGAATCAACCGACGCTGCGGAGTCCGAAGCATGGCTTGCCCCGTCTGAGACACCCGCGCTTGCAAAGGTAGCCATCTCGTTCAGAATGAGACATGCTGCGTCAATCAGATGAAGACTAAGCACGCCGCCTGTGCCTTCACCCAGACGCATATCCAGATCCAGCATCGATTTTAAATCCAGTTCACGCAGCAGCGCTCCATGTCCATTTTCGTGTGAAGTATGTGAAGCGATCATATAAGCTGTACTCAGAGGTGCAAGTTGTCTTGCCACCAGCGCTGCGGCGGTAGAGATGAACCCGTCTACAACGACCGGGCAACGATGAGCCGCCGCCGCGAGAATAACCCCTGTGAGTCCGGCAATCTCCAGTCCACCCACCTTGCACAGAACATCCAGTGCATCTTCCGGGTTCGGTGCGTTTACGCTAAGCGCCCGGCTGACTACAGCAGCCTTGCGCTGCAAGCCTGCATCATCAATGCCGGTTCCTCGCCCCACGGCGGCAGCTGGTGCAACTCCGGTTAACGCGCTCATTACCGCAGCACTTGCAGTGGTGTTGCCAATTCCCATCTCCCCGGTGACAAACAGCTGTGTTCCCTTCGCCACTTCTGCCGCTACAACTTCGGCTCCTGCAAGGATAGCCCGAACTGCCTCATCCCGGGTCATCGCTGCCCCTCGGGCCATGTTGGCCGTGCCTTTGCGAATTTTACGGGAAAGCAGGTCCGGATGTTCAAGATCGGCATTCACACCGATATCCACACAGATCACATCAGCTCCGGCGTGACGAGCAAGCACATTCACCGCAGCGCCTCCAGCGAGGAAATTCAGAACCATCTGCGGGGTCACTTCAGCAGGAAAAGCACTGATGCCTTCTTCCACTACGCCGTGATCTGCGGCCATGACAATGACCGCCCTGTGATCAAAACGCGGACGTGCATTACCCGTCATGCCTGCCAGGCGGATCACCAGCTCTTCCAATTTGCCCAGGCTCCCGGGCGGCTTCGTCAACGAATCCACATGCGCAGAGGTTTCTGCCGCGACTTCCTGATCAGGAGCAGTAATCTTACTTATTAAATGCTCCAACACCTGTTCATTATTCATACAACCAGCACTTCCTTCATCAAAATATGGGTTGCCCCGCTTCATTTAATCGATGTCCCGCCGCAGCAGCAATTGAGGTATGGCATGGTCGGGATGGGAGACAATCGCGGGTTTGACGCGAAATATGTCCTGGATATTCTCATCGTTGATCAACGTATGAGGCGTGCCCTTTCCAACCGTCAATCCCTCACGCAGCGCCAGAATGTGATCGCAAAATAACGCGGCCAGATTCAGATCATGCAGCACAGCCACAATTGTAATGTTAGTCCTCTGTCGCCATGCCGATAACAATTCCATGAATTGCAATTGATATTTAATATCCAGAAACGTGGTCGGCTCGTCCAGCAGCAGTAACCTCGGCTCCTGAGCCATAACTTTGGCTAGTGCGACTCGCTGCCGTTGCCCGCCGCTGAGTGCATCCAGCGGTCTGTCCGCCAGCTCTGTCAATCCTAGATCTTCAAGCACCTTGTCCACTACAAGTGCCCCATCACCCGCTTCACGCCCCAGCCAGTTCTGGTACGGATACCGCCCCATCTCCACCACATCCCGCACGGGATAGGAGATAGCTGGCAGGCCGTCCTGCTGCAATACAGCGATCATGCGCGACAGGTCCTTACGGCTGTAAGAGCCGATGTCTCGACCATCGATACGGATCTGACCTTCGCTTAACTGTTCCGTTCCGGCAATAAGCTGGATCAGGGTGGACTTTCCGCTGCCGTTTGGACCAACAACTCCCCACCAGTCACCTTCACCAACATTCCAGTCTACACTACGCAATGCCTGATGATTGCCATATGACTTCCCTGCTCCCTTAATGGAGATAAGTGAAGTCGAGTTGGAACTGGTACTGGAATTCATGGCATCATCCCCTTCTGCAACTTTTTGTTCCGGTGCAGCAGGTAAGCAAAGAACGGTGCACCAACAAAGGCGGTGACAACACCGAGCGGAATTTCAGTTGGCGCCAGCAACGACCTTGCGATGGTATCGGCCCACACCATGAAGATCGCTCCACCAATTGCAGACAAAGGTACCAACAGTCGGTAATCCGGTCCCACCAGCAGCCTCAACATATGCGGGATCACCAATCCAACGAATCCGATGACACCCGATACCGAGACAGCCCCAGCAGTCAGCAGTGTGCCAACTGCCAGCACGGACAGCTTGAGTCTGTCCACTCCGATCCCGATATGTGCGGCTTGACGTTCTCCCAGTGCAAGCACATTCAACGAGCGTGCGCGGCTCCAGAGAAAGACCAGCCCTAACAGAAAATACGGGAAAAGGATGGCCGTATACGACCACCCACGCAGAGCCAGACTTCCCATCGTCCAGTATATAATTTCATTAATCGTCTGTTTCGACATGGTCGACAGGAAGGAAACAACTGCGCCCAGGAAACTTTGCATGACCACACCAGCCAGTATGAGGCTATGTGTAGGTATTTTACGCCCTTCACGAGCCAGTGCCATAACAAACCATAACGTGATTACACCCGTCAAAAACGCCACCAGTGGCAACGTCCAGATTCCGATCAGTGCATACTGCAATCCGAAGAAAATCAGAAAGGCTGCACCCACCGAAGCACCGGATGATACGCCCAGGGTGAACGGGTCTGCCAGTGGGTTCCGAAGAACCCCCTGGAATCCCGCACCGGCAATCGCCAACGATGCGCCCACGAGCACAGCAAGCAGTACACGTGGGAATCTGACTTTCCAGATAATCTGTTCGGCTGCCTTATTCCAATCCGGTGTAATCCAATCTCCCACCCAGGGGATTTTGTGAATCAGGATGCCTGCAATATCCCGGATCGGCAACGCTACTGAACCAATGCTCGTGCAGATGAGCACGGTGAGCACCAGCAGCACCATGCCCGTCGTTCCGAACAGGATCAGCTTTTTACTCATTGGAACAAGTCAGGGTAGATCGCTTTGGCTACTTCTTTCAGCCCTTGAGTTACCCGTGGACCCGGACGGCTCAGCAGGTTGGCATCCAGGCCAATAACCGCGTCATTTTTCACAGCGGTAATTTGATCCCAGCCGCTGCGCGCCTTGATGATCTGATCCAGTGTTTTGGAGTTTTCATCAATGACATCATTAGCATACAAAATCACATCCGGGTTGGAGGCGATCACATTTTCTTCATTGATCTGGTACCAGCCTTCTTTGTCCGAAGCAATATTGGTTCCTCCGGCTACGGTGATCAGTTCGTCCATGAACTCACCTTTACCTACCGACCAACCTGGGGAGAATTCAACGTATACTTTTTTCTTCTCTTCCGGTTTAACGGCCTTCACCGCTTCGGTTACATCTGTCACGTCCTGTTTCATCTGGGTGATGATTTCTTGTGCTTTTTCCTGATGATCGGTGATTTTACCGAAGGTTTCGATATTATTCATCACATCGTCAATGGATTTAGGATCCGTTTTGAAAATGGTAATGCCCAGTTCGCGCAGCTTTTTCACTGCATCTTCGCTCATCGAGATACCTGTGAAGACGATGTCGGCTTCTGCGGCAATGATGGACTCTTCATTGGGCTTGGTGATACCGCCCATTTTAGCTTTGGTTGTTGCTGCTTCCGGATAATCGTCATAGTCCGATACACCAACGATCTGATCGTCCAATCCAAGGGCAAACAGGGATTCCGTCTCAGCCGGAGACACGGATACAATTTTGGCAGGTGCCTTTTCAAAGGTGAATGATTCACCCGTTGCATCCGTAACTGTCAGTGGATATTGTGTTTTGAGGTCCGTCTGCGCCTGGCCTTGGGACTGCTCCTGTGCCGGTTGCTGTGAAGTACCTGTGCCCTCGTTTGTTGTTGCATTGCCACATCCGGCCAAAGCCAGTGCAAGTGCCGCTGCACTTAGCAGTGACGCTACGCTTTTCCAATTTTTGAAATTCATTCTGTTATTCTCCCCTTCTCTATCTGTACTATTTTCTTGCATCGTGCTTGAACTCTTACTCCCCATGTCTTGGTGTTCCTGTACAAGTTAAACCCATCCATTTTACACAAGTCCACTCCGATTGCAGTACCATCTTCCGATCGCTGTTATCCCCGGATTTTCCCTTTTCGAAAGGGAAAATCCGGGGATAAGCTTATGCTTCCGATGTAGCTTTCTTGTAGAAAGCTTTAAGCGAACACTCCGTTTCTTCAGATCGGTCCTGCACTCTTCGTTAACGTGTAAAAATTCGGTTTATCTTACATGAACAATAAAAAATCCCCAATCCTTGGACAAGGATCAGGGATGACGTCTCGCATATGGCGATCTGTACATGTTCAACCAAGGGTTGTCCATGCGCATAGAATAGCCCGAAACGCTGTCCTTTCCTCGAAGGAACACCGGTTTGTACGTCCAGGGCAGGTAACCTGACTTACAGGAATCATCCTGTTTTACAGTGGCGGGACCGTGCCGGATTTGCACCGGCTTCCCCATTTCACCCTGTGTGTTTCATGACTCGTAGTAATCTGCCATGAAAACAGCCTTCACACGCGGGACCCTTGGTCGCTGATATGGTAAACCATTGCCGTGTAATCTCTGCATGCTACATACTCGTTCAGGCTTCACAACCTGCAGCGTATCTGTATCCATGCTGAAGTCACACTTCTGTTGTGATTATAGGGTATATTGTACATCCTTACAACCCGATTGGCGGAAAAGTCACTCTGCTGCCAAACCACTGATTCCCCTGTTGATCAAGCTGAACCTGAATCGCCTGTCCCGGTACGACATGTGTATCCCTGAACCCAAGCCCGGCAATCAGACGGGACAAGGCATACCGGATGACACCACCATGTGTGACCACAACTATGGTTGGCACTCGCCCCTCATTAACGTGCGTCGAAGGACGGCCCTCCAACAACATCTCTTGGAGAAAGGAGTTCAACCGTCCAGTAAAATCCTGCCACGATTCCCCCTCAGGCGGAGTGACCTCCTGCGGGGCATCTATCCAGTTTCGGTACACACGGTTATCCTTGAGCTGATCATAGGTCAGCCCTTCCCACTGTCCAAAATCATTCTCACGCAGGCGTGAGTCGAACTTCACCTGTCCGCTAGCATCAGGAAGAATCTGTTCCAGCGTCTGCCGACAGCGAAGCAGATCACTGCAGTATACCTCGTGCCACGAAACACTGCTCAATTGTTCATGAAGCGGAGCCAGTTCTTCTTTGGCATTTGGCAGCAGACCGATGTCGGTATGCCCCAGATATCTTTTTTCCACATTCCACAGCGTTGTCCCGTGACGGACCCACAGAATGTTTCGCTTCAGTGAGCCGGGTTGATTCGTATGTACTTCATTGCCTGCATTCCCTTTGTTTACGGCCATAACAGCGTCCCTCCTGCCATCCACACACCCAGCGTTATGAACACGCACAGTACAACAAAAGCCCCTGCCGACCAGAACATCAGACGTGACGTTTGCACAATATCCTCGGCTTCCATCGGCCTTGTGGCCTCGCCCATGTAGGCACGAAACGAAGCAACGCCGTGATACACGTTATGTCCGCCAAGCCGGATGCCCAGTGCTCCAGCCACTGCAGATTCGGGAAAACCGCTATTCGGACTTGGGTGCAGTCTTGCATCCCGTGCGACCATGCGTGCTGCTCCTTTGGCGTCCTGCTTCATGACCCAGGCACCCACGATTAACAGAATCGCGGTCAGCCGGGCAGGTATCCAGTTCGCCACATCATCCAGACGGGCCGAGGCCCAGCCAAGATGCAGATACTTGTCATTTTTATATCCGACCATGGAATCCAGCGTGTTGACGGCCCGATAAGCCATGGCAAGCGGAGCGCCTCCAATGAGCGCATAGAATAACGGTGATACAATGGCATCCACGATATTTTCGGCAACTGTCTCTACCGTTCCCCGCACAACCTCCGGTTCGTCCAGATGCGCCGTATCACGTCCAACAATCATGCCCAGTGAACGTCTTGCCGCTGGCCAATCCTGCTGCTTCAGATGACGATACACTTCCATACCTGCATCCTTCAGCCCTTTTGAAGCAATGGTCGTTGCAATGAGTACCACTTCAGCTGCCGCTGCAATGACAGGATGAATCAGCCCAAGCACATATACGAGTCCCCAGGTGATGGCAAAAGAACCCCCTGCAATCACAATTGGGAACAACAGCCCCGCTCTCTTCAGCCCCAATTCTGTGCGCACACGCGAGCGAATGACACGCTCCAATGCCGAGATGCCTTTTCCCATGCCAATCACCGGGTGGGGAATCCACCGCGGATCTCCGATACATCGGTCCAACAGGTACGCCAGTATAATAATCCAGGCTCCCGCCATGCCTGTCCAGAATGGCCAAGTCCATAGATGCTCCAGCTCAAAAGTCATTTGTGCCTGATCCTCTCTTTCCATAACAGTCCGGCCTGAAGGCTCTCCGTCACCGTGTCGTATACCAATCTGCCAATCGCCGCCCCTGCCGTAGTCGCTGTCCCGGCATAAGTGATCATCAGCTGAGGTTCCTCCACTGCCTGACGTACCGCCAACACAATGGCATCGGTTGTGGTGCCGGTAGCAGGCAGCCCATTCTCCGAATCCAGAACACCCGCATCCGCCAGCGCTGCCGCTTTGGCTTCCACCGCTGTCTGTACCGCATTCACCATCGCCCCGGTGGTCAAGCGTCCATTCAACCAGAGCATGATGTTAATTGTACCCGGGACATAGGGTTGCATAGTTAGATCCCGTGCTGAAGGAGCAGAGCGCTCCCTGCCGGAAGACATCGTCTTATTTCCCGCCGTATCAAATACCGTTCTCTCCGACCCCGCTCGTGCGGCATTTGATACACCCGCAGTGGTGCAGCACAGAAGACCAAATTCATCACTTGTATATTCCTGAATGGAGGTATGCTCCAGCCTTACGGCCGTCAATAATCCGGCACATTGATCGCGTGGCTCATACCATTCGTTCAGCGCTTGTTCGATATCACGCGGCGGATCATCACAGCGGTAATGCCTGTCCACATAGATGTTAAATATGCGATCCAGTTCAAGCATCCCGCCGCCATATACCGCACTCGACAGCGCTTGGGCAGACCTTGGGCTCTGAGCTTTGATATGTCGTTCATGTGCGGATATGTTCAGTCCCGGCCAGGAAGAGGAAGCATATTTATTCTCTCCTGTTTCTCCATTCGCAAAGTAGTTATAAAACGGGAGTGTCATTGCCGCTCCCCTCCCTGTTCCTCATCTTTCGTCTGATCGACATTCGGAAATCCCTTGGTTTCCAGCACGCTGCCCAGCAGTTCGAGTAATGTAGCATTGGCGCCTGCATCCTTGACCGCGAAACGTACATGCCCTTTGTCAAGCCCCGGATACATGGCACAACTGCGAATCAGAATGCCCCTTCGGCCCATCGCCTCCTGCATTGATGCTGCTGTCCAAGGGGCCGGTACACGTACCAAAATAAAATTCGCCTCCCCCGGTGTCACCGTACATCCGTACGCCTGCAGTCCTTCGATGAGACGCCCCCGTCCCCGCGTGATCTGTGATATGGTCTCCTGTTCGTACCGTTCTCCGCTGCGCAGACAGGCTTCCCCTGCCATGAGCGCCAGACCGTTGACACTCCAGGTCACCTGTTTCTTCGTCATCGCCTGGATGTATTCCGCACGGCCCAGAGCATATCCGAGGCGCAAGCCCGGAATGGCATAAAACTTCGTCATCGAGCGAATGATGATCACATTAGAATAGTCATTCAGATGTGCTGCCAGGGACTGGCGCCGGGCTACCGGAATAAAATCCATAAATGCCTCGTCAATGACAAGTACGGTTCCCGTTTCTTCCGCTTTGCGGGCAAGCCTTTGTAATACCTCAAGTGGATATTGTACACCGTTTGGATTGTTGGGTTGGCCGAGGAAGAGCAAGTCTACCTTTTCCATGAGCTGCTCGATGTCCTCGGGTTCCGCTCGCCACGCCAGTTCTTCTCTGCCCTCCGTATGTACAACCTCGGCACCGAATTGTCGTGCCAACGCCCGGTACTCCGAAAACCCCGGTTCCACCGTACCCACCTTGCGCGGGGCAAGCCCCAGCAGAATGAGAGCCATGCTTTCGGCTGCGCCGTTGCCCACGGAAATCTGCTCCTGCATCACACCAAGACGCTCGCTCAGCAGTGCTTTGAATCCACGATGCGCCGGATCGGGATACCGAATCACCGACTGCAATCCTTGCTGTATAGCCTCCAGCACCCCTCCCGGCGGACCGAGCGGATTAATGTTGGCACTGAAATCCAGAAAATCAGCGGCATCCCTCCCAAATCGTGACGCAGCCGTCTCCACGTCCCCACCATGTCCGAACACTTCGATATAACCGGTCATTCTTCCGTCATCCTTTCTGTATGTCCTTTTTATTATGGATGGCACGGGAGGTGTGGGTCAATCCTGTTTTCTTTGTGTCCCAACCATAATTCGTTTACAATAGAAGAGGAATTTCGGTTCCTTTTGATAAACAAGGTTCACTACATAAGGGACTAACAATCCCTCACATACATTAATGGAGGAATGACCATGCTGTTTGTAGACAACCAGGGCATTACAGATCCTTCTGTAAACCTTGCCATTGAGGAGTACATTCTGAAACATCTGCCGATGGAGGATGACAGCTATCTGCTGTTCTACATTAACCGTCCGTCGATCATCATCGGAAAACATCAAAATACGATTGAAGAAATTAATATCGAGTACGTTCAGGATAACGGTGTGCAGGTGGTTCGTCGTCTTTCGGGAGGCGGAGCGGTATATCACGATCTGGGCAACCTGAATTTCAGCTTTATTACAGCGGATGACGGTCAATCCTTCCACAATTTCCGCAAGTTCACCCAACCTGTGGTTGAAGCTTTGCACGAGCTTGGTGTAAATGCCGAGTTGACCGGGCGTAATGATCTGCAAGTCGGCGAAAAGAAAATTTCGGGCAACGCCCAGTTTTCCACACGTGGGCGCATGTTCAGTCATGGCACATTGATGTTTGATCTGAATCTGGAGCATGTTCAGGCTTCCCTGAACGTCAATCCCGAGAAGTTCAAATCCAAGAGCACCAAGTCCGTCCGCAGCCGGGTCGCCAACATACGGGATCTGATTGACACCAACCTGACGATTGAGCAGTTCCGCGATGAGCTGTTACGTCACATTTTCAGAATGGAGCCTCAAGACGTTCCGCAATACAAGCTGACTGACAAGGACTGGGACAAAATCAAGGAAATTTCCGCTGAGCGTTATAACAACTGGGACTGGAACTATGGCTTGTCTCCGGAGAGCAATGTGAAGCACACACGCAAATTCCCTGTCGGTATCATCGATCTGCGCATGAACATCAAGGATGGACGCATCGAAGATATCAAAATCTTTGGCGACTTCTTCGGTGTAGGTGATGTGGCGGATATCGAAAATATGCTGCGTGGCAAGCGGTATGAGGAATCCGAGGTGCGTACTGCACTTGAGGGCCTGGATGTAAAACATTACTTCGGCAACCTTGAGCTGGAAGACTTTATCGGCCTTGTTTTTTTGGAAGAGTAGGATTTAGATGTAAGTATAGTTTTAGAACGAAGTCTAAGATTACACGTTAACGGAGAAGACAGAATTCATCGGGAGAAGCGAAGCGTTCGCCTTTATCAACGGATTTTCCCTTGGGGAATGGAATCAAAAATCCGGGGATAACAGCGATCGAAAGATGAATCTGTATTCGGAGTGGCCTCGTGTAAAACTTATTTTTTCGTTCGTTAATATAGATACAGATAAAAAAGGAGAGAAACACAGATGACCTACAAATTAATCGCAATCGACATTGATGACACACTGATCAACGAC
Source organism: Paenibacillus sp. GQ49 (assembly GCF_059759055.1). Taxonomy (NCBI): domain Bacteria; kingdom Bacillati; phylum Bacillota; class Bacilli; order Caryophanales; family Paenibacillaceae; genus Paenibacillus; species Paenibacillus sp. GQ49. Next base: position 88,109 of record NZ_JCAXEL010000004.1, read on the forward strand.
AACAAGGAAGTAACCCCTGCTACACAGACTGCACTGGAACAAGCAGTTGCCCATGGTGTAACTGTAACGCTGGCGACTGGACGTGCTTATGCCTCCGCACAAGCGCTGGCTCGTCAAACCGGACTTAACGTGCCGATCATCACGTATCAGGGCGCACTGGTGAAAAACCTGCTGGACGAAAAAGTACTTTATGAGCGTTACGTTCCACAGGAAGCTTCCCGCAAATTGTATGATTACTGCCTGGAGAACAATCTCCACCTTCAAACATACATTGACGATAAGTTATATGCCCGTGAGGAAAACGACAAGCTGCGTGATTATGCCAAATTAAACGGCACCCAATATTACATCGAATCTGATTTCATCAAAGTCATCGAACAAAAAACTCCGAAGCTGCTTATTATTGATGAGCCAGACTACTTGGATAAGGTTGCCGTTGACCTGCGTGAGTTGCTCGGACCACAAGTGCATATTACAAAGTCCAAACCTTACTTCCTGGAGATCATGCACAATGAAGGAACTAAAGGCCACGCCCTGACCTTCCTGGCTGACCATTTCGGTCACCAGCTCAGCGAGTGTATTGCCATCGGCGACTCCTGGAACGACCATGAGATGCTCGAAGTTGCTGGTCTTGGTGTAGCGATGGGCAATGCCATTCCTGCCCTGAAAGAGCTGGCGGACTACATTACGGCAAGTAATAACGAAGACGGTGTAAAAGAGGTTATCGAGAAGTTTGTGCTGAACGCAGAGTAAATAAGATCAACGAACAGCCCAGTCCGGCGAATTTCGCCGTGCAGGGCTGTTTTTTTGATTTTAAAAATATGTTCATTATCCTGTTTAAACGATTATATTAGGTATATTTTTCTGTTATTTTTTATGTTTTGAGAGCAACAATGCAGTAATCAAGGATAATTGTAGTGAAATCGTAATCGCCATAGATAAGATGACACGAGTTGTATCTGGGACATCGGCAAAAAACAAAACAATAAAAAATACAATAAATGAGATGACAATGCTAGCTATGAAATTTAAAATTATTCGTTTCATGTTTTGCCTACTTTCGCCCCACGATTCATTGTTTTACTTGCTCATGGCATGCTGGAAAGACTCCAGCAGTTTCTTGATTTGCCCATCAAATTCCAGTTGAAATGACGGAATGATCTCATCTATTCTTTGCTGGAATAACTCCGGATCTTGGACACCAAGCTCTGCTCTTAACTCCATTTCTTCTTTGGAACCATTGTCGTTCAGGATCATGTTCAGGATTTCACCTTTAAAGTATTCACTTGGAGGAAGGATTAGAGCATTCATCAGGAACTGGGTAAAAAAGAGATGTTTATTATTTTCCTGACTCGCCTTTTTCATCGCCTGCTTAGTAAACAAGTTTATATACTTCTGAGCAAACGTAACCCCTTTCATTCGGGAAGGCCCAACATGTTCGACCCCTTTCCAACGCAGATCGGCCACAGAACTAAGCCACCAGGCCGGTTCAATGGCCTGCTGCATACGAAGCAACACTTGGCGCTCAAACTGCGGCTCAGGATGCAATCGCTGCTCATCCAAGCATTTTCCTATGGTCTCGACTTCAATTGCAGCGACCGTCATGCCTTGACCATGGATTGGATCGAAGCTGCAAAATGCATCGCCAAGGACGAGTAATCCGGAGGGCCAATTCTCCATCAGTTCAAAATGTTGACGAACAGACTCGGAAATACGGTATCCCCTCGGTCCTTGAAAAGGCTCCAGCTGTTCTGCCAACGCTACGATTTCATCCGAAGCAAACAGATGTTTGATTTGCTCTTGAAACTCATCCGGATGGGTTGGAGGATATTCATCTCCTCCTGCGTTGAACAGTAATAGTCCAGCGATATCATTTTCAATGCGCCACAACATGCCTGCACGAGTTCCTTGCACAGGATCGGACTCTGTTATCACCGTGCCCCAGTCATTTTGAATAGAGGATGGTATCTTATAATAGCGGGTGCTGTAACCAAGCGACACCTTCAGCACTTCCGGCTCAGGCACGGACAACCCTATCTGATCAAGCCATCTGATCAATTTGGAAGAACGTCCCGCGGCATCAATAACCATATCTGCTGCAAGCATTGCTTCCCGGTTATCCCGACCTCTTTCTTTGGTATACACGCCTGTAATCGAACGCTGATCTTCTGATGCCATTAACCCAGTAACTTCCGTGCTCGTTAAGAAGCTTATATGATCTATGCTCTGGACTCGCTGACGCAGTACCCACTCCAGCAGGGCTCTGCTGCTTGATGCAATTTTAAATGAGGAATCAGCATTTGCCTTATTGACTAATGTACCGTAGCGATTGACAATCACAATTTTCTCTTCATGTGAAGGAATGGCACCAAGCGCGACCAATTCGTCATTGTATCCGGGAAAGTACTTTTCCAGAATGAGTCCGCCGCGCGGTAATACACGATGTGGATGAAAGGATTGAGGCACACCCTGCCGATTCGCCGGCTCAGAAGGTAATTCATCTCGCTCAATGATACATACCTCATCATAATAATCAGATAACATCCTTGCAGTGATTAACCCTGCAATACCTGCCCCAATTACCACAGCTTTTTTCATATCGGGCATCGCCACTTCACCCTCTCTAATCCATCATATTTTATCTACACTTGTAGCCCTATCAAAAAATTACTTATAATACCAATATACACTTAGAATCTCGTATCATGTAAGAATCAATGTGTTGATACTATATAGCTAAACTACAATAAGGAACTGATGTAGATGAAAATGATTGATAAAAAGGTGGATTTGAGAGTTACCCGAACTCATAAATTGTTAACGATGGCGCTACTTGATCTGTTATGTGAGAAAGGCCAACTATTCAGCAACATCACAATTAATGAGCTATGTGACAAAGCTATGGTTCACCGAACAACGTTTTACAAACATTTCAAGGATAAATTTGCTCTACTGTCCTCCACCCTAACTTGGGTCCTTCGGGATTATTTACACATGAATGTAGAAGACCGGTTACAGCAGCCTTTGCAAAGCGTATCTAAAATTCTGTTTGGAAATGTACTGGAGACAATTGTGCAGAATCAACAGAAGGATGAGGGGTTTAACAACTTTTTCATACATTATATCGGAGAGATATTCAGACGGGATTTTCTGGAATTGAAGAGAAGAGGTAAACAATTTTCACTTCCCATAGAACTGGTAGCCGAGTTTCACTCGGGGGTGATTCGTTTACTTGTGACGTGGTGGATACAACATTTCGAAGAAAATGTTACGGCAGAACAGATGGATGAATATTACTACCTACTGGTTAACGAGAACATCATGTTGGAATAACAAACAGCTCAACCTAAAATCAATGGCTGATTTTGAGATTGAGCTGTATACCTTCCAACTTTACCTATTTCAAAACAGATTCGGAAGCCTTCACTGTCATCCTCGTACGACTTCTTTTCTTCAACCAGCCGCTCACCTTCTCATTCATCGCCAGCAGACCTGAAACAACCAGTACCACGCCGATCCATGTAACCCAGCTGACATGCTCACCATAGACAACAGCACCAAGACCTACAGCAATGGGCGGAGAAATGTATAACCAGGTTGCCGGAAACAACGGGTTGGTACGCAACATGATCCAATAGAACAGACTATGCCCCACCATGGAGCCAATGACAGTCAGATAGATGACCGACGAGACGGCAGGCACCCAGTCCAGAGCAGACATATTCCACGATTCCGTTCCGACCGAGAGCAGGGATAACAGCAATCCCCCATACATCATCTGCACCGCATTGATCGCTACAGGACTAGCCTCCTTGAACTGATGAATAACCTTTTTGGAGTACAATGCACCTGCTGAATAACAGACCTCCCCCACCAGTACCGCGATACAACCCCACATGAACAGGGAACCTGCACCAAGCGATACACCTGGCAACACAACCAGTACCACACCAGTGAACCCGATCAGGCAGCCTGTAATCATACGGGCAGATGTTTTTTGCCGTAACAGCGCCGTCTGCATCAACATAATCATCAGCGGCCCTGTCGCTGACAAAATGGCACCCACACCCGAGCTCACATGCTGTTCAGCCCAATATAATGTGGCAAAGGTGCCGAAGGTCAACCCCGCTCCCGTTAACAACATCTCCTTGCGGAACAGGAGCGACCAGCTCACTTTGCCCTTCATCCTCATCCATGCAAACATCAGCGCTCCCGCGATTACAAATCGCAATCCGGCTGACAGAAAAGGCGGCATGCCTGCCTCTACTCCAATTTTAATAGCCAGAAATGTTGTACCGAAAATAAGACACATAACCGTAAATGCAATCCCCACCATGATAACCACTCCTTTATCTGTTCTCCATCATATCTCATGGTCTACAGAACAGAATGAACAAAACAGAACAGTTTTCTCCCATTAGCTGTTACAATAGAGTTCAAAAGGAGTGTGAGCCGGGTGGGCAGAACCATGATGATGACAGATAACAGCCTGAAATTATATGAGCAAGTCATCCATTATCTCGTTGTACGTATAGAAGCGGGAGAGTGGGCCGAACATGAAAAACTGCCATCTGTACGAAGCCTGTCCGAGCTACTCGGCGTACATCGTCTGACTGTTTTCAAAGCCTATCAGGAGTTAAAAGAACGTGGGAATGTTTATGTGAAAGATAAGTCTGGCTATTATGTCAGCCCAGCGACTCCATTCTCAGTAACGGATCAGGCGGATGATCCCGCCGTGTCTGCCTGGCTGCATTGGGATTCACTTGCACGGGTACAGTCCCTTGAAGCAGAATACCAATTTTCCAAATCGTTAATCGATCCCTCTCTGTTGCCCAACCGTTATTGGGGAGAACTGATGCGTGATCTGCTAGATCAATATCCCCGTTTGCTCGGAACGTATTCCACGATTCAGGGTGATCTGGAATTGCGAAGTGCGCTGGCAAGCCATCTAACGAAAAAAGAACGCTTCTATCTCTCTGCAGACGAAGTGCTCATTACTTCGGGGGCCCAGCAAGCGATTGACGTCATCTCGCGGACGCTGGTCAAACCCGGGGATCGGGTGTTGATGGAACGCCCTACGTATGGACCAGCAATGGAGATTTTCCGCAAACAAGGTGCTCGTCTGATCTTTACGGATATTCACTCGGACGGGTACGATCTGGAGCAGATCGAACATCTGATGAAAAGTGAGAAGCCGCGCCTCTTTTATATGACACCGACCTTTCAGAATCCAACCGGCCTTAATGTTCCAGTAGAACAGCGTAAGCAGTTACCCGAACTTGCAGAACAGTATGGTTGTTTTCTGCTCGAAGACGATAGCACCTATGATATCTATTTTAAGGAGAAACCTCCTGCACCCATTTTCACCTACGATACCACTGGACACACCCTGTACATTCGCAGTTACAGCAAGTATGTTGCACCCGGACTGCGGATTGCAGCCATCATATGCCGTCAGCGTTTCATGCCAGGACTACAGGCTGTAAAATCACTGACAGATAACGGATCGCCCCTTCTGAACCAGAAGCTTTTTCTCCGTTATTTTCAGTCAGAACGTATGCATCAGCATCTGTCCAAGCTGCGGACCGCGATCCAGCTACGTATGGAAGTGATGGAACAATATCTGCTGGAAACGGACTGGACGTGGACCCTGCCGGAGGGCGGACTCAACTTTTGGGTGGAGCTTCCTGAGGGTGTGGATACAGGAAGACTGCTTCACCGATGCATGGAACAATCCGTTGCCTTTGTACCCGGAACCGTATTTGATTCTTCGGATCATTCAGCCAGTCGCAAGCTGCGCCTGTCCTTCTCTTATGCACATGAGCAGCAGATTCGGGAAGGCATGAGTAGACTTATTACGCTGGCTAAAGAAATGTAAGGTTTGGTTATAAATCAAAAAAGCCCGGAAGGTCACATGACCTTCCGAGCTAATGTTATGAGCTGGATATGACCTTATCCACCAATCCATATTCGACTGCTTCCGCAGCGGTCAGGAAATAATCTCGATCCGAGTCCTTCTCAATCCGCTCAATTGACTGTCCTGTATGGTCGGCTAACAGCTTGTTAAGACGTTGACGATGCTGAATGATGCGGTTAGCATGAATCAGCATATCGGACGCCTGCCCTCGTGTACCGCCATGTGGCTGATGGATCATAATCTCACTGTTTGGCAGCGCCATACGTTTACCTTTTGTTCCACCCACCAGCAATATCGTACCAAAGCTTGCCGCCATCCCTGTACAGATCGTGGAGATATCCGGCTTCACAAATTGCATCGTGTCATAGATCGAAAATCCCGCGGTCACCGACCCACCAGGGCTGTTGATGTACATCTGGATGTCCTTCTCCGGGTCCTCTGCAGTCAAAAACAACAACTGGGCCACAATGGCATTTGCCATCTGATCCTCAATCTCTCCGGACACCATAATGATCCGGTCTTTGAGCAAACGTGAATAAATATCATAACTCCGCTCTCCACGAGCTGTTTGTTCCACTACATACGGCACTACATTCATATGTGTCGCCTCCTCGATTTAGGCAACCATGTTGACCGTGTACCCACCTCCATATGACATCGAGTTCATGCCAGAAGTAGAGTACCCGTACATCATTGGCTGCATAGATGGAGACGGCAAAGTCTGCTGCAAAATCGTTCCCGCCACAGCCATCGGATCATCGGTCCGGTTCAGGCACAGATCAATAATTCGGGCTGTATCTCCATTACGAAATGCCAGCAGATAGCTGCGCAGTTCCTCCCGATTATCCTCCACTGCGCCTTCCTCATACTGCAATTCTGTGTCGTCCGATTGTTCCAACCTGTGCCTCACTTCAGCTATGGCAGAGCGGGCTCGACTTAACGCTGCTTTCACAGCACCTTCTGTCGTATCCAACATCTCCGCAGTCTCTGCCGCCTTATAACCCATTAATTCACGTAATACATATATCACTCGCTGCCACGGTGGTAGCTTATCTACAAGAAGTTGAACGGCAGACTCCAATTCTTCGAATCGCCTTTCCTCCTCCATCTCGTGCAGGAGCGGCTTCAAGCTATCCAGTTTATATGCCAATCTCTCCCGCTGACGTAGGATATCAATCCAACTATTGCGTGCAATACGAATCAGATAAGCTTCCCAGTTTATATCTTTATTCATCCCGGAAGTTCCAACCACTCTCGACGACAAGACTTTGAGACAGGTCTCCTGTACCAGATCCTCCGTGTCTGGAACTGATTTCGTCAGAGATAAACAATACGCATACAACGAACCCATCAGATCGGGTAGTACAGTATGGATGCTTTGATTCAATTGATTTTTTCTGTCGTTGCCCTTGAATTCAATATCGAATTTATCTTGTTTACCATCATCATGTGGTCTGTTGATTCTGCAATCCACGGACTTCACAAAGGCCATCTTGGGGGCCCCCCTTTGCTGGTTCCTGATTGATTTTGACTTACAATATGTAAACGAAGAACCCCTTGTAAAGGATACGCTCTTCTGAATTTATTTTTGTTACGCTAGTTAAGTTGAGTTACGCATTCGTTTCCACCTTTAATGTTCCAAGCGGCACCTTCATCCCGGTAAGGGCAATCGTAATGCCTTGATCCAGATTATAATTCTGCCGTACATCGACGTCATGAGACATATGTGTAAAATAGGTATGACCTGGCTTCAGTTCCCGCAGCAGCTCCTGCGCCTCGCGCATATCGTACACGGAACGTGTCGAGAATTCCGCAAGCTCATGCACAAAGCTTGTTCCAAGCACCAGCATATCCAGTCCGTGCAACGGCTCTTTCTCGGTTGTTTTCAGGTCAATGGCATCCGAACAATATGCCCAGCTATACCCTTCCCGTAAGAGTCGATACGCATAGGAATAACCGTTTTTACCGTGGCAGACCTTCCATGAATGTACCTTCCAGCCGCCCAGTTCAATACCGTCATCCGTTTCCAAAAAGTCCATATGACGCCCCAACCAGGGAAACTGTCCCTGAATGGTGGCAATCACTTCACGTGGTGCATACAAACGTCCCTTTACCCCCAACCAGCGGCATGCATCCGCCCATTCTGGCAATCCTCCAATATGGTCAAAATGGGCATGAGTGATGAGCAGCGTATGCACCATACGTAATCCCTGATCCTCCATCTGTGATCTCCAGTCTGGTCCGCAGTCAATCATGAACTGTTCACTCGCACCATCCCCACCACCGTCAATCAGAACAGAAGAGCGTTTCCGTTTATTTTCTCCCGTAAGCCTCGCCTCTGTACATACTTCGCAATCACAATACACACGTGGAACGCCCATCGCATCGCCAGTGCCCAGAAATGTTAGCTGATTCAATCCGCATTCCCCCTGAATTAATGATATGTAGATTGTAATCGTCAACCTCTGTTTTTGCAAAAAAAAAGACCATCCCGCTGCAGTTCTCCACTGCAATTCGGGACAGTCTGTGGTCTGACCGTTCACCGTCAGACTTTAATTCCATGCTTCGCTCCATTCGGGAGCGTACGCTTCGTCAGCATGTGATGCAACCTTATAAGCGGGTCATCCGCATGAAGATCAGGCCTTACCTTTTAAACAGGCCACGACCGATTAATTCGAGTCACATCCACTCCGCGCTGGAACTATACCAGTGCCCGCAGCTTCAACGTCAGTTCCTGACCCGCAGGTACATCCTTCGAATCCGTAATGACCCAGTTCGATGCAAGCCGCTTCGCCAGTACCTCTGCCTGCTCCGGTTTCAACTGTAATCCGGTGATGATTCCTTCACCCACTGTGAAGTCTTTCTCAGGCTGAACCTTGAAGGCTTTCTCCAACCAGATTCCGAGTCCACCACGCGTGTTAAAGGTAATCCGGTAGCCATCTTTTACTGCTGCCTCCAGATTTTCACCATGTTCATCCGCATACGAGAAAAATTCGGTATATCGGTATTCCTCTTCAGACACGGCGTCAAAAGCGGAAACGTCTTTCGCTTGAATGGCTTTTAATAGTTCTTCCTCAGGCATCCCCTTACTGCGGGCCTGCTCCAGTCGAATCGCTGTACTTTGGGATAATTTGATCTCTGCACTCATCCAATTCACACCTTCCTGCTAGTACTATGTAACAATCATGATTCAGTATACCTCTATTATAACCTTTTGGCAGTAAAAAACCTCCATCTCTACTTCCATTGAAATGAAGAGTGAGCTTCCGGTCTCAAGTTTACTTTCATTATTTTGAAATAGTAACTATCATATTTAAATAGAACAAAATAAAAATATTTACAAAATATACAATTTAACCTAATATATAGTTGTCCAAACTTAGTTCAAATAATCACATTGTTAAGGGAGGATTTTTCATGAAATTTGGAAAAATTTTAAAAAGCACTACTTTCACTCTGATTTTCACTGGTTTGCTAGCATCAAGTGCTTTAGCTGCTGGTACCGGTGATAATCCAACACCAACGAAAGATATTCCAAGCTTAAAACAACAACAAGTGCTTCCAAAAAAATTAAAAGATTTACAAATTCACAAGGATAAAGCCGAGGGTTCCAAATAATGGCAATAGTTGACTTAAAAACGGTAGGTGTTACCCCTTTCAAACAGGAAACAACATATTGGTGTGGACCAGCTACGTCTAAGCAAGTATTAAATTACCTAAATGGCAGTTCAGAATCACAATCATATTATGCGCAAAAATTAGGAACCACAAAAGATGGAACTGACTTTACAGTTGTTGATGACGTACTAAATAATCTTCAATCAAACTATACTTATTCATACTCTACGTCACTTCCAATTGAATCATGGAAGTATGCCATCATGTATTCATCGGATAACTACCATCCAGCTGTATTAGATTTAAAAATTACCGGAAATGAATTAGAAAATTATACGGGAACTGTAAGCGGTCATATAATAAATGTCTCAGGTTATGATTTTAGAACAAATGATGCAAAAGTAAGACTCACTGATCCTTACGATCAAGGAAATAGAGGGAAAACGCATGGTAATAAGTGGTACACGCTTGAAAAAGTGTGGCAAGCTAATCAAAACCACTTTAGACAAGCAATTATATGGTAAAATCAGGTTAAAGAAGGGAAGCATGCTTCCCTTCTTTACTACTCTACAGGAGGCTTCAACATGAAAGAGAAGTATAGATGCATTTATTTCTATCTCATCATTGTGCTTATATTACTACTTACAGCCTGTAACCAATCAACTCCAGCAAATCAAACTATAGATCAACATTCACTTGAAAAACCTTCTAGTACATTGGAAACTGCACCTGAAACTAATTTAACAGATTTATCTCAAAAGCCAACGTTATCCGAACTTCCACAAGCTAAACCCGATGTTAAATTTAAGCTTCCTTACACAATCGATTCAATTACAATTAAAAATGATATTCTAGAGCGTAACACCATCGTTTCCAGCTATAAAAATGACAACGGCATCGTCACTTTTAGTAGAGATTTTTCTACAACTGAAGAGATGGAGATGGAAATCATTCAGTTTGATACGAAAAATAATACCTATATCTCCCAATACCGTGCTGCGAAAGGCATGATTATTAATACCCTAGTGTCCGTTGGCGATGACTTATTTTGGGTAGAAAATCCATCCAAGTCAACAGATAATACTACTCCATGGAAAATTAAACGAATGAAACGAGATGATCTTGATGCAACCGCTACCGTTTTTGCCGAAGGGATTAGCGAAGATCAGATAGCCGTTCCAGTATTAAGATCCAATCAAGATGAAATTAGCTGGATAGAGAAGAAGATTACCAATCACATCGTGAAGAACGAAGCTTACATTTATAATGTAAAGACTCGTATTAAGACCACGGTAGCCACACAATTTCTAAATGAACAATCAAAGAACAGAGAAGGTATCTTCCTTGATTTACAAAGGCCTGTAAAAGAAGGATTATTGATACAACAAACGGTTTTTGAAAATAAAGATCAGAATAATGAAAAACGGTTTGACATTGTTATGTATCCTAAAGACCATTCCAAACCTGAGCTTATTGTTAAAGATCGTGAAGACATTTATGATTTCACAGTAAATGAGCAATGGATTGTATTGACAACGGAGAGTACTACTGAAATCTTAGATAGAAAAACTAAAAAACTGATATATTCCATTATTCACGACAGCTCGCTACTCGGTGGATACTCGCCTTTTTTATTTAAAAATCAGCTTATCTACAAACAATCCCCCTATATTATGGCTGTAGATTTAACCACAGGTAATAAACAACGGTTAACCACAAAAGAAGGAAGTTATACCCCTATTACTAATTTCGGGGATATTCTTACCTTTACTCGTATGGATCTTGGAAAGGACAGGACTCAAGCAGAATTATTTTTTGTCAACTTGAATCCCTAGAATACCAACAATACTGATTAATAATATTTCTAGAGAAATCCTGTAAATGGCCTCCCCATGGTTAGACATTATCTAACCATGGGGAGGCCATTTCAATAATATTCTAAACGATTATCATACAAAACTTTAAGACTCTGTACTAAGTAAACAAACGTCCAAATTCATAATTCAACCTATAATCCAGCAAGCACCTGATACCACACCCCGCGTTTGGAGTACAACGTACTGCGTACCTCATCCCATCCCCCTAGATAATTGATATCAAATAGTCCTTCTGGCGTTGGGAATGTCGACTCGGTCTGTGCAAATACATCAGGATCTACTGAACGAAAACCATGCTTGGCAAAAATGTGCTGTGCTTCTGGTGTACGCAGATAGGCGACAAAAGCTTCCGCCAGTTCACGATTCCCATGTTTATCGGCATATTTATTCACCACAACTGCCGGGTTTTCAATCAGGATCGTATTTTTCGGAATGACGATGTCATAATCTACACCTTTGGCGATCCGGGCAAGCAATTCATTTTCATACGTGACGATTACATCACCGACACCATACTCGAATGCCGCCATCGAAGAGCGCCCACTCTTGTCCAATGATTCAACGTTACGATGTACCTGTTCGAGAAAAGCCTTGGCTGCGGCAGGATCTTTCTTCCCCTCTTGCTCCTCCGACAGTTTCAATCCGGCACCATAAATGGCATTAATGTCCCATTGCGCGCCTCCGGATGTCTTTGGATTGGGGTACAGTACCTTCACTCCTGGCTTGGTTAAGTCCTGAAAATCACGAATACCGAGCGGGTTGCCCGCTCTTGTGCCCAGAACAACAATTGAACGGGTGATCATGCCCTCATTAGGGGTCTGTTTCCAATCGGAGCTAACCAGATCGGCTTTGACCAGCTTCTCGATATCACTCTCCATCGCGAGCAAGGCCACATCAGCCTCAAATCCACCAACGATGGCTCTTGCCTGTGTACCCGAAGCTTCGTAGGACTCCTGGAAGTTAATCGTCTGTCCGGTTTTTGCCTTCCACTCCTCCTGGAACTTGGGCAGCATTTCGCCTACAGCATCTTTCGCTACACTATAAGCACCAATCACCAGCGTATTGGATGAATCGTTACCAGCGGGCTCGTTCTGTTCGCTTGCCCCCTCCTGCTTGCTGCATCCAGCGGTCATGCAGACGAGCAGAAGCATGAGGGCAACATATAAGAGTATGGCTTTCTTCTTCCTCGTCTGCATGGGCAGCCCCTTTCTTCCACTTGATCTAAATCATCACCGGCATCGGATCTTCCTTCAGTCGGTTCTCAACCACCCAACTGTTGGAGTCATTGAACAGGTATGCACGGTGTACAAGGACTCGAATCTGTTGACCGATCTCCAATGTCGTTTTCTCCAGGGAACGATACGTGATTAACTTGTGACCCTGTACGTCCACCTCTACCATCCATTCACTGCCGCGGAAATGAAGATGTTTGACTGTACCTTTTTCGGTTGCAGACAACATGGTGAATTCATTTTTCAAGCCGATCTCAATATACTCCGGTCGGATCAGCGCTTTGGTACCTTCACCCTCAACCGCATGTTCGAACCCTTTCAGCTGTGAAGCATCCTCCACAACCGTTGACTCCCCGATAAATGTAGCCACAAATGGTGTCTGCGGGTTTTTGTAGATATCCCAAGGTGTGCCCTTCTGCTCCAGACGACCTTGGCTGATAATCATAATCTCGTCCGCCACTTCAATCGCTTCATCCTGGTCATGCGTTACAAAAATCGAAGTGATTCCCACTCGCTCAATCAACTCACGTAACCATGAACGCAGTTCCTGACGGATCTTGGCATCAATGGCCGCGAACGGTTCGTCCAGCAATAACAGCTGCGGCTCCGGGGCGAGTGCTCTGGCAAAAGCAACACGCTGACGCTGCCCACCAGATAACTGATGTGGATAGCGCTGTTCGAAACCTTTTAACCCGGTCAGTTCAACCAGTTCCATCACCCGATCACGGATCTGGGCTTTTGGCGTCTTCTTGACCTTGAGTCCAAAGGCAATATTCTCAAATACCGTCATATGTTTGAACAAGGCATAGTTCTGGAATACAAATCCGATGCCCCGCTCCTGTGGAGGCAGATGGTTCACGACTTTTCCGTGAAAGCGAATCTCTCCGGAACCCGGATTCTCCAGACCCGCCAGCATCCGCAGAATGGATGTTTTCCCACCTCCGCTGGGTCCAAGCAGACCGATCAGATGGCCTTTGGCAATATCGAATGAGACATCTTTTACCGCATGAAAATCACCGAAATGTTTGTTCAGATCACGGACTTCTACATGCATATCAATGCACTTCCTTTCGCTTCTTGGCCCATTCCATCATAAGCAGCAGCAGGGCGGAGAAGGTGACCAGCACCAATGCCACACCATTTGCGGCAGCCACATTAAAATTCTCAACATCCTGGTACACCAGGGTTGTTGCGGTCTGCGTTTTGTTCATAATATTCCCGGATACAACCAGCACTGCACCGAACTCCCCAAGCGAGCGCGCAACCGTCAAGACTAGACCATACACTACCGCCCAGCGGATCGAAGGCCAGGTCACACTCCAGAACGTCCTCCAGCCGTAGGCGCCAAGTGTAGATGCAGCCTCCTCTTGCTGTGAACCGAGTTCCTGCAGTACAGGCATAACCTCTCTGACCATCAGTGGAAAGGTAACAAATAACGTTGCGATCACCATACCCGGGAAGGCATAGACCACATTGAATCCAATCCCTTCAAAAAAAGCACCCATAATGCTGTTAGGTCCCAACATCAACACAATCATCAAACCGCCAATGACAGGAGATACGGCATAAGGCAGGTCTACAATGCTGTTCAGCAGCCCTTTTATCCGTTCACTCATCCATCCGGCACGAACCAGATACAGAGCCATCATGATGCCAAACAATGTATTTAAAAGGGTGACCACCAGAACCACCAGTCCGGTCATCATCAAGGCATGTAACGCCTCAGGGCGCATTAACCCTTTCAGGAATCCACCTGCCCCGTCTTCAAATGCGCCAATAAAAATGCGTCCAAGTGGGATGATCAGCAGTACAATAAATACCGCAAACGTCATTCCGATTAACAGTCGTCTCATCGTCTTCTCCCCCGCATCTGCACCAGATTGATCAGCCAGAGGATCAGGAAGGAGAGCGTCAGGAGCAACACGGAAACCGCAGCGGCTCCCGTTGGATTATCACTTTCAATCTCCCCGTAGATAAATACGGAAGCAGTCAGTGTTCTTCCCGGAATGTTACCAGCCACCAGCACAACAGCCCCGAATTCAGCGAGTCCTCTGGAGAAAGCCAACATCCCACCGCTGATCATACCAGGTGCCATGGACGGCAGAATCACCTGCATGAATGTGCGAGCCTTGGATGCCCCCATCGTGTACGAGGCCTCTTCCTCGGAAGGATCTATTTCTTCCAGCAAAGGCTGCACTGCACGGATAACAAACGGAAACGTGACAAAGGTCATCGCGATAACAATGGCGGGCTGGTGAAATACAATCTCAAATCCCATAGATTCTGCCAGTTTCCCAATGGCACTGACCGGACCCAAAAGCAGCATAATCATTAAGCCGCCCACCGCTGTTGGCAGTGCAAACGGAAGATCAACCAGACTGTTAAGAAACGATCGGCCCACAAAACGATACCTTGTCAACACCCAAGCGATCATCGTGCCCAAAACCACATTAATCAGCGTGGCAATAACGGCCAGCCGAATGGTCAACAGTACGGCTTTCCACGCGATGGGGTCCATAATGCTCTGAACAAAGTTGCTCCATCCTTCAGAGAAGGAATTGACGTACACACCGATGATTGGAAGTACAATAAGTACGATAAAATATAACAATACGGTACTGCGGAATCCCCAAGTCCATCCCTTATGACGAAGAACGGTATTCATTGCTGCGTTCCCTCCCAGCCTCCGGCTTTAACTCCGGTCGGCAGTCTTCCTGGCTTTAATACGACATTTTCCTAAGTTGGATGATATTACTTTAATATTATTCCCATTAGTCTACTTGGTTTTGCTTTTCTGATACTTTACCAGTTTGCAGTGCTAATCGTCAATGCTTTTATTGAATATAATTAGGCCACATCTGAGATTAATTAATAAAATCACTTCAGATTATTTCTGTCCTCTCCGTTATGATGCAATTCCCATAATCAGCGTTATATGTGGTTTGTTTGGTATGTAGTGGTTAAGGTACAATCGTGGGTAAGAAATGAGATCCTAAGGAGTGATTTAACATGTTATACAAGAAGAATATATCCACTTCCACACGAGATGAAATGAAGGATATCACATGGGACGTGAAACAGGTTGTCCAGCGTAGCGGGGTGCAGAATGGGACGGTGCTCATCTACTGTCCACATACGACGGCGGGTATAGCCATCAACGAAAATGCAGACCCGGATGTGAAACACGATGTCTTGTTGCGCCTGGACGAAGTGTACCCTTGGGAGCACCCCGAGTATCGACACGCCGAAGGAAATACAGCCTCTCACCTCAAATCGATCACAACAGGACCATCACAGACGGTGATTATTCACGAAGGCAGACTGCTGCTTGGCCGCTGGCAAGGCATTTACTTTTGCGAATTCGATGGACCACGTGAGCGGGAGTACTTCCTCAAAATCATGGAAGGTTAGTTGGGTCCAATAGGCCTGCCACCCACTCGTTCATTTTTTGCAAACACAAACAGGCGGTCCACCCTCATTCCGGGTCGGAGTCGCCTGACTTGGTCTGCTGCGCACATTAACTTTCGCGAGACAACGTTATAAAGAATTAAAGTTATGACAAATCACCGCCCTGAAGTGTAGGGGTGCAACAACAGCGCCATTATTGGTCGCCAGGCTGCTGACCCAGATTGCGGCACAGCACTTTGACATGAGACAGCGCAGACGATTCAATCTCCACAAACGTTAAACGGTCCTGAATGTAATAAGAAATGAATCCGTGCATAGCCAAAAATAGCGTACGCGGTACCCTTTGAATGTCCTCTTCCGTACAGTTCTCTTCATTCATATACTGCCTTATAATCGATGCAAACAATTCGAAGCAACGTCCCTGTTCGGTACGACAATAAGACAACAGTTCTTCATCCCTGATCATAAACATAATTTCGTATTGGTATGGATTCTCCAGACCAAAGCGAATAAACTCCATCATAATGTGCTCTACCTTGCTCACATCATCACGAACCGGCCTGACCATGGCTTGCAGTAGCAAATGCCCCAGATGATTAAAATCTTCAACCACGATGGCATAGAACAGCTCTGCCTTTTCCTTAAAGTGATAATACAGCGACCCATGACTATAGCCCAGATGCTGGCCGATGCTTCGCATCGAAATGGCGCGGTATCCTTTGGTAATAAAAAGGTGCCTCGCCGCCTCCAGTATCCGCTCCCTCGACAACTCCTGTTCGACTGCTCTTCTAGCCATATATTTTATTCCCCTTCAATAAAATAAAGCCGCTGTCCCTCCGTGATCCGGGATTGCCCTTGCGTCAAATCCATGATCCAGGCTATAAATGCCTCGGTTTCACTATCCGGCGGAAGACAAGTCAACGTAACCTTATCGGTGAATCCAGTTTCACCTGTACGGACTTCCCGGCTTCTTAACTCATTTTCCACTTTACCCAGCCACGTATAATCCAGTTCAACAAACACTTCACGATGCAACACGTTGGTAATGGCTTCTCCGGCTTCAATGGCTGCTACAGCTCCATCCGTATAAGCACGAATTAACCCGCCAGCTCCAAGCATAATTCCCCCGAAGTATCGCGTAACCACAATTGCCACATTTTTTAATTTCTGATTTTTGATCACTTCAAGAATGGGTTTCCCTGCTGTTCCGCTGGGTTCACCATCATCGGATTGCTTCTGGATCTCGTCCCGCTCCCCAATCATGTATGCAGAGCAGTTATGAGTTGCATTCCAATGTTTTTTCTTGATCTCATCGATGAAGGCAACAGCCTCTTCCTCTGTCGTGACCGGCATAATATGACCGATAAATCGCGACTTCTTGATTACAATTTCCAGATTGCCCGGTCCTCGAACCGTGCGATAACGTTCAATCATCCTAAATCCAACTTTCTGATCTTTTCCTGAGTCCATTTTACAAGAAAGCAGTTCACCGCGCGAACGCGGACGAACTGCCCTGGTTATCTACATCCGGGAACCCTGCATCTTACACGAACAGTGATTCCCGGTTAGATTTACATTACCTTATTCAACTATATGAGCAGACCGATGAATTATTCGGAAAGTCTCGCTTCGAGCGCTGCTTTCTCTTCTTCAAAGCCTGGTTTGCCCAGCAATGCGAACATATTTTTCTTGTAAGCTTCCACGCCTGGTTGGTCAAATGGATTGACGCCCAGCAGGTAGCCACTGATACCGCATGCTTTTTCAAAGAAGTATACCAGATATCCGAAAGAATATGGAGTCATATCTGGAATGTTCACAATCAGATTTGGTACTTGACCATCTGTATGTGCAAGCAGTGTTCCCTGGAATGCTTTTTTGTTAACAAAGTCCATAGTTTTGCCTTCAAGGAAGTTCAAACCATCCAGATCGTCCGGATCGGATTTGATTGAGATATGCTCAGCAACTTCAGTAACCTGGATAACAGTTTCGAAAATATTCCGGCTACCTTCCTGAATGAATTGACCCATGGAGTGCAAGTCTGTAGAGAAATCAACGGATGCAGGATAGATCCCTTTGTAGTCTTTACCTTCACTCTCTCCAAACAGTTGTTTCCACCACTCGGATACGAAGTGCAGGGAAGGCTCATAGTTTACAAGAATCTCAGTTCCTTTGCCTTTGCGATACAATGCGTTACGAACAGCAGCATATTGATATGCTTCATTCTCAGCTACATTCGGGTTGCTGTATTCTTTGGATGCGTCAGCCGCACCTTGCATCATTTCTTCGATGCTGATACCCGCTGCTGCGATTGGCAGCAAACCTACAGCTGTCAGAACGGAGTAACGTCCACCTACATCATCCGGGATAATGAAAGATTCGTATCCTTCTGCATTTGCCAGTTCTTTCAATGCACCACGTGCTTTGTCTGTTGTAGCATAGATGCGTTTGCGAGCTTCTTCTTTACCATATTTCTCTTCCAGTGCTGCACGGAAGATACGGAAAGCAATTGCCGGCTCTGTTGTAGTACCGGATTTGGAGATGACGTTGACGGAGAAATCTTTGCCTTCAACCAGATCCAGCAAATGAGTTACATATGTGGAACTGATATTGTTTCCTGCAAAATAGATTTCAGGCGTTTTGCGTTTGTCTTTTGGCAGATTGTTATAGAAAGAGTGGGTCAGCATTTCAATCGCTGCACGTGCACCCAGGTATGATCCACCGATACCGATAACGATCAGTACTTCGGAGTCGCTTTGAATTTTGGCAGCCGCTTTTTGAATGCGGGCGAACTCTTCTTTGTCATAAGCCGTTGGCAGGTCAATCCAGCCCAGGTAATCGGAGCCTGTTCCTGTTCCGTTGTGAAGCTGCTCGTGAGCCAGACGAATCGGTTCTGCGAAATAATCCACTTCGTGCTGATTTACAAATTGCAATGCCGTGCTATAGTCAAATGTCACTTTTTTTGCCATGATCTCAAAAACCTCCTGATTTCGGTTATATTTTTTCCATATCCGTATTCCATTCTAAACAACTTGCCTTAAGGATACTTCAAATCCACGGGGCTGACAAGCTTGCAGCTCGAACTTTGTCGTTAGAATTCAAGAAGCAAAAAGGGTAAACCGAATCCGCGGGTTGCGGTTCTGCTTACCCTTCTTATGTTATTCCGCCGGGTACGAGCAGACGTAGTCAGTAACGCTGCGTATCTCCAGTTTAAATTTGGATTCGGCAGGCACGTGGAACGTAGCTTGGCCTTGAATCTCTTGCCATTCTTCTTCTCCGGGAAGCAATACTTTCAGATCTCCGGACAGAATCTCCATAATTTCACGGGAATCCGTACCGAACTCATAACTGCCTGGAAGCATGATACCCAGAGTCACTTTGCTGCCATCCCCCAAAATAACCGTTCTGCTGGTTACCTGACCATCATAATAAATGTTGGCCTCTTTCACTACACTGACTTGATCGAATTGTGACATGCGTACCCGCTCCCCTGAAGTTAATGAAAACAAAAGGCAAAACAGATCAGGGCGATAACAAGTTACCGCCCATGCTCTGCGGAAATAACTACTGCCATGGATCAGGACAGCATGACGCCCTCCCAACCACAGCAGCGCTTATGAAGCTATAATTGCGTGTTCAAAAAGTCAGGTTTTCAGTACCGAGAAGATGGGATGAAGCTAGAAATGGAGTAGCGGAGCGTAGGAGAAAACTACGTGAGCAACGGACATTTCGGCTGAATCCCATCTTCGACGCTGATGACGCCGTGAGGCATCCTTCGTAATCAAAAGCAGACTTTTTGAACAACCTCTATTACAGCAATGCTTTTACGCGGCTAACCACGTTATCCACTGTAAAGCCATATTCTTGGATAACACGGTCGCCAGGCGCGGATGCACCAAATGTGCTGATTCCGAGAATGTCACCTTGATCTCCAACATATTTCTCCCAGCCCATTGGATAAGCCATTTCAATCGCAAGACGAGCTTTAACATCCGGAAGAAGAACGGACTCTTTGTAAGCTTTGTCTTGTTTCTCGAACAGATCCCAGCTTGGCATGCTGATTACGCGAACTTGGATGCCTTGTTCAGCAAGTGCTGCTTGAGCTTTAACAGCCAATTGCACTTCAGAACCTGTAGCGATAATTTGTGCTACCGCTTTGCCATCTTTTGCATCAGAGACAACATAAGCACCACGTTTCACGTTCTCACGTGAACCTTCAACCGTACCTTCCAGGATCGGCAGGTTTTGACGAGTGAGTACGAGTGCAACCGGGTTGCTCTTGTTCTCAAGCGCGTAAGCCCAAGCAGCCGAAGTTTCATTACCGTCAGCCGGACGAATAACCGTCAGGTTAGGAATGATACGCAGGGATGCCAATTGCTCGATCGGTTCGTGCGTAGGACCGTCTTCACCAACAGCGATACTGTCGTGAGTCAGAACATACGTTACAGGCAATCCCATCAGGGCAGCCAGACGAACAGCCGGACGCAGGTAATCGGTAAATACGAAGAACGTACCTCCGAATACTTTCACACCGCTGTGTAGTGCCATACCGTTCATTGCTCCAGCCATACCGAATTCACGGATACCGAAGTAGATGTTACGGCCGGAGTAATCTTCAGGTGTGAAGTTCTCCAGGTTGTTCAAGTGAGTCATTGTGGAGCTTTCCAAGTCAGCAGATCCACCTGTCAGTTGTGGCACGTTGTGCGCCAGACCGTTCAGAGCGTTACCGGACGCTACACGAGTGGAAAGAGCTTTGTCTGTTGCTGCATATTTAGGAAGATCACGGTCCCAACCTTCTGGAAGGTCGCCGTTAATCGCTGTTTCGAATTGAGCTGCCAGCTCAGGGAAAGCTTTTTTGTACTCGGCAAATTTCTCATCCCAAGCTTTGTTAGCAGAGATACCACGATCTTTCACTTGTGCAAAGTGATCGCGAACTTCAGCTGGTACGTGGAAGTTTTCTTCGTAAACCCATTTGTAATACTCTTTCGTCAATTTGGCTTCGTCTGCACCCAGTGGAGATCCGTGAGTACCGCCGTGGCCGCCTTTACCTTGTTTGTTCGGGCTACCATAACCAATAACCGTTTTAACTTCGATCAGTGTAGGACGCAGTGTATCTGCTTGACCTTCCTGAATTGCTTTTTCGATTGCAGGCAGATCGTTACCATCTTCAACGCGCAGCACTTGCCAGCCATAAGCTTCAAACCGCTTCGCGATGCTTTCGGAAGAAGACAGATCCAGTTTACCATCCAACGTGATGTCATTGGAGTCGAACAACATGATCAGTTTGCCCAGGTGCAAACGTCCAGCTAGGGAAGCTGATTCATGAGATACGCCTTCCATCAAGTCGCCATCACCACAGATTGCGTAAGTGTAGTGGTCAACTACGTTGAATTTGTCTTTATTGTATGTTGCGCCCAGTTGAGCTTCAGCCATCGCCATACCTACAGCCATTGCAATACCTTGACCCAGTGGGCCAGTTGTTGCATCAACACCTGCAGTATGTCCGAATTCCGGGTGACCCGGAGTTTTGCTTCCCCATTGACGGAACTGTTTCAGTTCTTCCATTGGAAGATCATATCCGCTCAGGTGCAGCAAGCTGTACAGCAACATGGAGCCATGTCCTGCAGACAGGACAAAACGGTCCCGGTTAACCCAAGTTGGGTGGTCCGGGTTATGAGTCATCGTTTTTGCAAAAAGTTGGTACCCCATTGGAGCGGAGCCCATAGGCATACCCGGATGTCCCGAATTTGCCTTCTCAATTGCATCAATCGCCAAAGTACGTACGGTAGTAATCGACAGGTTGTCGATTGTAGTGTTCTCGTCCTTTTGAATCGCTTCGTTCTTGTCAGTCATGGTTTGTCCTCCTCATGTCTTTAGATAAGTCGGGTGCGCAAGCGAATCCCTCTCATCATACAAGCAAACCGAATTTCACAATAAGTGAATCCGCTTGAGTGTTTCATTTTGACTTATTCACTTTTGTATTGTATCACTTGGCGTGAAGCTTTTCCATAACCTTCTTTGAGAAGTTCATGAAAAATCGATTGTTTGTGATGAATAATCCTTGGCCAATCAAGCAAAAATCGTACTTTAAAAGGTACTAAATTCCAAAAGCAGACTTAAGGAGCCTCACAAATCCATCGCATGAAGTATAACCTTTAACCTGAAAACCATGCATTTTTTAGATATTCATCCTCAATTCACATATAATGTTCCTGAATATGGATTACGAAATTTGGCTGTAGTTTACTTTTCAGATGTACACGCGTCAATCATAGGAGGTCACGGTCATGCCAGATCCTGCTGCTCACCCATCAACATCGGTAAAACAATCATTACCCTGGCTATCCGGTATTTTAACGGGAATTCTCTCGGGAGTTGTCCTGGGATTTTTCCTCAAAATGATTCAGGCCATCACAGGTGAACAAGTATATACCCTGCTGCTGAATATTGATTTTGTGCCTGGTCTTCCGCCAACCTTACCCGAATTCATTGAATTTGCTTTGCATCTCATCGTGTCCGTTGTCATCGGTATCTTCTATCTGTGGTGGGTAAGGCATTCAGGCCGCCCTATGATCAAAGGAATTTTACTTGGTTCAGTCTCGTCACTGCTCTACATCCCACTCTCTCAACTATCGCCACGTGTGCCGAACCTGTACGATGTGACCGCCATCCTCTGCTGGATTGCAGGACATCTGCTATTTGGTATTGTGCTTGGTTTGTGCGGAAAGTATATCAGCACAACAAAAAAAACGACTCCCGTTTCGTAAACGAATTGGGGTCGCTTTTTAGATAATCTATTGCGTGGTTCCGAATCAACCTTGCGCAGTATTAAAGCGTGAGCTTAAAATACAACGGTTTTATTTTCGTGAACAAGAACACGGTCTTCGACGTGCCATTTCACGGCACGTGCAAGCACAACACGCTCAATGGTACGTCCAATACGCTTCAGCTCGGTTACATCGTCCCCGTGGCTAACTCGCTGCACGTCCTGTTCAATAATCGGGCCGCCATCCAGTTCTTCCGTAACATAGTGCGCTGTCGCACCGATAATTTTAACACCGCGGTTATACGCTTGCGCATACGGTTTACCACCCACAAAGGCTGGCAGGAACGAATGGTGAATATTAATGATACGATTGCGGTAGTGCTCAATGAACATCGGAGAGATAATCTGCATATAACGAGCCAGAATGATCACATCCACATCGTTGCCGATGACGTCCAGTTGACGCTGTTCTGCTTCTTTCTTCGTATCTGCTGTTACCGGAATATGATGATATGGAATGCCAAATGATTCTACATAATCCTTCATGTCCAGATGGTTGCTGACCACAAGAGCAATATCGGCATCCAGGTCGCCTGCCTGCCATTGCCACAACAGTTCAACCAGACAATGATCTTCTTTGGATACAAAGATAGCCAGTTTCTTCTTGCGGCTAACCGCAGATAACGTCCATTCCATCTGAAAACGGCTTGCTACTTCTGCAAAATCAGCTTCCAGTTTCGGCAAATTGACCAACAATTGCGGAAGATCAAACTCAATCCGCATAAAGAACATGCCGCCAGCAGGGTCCATGGTGTACTGGTCCGACTGAACAATGTTTGCACCATGCTGGTGCAGGAAGTGAGAGACGGCAGCTACAATTCCTGGACCATCCGGACAGGAAATAAGCATGCGCGCACGATCGGCGCGGTTTTTAGAATCAGGGCGTACTTGTTTAGCGTGGATCTCCATCGGGTTATTCTTCCTCCTTCAATTAAGCCATGACCTGCGGGATTAACCCGCAAGCCATGCAATCAAGCGATGATTCAGTTGTTCTTCATTCAAATGCGGGAACAATGCAGCTTCAGTCACCATGTCATAGAGACGTTCCAGCGGTTCGCGCGGATCTGCCTTTTTGGCTTTGGCATCATTTTTGAGCAACGTCCACACATCCAGAATATACGAACGAGACTCAATCTCTTTACCTTTGAAAAAGTGTTGCAACTGTTCTACTTCTGTCAGGAATTCCTGGCCGAATCGACCGGCAACATCCCCACGAAGCAGCGCAATCTCCACCTCATACATTGGACGCTGTGTCTTGGCCTCTTTACCAATCCAAGGTGTCTCCAGAATAAATGGACGTCCTTGAAGCTTCTCATGGTTGACGATGCGGTTAATCGCCTCAAACCCGATCCAGCCAGAGCCAATTGGTGTATGACGGTCCTTGTGCGCACCCACAGCATTCTTACTATCATTAATATGCATTACGGCAATGCGGTCAAGTCCTACCGTACGATCGAATTGTTCCAGTACACCGTCAAAATCATTAACGATATCATATCCGGCATCATGAATGTGGCATGTATCCATACACACAGTCAGGCGCTCGTTATATGTTACTTTCTCGATAATCTGAGCGATCTCTTCGAAACTGCGACCCATCTCCGTACCTTTGCCAGCCATGGTCTCCAGAGCGATGTTCACATCCGTGTCTTTCACACCCTCCAGCACTTCATTCAATCCTTCTGCGATCCGTCCGATCCCATAGTGGGCATCTTTGTCTGTAAATGCGCCGGGATGTAATACGATGTTCTTCACACCAATAGCATGTGTCCGACGAATCTCTTCCTGAAGGAAATCTACAGCCAGTCTAAACGTATTATCTTTGTATGAGCCAAGATTAACAATGTACGGTGCATGGACAACGATATCTTCCATTCCACCCTCTTGCATGGCAAGTTTGCCTTCTTCAATATACATGGATTCAATTGGCTTGCGACGTGTATTCTGTGGTGCACCCGTATATATCATAAACGAACTGGAACCGTACGAAGACGCTTCCTTCGTTGCACTCAATAATCCCTTGTCCGAAAAGGACACGTGGGAGCCGATTTTCAGCATTATTGATCCCCCTTAATCTGAATTATCCCTTATTCTAACGCGATTATCGAAATAAATCTAGAAATGCGCTATAATTCGGGATAGAGGCTATTTTTTACAGCTAATATGTGGAACATGGGTAGGCGGAATCCGTCTTTCCGTGAAAATCAATGAACCGAGGTGACTCCGCAATGATTTTCGACTCCTACGCGATAATACTGAACAGCTATTCCCCCAGCAATTGGTTTATGAATACGATCGCATTCTGGACTTTTTTATTGCTAGGCAGCATGTGTATCGGTGGATTTTTCATGATGCGCAAGTTTTTGAAAGTGCTACCAAAAGCAGACGGAAAGTCCAAACTGGATTGGCAGAATTATTGGGTTGAAGCCAGCCGTCACTTATGGACAGATGAAGCCAAAGCTTTTTTGGATCAACTAGTGGAGCCTGTGCCCGGGCCATTTCGTGACATCGCCAAACATTCCATTGCTGCAGAGATCGGTAAGATTGCAGTCGAAGACAATGCCACGGAAGTATCGAGAGATCATTGCATTAAAGGATACATTATTGCCACACCGAAGCGGGATAATAAGTTTTTGGTAAAATTTTTGGAGAAAAACAAAATCGATTATTCCCCTTATCAACATTTGATTAAATAAAATAAAAGATGAGTTAAGTGGCATATAGATTTGGTTAATTAGATACAGATATGCTCCGTCAGGTAAGTTGTTCCCAACAGGCATTACTTACCGTACGGGGCTGTTTGTCGATCCAACGGTATATATCAGCGCAGTGAAAATACAGAAAGGATGTTTGATATGAAAATTGCCATTTGTGGAGGTACCGGATTTGTGGGAGGAGCACTTGTAGATTACTGGCTGCAAGCCGGGCACCATGTAAAAGTTATTACACGAAAACTGCCTGACTTGCATAATCCAAGTAATAATCTTACATATATATCGTGGGAACAAGTCGAAGAACAACCTCACTTGCTGGAAGGTATGGACGCTCTCGTTAACCTTGCCGGAGAAACGCTGAATCAACGTTGGACAACCAAGGCGAAGCTGGAGATTGTTGAATCCAGAGTCACGACTGTAGCGCGGGTAGCCCGATTGGTAGAATCCCTGGAACAAAAACCGGAAGTGGTTGTTCAGGCTTCGGCCATGGCCATCTATGGAACCTCCCCTAACGAAACCTTTGACGAGAATAGTCCGCAAAAATCAATGAATTTCCCTTCCCGGGTCTCGGAACAATGGGAAGTTGCTGCAGATGCAATCAAAAATGTAAGACTCGTTAAAATTCGGGTAAGTCTGGTTCTTGGACATAAAAGAGGGGCTTTTCCATTGATGAAACTTCCTTACATGCTGGGTGTTGGTGGCAAGATCGGCAGTGGCAAGCAATGGACTAGCTGGATTCACATTATGGATATCGTAAGACTCATTGATTTTAGCATTCAAAATAAACAAGTGTCAGGTCCGGTCAATGCTTCCTCACCAATCCCTGTCACCAATGATGAATTCGGTCGCACGGTGGGCAAGGTGTATCATCGCCCTCATTGGTTCCCCGTACCCAGCTTCCTAATTAAAACCTTGGTCGGAGAACTATCCGTTGTCGTGCTTCAGGGGCAGAGAGTCATTCCGCAAAAAGCTCTCGACCACGGATTCCAGTTCACCTTCCCAACATTAACACAGGCTCTTGAAGATCTGAAGCACCGCGGCTTATCTGACTGATTAAACTATGCCTTATCCAACCGACCGATAAGTGTAGACTGATTCCGCAAGTGTAAATGTGTCTCCATCCGCCAATGGATACTCCTTATACGGAGCAAGAATATTGCCCTGAAGAATGGTTCCATTGACGGAACCCAGATCCTTAATCACATAGCCCGATTTGTTCCGGCTCAATTCCACATGAGCACGGGACACCCCGGTCGCTGTGTCCACCCACTGAACCATGTCTGCTGATCTTCCGATCACAAAAGATGCTCCTTGCACATCCATCCGTTCATGTTGGTCACTGCTTCCCGATCTTCGTTCAAGATAATAAGACGCCATCACCGGGCCTGCCCCTGTAACATTACCTCCACTCAGATTCTGCAAATTCACGGTTGCCTCTGCAACTGCATCCTGTCGAATTAGCTCTGAAGTTGAAGCTACCGTTTCCACATGGCGTTGAACGAACGGTGGTTCGGAGTGTTCAGATGCCATATGCAAATTTTGAAAACGGGAATGCTCGCTACCACCTTCTGAGGCGGATGCAACCGTTTGGTTTATGCGTTCCACTGGCCTTTCAGCTGTATTCCAGCGCCAACTTTCCTGAAATTGTTCCTCATCATCTTCCGTTCGCTTGCCTTTGTTCTTACCTAAATTGAATGAAAAAGAACGCTTATTCTCTGCGTTATTCTGAGGGTTTTCCTTGCGCTTCCAGGTCCATCCTGCTACACCAAACAAGCCAAGGCTCAGTACCATGCACAGGATCATCTGTGTCTGTCCCGGTTGCTCCATGTAAATAAATCTCCATATCAATGCCATGGCAACCATACAGCCCAATATGATATAAGTTACTTTGGAAGATCCGGGCTTTTCCCCCACTTCCATATCAACACGCTCTAGCGGATCATACGGGTTATTTGCTCTCTTATCCATACCGTTTGAACTCTCTAATGGAACTTGCTCAGGTGAGCGCCTGCCTGGAAAGGTTCGAGATCTCACCGGAATGTCTTCCACCTCGATTTCATATGTTTTCTGCGGCTGACGGAAATTTAGTTGCGGTCCCACACCAGCATTTTGAACGGGAGGACCGGGTTGATATGGCCGAGAAGTACCAGTGGCTAGCCTGCTATCTCGCTCAGAAATCGACGAATGAAGATCACCTCTTGGATCATTGAGTGTTTCCGAAGTTCTGGACGAGAGAAATGCTGCGCCTCCTCCATTCTCTTGCTCGTCAGCGTATAATTCCAACAGAAGCTCTCGCAACTGTCTGATATCCCAGCGTTCGTTGTCACATAACTGCAGAACACGCTGAATACCTTCTCCCTGCAGTTCCTGTACATGTGCCATCAGCCTGATCACCAGTTCACGGAATTGCTTAGGCGTTGGATCAACTTCAACTGTATCCATGATTGGAACATATACCATCCCAAGCTCACCCTGTTCGAATGAACCGTTAATGAACAAGTACTCTTCCTGGATCAATAATTTACGAGGCTCCAACATATACTGTCGGCATTCCGTGAAGGCATCGGCTAGTTGGAACAACAAACCATATAGAACACGCAATTTGATTTTGCTTGACTTTAACATCTGGGACAACATCTTGTACCCTGATATGTCGTACTGCAAAGTTACATTTCGATCAACTTCCCGAATATGAACAGGAAGAAGTCGCGGAATCTGATTGGAGGACAACATCCCCATCTGTACACGGCTCAATTCCTCCATTCGTAACCCGTCTGCTTTCTCCAAAACCATGAAAGCCCCACCATTACGAATAAAATCTCTCGTTAATCCATACATGCCAATCCTCTCTTTCCATTGTTATTCTCAAATTTCTCTACTCCTTTTTTTAAGGGAAAAGTCCTGAGACAAGGACCGTGATAAACCCGGGCAATACGGCCAGCATAAACGGAAACTTCAATGTCTTCTCTTTGTTTACCAGCTTGAGCGAACCGAGCATAAAAAAACCTGCAAGACTACCTGCCATGCCTCGAATTCTCTTCGCTGAATCTTTACGGAATAAAAGTATCACTAGACCAATTGCTCCCGCGTACAAAACGGAGTAAATAATGACATGAATGCCAAAAGCAAGTCCCGTCCATGCGCCAATCCCACCAAACAATTTCACATCTCCTGCCCCTACGGCTCCAATCGCATACATCAGAAACAAAATGCCAAAACCTGCTGCAAATCCAGCGGCTGAGAACAAGAAACCATCCCAACCTCCCCATATGATATGGGCCAATACGCCTGCAGCAGTCACGGGTAAAGTCAATCGATTTGGAATTTTCATGGAACGAATATCTGTAATAAAAGCTGCAATGACGTATATGCCACAGGCAATGTAAAACCACTCCACCTCCATCATCCCCTTCCTTATTTTCTGGAGGCCACTGCAAACGTAGTCTCCGTCTTGGCACCTTCCCCTGTCTCGACAACAAAACTCCATGTTCCTTCGGTTGTCCGAGTACCTACAAACCAGTTCCATTCAATAATTCCATTCTCATCTGCGGTGGCCCAGCCAATGTGCTTCGCAGAACTTTCACCTGACTTGTAAAATATCGTTAAGTTGGCTGTCGCTCCTGGTTCTACCTTCACCTTGATCGTTGCATTGTTGCCTATGTAAGCCGGGTCAGGCTTCGACAGTACCGTTGCTGAACCCGCAGTATCCCCGTCCCCTGCGCTGCCATCTGATCCTTCTCCGGTATCTCCAATCCATACCCGTTCTGCCGCAGCAGCCTGAATCCGAAGCGGTTTACTGAGAAAGGGGACTTTTATAGGCAATTCATAACTCAGTTCAAGTCGGAAATATGGATTTGTTTTGTTTTTGAGATCAGGTATCGAAATACCATTCACATGAACACGTTCCATATTCAGCAGCGTTGGCTCGATAAATGGTTGAAGCAGCGGTTTTACCGTGGGATCAAGTACGGTTTCCAAGACGGATGTCTTGATCTCCTGTAGTGGCTGTTCACCACTGGCCGCCGCTGAACGTACCCAATCACTTAGTGGCTCGGGTAGAGAAGAAGCATAACCTTCTGCCCATTCCGTAAGTGATAACTCAGGTATCTTCCAACCCCCTCCTGAACCTTCTCCGCCGGCAGAATCAGAAGGTGTGAATGCAAGGGAAACGGGATATATTTTCGTTGACAATTGCTTTACTGCTTCCCCTGCCGTGCTCTGTAGCGCTGTGGAGATTAGAGTCATTTGCACTATGAAGATGAGAAACATGATAAAGAATAGAAAGACAGGTAACACCAGTGAAGCTTCCAGAACCATGCTACCCTGTTCCTTTTTTGGAGAACATATCTGCTTTTTGAGAGACTTCAAACGCTGCAATCTGATTATTCTTGTTAAACGAATCTGCTTTTGTGCGCTTTCTTTTTCATAATGTTGCTGCTTATCCATAATCCCTCCACCGAAACGATCCTAATTATTCAATAGGAATAATCCGCCTTCCGCTCAATGAAAAATCGCCCATCTTCAACTTGGTCCGCACTACCCATAACTGCACCTATGCTTCTAACCACCCCTGGTAAAAACCACAGCTTGATGCTACTACGCATGTTACCCGAAGCATACGTCTGTTTCTCATCTGGATTCACACCAGTATTCAATCGAATTAGCGCCAGCATTCTGGACATTTTGCGTTCATTGTTGCTATGCATCAATAGGAACAATCGGAGATGGTCCCTGTACGTCAGTTTGACTTTGATATACTTGGATAATTCCACACTGCCCTCTTTTGCTAGTTTCACCATATCCGTGATGGCGTTTGTAATCCCATATAAGATTGCCGCCGATAATACCAGAAGTGGATTCCCAAGCTTGCTGTGCTCAATTAACCCTTCTGCCGTCCGAATTGCCAGCCGCATCCCAAATATCTCCGCATATGCCGCAGCGATATTACCCGAAGGATTATGAAACCCGTAGACGATATACTCCAGTTCCTGATTCTCCAGTTTGAAAACATCACCAGCATCTCCATCACCTTCAGTCCAGGTAAATAACTGACCAAAATCCATGGAATTGAAATAGGCTAAAGCATATTCATTCTGAAATAATTCGTCGCCAAGACTGTCCAGCAGATCGGACATCCCGCCAAACAAACTATCCATTCCCTTCATGGCATCGCCACCAGAGTCGTAGGGGTCACCCGCAATCTCTGTCTTTTGGGCTTCCTCACGACTAGCCTCATTAAAAGAAATATTAGCGTTGTAATATTCCTCCAACTGTTTGAAAGCGTCCATGGAACCCGAACTTCCATTCTTAATCTGCGACAAGATTCGTTTGACTTCCTTCAATTTCCCTTTGGATTCTTTGTCATTTGCTTTGCGCTGGGCATCCGACCCACGACCACTCTCCAGCTGCTGCTTACTTTGGAGGATGAGATTGGCAGGACCGCTACGTACATAGGTGTCCATATATCGTTCCGTAACCTGACTTGCCTGTCTGACCGCCGGTTTAATCGGAACACCGCTCATGGCCGTGACACTGCGAAGCTGTGTATTCAATTCCATGTTGTCTCTTCTGACGTTAGAGAAGTCTGAATTCTGGGAAACAACCCGCGCCTTCAATTGATCAAATAGGCTATCTGCCCTCACAAGCTCCGAAGCAAGAGAACGTGTACTTTTAGCTTCAGTGCCTGATCCAGTAGATGCAGGACTCGTCCCAGGCAAATTCGAGTTGCCGACGTTGTCATAGCTCGCATTCTGCGAACGGTTCTCCCCCTCCGCGATCACACGTTTCATTTCCTCATTAATCTTGCGTGCTTCTTCGATTTTGGACTGCGCTTCCTCCAGCTTCGTTTGATGGGCCTGTAACGCGGGCTGTATGATCATGCTGATGCCTGTCACCACATTACCAACACCAGTCCGATAACGAGCCAGTTCCAATATGTATTGTTGCTCTCTGAACGGCAGTCCCTCATCCGCCTGTTTCTTGTTCAGATAATCTGCATAACGTGCAGCTGCCTCGGCAGCTGTCTCTGGTGTATCTTCCAGCATCTCTTCATAGATGGCCGGTGAAGGCGGGTCCATGATCAACTTCGGAAGATTCTTCAGTTTCTCCGCGGATTCCGTCTGATTAGCAATGGCTTCATCCAGTAATTCTTCACGTTTGTCATATAACTTCTGTAATTTTTTCAGCAAGTCTACCGTGTGTGCAGCTTCCTTCATCTCGTCTGATATCGGTTTGAACCGATTGATCACTTCAAGGGTAAAATCAACCGGAGCCCGATACTTCATATCCTCCTGAATCTGGCGATTAAATATATCGTATCTGCCCAGTTCACGCTCCATGCTCAGCGAAGTTGTATCCCACTGGATATCCAGAATGGGAAATCCATCTTTTACAGCTGAAGGCTTTACGCTATCATTCAACACTTTAGCCATAATTGCATCCCCACTGCTGTCCCCATACCCGAATAAACCATACTCCCGGAGTGATGTGTCATAGGCTGACATGACGGATCTCATCGCAGCATGAGTCATGCGTTCGGTCTGCACCTTGAATGCCGCTATACGAGCGTAATCAATAAATATTGCGACAAACATATAAACTCCGGCCAATATTAATATTAAAAAAAGGGTTACGGCTCCCGACTCACCGTCTTTTTTTCTAAACAGCTCCGCCCTCCTCCTTTTCTCACTTTTTGCTTTTGCCAAAATGCTGCACAACCTGTCCGGCTTCTGCCGCTGTACTGGTCGCCGCACCGCCTTTGCCTTTAAACTTGGCTGCGTAATAACGGACCAGATCTACCGTTCGAATGAATTCAACCGGTTCAACAACTGCGGACGATCCTTGAGTGAGGACACGGTTACCTGAATCGAACAAAAAAGAAGGAAGAGGCAAAGAAATTACTTGTTCCAGCTTGGTTGTTATTTTCCGCTGAATCAGAGAATTCTGATACTCAATCGTTCCTTTCATAGCTGAGGGCATATGTTGCACCGCTTGTGATAATTTCTGTTCCGAGAGATTTCCGCCTTCACCAGCAGGTATAGAAACGCTAACCTGATTATCCGCTCCCGCCCAGCCAAACAGCGCTCCAAGCATACGATCGTCCATCAGTCTCCAGTACAGATTGTCATGTTCTCCAGCGACAAATTCACCCGTCATCGCCTGTTTGTGGCTGTTGTCCCAGCTATAGGCTGCACGTTCGGAAGCTGCATAAGCATGTTGATTCAAGAATGTCTTTTGATACATGTACATGGTAAAGAAGAGCAACAACACAAGAATAAACAGCACGACAGGGAAGATCAGGGAGGCTTCAACGGTGAAGCTCCCTTCTTCCTTCTTCAGCCTGTTAACCCGGGAAAAATTCATTACTTTTTGTATCCACTTTGCTAAGAAGAGACTTGATTAGTGCCGTTATTTGGTCTTTAAAAATCAAAGCAATAATGATAATAACCCCGATAATCAGAATCAACTCCAACGTGCCGAGTCCGTCCTCTTCCTCCCAAAATACATTTACCTTGTTCTTCAATACTTCCATCATCCCAATTCCTCCTACATATTCATCATCATAAAAGCAGGTGCCCCGATCATGACCACAATCGTAAAAAAGATCAGTACCATCGGAAACACCAGTTTGGAAGACGCCTGTTCTCCCTTCGCCCGACTGACAGCCTTGCGTTTCTCCCACAACACATGTGACAGATCCCGCAGCGCCAATACAAAGTCACCTCCCCCACGTCGGAAATTCAGCAGCACCGTTGTCGTAAAAATCGTCACTTCCTGTACACCGCAGCGGCGACTGAACTGTTCAAATGATTGTTGAAACGAGTAACCATTATTCCAATCTCCCACGGTCTTTCTGAGTTCGTTGTACAGCGGATGATCCCGTTCCCCCTGGCTTGTGACACAGTGAACGATAGCACGTTGCACGGTCTCCCCTGCGCCAACCAGCAGTACAATTCGGTTCAGCAGCTCAGGCAGTTCCATAAGAATATCCTGGTCTCTTCGCTGCACCTTTGTATTGAGGTCTTTGTAGAGCGCAAAAGGCAACGCTGCACCGAGCGCGAGCCCACCCACCATACCTCCGATGCCCATATCTCCAACGAGTGATAACAGGCAGCCCACCAGCAGCATGAGCCATGTATAAGTCAACATTTCAGCGCAATACAGCATCGTTTTCTCTCCGCTGTGCTGTATGCCGTACATTTTCTGAATGGCATGTTGCATTCGAAACATGAGCACTGGCAATCTGCGTCCAATCTCGAACTTGTCCAATATAAACAGGAAGGGACCATGCAATTTTTTCAGTCGTAATCCTTCCATATCCAGCTTGCGCAGATGCCGGTAGGTCTGCCCCCGGGTTCGATCCAGCACCAGCCATCCCGCTCCGAGCATCCCTGCGACTATAACGGGAAGCAGCATCGTTTCAGCTCCTTATACTTTGATATCCATAATGCGATTAATCCACAGATAACAGCAGGCGAGTACTACCAATGCTCCACTAGAGATGAGGTACCCCATCCCGCTATATAACGGCTCCATAAAGTCCTTGGCGGTCAGATTGAGGAATATCAGAAAAATAAATGGAGCGGCAAACATCACCTTTGATTCGAACTTTTTCTGCGATACCGCGACCATAATATCCTGCTGAATGTCCAACTTCTCACCAATCACCGCAGAGGTACGACGCACAACCTCAACCAGATCCCCGCCAGTTCGTTTGCACGTAATGAACACATCTGCAAAGTTCGTAATATCTTCAATCTGCGCCCGATCCGAAAAATCCTGTAGTGCCTCTTCAATTGGTTGTCCATACTCCATCCGTGTCCGCAATATCGTGAACTCACGAATCAGATCGGTATCCGCTTCCGGGTTCAACATCCGCAGATCCTCTACGGATTCCTTGAATCCATTTTCCACCGATTTTCCTGCGGCAAGTGCCGAAGATAATGCATATAATGCTTGCTTAAAATGTAAACTGAGTGTCATTCTTTTTCGTTCCAACAGCACTTTAGTCCAATGTTTTGGTACCCATATGCAACCCGCAGCCAGGATCGCTCCAGCCAACCAGTGATGGTAGAACAGAATTCCGATGCCAAAAAACAGCAGACCACTAATCAGCATACAGACCATTCGTTGTCTCCGGGAAAGCGTATATACGGTGTAATCCGTCAACATCTGTCTGGCTTCACCCAACAGTAATCACCTTCCAATGGCTTTAATTCACGTTGTTATCTGACGAATCAGTTTCAACACTATATTGTTCTATGTATTCATCTAGCCATTCCCCAAGCCCAGCCATCTGAATTTTATCCACCTGATTCAACTTTCCAACCTGCACTAACCCGCCAATAATTTTGCCTTCACACTCTTCTTGTTCCTGGAAACGAAACAGTGGATTCAGCATAACCTCACCGTCCTGCATGCCAATCACTTCACTAATCTCAGTCACCCGCCGTGAACGATCTCGTAGCCGGGACAGATGTACAAAAATATCGATTGCTGAACTAATCTGCTGCCGTACAACCACAATCGGAAGATCCGCACCGCTGAGCACCATCGTTTCAAGTCTGCTGATCATGTCGGAAATCGTGTTTGCGTGCCCTGTAGACAATGATCCATCGTGGCCAGTGTTCATGGCCTGTAACATATCCAGCGCTTCTGCGCCCCTGACTTCCCCAATCACAATCCGGTTTGGACGCATCCGTAAGGAAGATTTGATCAGATCCCGAATAGATATCTGTCCCTTGCCTTCAGTGTTTGCATTCCGCGTTTCCAGTGATACCAGATTGGGTACCGTGACAATCTGTAACTCAGCCGAATCCTCAAT
Organism: Paenibacillus sp. GQ49; assembly: GCF_059759055.1. Taxonomy (NCBI): domain Bacteria; kingdom Bacillati; phylum Bacillota; class Bacilli; order Caryophanales; family Paenibacillaceae; genus Paenibacillus; species Paenibacillus sp. GQ49. Next base: position 123,521 of record NZ_JCAXEL010000004.1, read on the forward strand.
GGTAATAATCCGCTCATCGGCAGGGATGAACTGTGATAATGCGTTCAGAAAGGTCGTTTTTCCCGATCCGGTCCCACCTCCAATGAAGATGTTGTATTTGCTCCTTACCAACTGCTGCAATAATTCTGCCGCTTCTTCATGCAGGGCTCCCTTTTCAATCAGATCGGACATCTTCATCGGTTCACTGGGGAATTTACGAATCGTCATTGTGGGGCCTTTCAAGGCAATAGGAGGCAACACGATATTAACCCGCGAACCATCCTTTAAACGGGCATCTACGATTGGAGAAGACTCATTCACAATCCGGTTTACCCCGGACACAATCATCTGGATAATATCCTCGAGTCGTTCCCTCGACTCAAATTCAAGGGTGATCTGGCTGACTTCACCTTCCTGCTCCACAAAAATCTCCTTGTGACTATTGATCATAATCTCCGTAATATCGGGATGATCCACAAGTGGCTGCAAAATATCCAATCCACGAAAGGAGTCAAACAATCGCTGTACCAGCGTATGTCGCTCTCCTGAGGTCAGATCATCCAGCTTCGGGTCAGTGAGAACTTTGCGTTCTATCCCCTGCCACAATTCATCATCTCCTGCGGAAGAGGTTAAATCGAGGCCAGCCCTGACTTCCCTGCGCATCATCTGAAACTGTTCTTCACGATCCAGTATTCTATTGGATGAATCCGTCATAGTGTCCACCGATCCTGCTTCTGAATTCGTCCCGTCTGCTTCAATTCTTCTTCGCCATCTTGTACCAGCATGGCACATAATCTCTTCACTTCACGTTGAAAGATCGGAGAACTAAGCATGACTTCCTCCTGACTGAGTTGCTTCCAAGAAGGAATATAGGGCAACACTGCATCCAGATGCAAATCAGGGCGTGGAAGTGCATTGACGACATTGTCCCGATATTTGTTAACCACAAAGCGTGAACGCTCCAGCATACTTTCGTACAAATCTGGCTTCGTACGCTCAGCATGCTGTAACCATTGTCCCCATCGATGCATGGCAGATATATCATCCTCAACCAGCCAGACAAATGCATCTGCTGCATCCAGCACCCCTTCACTGCGCCCATCCCAACCGGAATCCCCATCCAGAATCAGCACGTCATACTGTCCGCAATCCGTTAAATAACGAAGCAGATTCGACGTATCCTCACGAGTCATTTGCAACAGTTCTTTCCGATTCGATAATGGCCAGAACACATCGGATTTCAGCGCTTCATGCCGGACCACATATCCATCTACGCCCTTCGATTGCACCTGTAACTGCTTGCCGGATTCCTTTCTGCCCACTTTCAAATCGTATAACAGGCGCGACAATCCCGTCTCCGAATCCGGTTGACGCTGCCCACTTCTAGTTAATCCCTTTTCCAGAAACGGGAGCGTACTATCCAGCGTCTCCAGATTCAGATAGAGAACAGCATAACCTGCAAGTCCCAGTTGCTTCGCCATATGCAGGGCTACTGCCGTTTTGCCACTCCCACCCGAAGCGGATACTACACCGATGGAGAGAGTCTCTTGCCCCGGATGGTGAACCTTCTTACGGCGTGGCTGCCGGCAAGCATGCATCACAGCATCCAGCAAAGCAGGCAAAGGTTGATATTTCATCAGCCGCTTGGCCTCATCCACCTCTTCCATCCCTTCACTAAGCATTAGCCAAGGTACACCTGAACCTTCTCCCCCGTTATTCAGCCAGTCATTCAGAAACTCCGGTTCCGCAATAACCAGATCCGGTAATTCTCGACCTTCTTGCTCTTTCATGTGATCCTTGAACGAATCCCCTTGGGAGAATGCCGTGAAACGCACATGAAGACCAGACGAATTTCCCTGTACATAATCAAGCCAGGCGCTAATGTAATCTCTATCCTTTGAAACCAGAACAACCTTCAGTACAATCAAATTTTCCTTCCCTCCCTGTCAAAAAGCACAAAAAAGCACCGTCCAATAACCGCATAAGTATGCAGTATATGGACGGTGCTTCCGTCACGTGCTATGAATGTATGGATAATATAGCATACAATTTCTGGGGGAGCAAGGGATTTATTCTAACCCTTTTTCCCTTAAGAGTTATACGGTGAATCGAACTCAATAATGTTACGGTCCGGATCAAGTACAAAAATCTGTGCGAATCCAGCCACACTTTCAGGTCTCGCTTCATACTCAATTCCCTGCTGCTCCAGCCAGGCTATAGTCCCTGAATAACTGGTGACCCAGATCGCAAAGTGACCGTCTGTAGTATCAATACCAGCTTCGCGTAACGTGTGACCCTCCGGGTGCTGTAACAGATGAAGCTGCTGGCTGCCGATAGCGTACCATGTACCCGTGGAGCGGAAGGCTGGACGTTCAATCTCCTGCATGCCTAGTAACCCCGAGTAGAACTTCTTCGCGATTTCCAGATCACGTACAGCCAGACTAACATGGTGGATGTGTGCATATTCAATCATCTTTTATATCCCCCTCTCTACTTCAATATGACTATACTATAACACCTTGAACCCTGACCATAATCTCCGCTAAACAGAAAAACACCCCTGATTTTAATCCGGTAAACCTCTCGGCTCACACAGATCTAGTTCAGAGGTGCATGTTTTATTTCGCGCTATCCAATGCTTCTTGTGGAATCTTGATCTCTTCCACTTGATCTTGGTTAGAAAATGTACTGTTCATCTTCATGTCCATCGTCATTTTCTGTCCATTCTGTTCCATCTCCATGACCATGGTTACGTCCGTACTTGCAGGCAGATAGGTTTCTTTGTTGATCATGTATTTCATCTTCATGCTGGTGATATTCATCTGATCAAGCATGGCTTGCATCTGGGCATCCGATCCGTTCTGCTCCATCACGGCTTTCGCCAGTTCCTTCACATTATCACCGGATACGTCAGCGTTAATCACATAATTGTCGCCTTCTTCGGTCACTTCAGTATCTTCTTCAATCTTTTTGAATTGCTCCAATTCACCTTCCGGATTCATGCTTGCCTTCATCTGCTCAATCAGTTCCTTGGTTTGAGCTTCAGGAATCGCAACCCATTGATCCCCAACTTGAGAGTAGATTTTATCCGATGTGATATACTGCTTCACGTTCTGTGCTTCCTGTCCCGACATTTCCATTTTCATCTCTTGATAGATCATCATTGGATCTTTGATAATATCCATCTTGAGCGATGTTTTAACCTGTTGATCCTGGGACTGTTCACCAGCATCCAGTTTCAGATTCTGATCAATATTTGCTTCAGTTGTGAAGCTTTTCATTTCTTTGGTTGCTGCATTGGTTTTGGTAATCAATTCGTCCAGGGTTGGGACCTTTGTTTCCTGCTCCGCAGGTGTATTACCCTCGTTAGATGTTTCGTTGTTAGTCGCTGGCGGCGTTGCCGTATTATCTGTATCGTTACCACATGCTGCCAAGCTCACTGCTAATAATGCCCCGATAAATAATGTAGTCCACTTCTTCAAGTTGTTTTCCTCCCAAAATAGATATGATCTGTAGTCATTACCCAATTATTTCCGTTATTAATCACACTCACAAAAATCGATCTTTGATCTCCGGTGTAGGCAACATGCACGCTTCATCCTTGCCAAACCAGCGATAACGGTTGCGAGCAACCCAGTTATAGACTGCATTACGAATAAATCTAGGCACAATAATGAACACATATAACAACGGATAAGGAAACTTCAGACCTTTGGCCAATCGCAGTGCGGCGGTTGAACGTGTATAGTATTTTCCATTTTCAATCAGCACAAAGGTATCCATACTGTCTGTCGACAAATTGCCCTTCGCCAGCAGTTCCTTGGCTACATCCGATTGGAGCGATGCAAAATGATATTTCCCTTCCGGGTCACGCTTGATAATCCATTTGGTTAAGCCCTGGCAGAAGTGACAGACACCATCCACCAGTACGATCGGATGTCCCTGATGCACATCTGTTTGATTTGCTGTCATATTGGCTGCCTCCTATTGTTGCGGTTAGAGTAACTTACCCAATCTGGGCCTTCTTGTTCACTAATTCTAAATTTATTTCTGGATGTAGTTCAAAAAGACTGAAAACTGCTCTTTTTAAACACGCATTAATGGGAAATAAAAGAAAAAGAGCGCAGGCACTGTGCCCACGCTCGTATCTGTCCGACAATTACTCCGTAACTGCCTTTTCCATCCATTGGTCATCGATCATCTGTTGATGCAGGTCACTTGCCCACTGGTCCATACATTTGCAAATGAAATCTTTGCGACATACTGGACAAGGCGTTTTCTGCAGACGGCTGATATTGGTCATCTTCCATTCGGGAGAACGGGAGTAGAATACACGGCATTTTGTACCGTCTACCAAATTCATTTTGAATTCATACAATCCGTCTTCCTTGTTACCATAAGCTAATTCTAAATCTGCAATACGCGGTCTATAAGACATGGATATCACCTGTTTAATTCAAATTTGGTTCATGCAATGACACTACTCAGTACTAAGTTATATTAAAGAAAATTCAGTTCAATGTCAACTCGCGCATGTCTACCCGCCAAACAGAATATCCAGAATCGTCCCTACCTGCCCTTGTTTTTTACCTTTCAAAACATCCGGATCAAATACTTCAACATACCCGCAGGAAGCACAAGCCACAAACAGGTAGTGGTTATGTTGTATATCAAACATCTTGCTCAGGCCAGCTCCTGACATGGAAACTTCCTTAATGTTACAATCCGTGCCCCTGCATTTCGTACATACAAATCGGCGCTCGATCATCTCTTCAATACTCATCTTCGTTCCCCCTTTATGGAATGTGTAGCATGAAGTGGGAGTGCAATTATGTAAAATAGTACGCGATCTGGCATCTAATCTCCTGCATCCTGTCCTTATATTATAATCAACACAAAACCCTGCCGATTGCCAGCAGGGCCTTGTAGTCGAACATCAGGTATCTGGGATACCCTGCTCTATATGTTCCCCTTTACTTGCCGGGAGTCAAATCTTAGACTACGTTTAATACAACATCAATGTTGCCACGTGTCGCTTTGGAATATGGACAGAAATCATGTGCCTTGCGGGCCAGATCTTCTGCTTGACTGTGATCCACACCAGGCATACTAACATCCAGGCGAACAGACAACTGGAAACCGTCATCCGCAGGGTCTTTACCAATGGATACGTTACTTGTAACGACCACATTCTCCAATTTCACACCTGCTTTACGTGCTACATTGGCAAGGGCACTTTCATAACATGCTCCATATCCAGCGGCGAAAAGCTGTTCAGGGTTAGTACCTTCACCACCGGAACCTCCAAGCTCTTTGGGCATTTTCAGATCATGCTTAAGCACGCCATCCGAAGAAGTCACCGAACCTGTACGTCCACCTTTAACTGTCGCTACTGCTGTATATAAAGCTTCCATTAAGAATCTCTCCCTTATCCATATAGTTTTAACTTCCTTCCTTACAATTTAAACTTCTGGCTCATTTTGAAACGCATTTTATATCTTTATCAGCTTTTACAACTTTATTATTTTCATTCATTTCAACGCCATGGCTGTATTTTCCCTAAGGTTGGGTAATATACGAAGGGATCTTCAAACTAGAACCGGAAATTTTGTGTTAATACATAAAAGTTGCACTAGACAAAAATTATTGAAGGAGTACAATGTAACAATAAACATAAAAATTTAGATATATCATGAGCGGTTTGTCCCGCATCAATATTCCAAAGTCAGGTGATTATCGTATGAGTAAAAAAAATCCGTTCAACGCGCCTTCAAGAGAATCATTGTCTACTGCGGGCATGGCCCCTTCCCTTGGAGAAGCACATAGTTCCATGAAAGTTCCGCAGAATGCTGCATGGTGGAAGAAATTCCTCGCCTTTGTAGGCCCAGGATACCTCGTTGCCGTAGGTTACATGGACCCCGGTAACTGGGCAACAGATATCGCAGGTGGCTCGCAGTTCGGGTATACCTTGTTATCCGTCATCCTGCTCTCGAACCTGATGGCCGTTGTACTTCAATCGTTGGCTGGAAAGCTAGGAATTGTCACTGGACGGGATCTGGCTCAAGCCTGTCGCGAACGTTTTAGCATGCCAGTCGTCATGATGTTATGGATTCTATGTGAGCTTGCCATTGCAGCCACCGATCTGGCTGAGGTTATAGGTTCTGCCATCGCGTTAAAGCTGTTATTTAACATCCCCATGTTATACGGCGTGATTATCACCGCAGTTGATGTACTCCTGATTCTTGTACTGCAAAACAAAGGCTTCCGCGCTTTGGAAACTCTCGTCATTGTGCTAATGGCAACCATTGCCCTCTGCTTTGGGATTGACCTGTTCCTGGCGAAACCGGATATGGGCGGTGTTCTCCATGGTTTTGTACCAAATGTTGAGATTTTGCAAAACCCGGCTATGCTCTATATCGCCATTGGTATTATCGGAGCAACCGTGATGCCGCATAATCTGTACCTGCATTCTTCCATTGTGCAGACCCGTCAGATCGAACAGACACCACAGGGTAAAAAAGAAGCTATTCGGTACTCGACCATGGATTCTACAATCGCGCTGACACTAGCCCTGTTCATCAATGCGGCCATCCTGATTGTATCTGCTGCTGTATTTCACAGGGCAGGCATGACACAGGTTGCCGAGATCGCAGATGCCTACCATCTGCTGACACCTCTATTGGGTACAACCGTTGCAAGTATCCTGTTCGGTGTTGCGCTGTTAGCATCAGGTCAGAATTCTACCCTTACAGGTACACTCGCCGGGCAGATTGTTATGGAAGGTTTCCTGAACATTCGAATTCCGGCTTGGCTGCGCAGACTGGTCACACGTCTGATTGCCATCATCCCTGCGGTAATTGTCACAGCCATTGCAGGAGAACACGGCACAGAAGAACTGCTCATTTTGAGTCAGGTTGTGCTGTCTCTTCAATTACCTTTTGCGGTAATCCCTCTCGTGATGTTCACGAGTGATAAAAAAAGCATGGGTGCATTCGCCAACAAATTGTGGCTCAAAATCATCTCATGGGTCATTGCCGCGATTATCGTTGTGCTGAATGTATATCTGATCATTCAGACGATTCGGTTATTCTAATCTCGTTCTTATCGACTAAATACTAAAAAGGCTGATCAACTCGGGTATTGCATACCCCAGTTGATCAGCCTTTATTGTTGCAATACAGCAAGGTGTTTCCTTTTATAGTAAAACTCAAACTCCAATAAACAACCATCTAATCCTGATTTGGTATCAGTAATGGCAGGAGCTGATCCAATGAATCAACAGTCCAATCCGCACGTTTGTCATCCGATAGTTCTGGCTGGAATCTTCCGTAACCCTGCATAATTCGAATCGTACGCATGCCCAGCTTACGAGCAGGTATAATGTCGTTATCGATCCGATCGCCGATCATGACGGCTTCCCCCGGTTCACAACCGGCCTGCTTCAAGGCCACAGCGTATAACTCAGGGTCTGGCTTGGACACTCCTTCTTCAGCCGAACATGCCAGAACATCAACATACTTCCGCAACCCGTAGCTTTCCAGTCTCTCTTCCGTTCCAGGACTCTGATTGGCAATAATGCCAATGCGATAATGCCGTGACAACTGCTGAAGAACGGAATCCGCTGAAGGAAAAGGACGTTCAAGATCTTTTTGAAATTTCAGCTTGTCCTGAATCTGTTTCTGGTGCTTCTCATCTCCAATGAATGTGCGAATAGCCACTCTCATAGGCCATTGCTCATAATTCTGATAACAGTTCGCGAACAGTTCTCTTACCGCCTCAATCTTCACCAGATACCCCAATGCACAGGCTTCGCGGACGAATTGTCCGATAATATCATCAACCGGCTCCCATTCATCCACCAGCGTATCTCCAACATCAAAAAACAACCACTTTAATCCACCTACATCCGGCACGCCAATTCCTCCTTGTAAGCCACAGGTGATTCCTGATCCTAATCGTGTTCAAAAAGTCTGGTTTTCAGTACCGAGAAGATGGAATGAAGCTAGAAATGGAGTAGCGGAGCGTAGGGAAAACTACGTGAGCAACGGACATTTCGGCTGAATTTCATATTCGATGCTGATGATGCCGCCAGGCATCCTTCGTAATCAAAAGCGGACTTTTTGAACTACCTTTAAAACCATAAAAAAGAAGACTCACCATCCTGCATGAGTCTCCTCAAATTTCCGTTTATTGATATATTCAATTATAACAGGCCCCTTACACCGGAGCAATCACAAGCTAACAAGCTAGCGCACTAACCATTCAGGAGAAAGCCGACTTCTCCATTAAGTGAATACACAATCCGGTCTGCACCCATTCCTCGATAAATGCCCTTTGGATGACTCTGCTCCGTAATGACGCACAGGGATTTCGATGTCCATGAACGGCAGATCTGTAAATAACGACAGGTCAGATTCAGGCTGTTCTCGAAAATAAACACGTTGCCTACGCTGCCCTGCGGCAAAAACCATTTTTGAGCTGCAGCCGTATTCATGCGAATGACATGTTCTACTCCGATTCTACGGAGTCTGCGCTCTTCCCCTGCACTATTGGTTAGAACGGCAAACGGCATTTTTTTGTACATCAGCAATTTAATAAATTTGCGTCCTGCTTCATTTGGAGCAGTCACTAAGATCATCTCAGTATCCATCATTTGTTCCTCCCTTGGCGTGAAAAGACAACAAAAAAGAAGCGTGGGGGACCAAGGCCTCCCGAACGCTTCTTAAAGAACCCATGGCGAAAACGCCATGAACCAGCGTACGGCTTGTTGCCTCTCCCTTTAACGCTTACGAGGTTAGCTGACGGATTCGGGCGCGAGAGTCGCCCTATTTCCGGCTGTCACCGGAAAATTCACCCCATGAATGCCTACTGTCCTGGACAGCGCATTCTGTTGGTTCCCCCGTTTTCCACTCATCAATGAATGAAAACTCAGCGATTAAAACATCGTTCGTATATCTTAAGGATAAGATCGAGCGATATTATCGTTTGTTTCGTTTTTCAGGTACAATTTAGTTTAAATTGAAATCACGTTATGAATCATACACCCGCGCCATGACGGTGTAAAGTCCGCACAGATCACCGAATCGACAGATTTTCGGCAATACTCACATATAATAGCGCTTACAATAAGGTCATACTCTATCCATCTCTTTAAATCTATCTAATTCTCACTCTGACGAAAATCAACTCGCAATTCATTCACGTATTTAGCACAACTTGCCTGTTTTGATTCTTTTAACACCATATTAGTTTTGCATTATTTAATTGTAACCAATATAATAGAAGATATAAGAGTAAATAAATGGAGGCGATTTAGATGACAGTCTACGATTACAAAGTGAATACCCTTCGCGGTCAAGAAGTTGAAATGTCCGACTACCGTGACAAAGTGTTACTGATCGTGAATACGGCAAGCTCATGCGGCCTTACCCCTCAATTCAAAGGACTGCAAGAACTGCAAGACAAGTTTCAAGATGCTCCATTTGAAGTTCTTGGTTTCCCAAGCAACCAGTTTGCACAGGAAAAAGGATCTTCCGACGATATTGCCGAGTTCTGTCAGATGAATTATGGCGTAAGCTTCCCTATGTTTGAGAAAATTGATGTGAACGGCTCAAGCGCTCACCCTCTTTTCCAACACCTTAGTACAGAAGCTCCTGGCCTGCTCGGCTCCAAAGCAATCAAATGGAATTTCACCAAATTCCTTGTGGATCAGAACGGACAGGTACTGAAACGTTATGCTCCCAAAACAACACCGGACAAGATTGAAGAAGATATCAAGAACTTGCTGCAAAAATAATACATTGGCCACCCGTAGCCGGAAGGTAGAGCACCATTGCCCCGGTAATGGATGGCCTTTTTTCTCAACTTTAATGTCATTTCAAAAAGACAAAAAAAGAAGCTTTCCATTAATGGAAAGCTTCTTTTTAATCGTTCATATGATGCGGTCGAGAGGACTCGAACCTCCACGGGCATACGCCCACTACCCCCTCAAGATAGCGTGTCTGCCATTCCACCACGACCGCATGTCGTAAATAATCGGCAACAGAATTGATTATACCGGGTTCAGAACTAAAAGTAAAGTATTTTTTAATACTACTTTTTCAGCTAGGCATTTTCATCAAAAATCGCATAATCTCGTCATCTTTACCCATGAAATGCATATGATTAGATTTGATCCCCTCTTTTCCGGCTTGAGCTGATCTTATTCATTTATATATAGTCCTTCCTTCACCTATTCATACATATGACATTACACGTTATTTAAAATAACACAATAATTTAGATTTAGATTCTATTCATTAAATTTCACTGATACTATTGACAAAAAGCGGACATTTATGGGATGATAACTATCATATAATTCGGATTTTTAAACATAAAGCAAACAAAAAGGAATATAAATGTCACTTTAAGTGACATTTAACGAACACAGGAGGCGAATGATTGTGAACCGTGGGAATAAGCTGCTCGATTATGTCAAACTGCTTGATTCCTCTATTCAGGTCGGAGGGTTCACCCATTCCTTCGGCATGGATATCCATATTAGGGAGGGTACCATTCGTAATGCAGAAGATCTCGAATCATTCATGCGTTGTCAGTTGCATCCCAGCATCGTTCGTCTTGAAGGTATGGCCATCAAAGGTATCTATACCGCAGCAGATCACAAGGATACATGGCGGATAGCTCTGATCGACAAGCTCGTCCATGTTCAGCGAACCCCTGGAGATCTCAGAGAACAAGCTGCCGCCATGGGTAAACGATTGATCAGACTTGCACGCGCTCTGCACCCCTGGATTGAATTCAGCCAGCTTGAACAGATCTTTGCCAAATACGATTCGGTTGGCTGCCTCTCCACTGTTCACGCCTGGATTAACCACCACCTCGACATCCCGGTCGAGGAGGCGGTCCTTGGTTACCTGCATTCAGCCATGAATGCCTGCATAACCAAAGCCTCCAAAGTCATTCCCCTGAACAATGATACAACCAAGGATCTGATGGTCCGCCTGGCCACAGATCTGGAGAATGAATGGAAGACCGTCAGCGCCTCGGCTGCGGATGGACTGGCACAGCCAACCTCGATGTCCATGAAATCGTTTTTCCCCAGTTTCCATATGCTTGGAGCTGGACTTCATGCCTACAGGGCCTAATCCTCATCCTCCTCATACCTGCTCCCCTTCATTCAAACAAACTAAAAAACACGCGGCAACCTCCTTGCCGACGTGTTTTTTGTCATTTTATTTGTTTTATTTACGTATTTACGCCATTTATCATCACAAAATACACTTTTTTCCGTCTTTTTTAATTGTTAGATGACGAATTTACGTATATAATGAAACATACAGCTCGCATTTCTATATATTCTACATGAAGAAAGGGCGGCTGAATACTACATTCTAACCAGGGGTGAACCCTTTTGAACAAGAAAAAACCAGTTACTCCGTTCGGATGGGCCATCAAACGACGGCTAACCGAACTTCAAGTGGACCAGAAGACCTTTTGTGAACAGCATGGCATCCCACCCTATCGTTTATCCAATCTTATTCACGGCACACGCAAAGCAACCCGATTCAGGCACCTGGTCGCTGATATTTTGGATATTCCAGATGAACTGAGATAAGATTTCTGCCAAAGGAGGGTCCTATCCATGAGACATGTTACATCCGATCTGGAGAGGCTGTCGTTCCAGTCCATACGTCACCAGCTCATCATCGTTGATCACAATTGGATTATCCAAAGTTGTAACCGTGCCTGGCAACAGGGGCTTGGTCAATGCTCACCAAACCCGGATATACACAGTAGTCATAGACATTACCTGCATCTGACGGAAGCCTGGGCAAAACGAGGCAAGAACGCTAACATGGCACTTGTCGCACAGAATTTGAAAGAACGCGGAATACCCTTTAATCGAAATCATACATACGACATCTGCGTGTATACTTTATACAACGAAAAGAGGTGGTTTCGTGTAGAACTCACCCCTCTATCTTATGCGAATTCAATTCTGGATACCGATCTAGCTTTAATTGCACACATGGATATCACCGAACAGAGAAAGACAGAACACCAATTGAAGAAGGCATTGTCTGAAGTGCGCACATTGCGCGGACTGCTGCCTATTTGCGCCGTCTGCAAACAAATCAAGGACGAAGAGGAACACTGGAACTCCGTTGAGAGTTATCTGGAGAAGCATACCCACGCCGAATTTACCCATGACATCTGTCCGGAATGCATCCGGCGGTTATATCCGAAATACTCGAATATCCTGGACAAGCGTTCCTGAAACCTTTCTCCTCTCGCCGACTAACTACAACTATACGGAGAGATGATGTTCAAACTGCGACATATCCAGTTCTTGCGGTGTCCCATGCAGGGTTATGGTTCCTTTGTCCATGATATAGATGTAATCTGCGGCACTTCGTACAAAATCAATACTCTGCTCTACCAGCAGAACCGAGAGGTTCCCCTTTGCCTTGAGCTGCAAAATAACCTGCCGAATGTCCTCCACGATAGAAGGCTGGATGCCTTCTGTCGGCTCATCAAGTAGCAACAACCCCGGACGCGAAGCCAATGCCCGGGCAAACGCCAACTGTTGCTGCTGTCCACCACTCAGATCCCCGCCCTGCCGTCCATACATCGTCGCAAGCACCGGAAACATCGCCAGTACATCCTCCGGGAACGTTTTTACTCCCGGAGCACTTGTCTCCAGACCGAGCAATAAGTTTTCTTTCACCGTAAGCTGCGGGAAAATCTCCCGCCCCTGCGGTACATAACCAATCCCTGCCCTTGCCCGCTTGGCTGTGTCCAAGGTGGATAACTCCTGATTTTGCCACTGAATACTGCCCTTGCGTGTTTTGAGCAGCCCCATTAATGTTTTCATCAACGTTGTTTTCCCTACACCGTTACGGCCCATCAGACACACCACCTGTCCAGGCTGTACATCCAGGTTCACACCACGAAGCACATTGCTTTCCCCGTAGCCGGATTCAATTCGTTGCAGCGACAGCATGGTCATCCCTCCTTTTGCCCAGATACACTTCTGCCACTTTCGGGTCTGCCTGTACCTCCGCCATCGTACCTTCCTTCAGCAGTTTTCCTTCATGCATCACCGTTACCTTGGCTGCGAACTCTCGCACAAACTCCATATCATGCTCCACCACCACAACCGAGCGCTCACGCGCAATCTCTTGCAGAAGTCGCCCGGTCTTATGTGTTTCTTCATCCGTCATGCCTGCGGCTGGTTCGTCCAGCAACAACACCCGTGGCTCCTGCAGAAGCAGCATGCCGATCTCCAGCCACTGCTTCTCCCCATGTGATAACGCTCCTGCACGAGCATCAACGCGGTCTTGCAGACCAATCTGGAGGGTAACATGTTCCATGGCAGCACTCATTTTCCCATATCGACGAATACCGATAGCTTGCAAAGGGGAACGGCGAGTCTCCGCAGCCAGTGTCAGATTCTCCTGTACCGTCAGACCCGCAAAGATCGATGGCGCCTGGAATTTGCGTCCCACACCTTTGCGAACAATCTGGTGCTCCTTCAGTCGTGTTAATTCCGTGCCATCCCCCATCTTCACCGAGCCGGACATGGGTTTTGTTTTGCCACATATCACATCCAGCATCGTTGTTTTCCCTGCACCATTGGGTCCAATCAGAAAATGCAGGTCATGTTCATGCAGCTTCAGATTCATGCCTTTGACAGCAACGAACCCACCAAAGGCCACCGTAATATCCTCGGCTACCAACACCGCTAATTCCTCAGTAGACTTTAGGTTTTTCCCGAGTGACTTGGACATGCGCACTCTCTCCTCTCCGCTTCAGCAAGCGAACGATATGACGATATACACCTACAATACCGTTTGGCATGAACAAAACTACCGTTACAAAGAGTCCACCAATGACAAACAGCCACCCTTCGGGATAAGCCTCACTTATGCCTGTTTTGGCTGCATTCAGCACCACCGCTCCGATGACCGCTCCAATAAGCGTACCGCGACCACCCAGCGCAACCCACAGGACCATCTCAATGGAAGGCACAATCCCCATCATTGATGGCGAGATAATACCCACCTGAAGTACAAACAACATGCCCGCGATGCCTGCAAGCGCACCGGAAAAAGCAAAAGCCAGCGTTTTATATCCTGCCGGATCATATCCGAGGAATCGCACCCGATTCTCTCCATCACGCGCAGCTTCGAGCACTTGACCGAACCGACTGTTCACCATTCGACGACAGAGCATATAAGCGATCACCAGAACAGCAAGCGTTATATAGTAGAGAGCAATCGTCGTTCCAGCGGAATGAAGTGTAAAACCAAAGATCGAATTATATCCGGTGATGCCATTTGTCCCACCCGTCCATTCCTGTTTACCAACAAAGAGTGTCACCGTAATAAGAACCAAAGCTTGAGTCAGGATAGTAAAATAAACACCGGTGATCCGGTTACGGAACGTAAACCACCCCAGGGCAAAAGCAAGTAATGCCGGAAGGGCTATCCCCAATAACAGCGCCACCGGGAAAGAGCGAAATGGTTCCCAGAACCACGGCAGACCACTGAGACCACTCCATCCCATGAAGTCAGGAAGCGTTGCTCCACTAGCCTGAAGCTTCAGATACATCGCCATCGCGTACCCACCCAGACCAAAGAACACCCCATGCCCAAGACTTAGCACACCCCCATATCCCCAGATCAGATCGAGACCGATGGCCAGGATTGCCAGCGCCAAAAACTTGGCTAACAGACTCAGACGAAACTCCGTGGAGATTAGTGGAGCAAGACACATCATGATCAGTACAACCGCCCAGATGATTCTCATTTTCAGACTGCCAGTCTTGAGTAATGCCGACATGAACTAACCCCCTTTTTCACGTTAATCGAGACTCCGTGTGCGCATCGCGACCAATCCGCGTGGTTTCCATTGCAGGAAAGCAACGATACATACAAACACAAGCACCTTGCCAATGGAGGCCGAGGTATAGGTTTCGAACAGCGTGTTGAACATACCAATCCCCAATGCACCACACACGGTTCCAACCAATTTCCCAACGCCACCCAGAACAACGACCATGAACGCATCCACAATATAATACGTACCAAGCGAAGGACCAATCGGACCAATGAGCGTTAATGCACAGCCAGCAATTCCGGCAATTCCCGAACCAATCGCAAAGGTCATGCCATCCACCCGCCGGGTCGAAATCCCAAGACACCCCGCCATGCTCCGATTCTGCATTACAGCCCTCATTCGTCTTCCGGAAGATGTTCGATAGATATAGAGATACATACACAGCAGCACAACCGCAACCAGTGCGATAATGAAGATTCGTTTATACGGAAATACAATACCATCCGAGATCGCCAATCCCCCATTGAGCCAAGCCGGACTGGATACTCCCACGTTTGGCGCTCCGAATATCGTACGGGCCAGTTGTTGCAGCATCATGCCTACACCCCATGTCGCAAGCAGACTGTCAAGCGGCCTGCCATACAGATGCCGGATCAGCACCACTTCAAGCAACCAGCCAATCAGAGCAGCTACAATGAACGCAATCGGTAGAGCCACAACAAAGTAGGCACCAAACCACGCCGCTGGAGCATAGGACATGAACAGATTTTGTGTTACATACGTTGCATATGCACCAATCATGATCAGTTCACCGTGAGCCATATTGATGACATTCATCAGCCCAAACGTTACTGCAAGCCCCAATGCAATCAACAACAAAATTGAACTGATACTCAGACCGTTGAACATCTGCAGGATAAACATATCCATCGCTATCCCCTCCTCCATACCGTGACTCTCGATATTTCACATGAATTCAATTAGCGGCAGTAACATTTTTCACATCACAGTAACGCTTTACCGCGATACGGTAAGAGGATGTGTTGTCACACCCTCGTTTATGTTTCGGCTGCTTTGAAGCGAGTTGCCTGTTTTATTGCGAGGTTTCTATGTTATTTAGCGCTGAGGGTTGCTCCCCATTCATACGTTTTCAGATAAGGGTCCGGCTTGACAGGCTCACCAGAATTCCACAATTCCTTGAACTGCCCATCCTCCTGCACCTCACCGATCCGTACGGTTTTGTAGATATGCTGATTCTCTCCATCCACGGTTACCTTACCTTCCGGGGCATCAAACTCCAGACCCTTGGCAGCTGCCTTCACCTTTTCCACGTCGGTTGATCCTGCTTTTTCCACCGCCGCCTTCCAGAGATAAACCGCCACATATCCCGCTTCAATCGGATCAGCTGTCACTCGATCAGCCCCATATTTTTCTTTATACTTGGCAACAAATGTAGCATTTTCAGGTGTATCCGTTGTCTGATAATAATTCCACGAAGCCAGATGCCCTTTCAATACGTCTGCGCCAATACCACGGATTTCTTCCTCCGCCACACTTACCGAGAGGGTCGTCATCTGATCCGAGGAGATTCCGGCATCCTTCAATTGTTTGAAGAAGGCCACATTGCTATCTCCGTTCAGCGTATTGTATACAATATCCGGCTTCGCAGCTTTGATTTTGCTAATGATGGTACTGTAATCGGTATGACCCAGCGGTGTGTACTCCTCACCCACCACTTCGCCGCCCTCTGCTGCGAGTTGTGCCTTAATGACCTGATTGGCCGTTTTTGGGAATACATAATCTGAACCGAGCAGATAAAACGTCTTGCCCCTGTTCTCCAGTAACCAGGTTACGGATGGAACGATCTGCTGATTGGTTGTTGCTCCTGTATAAAAAATATTTGGCGACGATTCCAATCCCTCATATTGCACCGGGTAAAACAATAAACCTTTATTCTGTTCAAACACCGGGAGCATAGCCTTCCGACTTGCAGAGGTCCATCCACCAAATACAGCAGCTACCTTATCTTGTTGCAGTAACTTCCCAGCCTTCTCCGCAAAAGTAGGCCAATCCGAAGCTCCATCCTCAATTACAGGCTCGATCTGTTTACCCAAAACTCCGCCCGCGGCGTTGATCTCTTCAATGGCAAGCATCTCCGCATCTTTAACAGATACTTCACTGATCGCCATCGTTCCGCTGAGAGAGTGAAGAATGCCAACTTTAATCGTATCACCGGATGCAGCCGGCTCTCCTGTACCACCTGAACCCGAAGCTTCAGGCGGTGCAGTGCCCTCCACACATCCTGTCATCACAATGACCGCACCCAGCAAAATACTCCATAACTTGACCGACCTCTTCTTCAATAGCCTACACTCCCTTTTTTTAGTCTATTGACGAACATTAAGGTCATTTGCGTCCGAAATGTTCGTTGATCCAAATTATGGAGGGTTCCTCTCTTCATGTCAATATAGCTTACATAATTTTATTTCATGCCTACTCGTTTCATGCATACTGCTAATATGCCTTGAAGCTTATTGACAAAGGATTCACCCTGTGTGAGTATATTTAACATACAATATGATCCATGAACATATCAGACATTATAAGCGAAAGGTCGGATTGCCTTGCACTGGACTGAGCAGGAAAAGGAAAAACTCCTGATTACCGTGGCCGCTAACCTCGCCCGTGAACGAAGAGCACGCGGACTCAAGTTGAATGTTCCCGAAGCCATCGCCTTGTTGACCTCCGAACTGATGGAACGAGCACGGGATGGAATGAGTGTTGCCGAATTAATGAGATACGGAGGCACCATCCTGACACGTGAAGACTGTATGGATGGTGTTCCCGATATGATTCCTGAAGTACAGGTAGAAGCCACATTTCCTGACGGTACAAAACTGGTTACCGTACATGAACCTATACGCTGAGAAAGGCAGGAGAAACCATGATTCCTGGTGAATACCGTTTGAAGCCAGATGACGACATCATCTGTCATCCGGATCGTTTAACCCTACGACTCATTGTCCTTAACCGCGGCGACCGCCCCGTCCAGGTCGGCTCTCACGTTCACTTCTATGAAGTTAATGCAGCACTGGACTTTGATCGCACCTCAGCTTTTGGACATCGCCTGCACATTCCGGCAGGCACCGCAGTTCGCTTCGAACCCGGTGAAGAGAAACCTGTTGAACTCACGACCTTTGGCGGCAAACGCCAAATTCACGGGTTCAACGGATTAACCGAAGGCTCTGCGGATCAAGCCCCCGATCCAGTGAAACTGGAGGCATTCCTGAAGACGTTCTCCCCTCCCATACCAGATGGAGGTGAACCTTCATGAGACGAATGAGCCGTGAACAATACGCGTCCATGTTCGGACCGACAACCGGTGATGCCGTAAGACTTGCGGATACCGAACTATGGGCAGAGATTGAACATGATTATGCCGTATACGGAGATGAGAGCAAGTTCGGGGGCGGCAAAGTTATCCGCGACGGAATGGGCCAGTCTACTACTGCTCTGCGAAGTGACGGCACTCCTGATACTGTTATCACCAACGCTATCATTATCGATCATTGGGGCATTGTAAAAGCGGATATCGGCATTCGAGATGGTCATATCTGCGCCATTGGCAAATCCGGTAACCCGGATACAATGGATGGTGTTCATCCCGCACTGGTCATCGGTGCTTCCACCGAAATCATCGCCGGTGAAGGCATGATTGTAACTGCTGGCGGTATTGATACCCATATTCATTTCATCTGCCCACAGCAGATTCAGACTGCGTTATCTTCCGGGGTCACGACCATGATCGGTGGCGGAACAGGACCAGCAACAGGAACCAAAGCCACCACCTGCACACCAGGAGCCTGGCACATCCACCGGATGTTAGAATCGGCAGAGGCTTTTCCCATGAACATCGGTTACCTTGGCAAAGGCAACAGTTCCAGTACCGCACCTTTAATTGAACAGATTGAAGCGGGTGTAATCGGCCTGAAGCTGCATGAAGATTGGGGCACTACCCCGAGCGCTATCGACGCTTGTCTGACTGCCGCCGGGGAACATGATGTTCAAGTGGCTATCCATACCGATACATTGAACGAAACCGGATTTCTCGAAAACACCCTGGCTGCAATCAACGGCCGGACGATCCACACGTACCATACGGAAGGCGCTGGTGGCGGACACGCACCGGATATTATCCGGGCCGCTGGGGAGTCCTACGTTATCCCCTCATCAACCAACCCAACACGACCGTACACACGCAACACCGTAGAAGAGCATCTCGATATGTTGATGGTGTGTCATCACCTGGACCCTTCCATCCCGGAAGATGTGGCTTTCGCCGATTCGCGGATTCGTCCCGAAACCATCGCAGCCGAAGATATTTTGCATGATCTTGGCGTGTTCAGCATCATCAGTTCCGATTCTCAAGCCATGGGCCGAGTGGGCGAAGTCATTATCCGCACCTGGCAGACAGCCGACAAAATGAAAAAACAGCGTGGCAAACTTGAGCTCAACCCGAATTCCCCCTCCGATAACGATCGGATCAAGCGATATGTGGCCAAGTACACCATCAATCCAGCTATCGCACACGGAATCGGTCATCTCGTCGGTTCGGTGGAAGTTGGCAAACTGGCAGATCTAATCATATGGAAACCGGCTTACTTCGGTGTTAAACCCGAGATTGTCATCAAGGGTGGCATGATTACATTCGCCCAGATGGGTGATCCCAATGCGTCCATCCCGACACCTCAGCCGGTATTTGGCAGACCGATGTTCGGAGCTTATGGTAGCGCCATTGCCAGCGGATCGATCACCTTTGTCTCCCAAGCCGCAGCAGATGCAGGAATCAAAGAGTCATTGGGCTTGAAAAAGCGGGTTGAACCCGTTAAAGGCTGTCGCTCGGTCAGCAAAAAAGACATGATTCATAACGACGTCACCCCCGTTATTGAAGTCGATCCCGAAACCTACGAGGTACGCGCCGACGGCGAGCTACTCACCTGTGAACCCGCAGACGAGTTGCCTATGGCACAGCGGTACTTTATGTTTTGATAGGAATACGGATTAGCTGATAAGGGGGCACTCATGATGAATAGTGGCACGAAGCTACTCCGTTATGTTCAGCTGCTGGATTCAGCCCTGCCCATCGGTGGTTTCTCCCATTCCTTCGGTCTGGAAGCTTACACGCATGATGGCACCGTGCAAAATACCGCGCAGCTTGAACAGTTTATTCGCAGCCAGCTTCACTCCAGTCTTGTACGACTAGATGGTCTTGCCATCAAAGGCGTCTATCAGGCGATAAAACAACAAGATGCCGCTCTACTTGCCCTGTATGACAAACGTGTCCACGCCCAGCGCTCCCCTCGGGAACTCAGGGAAAGCGGCCACAAAATGGGAAAACGACTGCTCAAGCTGGCCCGTTCACTCTATCCATGGATGGACTTTTCCCTGATTGATGAGGCTATCCGGGAATACGGCGCGTATTGCGGCATCACGACCATTCACGGTTATATCAACTATCAATTGGAGATTGAATTGGATGAAGCCGTTACCGGGCATCTGTATACCTCGGTGAACGCTTATGTGAACAGCGCACTTCGCCTGCTGCCCATCGGGCAAACCGAAGCGCAGATGTTGATTCAGAAACTGCTTGATGATATCGAAACGGAATGGGCGCTCATTCGGGAAAATGACCCGGAAGATATGCACAGCTTCGGAATCGCCCAGGAAATCTACGCCATGCGGCATGAGACCTTACCCGCGCGGCTGTTTATGTCTTAACATCAACTTTTATATAACCAAGGAGGAATTGTTATGTGTGGAGGAGCTAATCATACGCATCATCCGGAGTGGGAACGTAAGGCATTTGATCGGAGTCGTCCGATGCGAATTGGAATTGGTGGACCGGTAGGTTCAGGTAAAACAGCCCTTGTGGAGAAGCTGTCCAAGGCACTGCGTACACGTTACAGCCTTGCTGTCATCACGAATGACATTTATACCAAGGAAGATGCCGAAATCTTGCTGCGTCAGAATGCACTGGCACCAGAGCGTATTATCGGAGTAGAGACAGGCGGATGCCCGCACACGGCTATTCGTGAGGATGCCTCCATGAATTTCGAAGCGGTTGATGAGTTGATTGAACGTTTCCCGGATCTGCAACTAATCTTCATCGAGAGTGGCGGCGACAATCTCTCTGCTGCCTTCAGTCCGGAACTGGCCGATGTGTTCATCTACATTATCGACGTTGCCCAAGGGGAGAAACTTCCTCGCAAAGGCGGTCCTGGCATCACGCGTTCAGATCTGCTGTTAATCAACAAAACAGACCTCGCCCCTTACGTTGGTGCAAGCCTGGAAGTTATGAAAAATGATACCGAACGGGTACGCGAAGGCCGCCCTTATGTCATGTCTAATCTAATGAGCGGTGAAGGTATATCCGAGATTGTCCACTGGCTTGAACATCAATATATGGATGACGATGCTTCCGCTGCACATCTGCATTCACACAGCCATGAACATGGCACTCACTCGCATTAATTCATCTTCTGTTCCCACGGGAACAGAGATAAATGGGAATGAAAGTGCAGGTGCGCCCGTCACACGCCGCAGCGAGCTTCGGGCCACCTTTGCCTTTCAAGGCGACCGGACTGTCATGACTGATCGTTATTACAGCGCACCGCTCCGGTTTAGCCGATCCTTTCGACCTCCCGGAGGCGGAACCGAATTATGTGTGTACACGTCAGACGTCTCGCCCGGAGTCCTTAACGGGGATCATTATCATTCCGAGTGGGAATTAGGGGAAGGCACCCATGTCATGCTGAGCAGCACATCTGCTACCAGACTTCATCCCACACCTTCCATTCCTTCATCCGTTAATCATCACTTTCGGTTGGGAAAAGGGGCCACGCTGGAATATTTTCCTGAATGCGTCATTCCCTTCAAGGGAAGTTCTTCTTCGCTCGCTGTAACCTTTGAGCTGGAAGAACAGGCGATCCTGGCCTATGCAGATATCTGGTCTGCCGGACGGATTCATCGGGGAGAAGCGTTCCAATTCGAGCGTTACCGCAGCTTGACGGAGATATGGCAAGGTGAACAACTGGCTGTCTGGGATCGATTCGGACTTGAACCCGATACCGATGATCCCAAACACTCCGCGTCTCTCCTTCACTATACCCATACCGCTGCGTTGTGGATGATCGCACCGGGGCTTGGTACTGCGGAGTTGGAGCAAGTCAGATCCGCGCTGCCACCAGATGGACGGATGCTCGCAGGTGCAAGTTTGCTGGCAACCGGAGGCATCGGCGTTCGACTCCTTGGCATGGCAGCCTGGGAACTTCAGGAGCGATGTCTTCAGATCTGGAACACACTCCGCCCCCATCTGCTGGGCAAAGAAACTCTTGTCTTTCGTAAATAAGGGCATGAAGCATGCATGGTTAATACAAAAACCTCTGAACTGTCTCCGAGTGTGTTCGGATTAGTCCAGAGGTTTTTGTACATTCAGTCTATGGATGATGCTCATATCACTTACGCTTCGTTTTCCTCAGAATCGTTCTCTGATTTGTTCTCAGGTTTATAGCGATAGTCGCCTGCATCCTTGCTTTCCTTCGATTTGCGGTAACGGGTGAACTCAATATATTCGCTGATAAAAGACTGTTCCACAGTCGATAATTCACTTTCTTGGCAATTCAATTGCCGCAAAACGTCAAAAAAATAATCCTCCCGTTTTTCCCGAACCATCGCTTCCTTCGATGGACGTCCAATCATGAGCCAGTCGAGGCTCACATCAAAAAACGAAGCAATTTCAATTAATTTATTCGTACTCGGAATAGACTTGCCACGTTTCCAATCACCCAGATTGCCTGTGCTAATCTTCAGCTGTTGGCAGAAAGCCTTCTTGGTCATTCCTCGTTCGGCAATCAGGTGTTCAATTCGCTCATAGATCGACTGCATACAAGAACCGCCTTCCAACCGTAATAATCAACTCATCTGCTTGAATTATACCACATTATTCCTGAATGCTCAGCCTTTATATGCCCGGAACAGGATGAGGTATATCGTATAACACAAAGATAGACTCCCATGAATGATCATAGAAGTCTATCTTATGTTGTTGCTGTGATGCGGTCGAGAGGACTCGAACCTCCACGGGTATACACCCACTACCCCCTCAAGATAGCGTGTCTGCCATTCCACCACGACCGCATATTCAATTGTAAAAATGGTGAGCCATGAAGGGCTCGAACCTTCGACACCCTGATTAAAAGTCAGGTGCTCTACCAACTGAGCTAATGGCTCTTGCTGTAAACTTCACCGGATGTGCCATGCTTCATTCTTGTCTATAAGAGCAATGACTTTGAGGATTACTCATCGAAAATGTAGATCTAATGAGGTAGTGAAGATATGACCCGTAGGGGATTCGAACCCCTGTTACCTCCGTGAAAGGGAGGTGTCTTAACCCCTTGACCAACGGGCCTTAATAACAAGTTGTCTTTCTTGGCGACAAGAATGAGTATACCACAGGACAATTTGAACTTGCAATACTTTTTTTAAAATTTATTTTTCAAGCGTTTTTGTCCATTGCATACTGTTCTTCAGAGCCCCGTTATTAGCCACCTTCCGTTCATGCCAATGTCATCCCCGTGCAGGAACAATGTAAACCATCCATCAAAACACTTATAAAAACTTACGTTCACTTATAATATTGCAAATCACATTAAGAATACTTATAATTAAAGTATCAGTATAAGTACGGTCATCCATACACTCGGAGGTGACATGTTTGTTTCAAGAAGAACGAATGCAGCTCATTGTTGAACATCTACGCAAACACAATCGCATCTCAGCCGATGATATTGTCGCCTTGTTTGATGTCTCACGGGATACTGCACGCAGGGATCTGATTAAGCTTGAGGAACAGGATGCTATTATCCGAACCCGTGGCGGCGCAATTCTCCCCCCTCCTCCGCAAGAATTCAGATCCTACAAAGACCGTTTACTCGATGTATCTGAGGAAAAGAGGGCCATCGGCAAACTCGCTGCGGCCATTGTAAGGGAAGGCGAGATTATTATTCTGGACTCTTCCACGACTGTGCAGGCCTGTGCCGAGAACTTAAACGGCAAATCCTGTACCGTCATTACCAATTCGATTCATTCCGCTGATCTTCTCTCCAATCACACTGCTGTCCAGATTCGTTTGCTCGGAGGCAAAGTAGATAAGGAACAACGTTATGTCTACGGTACCTCTGTTATCGAGACCCTCTCCCACTATTATGTAGATAAAGCCTTTATCGGAATTGGCGGAATCACCATGGATGGCTTCAGTGCTTCCGAAGAGGAAGGGAAGATTAAACACCAAATGATGAAAGCTGCCAAGAAAGTTGTTGTTCTTGCAGATCAATCCAAGTTTGATAGACGTTATGGTTATCGTTTTGCCGACTGGTCATTGGTGGATGTATTGATTACGGATCAATGGCCAACCAAAGAATGGCTTGTTTTTCTAGCCGAACAACAGGTTGAGATTCTCATTCCTGAACCTACAGATGATAAGGAGTTGTAAATATATGAAATTATTTGCCACAGATTTAGATGGAACTTTGTTGAACATAGATAGCCAGATTAGCCCGGAGAATGCCGCAGCCATCCAAAAGGCCCAGCAATCCGGTATGAAAGTTACCATTGCAACAGGACGTGTCTATTCCGATGTTGTGACCATCAGCCGCGAAGGCGGAATCAAAACCCCGATTATCGGCTCCAACGGAGCGACAATTCATGATGCAGACGGTGAACGTTTATTCCATCTTCCGCTCGAGCGTGACACAGCAGCTTCCGTCATGCAGTGGCTGGAAGATCATGATGTCTATTATGAGGCTTCAACGCAACAAGGCATCTATGCCCCGCGTAGCAGTCATGAGACCTTGCTCGCCGAGATGGAACGTGTTCTGGGTTCGAACCCTGGTGAGGACATTGCACGCATGATTCGCTCCATCAAGAAACACTATGACAAAAAAGACTACCACCGCGTAAACAGCCATCTGGAAATTCCGGCAGAAGCCTACATCTATAATATTATGGCCTTCTCCATGAATCCGGACAAAGTAAAGACAGGACGAGAATACTTCGCTTCCCGATCCGATGTCGCTATGGTTGTATCCTTTGAGCATAACTTCGAAATGCAGCACCCGGACGTATCCAAAGGTAATGCCCTCACCAAACTGGCGGCTCACCTGAACATCTCCATGGAGGATACAGTAGCGATCGGTGATAACTTCAACGATGTCTCCATGTTAAAAATGGCAGGACTCGGCATCGCCATGGGTAATGGCGAACCCGAAATCCAGGCATTAGCCAAAGCCATAACGCTAACCAATGTGGAGCACGGTGTTGCCTATGCCATTGAGTGCCTGCTTGAAGGTAAACCGGTGTCCCGTCCAGAAACGATTGTCGGAGAAGGTCAGTAATTGAACCCATACTGAATTAAGCACTGAACCTGCATGGTCGCCTGTTGATCCATGCAGGTTCTCTTCATTTTAACTCCGCAGATCGAACGTGAGGCACGTCCTGTAACAAAATAATCAGTTGCTCGCCCCGGTATGAACCCGGTAGTTGCAACGTGAACTCAAGCACGGTCTCTGCCACGGAGTCTGTGCTTGTTTGCTGTTCTGTCTTAAATCCGATGACTGATATCTTCTCCTGTCCCAGCAGTGCCAAAACAGTCTTCAGGGCCTCTCCCTCATTTTGCAGATGGATGGTTAACGTCTCTGTTCGGGCGGATACCAGCCAGCGTGTGGGTCTATGCAGTAACATCTGTGCCACGACAATAAGCAGTGTCACGCCCGCACCCGTCCAATACAGACCTGAACCCACAGCAAGTCCCATGCCTGCGGTAGCCCATATACCAGCTGCTGTGGTCAATCCTCTGACCGTGTGACGCTGCGTGAAGATCATGCCTGCTCCAATGAAACCTACACCGCTTACCACCTGTGCTGCGATCCTCGATGGATCAAGAGACAGATTGTCCCAGCCAGCCTGATCTTGGAATCCGTATTTCGATACAATCATCATCAGGGCAGCACCGACGGCGACCACAAAATGAGTACGGATTCCCGCTTCTTTCATTCGGTTTTTGCGCTCATACCCAATTAGCACACCACATATTCCAGCTATGAGTACACGCATCAAATATTCCATTTCCATGCACATCACCTCTTTCATTATGTATATGCTTACATGAGTCTATCTTTACTATTACCCAATCTTTACATGACTATATAAGTTGAACTAAAGATTATTTACACTGCACTACGATGACAGAACAACCTTCCAATCGCTGTTATCCCCAGATTTTTTCGATTCCCTTTTCTCAAGGGAAAATCCGGTGATAGCGTATGCTTCCGATGTAGCTTTCTTTCAGAAAGCTTTTGGGCGAGCGCTTCGCTTTTTCAGTTTGTTTCTGTCCTCTCCGTTGTCGTGTAAATGATTAATTCATCTTATATAATAAAAAGCCTCTACTCAGGTCAATTTCTCTGCCCGGAAATTTCCCCCTTGTCTCTTGCCCAATCCGAAATAATGTCTGAAATTATATATCAGCGGATGCCATTCTTCTGGATTAATCTTGTTCGGTCCAGAAATTAGTCTTGTGTGCGCGTGCACCTTCAACGCTTTCACTTCGACAATCACCATAAACGGTGTATGTTCGGGAATACGTATGTGTTGTACAGCCGCTTCAATCTGGAGCGGACATTCCACTATTTTATCTGGTGCCACCTGAACCGATGATTCAGATGTCAGTCCAGCTACAGTGAATTTATCATGACAATATTCATAGCCCATCTTCCTTTTCTCCTCAGGAACCGGTGTGACTCCCGTATAACGACCCAATGCCTCAACCTGTTTCCACATGGTCGCATCCGGCAGATTAATTACACACTCCGGGTGTCGACTCAGATTTTCATAGGCTTTGCCCTGTGTACCTAGACCGAGAACCAGACAATCCCCCAGTGCCCAAGACGAGGATAATGGTGACAGGTTGGTTGATCCATCCTCATTTAAAGTGCTTAGCAGCACTACAGGCGTACCATAATATAAAATACTGGGATTAATCATCTCATGTTGAATCACTTCTGGACTCGCGGACAACTGCTCTGTAGCAGAGTCCTGTTTCGTTATCTTTTTCATCCTGTACCTCTCCTCTTCCCATTCCAATGCTTTATAAGCTCAATCTGACCCATATGGGACGATACAACTCGATTGTAATACAGTAATAGTTCAGATATGATCGAAGTATGAATGTATATCCGAATATTACTGTTATTGCGTCGTTAATCGCTGATCCAAGCCGCGCTATTTTTCTGTCATCCTTACTGGATGGCCGTGCGTTGCCTGCAGGAGAGCTTGCTCATATGGCAAGTGTCACTCCCCAGACGGCAAGCAGCCATCTAGCTAAACTCGTAGAGGGAGGATTACTCGAAGTTGAACAACAAGGGCGCCACCGATACTACCGTCTTGCAAACAAAGAAATTGCTAATCTGATTGAAAGCATGGCCAGTATTGCTCCGCCTGTACAGATCCGCTCTCTCAAACAATTCGATCAGCTTCAACAACTGAGTCATGCACGGACCTGTTATGGTCATCTGGCCGGGAAATTGGGAATCTCGCTCTGTGAAGCCTTAATACAGAAGGGGTATCTTGCAGAGTCCGAAGAGGCACACAGCAAGGATTATCAAGTTACAGAGAAAGGAATACAGTGGTTCACTACGTTTGGAATTGAACTTCAGATGAAGCCGGGATCACGCCGGGCCATCGCTCGCAAATGTCTGGATTGGAGCGAACGCCGTCATCATCTCTCAGGTATGCTCGGGGAACAACTCAGACATCGGTTAGCGGAACTGGACTGGATTCGTCAAAAAACAGGAAGTCGCTCTGTCGAAGTAACGGAAGCAGGCAAGAAAGGTTTATACGAGGTGTTGAGCATTTCACTTTAAGCAGAAGCGTATACAAGGGATAACCAAAGATGAATAAACGCAAAAAATCCCCTTCACACTGACCGTTAACTGGTCTAATGTGAAGAGGATTTTTTGTGCAATCAGAACGGAGAAAGAGGGGTACTCTCACTTCGTTCGAGACTGCGAAGTATTGCTAACGAAGCTTATGCTCCGACGAACCTTTAGGGTTCTCATCCCTTTGCAGAGAAGTTAATTCAGAACGGAGAGAGAGGGATTCGAACCCTCGCACCGCTTACGCAGTCTAACCCCTTAGCAGAGGGTCCCCTTATAGCCACTTGGGTATCTCTCCAAGAAATGGCTCCCCGAACAGGGCTCGAACCTGTGACAACTCGATTAACAGTCGAGTGCTCTACCAACTGAGCTATCAGGGAAAATTAACTTGAATAAGACTAATCTATCATGATTAATAATCCAAGTCAACATCCCTTCCATCACTTTCTTTAATACATTGAACGATACGCACATCAGATATTCTGAAGCCCCAGTTTTCCCGCGCAACGGCCACAACGGTAACGCTTCGGATCTATTTTCCGTTTGCGCAAATATTCCGTACCACAGCTCTTGCACACCAGCTTATAACGATATGGCAGCGGCTTTCTGCCTTTACCGTCAGGAAGTGATTGGCAGTAACGCGAGCCACCTACCTTCTGCAATAAAGCCTTGAATTCCGGGTCACGATGCTGATAGCTGCGCCCACGAATATGCAGATGATAGTGACACAGCTCATGTTTGATGATTTTCTCAACTTCATCTCGCCCATAGGCTTCGAGTTGATGCGGATTGATCTCAATCCGGTGACTTTTGAGCATATAACGCCCCCCCGTCGTGGTCAGGCGACTGTTAAACAACGCTTCATGGGTGAACGGCACTCCGAAATGATCCAGTGATACCTGTTCAATCCATTGTTGCAATTCCTCATTTTCCATCGATATCCTCTCCTTGCACCCCCTCGGAGCATTTGTTTTTCCGGTATAATACTTGAATTTTAACCGTTGCGTAGGCTACACTGTCAAGTAGAATGTATGAGGGGAGATTATTACTCGTTATGCCTACAATGCGCTATGTCATCCTGCAGCAGGAACAACACTTGCAGTTCGTGGAAATGCCCGCAGATTACGCCTATCAACTCAGTGCGCTCAACCTGCGCCTGCACAAGGAAATTGATAAACTCACTGCAGCAGATGTCCCTGTCCTGCCTTGGGCGATCGCCGAATGTGACAGCCTCGATCTCCTAAACGAAAATCTTACTATCATCAGTGGCCTTGATTATATCAATGCGCTTGAAGAATCTTTTGCAGTATTACGTGAAAGCCATTATCCCTTGATTTCTCTGCTTACCGAAATCCGAGCTCTTCAGGCCCAATTGGAACAATGGTATGAAGAAGAGATGGAAGCTCTCTAATTCACCGCTGGTATCATTTTATAATGATGAGAACGAAAAGCACATTTCCCTGAATTGGGATTTGTGCTTTTTTTTGAGTGAACAAGATTGATTTGCCGGAGGCCTCCACTTATCCCGCACAGTCCAGGCTATTGCCACATATGCTAACGTACAGATGAATTATGCAAGAGGAGGAGATACCCTTGCCTCAATGGCTTTGCAATCAACTGATGCGTGCATTTCACAAAAAGGACAGCCGGCAAATCAAGTTGCTGAACGAATGCTGGTTCTTTTATCGTAACAAACCAGCAAATGGCACACCACGCAGCGCGGAGAACGAACTTTAAGAGGTTGTTCATAAAAGTCTGCTTTGGATTACGAAGGATGGCCTTTTGAACAAGCACTTTAAGAAAAAGCCATCATTATTCCCACCGTACTTACTAAAGGAATTAGAACGGACAACGGGAACATTACTGTCGACAACAACAAACAGCCTTCCTGGTTAGGGAAGGCTGTTCTCCATTCCTACTATTTAAGAAGACTGTTGCGCAGAAGCAGGCTTCTTCATCGTAAGGCCGACACGGCCTTTTTTGGTATCCACATTCATAACCCAGACCGTTACATTATCACCTACAGATACAACATCCATCGGGTGTTTAACATACCCGTTGCTGAGCTGTGAAATATGGACAAGCCCATCACTCTTGATCCCAATATCAACAAAAGCACCAAAATCAATAACGTTCCGAACCGTACCTTGCAGCTCCATGCCTTCCACCAGATCCTCAATTTTCAATACATCTGTACGGAAGATTGGCAACGGCATTTCTTCACGCGGGTCACGACCCGGACGCTGCAAGCTGTCCAAAATGTCACGCAATGTAGGCACACCTACGTCCAGTTTCACAGCCAATTGTTCTGGCTGTTGCTCTGACAGTAATACCGACAGTTCCTTGCTGCCTAGCTTGTCCAGTGCAACCTGAAGCTCCTTGAACAGCTGATCCACTACCTTGTAAGACTCAGGATGAATAGGTGTACGGTCCAGCGGGTTCTCTCCCTCACCAATACGCATAAATCCTACGCACTGTTCATAGGTTTTGGCACCCAGACGTGGCACCTTCTGAAGCTGACGGCGGTTCGTAAACCGGCCATTTTCTTCACGGTACTTCACGATGTTTTTGGCAATCGTAGCGTTAACTCCTGCAACATATGACAGCAAGGAAGGTGATGCCGTATTCACGTCCACACCCACATGGTTAACTGCGGATTCCACGACAGCCTTCAGGCTTTCTTCGAGAATCTTCTGGGAGACGTCATGCTGATATTGACCCACGCCAATGGCTTTTGGATCAATCTTAACCAACTCCGCCAGCGGGTCTTGTACCCGGCGTGCAATGGAAGCTGCACTGCGCTCCGCAACATCCAGATCCGGGAACTCTTCCTGGGCCAGCTTGGATGCAGAATATACACTCGCGCCTGCTTCGTTAACAATCAGATACACAAGACTTTCATCACCGTTCTCCTGAATGATCTCGGCAACAAACTGCTCGGTCTCACGTGATCCGGTACCATTACCAATGACGATCAGTCCGATATCATATTGCTTGATCATCCGATGGAATACTTCCGCAGCTTCACGTTTCTTGTTGTGTGGTGGCGTTGGGTAGGTCACAGCCACTTCAAGCAGCTTGCCCGTATCATCTACTACAGCCAGTTTACAACCGGTACGATAGGCAGGATCGACACCCAGCACACGTTTGCCATGAATCGGCGGTTGAAGCAACAGGTTACGCAGATTGGCCGAGAATACCGATATGGCCTGATTTTCACCTTTTTCCGTAAGTTCTCCCCGAACTTCTCGCTCAATGGAAGGCGCAATCAGCCGCTTGTAAGCATCTTCAATCACATCACGCAGGATATCCTGCACGGCAGAAGCACCACGAATGATCTGTCCTTCCATATAGCGATGGGCCGGTTCTGCCTGTACGTCCAGGCCGACTTTCAGAATACTCTCACGTTCACCGCGATTAATTGCAAGAATACGGTGTGGGGGCATCTTTTTGGCTAGTTCGCGGTAATCATAATAATTCTCGTACACGGACTCCTCTTGAGCATCCTTCGCTTCTGAAGTCAGCATCCCGTGATCCAAGGTGTACCGACGAATCCAGGCACGAATGGCAGCATCGTCTGCGATATTCTCCGCGAGAATGTCTTTGGCTCCCTGAAGCGCCGACTCCGCATCTTCTACACCCAGTTCAGCATTGATATATTTCGCAGCTTCCTGGAGTACATCTCCTTGTTTCGGTTGACCCCAGATCCATACAGCAAGGGGCTCAAGACCTTTTTCCTTGGCCACACTGGCACGTGTTTTACGCTTCTGACGGTAAGGTCGATACAGATCTTCCACTTCCTGCAGCTTCACAGCTTGCGTAATGGATTGCTTCAGTTCTCCGGTCAGTTTGCCCTGTTCCTCTATAATACGGATGACTTCCAATTTGCGATCCTCAAGATTGCGCAGATAAACAATGCGTTCTTCAATCGATCGCAGCTGGTTCTCATCCAGCTCTCCAGTCATTTCTTTACGGTAGCGGGCGATAAATGGAATCGTATTGCCTTCGTCCAGAAGCTCCGACGTTGTGCGGACCTGCTTCAAGGACAGTGACAGTTCCTTGGCTACCTGTTTGATGATTCGTTCATGGCGTTCTGCCTTTATTGTTTCTTCATTGGGTTCCAGAACCGTTTCCTGTTCAGACAAAATAAATCCCTCTTTCCTTCCTGAATCGTTCGTTACAATCATTTCAGGGCAGCTTTGCTGCTGTAATTACAGTATAGTTGAACCATTTGTTTCTTCCACTCTACCCTATATTATCACAGAATCACGTCCAGATTTCCATCAATCCGCAAGCATACAAGTTCTGACAGAATGATGTCATCCTCCAGCCTTCCCCATTACGTCAAAAAAAGACCGAAAAACGTCATCACGACGCTCCTCGGTCCTCCCTTTTTTAAAACTTTATATGCAACTGCAGTCTAGACGCGTTCAAAGCGGAACAGTTCGCTCAGATAGTCTCCTGATGTGCTGCCTACTGAAATACCGCCATACATGAGGGCATCGCCGGTAAAGGTCTCTGATCCGCCTTTCAGACGGTAATCCGCATTAGGGTCCAATCCTTTCAGCTTCAGGCGCTGAAGTGGTGCATTAGGCTCAGAGAGCACGCGGAAGTAGAATACAACAGCTTCGCTTCCGTCCGGTGCAATAAACATCCACGCTGTCTCATTGCCTTCAAACGGACTGAGCAAACGGCGGAATGTTCCATATTGAACCGTTCCACGGATCTCTTTGTACAGCTCAACCTGGGCTTTCACGATGTCGTTCTCTTCCTCCGTGAATTTTGTCAGGTCCAGCTCGTACCCGAAGTTGCCCGACATCGCAACATGTCCCCGAATCTCAAGCGAAGTGATCCGGTTGACCTGATGATTCGGTACCGCTGAGATATGCGACCCCATCGAACTTACCGGGTACACAAGACTCGTACCGTATTGAATCCGCAGGCGGGATATGGCATCCGTGTTATCACTTGTCCACGTCTGTGGCATGTAATACAGCATACCTGGATCGAAGCGGCCACCACCACCTGAACAACTCTCGAACAGAATGTTCGGGAACGCCGAAGTGATTCGTTCCATCACGTCATACAACCCCAGCATGTAACGATGCGCGGTCTCACGCTGTCTGTCTGCCGGAAGCAACGCGGAACCCACTTCCGTCATATTCCGGTTCATGTCCCATTTCACATAAGTAATTGGTGCAGAACCAAGTACGTCTGTTAACATGCGCACAATCTCATCACGTACATCCTGACGAGAGAAGTCGAGTACCAATTGTTGACGTCCTTCTGTCCGGCGACGATCAGGCACATGCAGACACCAGTCCGGGTGCGCTCGGTACAGCTCACTGTCTGGTGAGATCATCTCAGGCTCAAACCACAATCCGAACTGCATATCCAGACCTGTTACGCGGTTAGCCAGATCATCCAGTCCCTGTGGCAATTTGTTCTTATCTACAATCCAGTCGCCCAGCGAAGAGTTGTCACTGTCCCGATGTCCAAACCAGCCATCATCCAAGACAAACAGCTCAATACCCAGCTTCTGTCCAGCACGAGCGATCTGCTCAATCTTGTCTGCATTGAATCCAAAATAGGTTGCTTCCCAGTTATTGACCAGAACCGGACGTTCCGCATTACGGAACTTACCACGCGCCAGACGCTCCCGATACAATTCGTGGTAGGACTGAGACATGCCGTCCAAACCTGCAGCCGAGTAAACCATAACCGTCTCAGGTGTCTGGAACGCTTCTTGCGGCTCCAGCTTCCAGCTGAACTCGAACGGATTGATCCCGAGCGATACACGTGTGGTGTGGAACTGATCCACTTCAGCCTGTGCAGTGAAGCTGCCACTATAGACGAGACTGAATCCATAAACTTCACCTTGGTCTTCATCCGTGCCTGGTGTCATCAGCGCAATAAATGGATTCTGCTGGTGACTGCTTGAACCGCGACGGCTCTCAATCCCTTGCAGGCCTGACGCAAGCGGTCTGCGAACGATATCACGTTCCCTTGTCCATGCACCTGACAATTGCAACAATTCATAATCTGCATGCGGAAAATCAACAGATGAACTGAGCGCACGCACCACATTCACTGAGGTAGCGCTCTCATTAACGATACGCATGGAGCGTGTAATCGCATTAAATGCCGTAAAGGCTGTATAAGAAAGCTCGATTTTGATACCCGCAACGCGGTCTTCCAACTCAATAACCAGCGTCTCTGCTTCTTCATCGGACTCAACATACGTTGCTGGCAAACCAGTAAGCGCTGTCTTTCCTTTGACCAATCGATGGCCTGTATACGTAAACTCCGAAACCATTGAGCCATTCTCAAGTTCCAATTGGATTGCCGGATTACGGAAATCACTCGTGCCATACACTGGCAATTCCACCGGCAAAGTATCAAATGAGATCGTACGATCCTCTGGCACCGGGTTAGGGCTAAAGGACGCTCGTTCTGTCCGTACATGCAACCAACTCAGATCGGTGTCGCGTAATTTTTTGCCATAATACAAATGCACCAAATATCCTGAAGGCAGTACCTGAAATACGTAACTGGCCTCACGGGTCTGTAAATGAAATTGAAGTTTCTCCTGATTGATGTAAATGCTCATATGTCTCCTCCACCTCTATATATAGGTCTTTCGGGTAAACGGTTTCTCAGGTTTCATTATAGCGAAAAGATCGCCAATGTTCTACGCTTTCATCAAGCTTTAATCAAAAGAGCGCATAACAGCCCGAAGGATGTCATACGCTCTTTTGGTTACAGTCTGAATTCAGTGTGTTCCCTTACAGGAACATCCATTGCCAACGGACGGCAGGACAGCGTACAAGACGCTGGTTGCTGCCTTAAAAATCGATTAAACCAAGGCTGATCTGTAAGGCTTCGTTGACCAGTTTCATGGTCTCCTCGTCCAGATGGGTAATCTTGTCAGTCAGCCTCTGTTTATCAATCGTCCGTATTTGTTCGAGCAAAATAACCGAGTCCCGGTCAAAGCCGTGTGCCGCCGCATCAATTTCAACATGCGTTGGCAGCTTTGCCTTCTGGATTTGGGCGGTGATAGCCGCCACAATACAAGTTGGACTGAACCGGTTGCCGATATCATTCTGGATCACCAGAACCGGCCTGACTCCACCTTGCTCGGAACCGACAACGGGAGAAAGATCCGCAAAAAAAACGTCACCACGTTTTACGATCAATGTCTACACCCCGCTAACTAAGCGGTCCAGAGTGCTGTCCGCATCTTCCTCCGCATGAAAGGCTTCGGATGCCATGGTCAGATTAATTTTTGCCATCTCCATGTACCCTCGCTGCATCGTTTCACGGATGTAACGTTTCTTACGCTCCGTTAAATACAGCTTCATAGCCTGCCTAATCAATTCGCTGCGGTTGGAATTCTCCAGCGCTACGATGCCATCCACTTCCTGCAAAAGATAATCAGGTAAACTGATCATGATCCGCTTGGTGTTCTGCAAGTTGGCCACCTTTCTTCCACCCCCACAAACCTTTCGCCATTGTGAACCAGTATTACGTTTTTCCAGAACTTTTATACAAAGGAATATATATGCCCCGAGTATATCAAGTATGCTGTACTCCATTATAAACACGGGGAACAATATTCGTACAGACCAAACATCTCAATTCAGGAATTAAATCCTTACCGTCATACATAATTCGAGATGCTCCGACAGTTTTCCTTCTGTTCTGAAAAAAAGTTTATTGGTAATGACGTCCAGTTTACCTATCAGGATGTCAAAAGTGGATTGATTCTGGCGACTACTGCTCCTCCGCGAGCATATACCCGTGGAATGCGGTGCGCCATCATGCAGATCACTTCATAAGCAATCGTACCGAGTTGGGATGCCACCTCGTCTGCGGTTATTACACCACCAGACTGATGACCGATGAGGACAACCTCTTCGCCGACTTGAATTTCTTCCGCCTCTTCCGCGAAAGATTGTAACGACACCATACACTGATCCATGCAGATTGTACCGACGACAGGGACGCGGCGTCCGCGTACAAGCACTTCTGCTTTACCTGTCAGCATTCTGGAGAATCCGTCTGCATATCCGATCGGCAGGGTCGCTATTCGTTCGTAACCTTGCGTAAAATAACGGGTTCCGTAACTGATCCCCCAATGGGGCGGCAGTGTTTTGACCAGAACCGCTTTTGTCTTCAGCGTCAATACCGGGGACAGCTTCACCACCTGATGATTCACCTCAGCCGAAGGATACAGTCCGTACAGGCTTATTCCCACACGTACCATGTCAAAGGACAATTCCGGTGTATCAATGGCAGCGGCGCTGTTCGCCGTATGTATAATCGGGATGAAACATCCCTGATCCCTGAGCGCATGAACCACGCTTTGGAACCGTCTATACTGCTCCAGTGTATAGGTTTTGTCTTCTTCATCTGCTCTGGCAAAATGGGTAAACATGCCTTCCAGCATCACCTGATTGAGCGAAGCTACTTCCTGAATGAAAGCCAATGCCTCATCGCCAGGCAAGAGACCTAATCGGCCCATGCCGCTGTCGATTTTAATATGAACCTTCAGTTTGTTAGCGAATGTGCTCGCATCCAGATGTCGAATGGCGTCAAGCACTCCCCTGCTGAACAGTGTGACGGTCACATCATGTTGCCATGCAACAGCGATCCCTTCAGGCGGCGTATAACCCAGTACCAGGATTGGAATCGTAATCCCATGTTGTCGCAGTTCCAGAGCTTCGTCAAGAAAAGCCACACTTAAGTAATCCACACCCACTCGTTCCAGTTCTCTAGCCGTCTCCACCGCTCCGTGTCCATAGGCATTGGCCTTCACACAGGCGAGGAATTTCATGCCCTGAGGCAATGCCTCGCGGAAAGCTTCTACGTTAGTACACAAATGATCCAAATTGATCTCCGCTTGGGTCGGCCGATATTGTCCTTGCACGTTAAGTCACCTTCTCTAATCATCTTAATCCGGCTCACGTCAGACTCCATCGTAATGCTCCAGCATGTGACTGTCAAATGAACCGAAGTTTCGCATTCAAAAACAGATGTAAGGTGCGCCGTTTGAAGAACAACTGCGAACAGAGAAGAAGACCAATAAGCGAGATTGACAGGGCAAAATTCCACTTCTTACCCCAGCAAAATCTGCTTATATCGATTATTTACCCGGTTCCTTCTGCGTAGAAGCGCGTTTTGCATTATTGAGTGTATCTGGTAAGAAAAACGGCGCCAGATGAATACCTGTCTTACATCAAAGCAAAGCACCGGAGAACGGGTCTCCGATGCTTCTTAGCATTCCTTATGTTTATGCTGCTATTCGTTCATTTGTTCAAAAATCATTTGCCTGACTCTTCCTGCATGGATGTTGCAATGCGTACCATTTCGTTATCAGGCAGATCGGCACTGGTGATCCGATATTCTATGCCATCTGTCGTCCATGTCAGTGTCTGCAGTGCATCTCCGCTGACCATGCCCAGTGTGAATCCCAGATCCAGTACACGGGATGGGGCAAGCGACACAGCTCGATCCTGTGGTCTGGCTTCGAAAATTGTGTAATTGTATGTTCCTTCATAACGAAGCATGACGGAATAGTCTCCTGCTTCCTCCAAAATCTGATCATCCTTAAGCTGGACTCCTTCCGGCGCATACGTCGGCTGAATCACACCAAAGCTGTCTGCACCTTCCGGCTCTGCAAGCGTTGGTTCTTCGCCTTCCTGACCTGTTGCAGCACCCTCTGTACCTTGCTGCTCTGTGTCACCACTCACACCGGTCTGTCCATCAGTGACAGCTCCGTCAGGTTCAGGCGCAGTCTGAGGATTGGCAGGTTCTTTACCGCCCTCATTCCCGGTTTGCTCCGCAGGAGTCGCACCGGAGTCCGTTCCTGTTTGGCCGCCTTCTTCTGTAGCGGCTGTCATGTTACGTTGCATGTCAAAGGCATCTTTTTCAAATTCAGTCCCGAATTTGAAGGAGTCAAATTTCACATCAACCACAACATTGGCATTGGAGTCGGATACCTCCACCTGTTTAGGTGCATAATCACTTTTGTTCAGCCAAATTTTCTGTCTGACAAGTGCGTGTGTATTATAATTGGCAGCTACATCAAAAACATAGCTCTCCTTC
Source organism: Paenibacillus sp. GQ49 (assembly GCF_059759055.1). NCBI lineage: Bacteria > Bacillati > Bacillota > Bacilli > Caryophanales > Paenibacillaceae > Paenibacillus > Paenibacillus sp. GQ49. The sequence goes on from NZ_JCAXEL010000004.1 coordinate 161,437, forward strand.
TCATCCGCAAACTGACGGGTTGTATCCCCCGTAATGCTCCGAATCAATGTTTCATAGAGATATACCTGCCCCTGATTATCTGGCCAATTGCTCTGAAAACGGAAGCTTTTGTTCTGGCTCGGCGTCAAAACAAACACGCCTTCATCGTTACGCAGTACAATCTGTGTTACATCCTTTTTTGCATTCGTTAACGCAATACGATAATAGGAAGGCTTCTGATGCCATACCTCGACCTTGTACTGCTGCGGCGTATCTCCGGTATGCAGCGTCATCACGCCTGCCCCCTGGTAACTTTCCATTTCTCCTACGACTTCGTTCAGATCTTTGACCACAGCTGCCGCATCCTTCTTCCCGCAGGCGGCAAGCAAGACCGATAAGACCAATACCATGGCAAGCATCCATGATATTCGGCGCATGACATCATCCCCTTTAGCACATGTTTTCACTTCAGGATTGTGCTTGCAGCAGAACCCCTACTTGATTAGTACATGTTATGAGGGACTTGTTCGATATATGCGGACTAGTTTGACAAGCAATCGGTGAAGTCCGTTAATACGGCATTGCTACGCTCGCATAATCCTACCACAACGGAATATACACCGGATAACTCGTATCCTCTTCCTCGGCACCAGGGCTTCTCCTCACCCACAATCTGCGCAGATCAGGCAGACCATACCCCGCAAGACGATAATCTCGCAGCGAATCATGATGGGCGTGTTCTTCCTTGAAGCTGTATGTGGGCAGAAGCAACGCCTCCTGAATCAGTCGATCTTCTAGCCGAATCAATCTATTCAACCGCTCCGCAGGTTCCGGGATCATGACCACTCGTCCACATTCCTGTTCCATTTCATGTCTCCAGTGATCATTCATCGCAATCAGGAATAACGTGTTCTGGAAGGTGTACATCGTCACGAGACTCAGCACGACATGATCATTGAAGATTTCTCCTGTATAGATCAGATCACAATCCCCGAACCCATCTTGATAGACGGCATGGATCGGATCTCCCTGCATAATGTTGATATGTAGGCCAATCTGTCTACTTCTCTCTGCAAACCAGACCATATCAGCCTCCAGCTTCTCGCCTTCTTCCACCCACAGACTTAAACTCTGCCCTTGATAAGAGCTATGACGCAATAATGCTGAGGCCCGCGCCAGTGAGGTCTCCACGGAAAGTTCAGGTACAGGTGTGACCAAACCATCCGGTTGTTCCGATTGCTGTTTCCATGGCTCCCCTTGATCTGAACCCACCTTTAAAGGTTGCTGTACTCGTCCTCGAATCAGACTATAGGCAGCCTGCGTGTTCGTGCTTCCGAGCGCTTGCGACAACTCCTGCGCATTCAATAGCTGTTGAACAGCCCGGCGAAAATTCACATCATGCTGTGGCCCTTCCTTTTGCATATTAAAAGTCATATACATGCCACCCTGCATCTCATGCTGCACGGCACGAGGCTCCGCATCCGGAAATATATTATGCTTGATGACGGACTCCACCCTCCCAGAATGGGGAAGTTGCCATATTTCAACGCGGTCAATATAGGCTCGGCCTCGGAAGTAGGAAGGGAATACTTCCAACACAAGCAACTTGGAATCATGACGCGTCAACCGATAAGGTCCTGTTCCAATCGGATGGAGCGGATTCATCTCCACATCTCTAGGCAAGATCGATGCAGACATACTGCTCATCAGATCCGGGAACATGAAGTTTGGCTTGTTTAACACAAAACGTACAGTCAATTCGTCCAATGTCTCTATGCGCTCAATAGATCCAAACAGAGGCCTGCACGGGTTACTATTGTCAGAGATAATGCGATCAAAGGTAAATTTCACGTCCTCTGCATCCAATATTCTGCCATGATGAAATGGTATACCTTTGTGCAGATAAAAGGTCCATTCCCTCCCCTCCGAATGACTCTCCCATGCCACAGCCAGACTCGGTTCACAGACCTGGTGTTCAGCATTATAGCGAACCAAACAATCAAAAACCTCCGCAACAATAAAAACTTCTCCCCACATGGCCGTCTGCGTGGGATCCAATGTCTCAAAAGGGATATTCCGTGGAATCCGCAATGTATCCACTCGTCCTCTGTCCCCTTTATTCGAATACAGACCGAATTGATGCTGCATTTGTTGTATCAGATGTTCTCTCATCGTAATTGGCAAGGTGGCAGCCAGTTCATAGGCGTCCTCCATCCTGTTCCCATCCAGGAGATGGTCAAATCGTTCACGCGCCACTTCAAGCAACGGGACACAAAATACCAGCATCGATTTTTTGCCTCTTCCGCGCTGCGGGTTCCAGCTGACCCATCCATTCTCCTTGAATTTGTTCATAATGAGGTTCATATTGCGCATGGTACAACATAATAGATCGGCAAGTTCCCCTACCGTTGTATGCACTTCTTGTTCATCATGTACATGTGGAAAGTTTAATCGCAGTTGAATGTAATGTTCTGATACGTCCATATTTGCCCTACCTTCTGCTAAAATACGAAATCTCTATGGATGCTTCTACAGTTTTTCTTCAGGTTTTCCTCCATTATACTCAGTATCATCAACATGACCAGTGGGAAGGAAGAAAAACGACTTATGAAATACGCCGATCTGCACCCTAACATCAGGATACGTATCATTACTGATTTTTTCACCGATCTGACCCAAAAGTCCATCATTCCATTCATGGCGATCTATCTGAGTATTCAGATTGGCGCAGGTTTGGCGGGGTTATTGCTGACGGTTAATATTGTGGCTTCCATGATTGTTGGATTATGGGCAGGATATTGGTCTGACCGAATTGGACGGAAGAAGTTAATGGTGATTGCACAAACTCTGCAGGTAGTGGCTCTACTTTGTTTGACCATCGCCAATTCACCATGGATGGATTCGATCCTCGTCACTTGTCTCATGTTTCTGCTCAGCAGTCTCAGTTCAGGGATCACCGTGCCGATTGCTAATGCCATGATTGTCGACGTGAGCAGTGAACATGAACGTCATTATGTATATGGATTGCAATATTGGACAACAAACGTTGCTGTAACTTTTGGTGCACTGATGGGCGGGCTATTTTTCGAATCATTTCGTTTCCTATTGTTCAGTCTGGTATGCCTTGAAAGCCTAGCTACCCTGTTTATTTTGATCTTTATGATTCGCGAAACAATGGATAAACGTGGATCAGGTTATGGCGATGCTCCCATCCAGAGGAACATACTGAAAACGTACTGGGCGGTCTTTCAGGACAAACGTTTCATGATATTTTTCACGGCCACTGTACTTGCAGTCTCCCTGGAATTTCAATTGGATAAATACATCGCTGTTCGTCTAAAAAATGAATTCACCGCTCAACTGCTCGGCTCAGATATCTCAGGTCTGCATATGTTCAGCCTGATCATGGTCATCAACACCGTAATGGTCGCCTTGGTTGCCATTCCATTCTCCAGATGGATAGGTCGCTTCCAGTCCCGATCTATTATGACTGTTGGTATGCTCCTCTATACCGCAGGTTTCACCGTACTGGCTTTCAGCAACTGGGCCTGGTTACTCATCTCATCCGCTATATTGCTAACCATTGGAGAATTGATGTACGCCCCTGTTCGTCAGGTCATGCTCGCGGGCATGGTTCCAGATTCGGACCGTGCTGCCTATATGGCTGCTGACGGGTTGAGTTACAACGTTGCTGCCCTCCTCGGCAGTCTCGGGTTAACCATTGGAGCCTTTCTGCCCTCCTATGCGATGGCTGGTCTGTATGTCCTGATGGGGCTTGGAGCGCTCATCTTTTTCCGAATGTTATTTCGGAAGGCAGAGGAACAGAATCAACATCTGCCGTGTGCCGATGCATCTTGATTTCACTTTTCCGGCAACTTTTCCGGCAACAAAATAATCATCCAAGAGAGCCCAGCAGGCTCTCTTTTTCATGTCCATTATCAACGTTTAGAAGTAAATTATCTTTAACATTTTGTATATTATAGTTTACATTTAGTCAAATATCATATACATTAGGTTCATGGAGGTGAGCAAGTGGAAGAATTACACAATCACGTTCGGGAGTTACGAGCCAGAGACCGGCTATCCCAAGCAGAACTGGCCAAACTCATTGGTGCATCCCGTCAAACCATTGCCCTGATTGAGCGTGGAGATTACTCTCCGTCGGTCGTTCTGGCACTAAAAATAGCACATGTCTTTCGTGAACCCGTCGAAAAAATCTTTGAACTGAAAGGTGGAGATTAAAATGAAAAATTCATCATCCTCGTCCATTAAAAAGCGGTTGCGTCTTCCCTTGTATGCTGCAGGTGGCGCTGTAGTTGGTTTTCTTGGAGCTAGCGGAGTCAGTAAACTCCCTTCTGACTTGAACTGGGCACTGTCCGTGTACTATGACTATGATCTTTTATTCGCAATACTGGCGGCTCTTGTGGTGGTTATGACGGTGTGGAACATCTTCAGTCTCTCCCGTACGCCATCTGTCCCTCCCATGGAAGATGATGCTTATGGAGATTCCGATTCACTCATCTCTCCCGCAGAGCGCTCCCTCGGAAAAGCGATGATCCTCAGCGGATTCAGCGTTATTCTTACGTTTACCTGGGCAGCACTTGCCTTGTCCTTGTATGCATCCAACCGAACCATGCCGAATTCTCCAGAACTGTTCAACCTCTTGAATTTTGTTGCTTCGTGTATCTCTATTATCATCGTTGTGGTCGTGCAAACTCTGACTGTGAAGCGATACAACCGTTATTATCCTGAACGCACTCTGGATCTGAACTCGCGCAATATGAAAAAAGATCACTTCGAGAAACTAGATGAAGGTGAGAAATGGATCGTTTATCGCGCAGCCTATCGTTCTTTTCAGATGATGAATGTACTTCTTGGTGTTGGAATGGTCTCTATGGTTCTATATTCGATGCTCTTTACCTTTGCTCCATTCCCAATTGTAATGCTCTCTGTGATCTGGATTGCCAACATCGGAATCTATTATCGTGAAACCTATCGTGCGAGTAATCAGTAATACATGGGTAGGTAACTATTTTGTAAATATTTTCATAAAGGAGTGTTTGCATGCATTTATCCAAACGAAAGACCCGTTTCAGGTTCACCTCCCTAACAGGAGCTTTTATGGCTGTGGTTCTGTCTCTCAGTCTGTGGGTACCCGCAGTTCAGGCGGAGACAGCGACTCCAGTAGCTGCTGAACAAGGAAAGACGAAAGCGCTGACAACTGAATCGGCTACAGCTTTTCTGGATTCATTCTTCGATTCATCTGAGGCAAAACCCCATTATGTGGGAGCCTCTGTTGTTGTTGTGAAGGATGGCAAAGTTCTGGCAGAAAAGGGATATGGCTTCTCTGATGTGGAGAGCAAAACAGCGATCGATCCGAAAAAAACTGCTTTCCGTGTAGCCTCTGTCTCCAAAACGTTCACGTCAGTAGCTGTAATGCAGCTGGTAGAGCAAGGCAAGGTTGATCTGCAAGCTGATTTTCAGACCTATGTGAAAGGGCTCGAATTTGATAATCCTTTTGACAAACCTGTAACTGTGGAGAACCTGCTCACACACACGACCGGATTCGAGATCCGTGATCCGCAGCAGGAAGACATCCATACTGATTTTGACAAGTACATAGCGATGGAGGATTACGCACAGCAACACATGCCTCCTGTCGTTCGCGAGCCTGGTAGCGCCTATATGTACGATAATTTCTCATTTTTGCTGCTTGGCATGATTGTTGAGAATGTAAGCGGCGAACCCTTTGAATCCTACATGCAACAACATATCTTCAAACCGCTAGGAATGAATAACAGCAGTTTCATGCTGGACAAAAAGTTCCAAAAGCAGCTGGCTACAGGCTATGATGCGGCACACAATCCGCTTGATCTGTACACCATCGCTCCAACACCTATGCCTCATGGCGGCATGTTGTCTACCGGAGAAGACATTGGGAAGTTCATGATCGCTTTCCTGAATGATGGCGTGAAGGACAACGAGCGGATTCTCAAGGAATCCACGGTGAAAAGCATGGAACAGTACCGTTCTTCCATTCACCCATTGTTGCCAAACACCACGTATGGATTCGAAGCTGCATTTCAGCTTCCCGGTGCAGGGAGTAGTCCAGAAGTTATTACAAAAGCAGGCGACCTGAACGGATTCAGCTCTTATCTCTTCCTTATTCCCGAGCAAAATACAGGCGTTTTCCTGACGTATAATCAAAATGGAGCACTTCGTAATCTGTTCTACCCGGCATTCATTCAGAATTTCTTCCCGCAATATGCAGAGCCTGTACAGTTCAAGGAATACACGCCGCAATCCGCAGCTGAGCTGCAACGCTTCACCGGATTGTACGCGGATCTGCGAATTAGCACGATCGTCAGCTCCTTGAAAAATGCTGGTAAAGAGCCTGGACAACTGAGCATTTCGGACGTTTTTCTGGGTCAACGCAACCTGATTCAAGTGGAAGATAATCTCTTCAAAGATGAATTGACCGGTCAATTCACAGCATTCAAGAAAAATGCTGATGGAACCATCTATATGAAAGAACCTTACCTCAACCCAATGGGTTATGAGAAAAAAGGACAAAAGCCTATGGGCTTCCGGGATGTTCGTGAGAACAGTCCTTATGCTGAAGCCATCTATGCCATACAATCTCTTGGATATTATGAGAATGATGCTAACAAGTCTTTCCAACCGAAATCAGCTGTGACACGAGCTGAATTTATTGAGAACACGCTTAAACTGAGTGGATTGAAGCCCAGCAAAACAACACCTCCTGCAGGCACTGATTGGGCCGACCATGCAGCAGCCGGATATATCCAACTTGGATATGAAATGGGTATGATTACTGGGACGGACGAACAACAGTTTAAGCCGGATCAAGTGATTATCCGACAGGAAGCCATGGTCATGATGTGGAGAATTCTCCAACTGCAATATCCTAGTGAACTGTTCACGGATGTCAAACTTGCGGGACACACGGACCCATGGGCTGTACCAGCCGTTCAGATGATGGCGAAGCTTGGTATCCATGGACCTGAGGTAAAAGTGCTGGAAGATGGATCCGTTGATTTCCTTTCCCGCAAACCTCTGATTCGTCAGGAAGAGGCTGCGATCATGTATGCGCTGCTTACCCAACCAACAGATCAAATCGTCGCTGAACTGATGGCTGCTCAGCAGCCGCAAGCGAAACCTGCTGAAGAAGCCGAAGCTGCAGAGGAGACATCTGAAACTGCACCGGTTCCAGTACCAGCGCCGGTCCCTTCTGCGACTTCAGCACAATAAAAATAAAACATCTTCATACCGATTAGATTTATTATGCTTATGATGCAAGAAAAAACAGGCTTGTTCAGAAGGGTACGATCCTTCTCGAACAAGCCTGTTTCGTTCCTTTTCCTAACTTATTATAAAAATCTATTACTCAGTTATATCCGTCTCTATTCGATCAACGAAGATACATGCTGGTTCCCGTTGCGCTGATCAAACTTGGCTGCAGCGGTCTGCGCATGTTCCGCAAAGTAATCGGCCAGCTTGAGCAGGTCGCCCGGGTCACCTTCATACGGGAAGGATGCTGGCAGACGCAATCGGTATTCTGGAGATTCTTCCACCCAGCGGCGAAGCAACGATGCTGCTCTGGCATAGAACAACATTTTGGCGTAAGGATCCTCATGATCGGCAGCGAACACCAGTGTTTCCTCCAGCACATCAATGCCTTTTGCAGGATTCATACGTGTGAGATAATCCATCTGCTCCGCAAAACTCTGCACAAAATCGTTCTGGCCTTTAATCAGGCGATATCCCTTGGTCTGATGTTTATCTGCTTCCGCAGTCCGTCCCAACCGATATAGTGGCATCAAAATTTCAGACAAAGTCAGATGCGGAATCTCTGCACAGCTCATACGCCCTTTCAGGATAGGCTGTGCCGCCTCCAATACCTTCTCATCGTCTCCTTTTAACAAGAAATATCGCATAATCTCATCCTGCTCACAGGCTTCGCAGTCACTCATAAAGTCACGATCCATCGTTCTGAATCGATCATAACTGCGTCCCGCTTCCTCCAGCTCCCCAAAATCCATAAAGATCCGAAACCGATAATACCAGTAGGAGCGTTCACTGTAACCGTAGGACTTGAAACGCCGTCCGAAATCCTCCAACAGCTCCAGGATCTTCTCACGTGATATTTCCGGGAAGTCGGGCATCTTGCCCAATATCCATTTGTACGACCACATTAACGTTTCTTCATCATATTCTTCGGGCTGTTGGTCGAACTTGCCCAGCTGCCAGGAAAAAGCAATCAGCGCTTTCATCGGATAACCACAGAATGTTGCTGTCTCCACAATCTCCGATCTTGCTTCGTATGCCTCTTCCTCCATGCCGTTCACATCGGCAACTCTTGCCGCTTCCTCCAGCATACCAAGCTTCGCCGGACCATTGGGCAAACCATAGGCCTCGTCCATCAGTTCTTCAAAATCCATCTCTGTCTTCATCAGGCATCCCCCTTACGATCTGTATTTGCACGCAAACCCCAATCAATAAAACGAACAATGCCCTGATTTAACACTTCAAGCTCCTGCTTGCTCATGGCATAATGCCCCATCATCAGTGCATTGACGTATAACATTTCGATGGCAATAGGTGTCATCTGGTCATCCGGTGATGTCAGTACCCGCTGAATGATCGGATTACTCACGTTCAAATACAAGGTTGAGTACCCTGCTGAACTCATGCCAGAAGACAATGAACCCAGAACAGACGAGAACAATTCCGTGCTCTCCTCGCTTGCTTTTTCAAGCGCACGAAGTGTTGAGGATTCCTGAGACAGCGTGAACAACACTGGCAGATCCGATGGCTTAAAACCTTTCACCTCAGCCCGACAACGGAAGCGCTGTAAGGCAGAATCGGCCAGTCGCAACGCATCATAATACTGATTACGCTCAGCGGGTGGCACATCGGTGAAACTCATCGAGACCTGATCCGGCTGTAGCCGCTCCGTGTGTACGTTGTGCACGGTCATCGGCAGTGTCGCCATCAACTCGCTGTCATAGATGTAACCACCATTAATTACCAGCATCGATTGTGCGGAAGCTACATGATGAATCTGACGGTACTCATCAACAGAGGTCGTGAAATACAACGTCTCTCCTTCATCGATTAACTCACCCAGTTCACGGTGACCCCTCGTGCTCTCAAAAGGCAGCCAGCGATGAATCATCGCGTAGAATGCTTGATCCTGTACAGCTAGTGCCTTCATGGACAGGGCATGCAGGCGAATCAGCTTCTGCAGCCGTTCCGTCTGGCTCTCAGCCATGTCGGCCAGTCCTTTGCGAATTGCGTCTCCGAGTTCGGAGCGAACTTCCTCCAGCTTCTCATTTTCATAAAAATGTTCCCGTGATGCCGTCGGTTGAAGCTCATCTGTCCAGATCAGGCATTTCACGAAGAAAGCCCACTCTGGCAAAATGTTCTCAGCCTTCTCCGAAATCAGCATTCGCTTCAGGTAAACCCGGTGAGAACGCTTGGCATTCAGATTAACCGCGTGTGGCAGTACAAAAGCAATACCTCCGGTACGGCCTGAAGCTGTCGTCAACGGAATGAAGTCCTGGAACTGCTCACCAAGCAGACGTTCACCAAAAGCCAGTACCTCTGCTCTGCGTGAACGTGCGAGTGCAGGGTCCATCAGCCAGATCGGTGTCTCGCTATTCACCACATGTTGCGCGCCGTCATGATACAGCGTGACCGGATACGGCAATAACGCTCCGTAATAGAACAGAGCTTCTTTCACATAATCTGGTTCAAAGTAGTGCGCCGCGTCCGGTGTGCAACGCAGATATACTTTGGTCCCTGGGGACAGCTGTGTGTCCAACTCTCGAATCGTATAGGTGCCATCCGGCTTGCCCCGCCACTCCATCGAAGGGCCGCCCTTCGCGGATTGCGTCAGCATGACGATTTCTTGACTCACCATAAAACAGGATAACAACCCGATCCCGAAACGTCCGATAAACGAAGACTCTCCATCCAGCAGCGCTTGCTGCCCCCTCTTCGAGGATTGTCCAATCATCGCCAGAAATTCATGGATGTCAGCTTCAGTCAAGCCGATGCCGTTGTCCTCCACCATCATGGTCAATTGCTCACCTGTTCCCGTCAGTTCAACACGCACTTCACCCTGATACCCTGGCTCCGCCTCCGTTCGTGCGGTAATCGCATCCGTCGCATTCTGCATCAGTTCTCGCAAGAACACTTTAGGACTGCTATATAGATGGTTGGATAAAATCTGGATCATCCCACTCAGATTCACTTGAAAACGATATTCATTGGATGCTGTCATGACTCACTCACCTTCCTCTACGTCCAAACACAATATGTACCCATATGATGTATTCATATGGATGTGTTAGACGAATTTATTATGTAATTGCTAGAAACAGACGTTCCCCGTGACAGGGGCGCCACAACATCACGTCAAGCCGGCCCTGGATAACCAAGACCGGCGTTATATGCATATTTCAGGCATTCATGAGACGTATGGCCTTATCTTTCATTACCACGTTATGAATAGCAATGAAACGGATGTTCTACCCTAAAATAAGGATACATGGTACAAGCCAGAGTGAAAACAAACCTGAGACCCGATTTCAGACAGACTTCAGGGTAAATGTGCATCCTACATTCGGGACTATTGAAGGAGGAATGGATCTTTTTTGTCGTCCATTTGAACGATATCAGCCTACCACACGTATAATCTCCAAACTCAGATCGGACGGTGAATATACATGATCGAAGTACGCAACATATCCAAGCAATTCAAGGTGCATCAAGCACTGCATGATGTCAGTTTCACAGTTAAACAAGGCAGTGTCACCGGGTTGATTGGACCCAACGGTTCGGGCAAAACCACACTGATCCGTATCATGAATGGGGTCTTGGGCGCTTCCGGTGGACAGGTAACCATTAACGGATTGGACGCCGCTCGTGAGGCGGAGAAAGTACTGGCCATGTGTGGCACCCTTACCGAGCAAAGTGGATTATATGAAAATATGAGCGGGCGTGACAATCTGACTTTCTTCGCAGATGTTTTTGGCCTGAAGCATGCCAAGAAACGAATCGACGAGCTTGTAACTCTGTTTGAGTTGCAGGATTATCAGCATCGAAAAGTCGGCACCTATAGCACAGGCATGAAAAAACGCTTGGGCCTTGCACGAGTACTCCTGCACCGTCCTTCCATCCTGTTTCTGGATGAGCCCACCAATGGCCTGGATCCGGATGGAATTCAGATGGTGCTGCGCATTATCCGTCAGTTAAATAAGGAAGAAAAGATGACAATCCTGGTCTCATCCCATGTGCTGTCCCAGCTGTCAGCCGTCTGTGATCATTATATTTTCATGGAAAAGGGGCGCATTGTGGAGGAAGGCACGGAACAGGAGATTGTTAGCCGGTACCTGTCCACGCCGAAGCTCGAAGTAGAAGCCGACATGCCCGATGGATGGCATACGGCAACCGACTTTACGCCTGAAATAATCTCCGCACATCAAGCGACATTTCAGCTTACATCGCGTGAAGATATTCCATTACTGCTAAGGCAATTAACGGAGCATGGTCAAGTCTATCAGGCCCGCATCACGGGCAGTGATCTGGAAAGTATCTATTTTGCCATAAGGGAGGCACACCACCATGAATAACCGCCAAGCCATACGTGCACTGGTACGTAAAGATATCCGGTCCGTCACCGCCAGTGTTCAGCTCTGGTTGCCCATGTTGATTGTCCCACTGATTATCGGAATCATTATGCCCTCTGCCCTCCTGTGGGCGGCCTCCAGAATGGAGCTTCGTTCTCTGGGCAACATCAGCTTTCTGCTCGAATCATTGGATGCGTTAACCCATGGTGGACAGATTCCTCAGCTTGCTTCCATGCCTACAGATAATCATCGTATTGTCTATTACTTGGCCATGTATATGTTCGCTCCCTTGTTCCTCATCATTCCGGTGATGGCCTCCAGCATTCTGACGGCCAATAGTTTCGCTGGTGAGAAAGAACGCAAGACGCTGGAAGGGTTGTTATTCACACCGATCAGTATGAGCACTCTTTTTAAAGGCAAAGTGCTAGCTGCCCTGATCCCTTCCATTCTATTATCCTGGGTTACTTTCCTGATCTATGGAATCATTGCCAATATTCTGATGTACCCCATGTTTGGAACGTTGATGTTTCCCAATCTGAACTGGATCATACTTGTGGTGTGGGTTGTTCCCGCTTGCAGTCTTATGGTCATTTTACTAAACGTGCTGATCTCGGCCAAGGTCCGTGGGTTCCAGGAAGCCTATCAGCTCGGCGGATTAATTGTCCTTCCCCTCATCGCCTTAGTCGCTGGTCAAGCCAGTGGCATGCTGCTGATTGGGCCTTGGATGTTACTCATGATTGGAGCTGTGCTCCTGCTCATAAGTGTGGTTCTTCTTCGCCTGGTCACGTCGTGGAATAGTCGTCAGCAACTGGCGGAAAGTCAGATCTGAATGATGTGGAGTGTAGCGACGAAATTCAACAGATTACACTGTCGCTCCGCTACACAGATTGAGAAATAAATATACGCGGGTTATGATGTGGAGATATATGTTATGGGATGATTTTAGAGAGGAATGGAACAACCGCATGGAATCCAAACTACTTCAAAAATTAAAATATGCTTCACAATTAACGGCACAGGAGAAACATATTGTGGACTTTATCCTGAACAATCCCGAAGTTGTATTTGATTCTACAGCCCATGAACTGGCTCAGCAGACCTATACAAGCTCATCCACCATTGTTCGCTTATGCAAAAAGCTGGGTACCAAGGGGTACCCAGACTTTCAGCTCAAGCTTGCTCTTGAATATCAACAGATACCTTCCGCGTTGCAGACGCAGGATGATCATGCAATTGCAGAACAAGGCAACGTGCTGGCTGCCATCGACTCGGTTCCTTACCTGTACCAGCAGGCGCTGGAGGATACCCGCCGGATGTTAAACGCTCCTGTTTTGTTACGAATCGCGAACTGGGTCAAAGAATCCGTACGCATTGATGTCTATGGCAGTGATATGAATTATTATCTGGCGCAACAGGCTTGTGCCAAGTGGAATGAACTCGGCATATCTGCCATTGCTCATAATAGTCCGAACATGCATTATTTGAACACGATGAATCCCAATAACCTGACGCTCTCTTTTGTTATATCACACACAGGTGAGAACCAATCCATGATTGAAGCCGCCAAAGTGCTGAGCAACAAACAGATGAAAGTCATCGCGGTCACGGGCAACAACCATTCAACCCTGTCCAGACATTGTGATGAAACGTTACTGGCTTACGGATACAATGAACAATTAAGGCTGTCCAAAATGTCTTCGATGGTCTCGGTACTCTATCTTTTCGACATGTTATACATGGGCAGCATTAGCGATACGTATTAACGATTAACGCTGGTCCGCTGCAAATACGATCCCGGCATCCTTACGTGCACTCATAAGTACACTCATCACAGACTGGCTGTGTTCGAGCAGTTCGTAACATCTTTTGTAATCCCCATTTCCATGGATGTCCCTGAACGCTTCCCACTCATAGTACAGCCAATTGGATTGGCTCTGGGCATTATACGCCTCAGCAAGCTCGTTCCCGATCTGAAGCTTGATCTCCCGGCAACCGTTTGCTCCTCCCACAACCTGAAGATAACCTTTCTCACCCTGAATGAGCACAAAGTTCATACTGTTTGTGTCTTTGGCACCTACACATTCCGCAATAAACTCCGGATACTGGAGAACCACAACACCTGACGTATCAATGCCGTTTGCATGCTTGTTCGCGGTATACGATACGGTATTCGGACTGCCAAATAGATTCATGACCAGATGCAGATTATAAATATTGATATCCATCAGCGCGCCACCAGAGAAATGTGGATTGAATACGTTCGGCGTTTCCCCTGCAAGCAGATCATTGTATTTGCGCGAGTATTGACTGTAGTTACACTGGATGAGTTTAATCGGACCAAGCTTTGGTAGGTGCTCCTGTATGACTTTAACATTGGGCAGATGAATGTTGGAGATGGCTTCAAACAACAACAGATTCTTTTCTTTTGCAAGTGCAATCAGCGTTTCTGCTTCCTGAAGCGTGGACGTGAACGGTTTTTCGCAGACAACATGTTTGCCATGTTGAAGTGCCTGATAGGCCTGTTCGTAGTGCATGCTGTTTGGTGAAGCAATATATACGAGATCTACATTTGCATCTGAAAATAGGGATTCCAGGTCCGTATAGATTGTACCGACCCCATACTTACCCGCAAGCTCCTGTGCTGTCTCTCTCTTCCGAGAGTACATCGCTGTACACGTAACATCATCCAATTCATTGATCGCAGACAAAATGGCATCCACAATGGACCCTGTACCAATCGTTGCTATATTCATCATATCGTTTCTCTCCTGTCGTTGGTTTGTCCGTTGGCCTCGCTCTGGTTGAGTGTAATGTTATCACGATCATGTCAGGCGGAGAATGCTTTGGGACGGGATTGGCAGCATCATGCGAAATTTGATTTCAGGTTTGAATGACTATGAAATTCAATTTCATCCTCTTCTTTATTCATGTTTGAGATCTAACATATCTTCCATAGTTTACCGATATAACATAAGGAATTAACGACATACATATAGAAGAATGAAGGGGACGATGAACGAATGAAAACAGGGTATACATACGTACAACGCACCATCTGTACATTGCTGTTATTTACACTCATTGCAGCAGTGACATTGGGAGGTGGAACCGCAGCCGAGGCAGCTTCACTTAGCCAATCCACAGTGTATTATGAGTCCGACGGCGTTTTGTACAAAGTATCCGCGGATGGCAGCAATACAACAGAAGTATTAATTGATTTCCAAGGTGTGGACTTACACGCGGCAGGCTCTTATCTCTACTACACGCAGACGGCTTCTTCCACAACACTGCTTCGGGTTCCGAATGACGGGTCCAGCGATGCGGCAGAGACATTTGCTACAGATGTACTCAGCTATTATACGGATAACGGATTCATCTATTATCTGGATGCTACAGGTACCATTTATCGCGCGAATGGCAATAGTGACGCTTCAGCTGTCACCAAGATTGCTGACAAGGCCGATACCGACTTCCCATTCCTCCTGGTAACCAAAGGGCGTGCCTACTATAATGCGTTGGTTAATGGAAACACGTGGATCGTGTCCAAAACGTCCAACGGTTCTGGCGCTGTGCAGCGGATTGCCGCAGGTGCAGTCGAAGGACGTTATTTTACAAATCAATCCAAAAACGAACTGCAACTGATGGTAAATACAGACCCCTACGAGGATTTCTATTCCACCAATGCTGTTGTCATGTATAAGGTGAACTACAACACTGGCAAAGCAACTGCCGTTAATCCCAAAGCCAAACTGGATGTGAATGCTGTATATTCCGGTGGTTGGGGAAACAATCTTTACGTGTATAACAAAGGAATCGTTCTCGACAGCAATAAGGATTACAATTATGCCAAAGGCAAAGCGTTTGCGTTAACGACTTCAGCCAAAACACTTCAGCTTCATAACAAAAGCGTTCGTGAAGTAAGTGCCTTAGGTACAGACAAGGTTGTCCTTATTGATGCAGACAAAAAGGCTTATGCCAAAACGGTCTCGGGCAACAAAGTGACCAAGTCCGCCAACCTGAACCTGACAAATGTAACGTATGTGGCGAATCAGTTGACCAATGGTACATCTACGGCTGCATACATCTCGGGCAACAACGGACTCTATTCGGTTAATACAGCTCTCAAGGTAACGAAACTTACCGGGGACGAATGGGATGCATTCCATATCAGAGATGATGTTGCGGGCCTCTTCTACATCAATGCCAAAGATCAATATCGCTTGTATCACGTGCAAACGGGTGGAACAGGGAAAAAAGTAATGAGTGACGTTTTCCTAGACAATATTCTATTGGTGACACCGTACTAACATATATGTTGATTCAGGCGTACAGCCCATTCAACGGACTTGTCCGTAACAAAAAGGATTACCTTGCAGCCATAATGGCTCCTGGTAGTCCTTTTTTGGTTGTCGAAAACTATTTTTCAAAAACATCTTCCATATGAGAATGATAATTGTTATCATTAAGAAAATAAGACAAAAGGATGGTCCGTATGACTGAACAGTTTCCCTTCATTGCTGAAACCTCATCTCTACCGCTCCTCTCCTCCATGTGCCGTGTGCGTCGTGGGGAGAATTTCCGTGTGCAAGGCAAGACGGTGTCACGGCCCATGCTCTGTCTTATTTTACAAGGAGACGGTGTTCTGGTCCTGAATGATACAGCCTATACGGCGCAAGCAGGCAGCTTGTTTGTACTAAAGGCAGGAACAACCATCGAGGCCGCTGCACGCTCGAATGTGACCGAATGTATATTGCTAAGCATGGATACAGTTCGTTTGCAGCAAGTGCGCGGTGAATGGAAAATGACCTCTTCACCCGCCTTCCCGCTGGATTGGCAGACAGGCAGATTGCTGGTTCGTCATGAGCAGCAGGCTGTATTACGTTTGGAACAACTGTATGAAACCTATCGCGGTCTTCAACCGGATCACTTTATCAGCATACATAGCCAGCTGCATGAGCTGCTGCAGTTTCTCTCGGAGAACAGGCTGGAAGCCAATCATGAGAAAGTGGACCCTGCCTTGGAACGCAGTATTATGTATATGCGACGTTACATGAGTGAAGGAATTAGCATGGATCAGCTTGCCAAGATCGCTGGACTGACACCTAGCTCCTATTCACGCAGTTTCAAGAAGGCCAAAGGCATGTCACCCACCGATTACCTGAATCGTTTACGTATAAACGAAGCCAAAAAACAGCTGACAGAGGAATCCTGTGTCCTCAAAGACGTCGCGGTATCTGTCGGGTATGGCAATGAGTATTATTTTAGCCGCAAATTCAAACAAACCTTGGGGATTGCTCCCAGCGTATATATGAAAAGAGATCAACTTCGCGTAGCTACGGCATCCATTATGGGATTCCATGAGAACTTGGCCTCGCTTGGACTGCGTCCGGTAGCTGTGTTGGAAGGTGAAGGTGTGTTTGACCGAGAAGCGGATGAATATGAACAAGAACGCCGGTTAACCAGACAATTCGATCAACTTCGGCAGGCGAAGCCAGACTTGATCATCGGTGACTTTTACCACAAGCCCTATTACGATCGTCTGAAAAGTATTGCACCCACCATCATCTTGGAGTCCACTGATGACTGGAAAGAGAACCATATTCGCATCGCCGAACTGGTCGCACGTGAGAAACAAGCGTTGCTGAATTTCAAAGAACTTGCGTTTCGCAAGCTTGAAGCAAGCCTGAACCTGCAACCGCATTTCGGACAAAACAGGTTGGCTCTGATGGAGGTTACGAATCAGTTCATTAGCTTACAAGGGACTGGCGAGCATCCATTAAATCACTTGTTGTATGCTGAATTGGGACTTCAGCCTGCTGAGCTTGTATCTCCCGAAAGTTCCAGAAATGAGTATGTTGCGGATAGTATCCCGGTGCTGGACACAGATTACCTGTTGATCCATCGTGCTTCGCTTCAGCCTGCCAATGAAAAGCTGTTCCGACGCATGAAACAAACGGCTTCATGGAATCGATCCCCTGCTGTATTGTATGGTAACGTTCACGATATTTCGAACTGGCAACGGTTATGCTGGACCCCGGCTGGCCGGTTGCAGATTCTGAACGAACTGGAACAGATTGCTCAGCAATCTGTAGTCTTTCCTCAGGCAGGTCTGATCGGACATTAGACGGTGAGCATAGGTCGATACGATGGACAAGATTATCTTTTACATCGTGTTCCTTCATTATAAATCAGTAAGATATTGCACAGACCAAAGGGCCCTCTCCTATAACGGAAAGGGCCCTTTGCATGTAATTATGAATGTTCCTTAATCTCTTCCTTCGGAACCAGCTTGTATATCTCTTCATCTTCCATGGTATCAATCAACCGATCCAACCATTTGTAATATGCTTCCGCTTGCAAAACCTTGTGTTTGTCTTCCATCAGGATGTGGATAAGTTCAGCATCCGCCTCTTCATCCAGATCTTCGACTAATCGATTCAGTTCATCAATTGATTTGCGTAGAACCTGAAGGTTACTCTCCACGGCTTTTCTCCACTTAATTGCAAAATAATCCGTAAACGTCTGATGCCAGTCATATTCGACTTCATATAGGTCTTTTCTGGAGCCCTTGCTCCACACTTTATTTACCATTTTCAAATCCAGCAGTGTTCGTACACCTGTACTCATACTCGTTTTGCTCATTTCCATTTCCCGTCCCATATCGTCAAGGGTCATTGGTTTGTCTGCAAAAAATAGCAATCCATATAAGTGTCCCGTTGACAGCGTAACGCCGTAAAGATCCATATTACGTCCAATGGCTTCAATGACGCGTTTACGAATCTTCAGCACGGTTGCCTGCTGTTCCTCTTGTAAATGGTCCAAGCCCATGCTTGCAACCTCCATTCTGAACATTCCACAGTCTTTGGCGAAATCATTGCAACACTTTAAAAGTCCTGCTTACATGGGAAAGCTCTCGGCCGGACATCATATATGCCAGAGGGCTTTCATTCACCCAATGTATGAAAATGGGAACTTTACCAGGCTACAATTGCCTATGACTATCTTTTAACCAAAAAATTCAGCTTCAATTCAGCTCATTTTCTATTGTAGGAAAAGCAATGTCAAATGTAAAGCTGCCTTATTAGCCAGAATAAGGAGAATGACGGAGTATTTGGACGAAAAACTTTGTACAGTTTTTACTGTACAAACATTATGTACTGTTTATTCGGTTGATATACTGGTTAAGTATTGTTAGTATTAAACTCGTTACCCAGAAAGACGGGAAGCGAAGCAACAACTACCGGATTTCGTGGCTGGGCGCATAAGTGTATGGGCTTATGGATGCTGAAAGCCGTTCGAAGTGCACAACACATCAGAAGGGGTGAAAACATGACCATACTTGAAGTGAAAAACGTAAGTAAATTGTTTGGACCCCAAACCGAGCAAGGTCTGCAATTACTGGAGCAAGGTTGGGGTAAAGAAAAGTTGGCCAAAGAAAAACAGATAACGGTTGGTGTCAACCGGGTCAACATGGACATTAAGGAAGGCGAGATTTTCGTTATTATGGGACTGTCCGGGAGTGGTAAATCCACACTGGTTCGGATGTTCAATCGTCTGATTGAACCAACATCCGGAGAAATTCTGGTCCATGGTAAGGATCTACGCAAGATGAACAAAGAACAATTGCGCGAAGTGCGCCGGAAAACGATTAGCATGGTCTTCCAGAAGTTTGCGTTATTCCCGCACCGTACCGTTCTTGATAATGTGGAGTATGGATTGGAAATACAAAAAGTAGATAAGGAAGTACGCCGGGAGAAGGCAAAAACCTCACTTGAGCTGGTTGGCCTGAAAGGCTGGGAAGACAAAATGCCAGATGAACTCAGTGGCGGGATGCAGCAACGTGTCGGCTTGGCGCGTGCACTTGCCAATGACCCGGAAGTACTACTGATGGATGAAGCCTTCAGTGCACTTGATCCATTGATTCGTCGTGATATGCAAGATGAGTTGATCGAGCTTCAGGATAAAATGAAAAAGACCATTATTTTCATTACCCATGACTTGGACGAAGCGCTGCGCATCGGCGATCGTATTGCCCTCATGAAAGACGGCGCAGTTGTGCAGATCGGTACACCGGAAGAAATCATGATTCAACCGGCCAACTCATATGTGGCCCGCTTCGTCGAAGACGTGGATCTGTCCAAGGTCCTTACAGCATCTCACGTAATGCGTCGCCCTGAAACAATCACGCTTGACCGCGGACCTCGCGTTGCCCTCGAATTAATGCGCGAAAGTGGCGTTTCCAACCTGTTTGTCATTGACCGTTCGAAGAAGCTGCTTGGTGTCATTACAGCAGAAGACGCTTCTCGTGCGATGCGTGAAAACAAAGTATTAAAAGACATTCTGATCACGGACGGGCCTACTGTGTCACCTGAGACCCTGATTCATGAATTGTTCGAAATTGTAAGTTCAGCCCATGTGCCTCTCGCTGTTGTTGGTGAGAATGGCCGTCTGCAAGGTGTTATCGTCCGCGGTGCCCTGCTGGGTGCACTTAGCGGTGAAGTTGCAGTAAAGGAGGAACTTGTGAATGATTCCCAAAATACCACTAGCGTCGTGGATTGAATCCATCGTTGACTGGATGAGCTCCTCGCTCTCCGGATTGTTTAATGTAATTTCCACCGTTATTCAAGCGGTTGTCGGATATTTCTCCGGGCTGTTCTTGCTGCCCCATCCACTCCTGTTCATTGCCATATTGGGTGTTCTTGCGTTCCTCGTAGGACGACTCCCACTGACACTATTTACGGTTATCGGGTTCTTGCTCGTAGATAACTTGGGATACTGGTCCCAATCGATGGACACACTCGGTCTGGTTATCACTTCAGGATTGGTTTCGATCCTGCTTGGTGTGCCTGTCGGAATCTGGCTTGCATACAGTAAAACTGCGGCGCGTATCATTACACCGCTGCTTGACTTCATGCAGACAATGCCTGCATTTGTCTACTTGCTGCCTGCGGTTACATTCTTTAGTCTAGGTGTCGTTCCAGGTGTTATCGCGTCTGTTATATTTGCGATTCCCCCAACGATTCGTCTGACTCACCTGGGTATCAGACAGGTATCTGGTGAATTGGTTGAAGCAGCCGATGCATTCGGCTCAACTTCCATGCAAAAGTTGTTCAAAGTACAACTTCCACTCGCTTTGCCTACCGTGATGTCCGGTATTAACCAGACCATCATGTTGTCACTATCCATGGTTGTTATTGCATCCATGATCGGTGCACAAGGTATTGGTGCGGAAGTCTATCGTGCTGTAACACAACTACAAATCGGTAAAGGTTTCGAAGCCGGTCTGGCCGTTGTTGTACTCGCGATTGTTCTGGACCGTTTTACACAAAATGTGTTTATGCCAGGTCGCAAAAAGACCTCACGTATTACAGCCAAGCAAAAAGCATGGATCACTGCTGCGGCAACATTCCTTGTGCTTGTAGCTGGTTTCTCACAATACTTCGTTGGTGGCACAACTTCGGCTGGTGGCAACAATTCAGCAGCCAATGCTGTAGGTCAAGAAGTGAACTACCAGATTATTGGTATCGATCCAGGGGCTGGTATCATGAAGTCTGCTGCAAAAGCGATCGAAGACTATAAATTGACTGACTGGACTCTGATTGAAGGATCTGGTGCAGCCATGACGGCCACACTGGACAAAGCGATCAAAAATGAAGATCCAATCATTATTACAGGTTGGACTCCACACTGGATGTTCAACAAGTATGATCTGAAATATCTGGAAGACCCTGAGAAATCTTTCGGTGATGCTGAAGAAATTCATACCATCGCCCGTAAAGGTCTGAAAGAAGATCACCCTGTTGCGTTTGAATTCCTGTCCCGTTTCCAATGGACCTCGGATGAAATGGGTGAAATGATGACTGCTATCCAGGGTGGCACATCCGCAGAAGAAGCAGCTAAAGCTTATGCGGAGAAACATGCCGATCAGATTGCTGAGTGGACCAAAGGTCTGACTCCAGTGAACGGTGATGCATTCAAACTGAGCTATGTGGCTTGGGATTCCGAAATCGCAAGTACCAACTTGCTGAAATATGTGATGGAAAACGAATTAGGTTATAAAGTTAACGCTCTGCAAGTCGAAGCCGGACCGATGTGGACGGGTGTTGCCTCAGGCGACGTAGATGCCTCTCCAGCAGCTTGGCTGCCATTGACACACGCAGACTACTGGGAACGTTACAAAGATCAGGTGGACGATCTGGGGGCCAATATGACAGGTGTACGCACAGGCCTCGTGGTTCCTAGTTACATGACTGAAGTCAATTCGATTGCAGATCTGGAGACAGGTGCCGCTTCTTCCACTCCATCGGCAAGTGCTAATGTGGGCGAAGAGGTTAATCACCAAATCGTTGGTATTGATCCAGGTGCAGGTCTGATGAAGGCCACAGCAAACGCCATTAAGCATTATGATTTGTCTAACTGGAATCTGATTGAAGGCTCTGGAGCCGCGATGACTGCATCGCTGGATAAAGCTTATAAAAATGAAGAACCAATCATCGTTACGGGTTGGACTCCGCACTGGATGTTCAATCAGTATGATCTGAAGTATTTGGATGATCCCGACTTGATTTTCGGCGATGCAGAGGAAGTTCACACGGTTGGACGTAAGGGAATCAAAGAAGATCATCCCGTTGCCTATGAGTTCTTCTCTCGTTTTAATTGGACTGCGGATCAAATGAGTGAAATCATGGTAGACATTCAAAAGGGCGTTTCGCCTGAAGAAGCTGCCAAAACTTATGCAGAAAAACATCCGGACCAAATTGAAGAGTGGACCAAAGGGTTAACCCCTGTTAAAGGTGACAATTTGCGTCTCGGTTATGTTGCATGGGACTCTGAAATTGCGAGTACCAACCTGATGAAGTATGTGCTGGAGACGGATCTGGGTTATACAGTCAAAGCACTGCAAGTCGAAGCTGGACCCATGTGGGCAGGCTTGGCAGCAGGTGATATCGATGCTTCTCCAGCCGTATGGCTCCCGCTTACACATGGAGACTACTGGAAAACATATGGAGACAAGATTGAAGATATCGCTGTCAGTATGACTGGAGTCAAACAAGGTCTGGTTGTTCCAACGTATATGGATATCAACTCTGTTGAAGACTTAAAAGATAATTAAACCAGATTGAGATGGATAAACCTGAATTTGGTAAAAAGACCACCGAAATTTTTCGGTGGTCTTTTTGTTATGGCTATGATTTTTTCAGGCATGCTATTTGATTTGATATTCTATCCTGGTCATACTGCATACTGCTACTTTAAGCATTCACACGCTTTTTCCATTTGACTCTTCTCACATATCCTCTTACTTCGCCTTCGCTCATGAACATCGTATGTAGATGATACTTGGTGAGTTCGTTTATTTCCAATATCTATCCGATCAGTAACAGTAGTACACCAATGACAATCATGACAACACCGAGAATACCATATACCACTCTTGCGCCCTGTCTTCCAATAGTCTTCACAAAAATCCCTGCTCTGAAACTCTTCATAAACCAATCCCAATTGTTGATACCACCGAGTAAACTAAAAATTCCTGCCGCTATGGCAAATAGTGCGATTAAAACGGGTTGATCTTGCATTTCGTCAACACTCCTTCAATATAATCCTGTCTACTATACCTTCACTTGGTGAAAATTAACAGGCATTAATTAGAAAAAAGAAGCATGCAGATGGGAGTCTGCATGCTGTTCTAAACCGTCTGTATCATGCGTTTTATTGCTTTTGCAACTCGCTTGCCGCCAATAGCAAGGTTACCACTTCAGCACGTGTTGCTTCAGCGAGGGGGTTAAACCTATTTTTGCCTGTCCCCTTTACCAGTCCTGCATCATATGCAGCAGCGATATATGGAACGGCCCATGCAGGTACTTTATCTGCATCCGCGAAACTTAGTGCCGGATCGGACTCCACTGGAAGGCCGAGTGCTCTGACGAGCATAACCGTCATCTCTACCCGCGATACTTTACCCGATGAACGAAACGTATCATCCGTGTACCCACTAATGATGCCTTGATCCACTGCCTGTGCAATAAAAGATTGTGCCCATGCAGGTATCCCATCAGCATCCTTGAACGTCAATGCCTTGTTGCTGGCTGGAAGTTCAAATGCTCTTCCCAACATAACAATGAATTCGGCGCGTGTCGCTGGTGCATTCGGACGGAAATGACCATCCTGATACCCGTTCACAATTCCCCGGGAAATGGCCTGTTCAATGGCAGCAGCCGCCCAGTGATTCCCGATGTCCTTCAGGTCCACAACGGGAGGGGTTGGATTAGGACTTCCTCCATTACCCGGAACGGTTGGCGTAGTTGGGTCCGTAGTATTGGTTGGTGTAGTTGGAGTTACAGGCGGGGTAGGTGTTGTAGAACCTCCTCCACTGTTACCACTACCGGGATTACTTCCATTATTACCGCCACCATTACCAGGGTTGCTTCCATTTCCATCCCCAGGAAGTGGCTTGCCCTTCAGATCCGTACTGCGTCCTTCCGTTTTTTGATCAACTGTACCTACACGGTCCAGATGTTCATGGAAGATTTCATAATCGACCAGATTTAATTCGTAGAATCGATTGTCATCTTTCGCCATTCTCATCGCACGATAGAAGTCTCCACCGTTAGCCATGAATGAATTGGTAGCAACGATATAGTATCCGTTCGGATCGATATCCGAGTACGTACCATCTGCATTCTTAATCTGAACTTTGACCACGCGTTGACCCACTTGGGTTACGGTGTTGGTCGTGGAATCGATTTTTTCCCCTGGTTTCGTGGAATCGTAGTAGAACCGCATGCCTGCCACTTGCGGGAAGCGCCCTTCTCCCGTTTCCACACCACTAACCCCATTTTCCAGTGCGGCTGTGATTTCCTTACCTGTCATTTTCAATGCAGACAGGTTATTACCGAATGGCATCACAGTCAGGAGATTGCCCAGCGTAATATCACCTGTCTGGAATGAGGCTCGAATGCCACCGCCATTCTGGATCGCCACGTATCCTTTGACGTCGTTTTCCTGCACAATGGATTTCACTTTCTCCAGCATACCGTCTGTCATCAGGTTTCCTAAATTGGTTTCCTGTTTCCGCACAGTGCCACGTTCTCCATCCAGGAAGACATTTGTTTTACCGATAACCGTTTTCTTGAACTGTTCCAACTGAGGCGCATATTCTTTCAACTTGTTCGCGGCTTCCACATCATCAGCATAGATGAATTGGTTGGCAGCATCTTTCGCATCCAGACTCAACAATTTGCCGTTCCACTTCTTCAATACGCCTGCTTCATCAAATGTAACATCCAATTGACCAAGAGAAACGTCATATTCCCCAGTTTGCACAACCAAAGTTGGGTCCGCATGGGTCTCCACCAAAACGGGTGCGTTCAGAATGGTGTGTGAATGACCACCTACCACAATATCGATCCCTGCTACGGCTTCTGCCAATTTGAGATCCTCTGAGTAGCCAAGATGAGTCAAAGCAATAATTTTATTGATACCTTCATTTTGCAGCATCTCTACAGTTGCCTGTGCACTTGCTTTGTAATCCGCAAACTTCAGGTCATCCCCCGGTGAAGAAAGAGATACCGTGTCCGGTGTTGTCAGTCCGAAAATACCGACTCGCTCACCATTCACTTCTGTAATAATCGTCGGATAGATTTCGGCTTTCTCACCCGGATTCCCGATGCTATTGTTATACAAACCACTCAAATTTGCATCTTTTGTATAATCAATATTGGCGCTCACAAACGGGAACTCCGCTTTTTCAATAAATGCTTTCAGTACGCTCGGACCTTTATCAAACTCATGGTTACCGAAGGTCATCGCATCATATCCAATCATGTTCATGAACTCCAGATCAGCCAGACCATTAAACAGATTGAAGTACAATGTGCCTGAGAAAACGTCCCCTGCATCCAGCACCAAAGTGTTATCATTGCGCGCTTCCTTAATTGCCGTCACTCGGCGCGGGATGTTATCCAGATGCGCGTGCGTATCATTCGTGTGAAGAACACGCAGGTTGAAATCCCCTTCTTCCACCGGATCTCCAATACTTAATTGTGCGAGCAGTGGATCATGGTCGCTCACCCGTCCATCCGCTGTCTCAAAATCGGCATTCACATGTACCACTTCGATGGCTGCCGTCTGCGTCAGGTTTTTACTCACCAGAATGTGATCCAGTGTCTGAGAGTTACCGTCATAGATATAGGAGTAGCGCTGATTTTCTGGCAGTTCGTTTACCAGATTATCCAATTCATTACCCTCAACAATGTTCAAGGTATTCGAGAATTGGAAATCATTGAAATCACCGAGAACAGCCACATTTACCTCAGGGTCTTTGTTCAGTAACTCTTTCGCAAAGCCATTGACCAGCGCAGCTTGCTTCGCACGTTGAACTTCACTGCTTCGAGTTGCAGGCTGTATACTTCCAAAAGGTTTCAGGTCCCCACCTTTGGAATTGAAGTGATTGGCAATCACCACTACACGTTCACCATTGAATTCAAATTCAGCGGCAAGCGGTTTGCGAGAGCTGGCGAACGCCTCATTCCCTGGTGCAATACGCCCCGGATTATTGGAGAGACTGCCGTCAGCGCCTACCTGAATTGCTGTTGTAGCACTTCCTTTAATTCCTGTCTTCAGGGACACACGTGATTCATTATACAGAAACCCTACACGAATATTGGCACCTGGTGCTCCGCCATCCTTGTTATTTTCCGGAGCGATATCTGTGTATTTATACGCAGGACCACCTTTAGTTGCAATGGCATCAATTAGGGTTTGGAAACTAGCATCTGCAGCTGTTGCTCCACTGTCTGTTGCTCCATCATTATCTTGCACTTCCATAATGCCGATAATATCTGGATTTTTCAGATTATTGACGACAATGCCGCCAATTTTAACAGCTCTAGCCGTATCCTTTTGACTGAAATTCTCTACATTGAAAGTTGCAATCGTCAATCTGTCATCGGTGGGTTGAATTTTTGTTATTGCTTGTTCAAGTGGACTCGGTGTGATTGCTGGAAGATTACCTTCAGGAATCACTTTAAAATTCCCATTGGAGTATGTCATAACCCCTTTAATGGAGCCACCTAGCTTGTCTCCCGTTTTGACGGCTTGGGATGGTTTTTTATTGATGAACAGCCGTTGCGGATTAAGTGAACTCTCAAAAGGCTCTGCACCATCCCCTGTCAGAATGACACCGCCCGCAGGAGTGCGCAACGGATTGTTCGGACCATTATCTACAACAACAGCGAGACCAGGTTCACTGGAATACGGACCGATAATGGTAGCATTATCGAGTTGCACCCTCATCCCTTCAAGACTCTCATAAAAGTCAATGGCATCCTTATCCGGATTAAACTCGCCGAATTGATCGGAATCAATTACGGTAGGAATCATTCGACCATTAGCACCCAAAACCACAGGTTCGGGCAGATCTTTATTACTGTCTTCAACCGTAATTACTGTTGCCACAATTTCTGTTATCGCCAGCTCCGTTGTTGCTGTTGCATATTCTTTCACCTGTCCAGATACGCTCACCTTGTTACCTACTGTCATTCCATGAGAAGACTTATAGACCAGAATACCTTCAGATGTTCTGTCATCGTTATCTTCCATGCCAGGAATCTCCTGCATGTAGAAGGAAGTTGCATTTACAACATGAGTCACAATGCCTTCCACATTTTGCACAGCCAAACCATCGTACAAGGAGTTATGGGTTGCCCCTTGAATATCGTGGATTCTAAGATTGTTCAGTTCCTGAAGAACCTTGTAAGTATAGGTATATACATTACTTGTATTCCCACCAGACACTGCAATAGCTTTAATAGCAGTATCTTCATCTACTTCAATCGGCCCAGTGTACCGCGTAGATGTTGGTGTAGGGTTAGTGCCATTAATCGTATAATAAATTTCTGCTCCCGCCATTGGTGAGGATAAAGTCACCGTAGATCCTTTCACAATCCCCCCTGAAGGAACACTAGCTGTAACAGAAAGCAGATTTTCGACAACATCCGCTGCTGTGCGCGGGATTAATTCGAGACCATAACTTGTGTGATAAGTCAGGACGCCTGTCACTTTTTCGTATGTTTTGCCTACTGCCAGTGCAGTGGGGCTATTTTTGGCATAGATCGTGATCTCTCGACCATCCACATCTGTCGCAAAAAAGGTGGAACTGCTACTTCTTGTCACTGTGACCCCATTAACTTCGACAAGCATCCCTTCATAGATGCCGCCCGTACCCTTGCCTCCGCCTTCAGCAGGCGCAAAGTCTTTGGATGTCAACGTAAGCGGTTCAGGAATTTCTTGTGTTTTATCCAAGATCTTAATATAACCGCCTGGAAATCCTGCTTTATCCTTCTCTACCTGGAGTAGACCGTTATAAATGGTGAGCGGACCATACGCTTCAATCCGGTCACCTGGCTCCACGGTTGAATCTGTACCACGAATGACGATTCCAGCATTCTCATCCTGAATATATAGATTCGCCATTCCTCCAGATTCCTCTCGGTAGGTTACAATCCCTTGAACGGTAACCGGAGAGTTTTCAGGCTTGTTTCTGGCATCAGATATTGAAATTGGAGTATTGTCAACAATCGTATAATTAAATAAAGCAATTGCACTATCCAGTAAGCCTTCTTTGTGTGCATAAGCTTCAATGTGCATAGCATCATTTACCGTGATGGGAACTGTGTAAGGAAGAAACGCATTTTCATCATTTAACTTGTAGTATACGGCAGCACCGACTGTAGTCGTTCCCAAAGTAACCTGTGTTCCTGACGGAACGGCCCCTGGGGACGGATTAGCTATGACATTAGCCACTTCCGTTTCCAGTGTCTCATCAATCAGTTGAAAAGTTGTTGATGTAACGGATCGTATACCTTTAGAAGTGAAATATTGAGATAACGTACCGTTGTTAATACGTACTTTGGATTGATATAAGGAGGGATTGCTTTGTAGTCCGAACGTGCTGCGAGGAGCAGTTGTGGGTACTTGAACAGGCATCATCTTACTAAGATTTGTTTCGGTTGGACTATCAGCAATTGCAAAATTAGTGTCTACAGTAAAGGGTGGATTCAAATTTACACTTGGACCGTTGCTGTAGGTCCCGACAACATAACCTTCAACCGTGGCGGTTGAATCATCCGAACCAAGAGCGAGCGCCTCTGCAACTGTTAGCGGTTCATCCGCCGCTGCAACTTTGTTGTTGAATAAGCCAGCAGGTATGGCACCCGTAATCAGCAGGACCACAGCTAAGAATAACCTGAGCCAGCTCTTTATTTGCTTACTTTGCATCTTTTTCCTACCCCCATGTTTTGAATTTCCAATCATTTGTTCAGGCAGCTTGTACATTAGTTCAAATATAAGATAACTGAATAACAGACTGGTGTAAACAATAATTCTTCGATATGAAAGAAAACAGAACACTTATATCACATTTTCTAAACAAATCTCTATAATAATGAATAAATAGTACTAAATTTTAACTAAAAACACGTTATTAAGCCAATTAAAGTTATATAAGTGTTAGATATACGGCTATTTAACGTCAATTAAATTAACATTTTAATAAATATATATACGAATTCGACATTTAGTGACAGTCCTCATTTCTTTAAACTCACTAATACCTGAGTCTTCAGACATTCATTTTGACATGATAAAACGGTATGTACGGATCACATTAAATCACCACATTAACTGAGTATAAAAGAGAACTATTAAGCGCAAAATCAGTATGAGTTAATAGAATGTTAAAAAAAACCACAAGAACATCTCCAATTACTCTCAGAGACTTTCTTGTGGGATAATATTAAATATGAAAAATGATAATGATTTCACTTTTTCGAAATGTTACAGACGGTCTTCAATATACTTCTGTGTCTGGTGTCAATGTAATATTACTTCCATAGGGTTCAATTAATCCTTGTTGCTCCAAATACTGATCAACGTATCGATCTGCATTGAGTGAAGTTGACCCGATCCAGTCTGAATATGTTTTTCCAAACATTTTATATAGTATGTCACTAGTATATTCATTGCTTAATTCCCCAAAAACAGTATACAACTGTTTTACTGTATTTGTGTGTTTTTTTCCCTCTAAATCGGTCCATGTTACTTTTTTATTCAGATCTACCTTCCTTATATCCTTAGTATATATTTGTACATTTGACCCATTGATTTTGAAGTATACACGGATGCTTTTTTCGTAAGGATGACCTTTGAGAATGCTCCACCCTTTCATATCTTCAGTAGCTGGCACAGCATAAAGTTTCCCTTTTGTTGGAGTTGTTCCTGTTACACTGTTTTGTTTTTGAGGTTGTTCAATATTAATAGTCATTTTACCTTTACCAATGGATACTTGCATCTGCTTAGCTTTAGAGTTATAAGTCACAGTTCCACCCAGAGCATCTGAGAGAACAGAAGCAGGAAACAAAGTTACGCCATTTTGAACAAGCAGCGGGGACTTGAGAGTTAATGGCTCTCCATTTAACGTTGCTTTTGTTCCCGTTTTCGGGAGAGTTAGTTTCGTAGAACCAACTTTAATCTCGAAGGCGTCCTGTTGAGCAATGTAACTAACACTCCCTCCCAGTGCCTTGAATACCTCTTTCATCGGAACAAGAGTCACACCATTTTTTATGTATCCTCCATCAATTGCTTCATCCAAGCTACCTGAAATAGTAACTGATCTTTCAACATTTTCGACTTTAACCGTAATTGTTGAAGAACCTACACCTATTACCTTTACCATCCCAGTGCTCAGCACTTGAAGTATATGAGGTTCACTGATCGTATAATCTGTTTTTGTAAGACCTGTATTTCTTCTGTAGTATGGATCGTTATCGCTATGTATTGAATTTTCGTCATCATACACAACAACTATATTAAGATTAATCTTACCACCGACCGAAACTGTAGTATTAGGGATGAGTTCAATATCTTTAACTTTAAGTTCCTCCGCATAAACACTTGAAACAAACAACAACATAAATGCCATCATTAGAACCGTTACTCTTTTCATTCACTTGTACTCCTTCTTATTTTTAATATTGTCCATTGCTTTTCATGAATCCATGTATTGGGATACCCCTTTCAGCTTCCTATTCTATTTTCGGATGCATTAACAAAAAATGTTAGTCTTTCTTTTTAGTAAAACAAAAAAAATTGAATGCAGCTTAATCACTGCATTCAACACTGATATGAATTAAATTATTTCTTCACCGTGCTGTTATATTGCGCAATCTTGTCTGTAATTTGTTTGGCTGCTGCATCCAATGCTTCCTGTGGTGTACCTTGTCCATTCAGGACCGTTTCAATCGCTCCTTCGACAAGTTGTCTCGCTTCCGGGAATACACCCATTAATGCCCCGGATGTTGCTGTCGAATCGGCGGAAGCGTGCAATTGATCGACTGCTGTCTGGAATTGCGGGTACTTCGCCATATTATCCTTTAATACTTGCTCATTGTAGGCTGCTGTCGTAATAGGGAAGTATCCTGTCGCAACACTCCAGTTCGCTTGCACCTCTGGTGTAGCCAAGTACTTGATGAATTCCCATGCCGCTTGTTGTTGTGCTTCCGATTTGTTGTTCATGATGTACAAGCTTGCTCCACCCACCACAACGCCGCCTTCTTTGGCATCCGCTGGACGAGGCAGGAAGCCTGTTCCCAGTTCAAACTTGCCACCTGAACCTTCTACGATTTTACGCAGGCCAGCAGTGGAATCGAGGGTCATACCGATTTGCTGAGCGGTAAATGCTGCTGTTGTATCGTCTGTGCTACGTCCCAGATTGGAGAGGGTTTTCTCGTCAATCATCTTTTTCCACCATGTTAATGTCTTCACTCCAGCTTCGGAGTTCAGCAGAGACTCTGTAGCTGTTTCGGTTCTTCCGTTTCCATTGTTTACATAATCTGCATTCTGGTTCGCAAAGAATTGTTCCATGAACCAGCCGTAGATCGCCATGGATGCACCTGGCTTACCGTCTTTCGCCAATGCTTTCGCCGCTTGCTCAAACTCTTCATACGTCTTCGGCGGGTTCTCCGGGTCCAAACCTGCTGCTTTGAACATATCCTTGTTGTAGTACAGAATCGGGTTCGATGTGTTAAACGGCATCGCGTTCAACTTACCATCGATGGTGTAGTATCGGATGATGTTTGGCTCCAGTTGGGACAGGTCGAACTGATCCTTGTCGATGAACTGTTGTACTGGCGTAATCATGCCCGAATCGATCATGAACTTGCTACCGATCTCATAGACCTGGATAATGTCAGGACCGCTGTCTGAGCCCATGGATGCTTTGAGTTTGTTCAGACTCTCATCGTACTTCCCTTGATAGATGGGCTTTACCTGAATGTCGGGATGGCTAGCATTAAAGTCGGAAGCGAGTTGATTAATGGCTTTCTCCCCAGCGCCAGACATGGAGTGCCACCACGTCAATTGTGTTGTTTCAGCTGCGGCCGCTTCTGCTTGTGCTCCACTTGCCGGGCTGCTTGTTTCAGCTTTTGTTCCGCAAGCGGAAATGACCAACATGAGTGCAGCCAGCATTAATGCAAATGTTCCTCTTTTTTTCAAACGAAATCGCTCTCCTTTTATATGGCTCGCTTCAACATAAGTGCTTTGGGTGCTGCGAGGTGGCCGTTCCGGATATGAATCGTTCTTTTGATCGCTGTTACCCCCGGATTTTTTTCATTCTCCCCTTAAAAGGGGAAAATCCGGGGATAAAGGCGAACGCTTCGCTTCTTCAGAATCGATTCTTCTCCTTCACTACTACCGTCGTTCATTTCAACATCTTATTTGAAGCACGAGCCTCATTTTATTCGCTCCTGGTATCCAGACCTTGAGACCTGATACATGGTTTATTCAAAACCTCTAAATCAAAAATCTTTAGATCAAAACCTTCAGAGCTTCCACTTCAATTAAATAGTTGTAAAACTTTCATTGCCTACCCCTTCAGCGCGCCTGCGGCCATTCCGCGGACAAGCTGTTTCAACCCGAAGATCAATAACAGTAAGGATGGTAGAATGACCATGGCTGTTCCGGCAAATACAAGATTCCACGCTGTGGATTCCTGGAACTCCAGCATCGAGATTCCGATCTGTGCGGTTCTCATTTCCGGTGTGTTTGTCACCAGCAGCGGCCAGAGATACGAATTGTACATGCTTAAGAATGAATAGATTGCCAGTGTTCCAAGTGCCGGACGGGACAATGGCAAGACATGCGATATGAAATAGCGAATATGACCACAACCGTCGATCCTAGCTGCCTCGAATAGTTCCTTGGGTAGCTGCATGAAGAACTGTCTCAGTAGGAATGTACCAAACGCCGTTGCCAGAAACGGCACGGTAAGCCCCTGGTAACTATCTAGCCAGCCCCAACTGCGAACTGTCAGGTAGTTGGGGATCATCGTCACTTCCCACGGAATCATCATCGTTGCGACAAACATGCTGAAGATGACGTTTTTGCCTTTGAACTGCATTTTCGCAAAAGCATAGGCTGCCATACTCGCTGTAATCAATTGACCAAGCGTTGTCAGTCCTGCGACAAGAAAGGTATTGCCGATAAATCGACCGATCGGAACAATATCAAATACTTCGCTAAAGTTGGACAGATCGATTGAATTTGGAATGATATGCGGCGGATAAGCACTCGCATCTTCCGGCGTCATCACGGCCATGAAAAAGGTGTACATCACCGGATACAGCACAAGCGCTGCACAGATCGTCAGTAATACATACAACAGCGTTTTGGTCCATGTCGCACTCATTGGTAATGCACTTTCCTTTCTACCCATTTGAACTGGATCAGGGTCAGCAACATAATCACCACGAACAGGATCAGTGCCTGTGCACTACCTGTACCAAAGCGGAAATTAACGAAGGCTTCCTGATAGATGGAATATACAAAAACATTTGTACTGTCCATCGGACCACCCCGGGTTAGAATGTTGATCTGACCGAACGATTGAAAAGCACCAATGATCGATACAACCGTGACAAAGAACAACGTTGGTGACAGTAGCGGCATCGAAATTTTGCGAAACGTCAGCAATGGTCCTGCACCGTCAATCTTGGCGCTCTCGTAGATCTCATCGGGGATGCCCGCCAAACCACTGGATAGAATAATGTAGTTGAATCCCAGGTTCATCCAAATTGTCATGATGGAAATTGAGATCAATGCCCAATCCGGGCTGGTGAGCCAGGGAATTGGATCCATACCTACTTTGCCAAGCAGATAATTCAGCATGCCCAGGGTCGGGTGGAATAGAAACTTCCAGATCACCGCTGACGAACCAACGGATAACACCACAGGCAGAGAGAATACAAATTGGAACACACGCATTCCCTTGAACCGGTTGTGAGTCAGTGCAGCCAGAATCAGAGCAGCCAACATACCTGTGGGGACTGTAAACAGCACAAATAGTAACGTCACTTTCATCCCTTGCATAAACAGTCCTGATTGGAACACAGCCTTGAAGTTATCCAGTCCTACATAAGCCGCAATCTGTCCCGTCGGATCTGTGGAATGCAGACTGAGGTACACGGACTTAAACATCGGGTAAAACAGAAACACTGCAAACAAAAGCAGCGATGGTGCCAGGAAACCATAGGCCAGCATATTCTCCCGCATTCGCTGCACACGCAGCGAGGCTGTCCGGCGCGCACTCGTACCGGATACACGCCGTTTGGCGGCGGGCAAGCTGATCCGGTTATCAAGCTCACTCATCGGATTTTCTTCCCCCTTGTTTCACGCATTCAGTGTGTGTGAAATGTTACATCAACTTCAGCACCACGTTATCTAGTGTACGAGTCGAATGTCACAGCAAAATTCATTCTGAATCAACGTAACGTTAATCATGGACAAGGGACTTTACGGAAATGTGTATCCATTCGAAAGCGGTATCCAGACCGGATTTCATGACAAAAAACCGCAAGAACTCCCCTGTTTGGAGATGTCCCTGCAGTTGGATGTGTAAATGGAATATGAACGTTTGCCTATTAATAAAAGCGACTCATTTTACAATAATCTGTAAATCTTACAAACGAGGTGAAGCGATTAACCGTTTGAGTTAACGATTAAGATGATATGGCACCGTGGTGACAATCACGTCTTTGTAATTGATCAGATAAGCACGAATCATGAAGCTGGTCTGGTTGTGCAGTACATTTTGCCACCAGTGCTTGGTGATGAATTGTGGAATCAATATGGTGATGTGATCGGTCTCAGCCGTTTTCCACTCTACGGTATCAATGAATTTCTTGAGCGGCCCCATAATGCTACGGTATCTCGATTTGATCACGACCAGACGAACACCTGGATTCCACTCCTCCCACTTATGCTCCATCTTGCGTATCGCCTCATCATCGAAGCCAATGTAGAGTGCGACCACGTGATCCGACATCGTCTGGGCGTAACTGATCGTATTCATGACGACCCGGGTAATGCCCGCAACAGGAATGACTATCGTATTGCCTTTCTTGGCTGGCTTATCTACCTGAATATCAATCCGCAGCTCATCGGCGATGTTGCAATAATGACGGTGAATACGCATGAACACATAAACAACGAGTGGCAAAAAGATAAAGATGACCCATGTCTGCGTGAACTTGGTGAAAATAAAGATCAGGGTAATCGATAATGTAGTCAGCATACCGACGGTATTGACCAGCAACTTCATCTGCCAGCCAGACGGTTTCACTTTGATCCAGCGAATCATCATACCGAGCTGTGACAGAGTAAATGGAATGAACACCCCTACCGCATAGAGCGGAATCAGGCTTTCCGTATTTCCTTTGAACCCGACCACCAGCAGCGCAGACATCACACTGAGAAAAATGATCCCGTTTGAGAAACCAAGCCGGTCTCCTCTGACCATAAATGCATGCGGCATGTATTTATCCTTTGCCATCATGAAGGATAACAGCGGAAAAGCGGAATAAGCTGTGTTGGCTGCCAGGAATAGGATCAGTGCCGTTACACCCTGGATGATAAAATACATCGTGCCCCTGCCAAATGTTGCTTCAGCAATCTGGGAAATGACCGTTGCTTTGGGGTCAGGCTTCACTCCGTACCCATAAGCCAGTAAGGTGATGCCAATGAACATGGCTCCCAATATACAACCCATGAGCAGTAATGTACCTGCGGCATTTTTCTCGGCAGGCTGCTTGAAGTTTGGGATCGCGTTACTTACCGCTTCCACACCAGTCAAGGCCGAACAACCGGAGCTGAATGCTTTTAATAACAGGAACATACTCACATGGGATAGACTTGTTCCGAATTCAGGTGCAGCTGCTTCCATCCCCCCGGCAAGAAATTTGATTCCGCCCGAGATAATCAGAACCGCAATTGAAAAGATAAATAGATAGATCGGGATCGCCAGCACAGACGCTGACTCCGTGACTCCCCGCAAATTCATAATGGTTAGAAAAACAATCATAATCAGAGCAATCACAACACTGTAGTCATGCAGCATAGGAAAAGCCGACGTAATCGCATCCGTCCCTGCGGACGAACTTACCGCAACGGTCAGTATATAATCGACCAGCAGAGATCCTCCGGCAATCAGACTGGATGTTGTACCCAGGTTATCCTTGGCTACGATATAAGCGCCGCCCCCTGTTGGATAAGCAAATATCGTCTGGCGATAGGAAAAAATTAAAATGACGAGTAATCCCAGCACGGCGATGGAAATCGGAACAGAGTACCACAGGGCGGCGAATCCGGCCGCAACGAGCACCAGCAAAATCTGTTCCGTACCGTAGGCAACGGACGATAGGGCATCCGAGGACAGGATGGCGAGTGCCTTCCATTTCCCCAATTTTTCTCCATCCAGTTCAGCCGATTTCATGGGCTTGCCTATTAAGATTCTCTTCATTTTGCCAAGCATGATCATAACTTCCTTCCGTCTCTCATCTGTGAAGCATTGTTATTATGCAAAATCGCAGAGCCATTGACAATACGTCATTTCACCCGAAATTCGCCAGCGCGTGATAATGCATTCTACGATTCAATAATCGATAACAAAGCCATTCTTGTTCAGCAATTTGAACTTTTTTGAACCAAAATGACGATTGTTCGTCAAAAAAAAAGGAAATGGCCTTTGGTTCAATGAACCAAAGGCCATTTCCTTGATCTATGCGTTAACTGTAATGCAATGCAACATCCTGTATCTAACTTGCCCAAATACGTGCAGCTTCCTTCTTCAGCTTATATTAACTGCCCAGAATTCCGGGACGAGGAGTAACACCAAACGCTTGCGCCAGTGTGGTCAGCTGCTCATCCGTAATTCTCTGCCGGATCTCGTGACCAGCAACCAGCATATACACCTGGGCTGCCTTCTCGATCGTCTCAATCAGACCAAAAGCCTCGTCAATCGTTGTGCCCGTTCCGAAGATGCCATGTTGCGGCCAGATGACCGCGTGGTATTCTTTCATTTTCTCAGCCGTTTCGCGGCCAATCTCGTTTGATCCAGGAATCATCCATGGAATAATGCCAATCCCATCCGGGAATACAACCACACACTCCGTGCACATCTGCCAGAGGGTCTTGGTGAATTTTGCTTCATCCAATTCGTGGATAAACGTCATGGCCAATACATGAGTGGCATGGTTATGCATGACAACCCGGTGGTTCGGGTCCAATTTCAAACGTTCGATATGGCTCATGAAATGCGTAGGCAACTCACTTGTTGGATTCGCCCCCGTCTTCAATCCCCAGAGTACTTCCAGCTCCTGTCCATCTTGCGATACACGTAGCAACCCCAGATTACTCTCCGGATCAGCGAGTACATTTTTGAAATATTTGCCCGATGCGGTCACGATAAAATACTTGCCTGCCAGCTCCTGCACCGAAAATGCCGGTTTGATCTTGCGAATCACATGCTGGATATCGATATATTGGGCAACTTCCTCTTCCTCCAGCAGATAGCTGACATTACCGCCATTACGCTCATCCCAGCCATTTTTCCACATATGTTGTGTAATCTCAGCCATCTCACGGACAAATGGGATATGGAAACCTGCAGCCTGCGTTGTTTCATTGGTAAGGGTCACGTTCATGATCAATCTCTCCTTATATTGAAAATCATATGGCTTGCCACGTACATAGTAAGTTCCTTATTTCACATTCATTATATCTTTGTTTATCTTTGATAGTCAATAACAAACACAGAAATAAACTTTTATTTACTTTTGTTAAGTTTTGTTTATTTGAAAATCAAACAAAAAAATACCCCACCGGCGCCCGGCGGGGTCAGTCACACATCTATTTAACACGAGAAGGGGTTTACAAGACTTATCTTACCTCTGCTACCTTAATAGAAGCTGAAAGCGAAATAAAAAAAACATGAAAACATATATCCCCTTTGGACAGAAGATTCAGTGACTTCTTTTCTTTCAGTACATATATCTCTCTGTCCAAACGCTTTCGTCAATTCTAACATATGCTATTCTAGCTTTTCTCAGGAAAAGAAATTCATAAAAAAGGAGATGGACCTATGGCAGTCCTTTCTACAGGCCCGATCGAGAACAACCTCTCCGGTGGCAGCAGGCCTACACAACAAGTCACTATCAAAATGGTCAACACCGATTCCATCAATACGTCCAATGTACTCATTGAAGGTTATTTCCTGAATGGAACCCGAACCTTATACGTGCTTCAATCCGTTGATCTGAATCCCGGGCAAGTCTTCTCTCAAACCTACTATGCCAATTTGGATGGATACGAATATGTATTCACAACGAGTGGAGACGCAGCCGCATTGACTGAAATTTCGGTGTGGGGAAAAGACAGCACCGGGCAAATCGTCACGGCACACCGCATTGTTTCAAATGAACTAGCTCTATAAAAGGGGGGAAATAAGATGGCCTCAATCTCATCTGTTCCCATTGAGAACAACATGATATTCGGATCAAGACTCACCCACTCGGTTACTGTCAAAATGGATAATAACGATCCCGTCAACGCCTCAAAGTTACACTCGCCTTGAGTGACGTCCCTCTAACAAGCATAATCGCCTAACACGCAATCCCTGTCCTTCATTGGTCGGGGTTTCTTATTTTCGCAGCATATACGATGGATGCATCTTTCCTGTTGTTTCATAGTGTTCATCACCTGTATACTCAAATCCAAGCTTGATCAAGATGTGACATGACACTTCATTATCCGGATGATGCCCGGCAAACAGTGCCTTCACGTTCATTTTGTCAAAGGCATAACCAATTACCGCCCGCGCCGCTTCCTGCGCATACCCTTTGCCCCAGTGATCCCGGGTTAGATGAAATCCCAATTCATAGATATCCTCTTCTGGAGAATACGGACGCAGGCCACAACAACCGACAAACACCTCCGACTCTTTCTCAAAAAGGGGCCAATATTGCACACCCGCTTCCTTCTGCCTTTGAATCTCCTGTGTCAATCGCGCCTCTACTTCATCCTCGCTCAAAAATCCCTTGCTGCTAATCCATTTGGCAACCTCATGATCGCCCCACAATGCAAACGCCAGCGCACGATCTCCTTCGTTCCAAGTCGCACATTCCAACCGTTCGGTTTCAAATAAGATTGTTCTGTTCATCATCCACTAACCTCCTGTATGCCAACACCAATCTGCGTGCCGCCTATACCTTAAATTAATCGAATGAACGCCAAAGTAAACAAACCTATATAAAGAGGTCACTAAAGTTTAAAGGTAATACGCATTTATTATTTACTCAACTTTCGCACTTAAAATAATGAGTCAACCCCTTGTGGGCGTTAGAAGATTTAAACAGTACTGTTTCTAGTGACAAAAAAACACCTCTCTTGTTTGGTATCATGGAAGTGTCGATCAACCATAAACAAGAAAGGTGTGTAAATGGGCTGTTTTTTGTCAACTACAAGAATGGATTTCTGGTTTACCCAGCTATATCAAGGTTTTTTTGGTGATTTAGTAATTGTCATATTGAACTAATGTAGAACCATCTGTAAAAGTTACAGAATTACTGGTTGTGCTTTCAACTAAATCTAAGAGGCTTTTGTCCACTTGTGACACTGGCAAAGAAGATGGTAAATCTACCTGATCCTGAGCAAAGGCTGGTAGTGAGATAGATGTAGAGAGCAGAACTCCTGCAAAAAATGTTTTAGAAATTTTTGATCCTATCATTTTTTATCCTTCATTCATTCTTTACTTCTATTTCTTCTTTTTCCTGAAGAAATCGAACTTGATCACATAATCAAAAAGAGACGTAATTAAAATAGCTCCAATTGGAATCAATAAATAAATCCATAACGGATTATTTGGAGCTTCACCAGGGGGGGCATCAGTTAAAAAAACATAAAGAACAACACAATAAATTATGGCCACTACAATACCTGTTATGTTTCTATTCTTCATAGTTGTTTTCCACCTCTTGTTCATAGAAATTCAAAATATTGTATTTTCCACCCAAATATACTATAACACATATTTGGAATAATTTATCTCTTTTATCTATTACTCTATAATATCGATTGTAAAAATAATAGATTTTGTGAAGCCAGGTCTCCACTCCATACGGCAACCTATGGCGGGTTATTTCTTTTATAATTTTAATTTTTTCTTATGAAAGGCTCGCTTTGTTCTGTTCGTTATAGTAATCTATAGGTTCGCATTTATGTGGTTATTAGTTGTTACTTCTACTTCCTCTTCAGAAAGAATTTACCCTTCTACGTACGCTATCGTTGTTCCAACGAATTTAACGTTTTCATCTACTGCCTCACCATAATAGGAAGGTATTAACTTTTATTATCTCAAAATACCCCTTTAAACCTATGTATATCCACAAAAAAAGAAAAACCCCTGCCGACAACATGTCCGGCAGAGGTCAATTAGACCCGCAACAACAATTAGAAATCAGATGTT
Source organism: Paenibacillus sp. GQ49 (assembly GCF_059759055.1). NCBI lineage: Bacteria > Bacillati > Bacillota > Bacilli > Caryophanales > Paenibacillaceae > Paenibacillus > Paenibacillus sp. GQ49. Next base: position 201,928 of record NZ_JCAXEL010000004.1, read on the forward strand.
GCCACTTGAATCGTACCTGTTGAAGCACCAGCTGCACTAGTCAATAAGGCAGCTACGAGCAGCAAGTGTACAGACAGTGTAAGGCTGTTGCCGGCAGGAATTAAATACGTGATGACAGGTGCATTCACGCGAGTAACAACCAATTCGACTGCAAACGGACCAAAGTTGTTAACCGTGATGCTGGCATTAGTGCCCCCAGCCAAATTCTCATAGTAGGATTTGCCCACACCTGCAGCCAAATTATAAAACTGTTGTGGTAAAAGGATGGCCATTGAAATCACCTCCTTTTGCTTTGATACGGTATTCTATGCTTGAAATCTATTAAAGCAACGGTGAATTACCAGCGTCATAATGTCCAATTTTGATAGACTCCATAGTTTGATAGACGAATGTACGCAAAAAAGCCCCACCGGACCATCCGGTGGAGCCAACTAAGCTTACTTTAATATTACAGGTTTAATTACGCATACAGCATGAAAAAGTTCAGTTCATGGCCCTGCTGCTTGAGATAGTTATACAGCTGCGAACGGTGATGGAATACATGCGTTACCGTTTCAATCTGCCATTGAACCTGCAAGTGACCATGTTCCATATAAAAAGCTTTTGTTGAACGATTCAAAAAGTCGTCTTCGCTCAATCCCGTGATATAAGCTTTGTAGGATTCGAAATTGCTCCATAACGTTGCTTCAAGCTTCTCGATATCTTCAACCCCCGACAGGCTATCCTCCACCAGCCCAACCTCAGCTTCACCTTTTTCCTGCATAATGGCAAGATCCGATGCCGTGATCTGGATAAAATGATGCACTAGCTCCACCAATGAACGCATATTCTCCTGTGGACGATAAGACCAATCCTCCGAACGGATCAAGCGAATTAACGAAGCCCCCGTCCGTACGCCTGTTTCTAATTCATTTAACAAGTGATCCCGAATCTGCAATGTTCCATTCATATATGATGTCTCCCTTATCTTTTATTCTCACGACTTCAGTATAACCGAAGGTGCTGCAGATCTATTGTACAAATCGGACAACATTCTGCCATGCTCCCTGGCTGCCGTCAACGGAGTCTCTCCATAAAACTTGCGAAATTGCCGAATCAGATGGGCTTGGTCAAAAAATCCATGATTCTGGGCAAGCATTGCCCAGTCTGCCGTGTTCCCCTGATGAATATCACTCAGCACACGATGAAAACGAACCACCTCACTGAATCGCTTGGGGCTGATTCCGACCCATTCCGAGAACTTGCGATGCAACTGCCGTTCACTGATCACTTCACGCATCGCCAGCTCTTGGACACTCATACGTCCCCCATCTACAAAGATGCGGTGCAGCACGTTTTTCATCAAATTGTTCTCCGATGTGCTTGCCTGCACGGGCAACGGACTCAAGTACGCATTCATGACCTCCACTCGCTCTGCAAAATGATTCGTTTCGGCCATCCGTTCCTGAAGCTCGTTCAGCTTCTCCGGCCAACATTCCTGAAGTGTAATTCGCTTATCCGTAAACCACTCCAGAGGCATGCCATGGAAGACATGCGCTCCACCCGGGAAGAACCGGACACCAAAGGTGTAGTCTCCAGCAGGGGAACCATCATCGGATGGCTCAGGTACAGCGAACGGCTGTGTATAATTGCCACAGTAAGCATAGGAGTGCTTTGAAAAGACCGGGTCGTATGTAATCAGCATGTCCGTGCAACCATCCGGCAATACCCGGGCAGGTACCGTCGTCATCGATCGCTCTGGACCTTCTCTCTTAGCAACATCCGCATATGTGTTCGGAAGAGATCCTGATTCCCAATAACAGGCCACATAAGCCATCAGACCGGCAGCAGGTATTTTCTCAACATAATAACTGTTAGAATACGTTCCATTCATCTGAATAGGTTTAAACAACGGGTGCAAGCTGTGATCCACAATTCCATCCTCCGGTCACTAGAGTTGGTTACACATTATGTATTCATCTATCATACCACCAACCGAAGAAATGAAGAAAAAAAGTGCCCTACCGGAGGACAATCCGATAGGGCCAGTCACACATCTATTTAACACGAGAAGGGGTTTACAAGACTTATCTTACCTTCGTAACCTTAATGGAAACTGAAATTGGGATGAATAACAGATCAAAATTCAAAATGAATATTAACATGCAGACTTTCAATTCAGCCCGTGCAGTTTGCGAAAACGCTCTGGACTCATGCCTGTATGCCTTTTGAACATCGCACAGAAATAACTGGCGTTCTCGTAACCCACCCGATCAGCCACTTCATATATTCGAAGCTCTCTCTCACTGAACATGAGTTGTTTGCTCCGATTGATCCGTTCCTGGTTCACGTAAAATACAGGTCTGGTATGGAGCGCCCTCTGAAACAGCCTGCACAAATATTGGGGAGAGACCACAGCCACATCGGCCAGTTCCTTCAGCGACAGTGAACGATCCAGATGCTCTGCGATATAACGCAGCACAGGCTTCAAGCGCTCCAGTTCATCATTATAATTAGCGGATGCGATGAGCAGTGGCTTCAGATCCAGCAGCAGGGCATATAATTGTTTGGAGCATTCCACATCGTAATCTGCGTAATCCGTATCACCGCCATTCTCTCCTCTAACCAGAAGTTGCTCCAGGCCATGCAGCAGCGTGGCTGTCCTGAGTCTGCATACGCGTGAACCGGTTATCCCCGCATAAGATAATAACTGGCTGGCCTCTCTGCCCTGAAACGAGACCCACGCCAGCTCCCAGCGGTCACTGATGGGCATATATCGATGCGGAACATCGGGATACAGAAAGAAAACGTCACCCGGTCCAACGATATACTCGTCTTCTTGTATAATCAGTCTCCCCTGACCATGAATAATCTGGTGGATCTGATAATCCGGGAATCCCTCTGGACGCTCAGTTTCATATTGGTGTTCCCAGTAACCAACCGTGGTCATATAGATCGGCAGGCGAGCAGCTTCTTCTGTTTTACCAAAAAAAATCCGGGTATCCATCCAGTACACCACTTTCTCTATCGTTAGTTTCATATTGTGATATATATGGGCAATATTCTTTATTCTCTAAGTCATCATTCAATTCTATAATGACAATATTATAACATTTCAGAAGGAGTTGCTGTTATGCGAAAGAAACTGGTACACACCCCTCCAGCAAATGGATACCCGGAATGGAACAATAATCCCGAGACTTTTCAAGTAAACCGTCTACCCGCACATGCTTCTATGGTAGCGTTTCCATCTATAACAGAAGCATTGTCCAATGATTCCAGCGCATCGCCATGGTACCAATCACTGAATGGTCAGTGGAAGTTTGCCTTTGCGGAGACACCAGAGCAACGGATTACATCCTTTTATGAGAACAACTATGATGCCAGTGAATGGGATGAGATCGCCGTTCCTTCCAACTGGCAGTTGCAAGGTTACGATTATCCCCAATATACAAATATGACGTACCCGTGGGTCGAGCGTGAGCCTGAACTGAAGCCACCATTTGCACCAACAACTTATAATCCCGTGGGTTCGTACATCCGCACGTTTACTGTTCCTGCTGACTGGAAAGACCGTCCTGTCCTGCTGCACTTCGAGGGTGTTGAATCCGCCTTTTATGTATGGGTCAACGGGGAGCTGGTCGGTTATAGTGAAGACACGTTCACGCCCGCAGAATTTGATATCACTCCTTATCTAACGGAAGGTGAGAACAAGCTGGCTGTGGAGGTATATCGCTGGTGTGATGCGAGCTGGCTGGAGAATCAGGATTTCTGGCGGTTAAGTGGAATCTTCCGTGGTGTATATTTGCATTCACCTTCACCGGTTCAGATCGCCGATTTCTTTGTTCGTACTGAACTGGATGACGCGTATCAGGATGCGGAGCTACTGCTGGACCTGAAGTTATTTAATCATAATGCTGCGCAGACCCCTACCGGATTGTCCTTTCAGGCGCAGCTCTATGATGCACAACAGCAAACTGTACTGAAGCAACCACTTACTGCGGCGGTTACTTTCCAGGGTGACGATGAACTTTCATTTAATTTGTCAGCAGAGGTTATGAAGCCGCTTCTATGGAGCGCTGAGTCCCCTCATCTGTATACACTTGTGCTGTCCATTCAGAACGAATCAGGCGAAACACTGGAAGCGGTCCGCAGCCGGATCGGATTCCGCAAGTTTGAACTGAAGGACGGCCTGATGCAAATCAATGGCAAACGCATTGTGTTCAAAGGCGTGAATCGTCATGAATTTTCCCCGGATAAGGGTCGAGCCATTGGACGGGAAGACATGATCCGTGACATCGAGTTGATGAAGTCCTATAACGTTAACGCGGTGCGTACATCCCATTATCCGAATCAGTCACTCTGGTACGAACTGTGTGATGAATATGGCCTTTATGTCATTGACGAAACGAATCTGGAAACTCACGGCACCTGGGATTATGGGCAAAAGGAAATGAATGAAAACAATATTCCCGCGAGCAAGCCGGAATGGCGTAATAACGTAATAGATCGCTGTAACTCGATGTTCCAGCGGGACAAAAACCATCCATCTGTTATTATCTGGTCTCTGGGTAACGAGTCCTTCGGCGGCGATAACTTCATCGCCATGTACGATTATCTGAAACAAGTCGATCCAACTCGTCTCGTTCATTATGAAGGGACTTTCCATTATCGCCCTTCCGATTCGGCAAGTGATATTGAATCGACAATGTATATCAGCCCACAAGATGTGGAGCAATACGCGCGTATGAAGGGTCCGAAGAAACCTTATATTATCTGCGAATACAGCCATGCCATGGGTAACTCTTGTGGAGGTCTGCATCTGTATTGGGATTTGTTCGATAAATATGATGTGTTGCAGGGTGCATTCATCTGGGACTGGGTTGATCAGTCCATTCGTACCACTACGGCAGACGGTGTAGAATATTTTGCTTATGGCGGCGATTTCGGTGAATCTCCTCATGATGGCAATTTCTGCGGGAACGGACTGATTCTGGCGGATAAGACGGTTACACCGAAGCTGGAAGAAGTGAAGAAATGTTATCAGAACGTTCGTATGGAAACTGTTGATGTCAAAGACGGCCTGATGCGCATAAAAAACCAGTTCCTGTTCACGGATCTGAGCGATTATTCACTCGTATGGACAGTAACACACGATGGCAAGTCCGTAGAGAACGGTACGTTGGATATCGCGGTACCTCCTGGCGAATCGGTTGAAGTCCGAATCCCTTATACGCCATCTTCCGATCTGTTCCAGGAAGCGGTGCTGACTGTATCTCTGGTCACCAAAGTGGCAACCAAATGGGCAGGAGTAGGTCACGAGATTGCCTGGGATCAATTCGTGGTATCTCCGCGATTGCGTCCAATCCAAGCGGTACACCAAGGACAAGGCAATGCACCGCAGGTACAGGAGCTGCAAGATGAATTGAAAGTGACTACAGGCCAAGTCACGTTGAGCTTCAATCCAGCCACTGGCGCGTTAACATCCTATCAGATTAACAATCAGGAGCAATTGCTCGCACCTGTCCGGCCGAATTTCTGGAGAGCCATGACAGACAATGATATGGGGAACCGCCTGAATGAGCGTTCTGCCTTCTGGAGAGATGCTCACGCTACCAGCAGATTAATTCGCTTCGAGCACCATGCAGACGAGCAAGGTATTCTCGTGACGACCGATTATACGTGGGATCAACATCCGGAATGTACGCTGTCCATCACATACCGAATTGATGCGGATGGTGTATTGGAAATCAGTCAAACCCTTATTCCAGGCGTAGGCTTACCTGATCTACCGGAATTTGGTATGCTGCTGCAACTGAATAACCGCTTGGATACAATCTCTTGGTACGGCAGAGGCCCGCATGACAACTACGCAGACCGTCTGACCAGTGCACGTCTCGGTTATTACACAGGTACGGTTCGAGATCAATTTGTTCCATATCTGAAACCACAAGAGTGTGGTAACAAAACGGATGTACGCTTTGCTGAAGTTACGTCAGCGGATGGTCAGCTTGGCCTTCATGTTGAAGCCACCATACCATTTGAAATCAATGCGTTGCCGTGGACACCGGAGGAACTGGAAGCAAACGACCATGTGTACAAATTACCTCAGAGCACACAGACTGTCGCACGCATCAATTACAAACAAATGGGTGTTGGCGGAGATGACAGCTGGGGCGCACGTACCCATGCCGAATACACCTTGCCAGCCAACCGCGCGTATCACTTCACCTTTACGCTAAGACCTGTATAACATCAAGCAAGCACTGCTGGCAGCATGCCGGCAGTGCTTTTTTTTGTTGGGGCAGTGAATAGTGGGAGTTTGAACTTTGTCATGGGAACATTATAATGAATGAGGTGCAAGAAAGATTTGTACCAGCTATTACTCTATTACGAGGTGAGACTTTGCAATATCTGTTTACCACTCTCTTTATTCTTGGATTTATCGCTTTTTTGGGATTTCTTATTCTCATGATCTTATCTATTCGGAAAGGCAATAGGTTGCCGATCAGATATATTTTTCTAACGACGGCCTGTTTTACGATTGCTTCAATAGGAATGTATGGCATGTTGACTTTATCTTCGAACTCTACTCAATCTGAAATAGATCAGACCCCTTCATCCCAAATCGAACTTTCGGGCCTCCATATGACTACCGATGAATTTAAAAACAAGTTTAATGGCGCCGTGGGCAAATACCGACTGAATGGGTTGAATATTACCCGCTTGAATATACAAGGCTCTCCCGAGCAGGGCATTGGCACTTTCGAGTATGTATTCAATGACGAGTTGCGTTTGGTTGGTGCAGTGAATGCAGATGAAAGTGTACATGAAGTTAGGTTATACGCAACTGGTGATACGCGTAAACCAACAGGTGGAATTTTTTTGACTGCTATCGCCACACTCATTCTCACAACTAATAGTGAGTACTCGTATAACGATGCAAAAGATGTCATCCAGGATATCGGTCTATTGGATCGCGATGTGAATCAGTCTGATTTTGATGGAGCGACTATTCGCAACGGATTGGAATATCGCTTCAGCGTACAGGATTCTGAGCACTCAACTTTTGAAATAAAATAACTGTTGCGAAGTGAGATGCGATTGTGCAAAAAGGCCGCTCCATGAAGGAACGGCCTAACCTGTGGTATGTACTTTTTTTGGATAATTTAGTAGTCACAGTCTCTGATCTAACATTTTCCTATTTTATTAATTAGTAAGCCAAAAAATTAAAGTAATCACTATACAAAAAAGCGATACAGGGTACAGTATCCATTTACTGATCTTATCTTTGTAAGTGACAATCCAACAAACAATGCATACCCAGGCGATTAATAGTTGCCATAAGTCCAATGATGAACACCTCCCGCATGCGAGAGTTACTCAAAAGTTACAATCTCGCTCTGATTGTTCCAACTCATTTTAAAGGTAATTGGATCTTTCGTATTCTCCGCCTCAGTAGCCGTTCCCGACATACTGAACGGGACCTCTTGTTCTTCCAGCGCTTTCCCCTGCTGGTCTATATTATTGCCGGTAAGGTCAAACACAAAATCCTTTATGTGCGTTTCATCACCAATGTAGGTGATACTATAGCTCCCTGTTGATCTCTGAAGAGACACATCCCAGTTATCGCTTTTTCCATGTAGCCTATCATCCGCACCACAAGCTGACAAAATAGATAAAAGTAATATAGTACAAAAAATCAATGGCAATTTAAATAATTTCATAAAATCCCTCCTTTTAGTAATATACCCAAAAATGTGAGTTGTGATATCCGCTAATCATCCCTAGCATCTATTTTAGTATAATGTGTCTTACCTTTGAATGATATGATTAACGATTTTCTGAGCATCGTATTTAACCCATCCCAACAGTGCTGAACCCCGTGATGTTTGCCAAGGTAGCCCTACAAAGTACAGTCCAGCAACCGGTGATACGCCTCTCTCGTGTATAATTACACCTTGGGCATCAAAAGCAGTATTGATATCGATCCACCTATCATTTCGCTTAAACCCAGTCGCCCATATAATATTGTCTATTCGTGTCTCACTACCATCCTCATATAGGATGCGGTCATCTATTGCATTAATGGCACGTGGGCGCATGTTAACTTTTCCCTGGGTCATCAATTCTTTTAACTCATAGCCATATACGTACTCAGGCTGACTTCTCAACCATTTTCCAACCATACGATCTGCACTTGCACGTAACACTCCGAGCTTTTCAAAATACCAGAATATACTTCTTTTCATAATATGCAAAGGCCTAAAGGTTATATTTCGAGCTATCGATGTGTATACGGTTTGTTGTTCATCTGATGTTAACTCTGCGGCGATTTGAGCACCTGAATTCCCTCCGCCTACAACTACTGTTGTTCCAGGGATCAATTGAGAGGTATTTTTATATTCTGATGAGTGAAGCTGAATCACATTCTCGGATAATGATTTCGCAAAATGAGGAACATTCTTGGTCTGGAAAGGCCCCGTCGCAACGATAATATTGCGCGCTTCAATCGTTCCATCATTGGTTTCAGCATAGTACACCTCATCTTGCTTCGAGAGACGGGAGATTTCACAGTTTAACTTTATTGGAAGCTCCATTTGTTTAGCATAGTTTTCAAAATAATCTGCAATTTCATCTTTGCTTGGCAAGCTATTTTCATTTCCACTAAGAGGCATTCCCGGTAAGCCATCATACATGCGTGGGGTAAAAAGACGCAAGGAATCGTACCGTTTACGCCAAGATTCCCCGATAGATGAGGCAGCATCAACGATTAAAAAGGTTAACCCCGACTGTTGAAGATAGTAACCTGCTGCCAAGCCTGCTTGCCCAGCTCCTATAATCAATACATCGTACATATGTATCATCCCCAATATCGTTTTATGTATTAATATATGAGTACTTATTCATATGTTTATTTTACTTAACAACTCTCTGTTTAGCAATAGAAAAACATCACTACTTCCTTTTACAAAATCATCCATTAAAAAGACTCCCTCACGGGAGCCTTTTAATCATTTCAGTGCAAGTTTCTTATACCTTCTCATGTATGCTACGTGCTAAGTATGATAGGTTGGTTGAATTCTACCTGGTGTATCTATCGATGTCATCGTTCGCAGACTGATGCTCTCTTCTATGGTAATCTTCATGCTGCCGAACGTCGTTCTTTAACTTTGCTAAGAATCCCCATCCCATAAAGGCAAGTATAAGCACGGTAATCAGTGCATAAGCAAAGCTATATAGATTCATAAAAAAGTTGATAAATATTGCAGCGAGCATCAAGCCCAGAATCCATAATGTCCACTTTGTACCCTTTCTCAAAATCGTTTCCTCCTCCTTTAGAGTAAATTCCCGAATCATTTATAAGCAGCAGTTCCCAGAGAAACATCTAATGTGCCAGACATCCCTTGCGCAGAAGAGGTACTCACATAATACCAACCCGTCGACAACGCTTTGTCAATAAAATATGTATGCTCTTCTCCATCTGCTGGGACACTGCCAGACGTTATCTCGGTTCCACTAGTAGATCCTTTGTTGATTGTAAATGTGAAGTGTTTCGAACCCGTGTTTTTAAAACTCACTTTAACATAACTAAATCCTGCCGGAATATCAAACCGATGCATATTTGTAGTACCTGCGAAATCTTCATTATTGATTACTGTTAATGTCGTTGCTGGAGTACTTCTAGGCTCATTTGCTTTTACTAATCTCTCTTCAGAATTGGAAGTGAAATTATAGATTAAGATGATAACAGCAGCAGACACTAAACCTGCCACTATCATTTTTCTAATATGTTTCATGATATATGCCCTCCATATCTCTTGATACTAACTTTGATTATAAAATACTCAATAATACAAAAACCACTCCTTAATAATTTCTAAGAAGTGGTTTTTGTATTTATTTATAATTTCTAGCAGTGGCCGCCTCACAAATTCTTGTCACATCGTAACGAGAATTCACTCTGCCAGGCACATGATGCTTTAAAGGTTTTTACACCTTTATTACATCATGCCGCCCATTCCACCCATACCGCCCATGTCAGGCATTCCGCCGCCAGCACCTGCTGGTTCTGGTTTGTCAGCGATAACTGCTTCAGTAGTCAGGAACATTGCTGCTACGGAAGCAGCGTTTTGCAATGCATAACGAGTTACTTTCGCAGGGTCAACGATACCAGCTTCGATCATGTTAACCCACTCGCCAGTTGCAGCGTTGAAGCCGATTCCTGTTTGTTCTTTTTTCAGACGTTCCACGATTACGGAACCTTCTTCGCCAGCGTTAGCTGCGATTGTGCGGATTGGTGCTTCCAGAGCACGCAGGACGATGTTTACGCCTGTTTGCTCGTCACCGGACAGAGCTACAGCCGCAACCGCGCTATATACGTTCATGAGCGCTGTACCACCACCGGATACGATACCTTCTTCAACCGCAGCGCGAGTTGCGTTCAGGGCATCTTCGATGCGAAGTTTGCGTTCTTTCAATTCTGTTTCAGTAGCCGCACCAACTTTGATTACTGCTACACCGCCGGACAATTTAGCCAGACGCTCTTGCAGTTTCTCTTTGTCGAACTCGGAAGTTGTTTCTTCCAGTTGTGTACGGATTTGGCTAACACGTGCATCGATATCGGATTTGTTACCAGCACCGTCAACGATGATTGTGTTTTCTTTGGTTACGCGGATTTGACGAGCTGTACCCAGTTGTTCCACAACAGCGGATTTCAGGTCCAGACCCAGTTCTTCCGTGATCAATTGGCCACCAGTGAGGGCAGCGATGTCTTGCAGCATTGCTTTACGACGGTCACCGAATCCTGGAGCTTTAACAGCTACAGCATTGAATGTACCACGCAATTTGTTCACAACCAGCATAGCCAGTGCTTCGCCTTCGATATCTTCAGCGATCAATACCAGCGGTTTGCCTTGTTGAACGATTTTCTCAAGCAATGGCAAGATGTCTTGCGTGCTGGAGATTTTTTTGTCTGTGATCAAGATGTACGGATTGTCCAAAACAGCTTCCATTTTGTCCGTATCAGTGATCATGTAAGGAGAGATGTATCCACGGTCGAATTGCATACCTTCAACCACTTCAAGCTCTGTAGCGAATCCTTTGGATTCTTCTACAGTGATTACGCCATCTTTACCTACTTTTTCCATAGCTTCAGCGATCAGTTCGCCTACTTCTTCGTCAGCTGCAGAGATTGCCGCAACTTGTGCGATGGATTGTTTGGAATCGATTGGTTTGGAGATGGATTGCAATTCAGCAACCGCAGCTTTAACCGCTTTGTCGATCCCTTTACGGATACCGATTGGGCTAGCGCCTGCAGTTACGTTTTTCAGACCTTCTGTGATCAGCGCTTGCGCCAATACAGTTGCTGTTGTAGTACCGTCACCGGCAACATCGTTGGTTTTCGTTGCTACTTCTTTAACCAGTTGTGCACCCATGTTCTCGAATGCATCTTCCAGTTCGATTTCTTTAGCAATGGTTACACCATCGTTAGTGATGAGCGGGCTTCCGAATTTTTTCTCCAGAACCACGTTGCGGCCTTTAGGACCGAGTGTTACTTTTACTGCATTAGCCAATGCGTCCACACCACGAAGCATGGAGCGACGAGCGTCTTCACTGAATTTAATGTCTTTAGCCATGTTAAGAAAACCTCCCTAGTTTTTGTTGGAAAATGGTCGTGCTATATGGTTCGGTTATCCGATTAAATTTGAATTAGTCGAGAATCGCGTGAATATCGCTTTCTTTCATAATCAAATATTCTTTACCTTCGAATTTGATTTCTGTACCGGCATATTTGGAGAAAATAACGCGATCTCCTTCTTTCACTTCCAGAGCTACACGTACGCCGTCTTTCAATACTCCAGCACCAACTGCAATGATTCTACCCTCTTGCGGTTTTTCTTTAGCGGAGTCCGGGAGTACGATCCCGAAAGAAGTTGTTTGTTCTTGCTCCAGTGGTTCTACCAATACGCGTTCACCTAAAGGTCTGATCATGAAAAATAGCCTCCTTTTGAAATTATATAACGTTACATTGTAGGTTGTAGCCATATGTATTAGCACTCGACAGTGTTCAGTGCTAACAACCAACTTTATGATACTCAACTTGAAGCATGATTTCAAGTCCTTTTGACGAATTCCTGCGAGAATTTACGTTGAATTTACACAAACATAGCCAAATTACACCCGCTGTGCCTGGTTCTATGTTGCAATTCACTAATCTTATTCTACGAAATTGTTTAGCCCTTCTGCAACGTTAACAGACAGTCCCTTCCCCATTGTATCCATTGTTGAACATAATATGCCTGCTTGTCCTGTCGTGTTGGTCGGCAGTCTACAGAAATAGCCCGGATAAGAACATTACCGTCTTTTCCGGGCACATTACAGCTTATCCTCATTCAGCCCACATGTTTCTTATCCTCGGCACGAACGTAACGGGATTCGATCTCTTCATCGGCTGCAAGCTGCTTGCGATATACGATTGCGGATAATAACACACTGATCTCATATAACAGGAGCAAGGGAATCATCACCAGCAGATCGGAAATAAAGTCTGGAGGTGTAATAACCACTGCAATGAAGATCAGAACAAAATAAGCAACTCTGCGCATTTTGCGAAGGCGAATTGGATTCAGAATCCGCAGTCCTGTCAGAAACATAATAAGTAAAGGAAGTTCGAATAACAGGGACACAGGCAGCACAATGCCAAACAGGAAGCTGAAGTACTGTTTCATCCCGTAGGTCTCCACAAGCCCCATCTTCTCCGTTATCGCTGTTGTGAAGGCAAGTGCCATCGGAAAAATAACATAATACGAGAAAGCCATACCTGTCAGAAATAAAAGAAACACATAGGGTACATACTTCAGCGTTGCTTTTCGTTCGCGCGGCTTTAGCCCTGGACTAACAAACTTCCAGATCTGATACACCGTAAACGGCAACGTAATAATAAGTGAAAACAACCCTGCAATCTTCATGTAGATGCCTATCCCATCCCAGAACGAGAAGGCATGTAAAACAAAACCTTTTGCCGACTCTGCCTTGGTCAGATATTGGTATACCGGGTCCGCCACAAAAAATCCTGCAATCAGGCCCAGCACAAATATACTTAATACGTAGATCAGCCGCTTCCGCAGCTCACTCAGATGTTCCGTAATCGACATTTCTTCCATTTGCTGCGCCATGCCTGCCCCCCATTATTGCCAGCTTAAAATACAAAACCCTTCCGGCAGGAAGGGATTTCTCTTTCATTGCCGTCAAGATTATTCCGGCAGGCGTTTATCAGCAGGCTTGTCTGCAGGTGTGCTCTCAGCCGCCAGCGGTTTCGCCTTCTCCTGCTCTTTGCGATTGGACGAGTCATCCTCAGAGATAATCTCGCGAGCTCCCTCTTTGAATTCACGGAAGGTACGCCCAACTGCACGTCCCAGTTCCGGAAGTTTGTTAGGTCCAAACAACAACAATGCAATCACGGCCAGCAAAATAAAACCCGTTGGTCCAATGGAACTTAACATTGATAATCCTCCTCGTCTCAAGCTTCGAAGATGCGCATACTCGGCCAGATGTTCATAGATGTCTCTGCTGCGTTCTTAATTTAAGCCCATCATACCATAGATGTAACCACTTACATAACCCGCAAAATTCACAAATAAGAGATGTCACTAGAACAATCTAACAACGGTCATGGCTAATCGGATATCTTGCCCCAGAGTCCATGCTCGATTATTGCTTGAACTGACCCGTAACCATCAGCAGCGCTTCCGGAAGCTGATCCATAATGGCAGCCAGATGTTCATGCACACCCTTTGGTGTACCTGGCAGATTAACAATCAGCGTGCGTCCACGAATGCCACATACCCCACGGAACAGCATTGCAGAACGGTTTTTGCTCATTACACTGTACCGCATGGCCTCTGCCATCCCGGGAACTTCCCGCTCAATTACGCGCCGGGTCGCTTCCGGAGTAATATCACGAATGGCCAGCTCCGTGCCACCGGTAGTCAGCACCAGATCGGCGTGAAAATAATCCGTCATCTCAATCAAAGCCGCAATAATCTCATCGGGTTCATCCGGAACGATACGGTACTCCACGATTTGACCACCCAGCTCTTCTTCCACCAGCTCCCGAATGACTTGTGCACTCGTATCCTCACGTTCCCCGCGGGCTCCTTTGTCACTGGCTGTCAGGATTGCTGTTCTCCACACCATAAAGATCACCCTTCTCCTCTATGAAAATAAATATTGCCTATCGGCTGTAATCACCGTTTTTGCCACCACTCTTGGAATTCAACATGGTTGGACCGATAATCATATCTTTTTGCATGGCCTTGCACATGTCATAAACCGTCAGTGCTGCAGCTGAGGCAGCCGTGAGCGCCTCCATCTCAACACCCGTTTTGCCTTCGGTTTTGACAGTAACTTCAATGTGTAATTCATCCACTCCGTTATCATGAAAACGAATATCCACACCCGTCAATGCCAAAGGATGGCACATCGGAATCCAGTCCGACGTTTTCTTCGCGCCTTGAATCCCGGCAATCTGAGCCACAGCCAGAACATCACCTTTGCCGATTCGGCCCTCCCGAATCGCTTCCAGTGTATCTGGATTCATCGTCACTTTGGTTACGGCCACAGCCGTACGTACGGTAATTTCCTTACCTGAAATATCAACCATCCGGGCCCGCCCCTGTTCATTAAAATGGGTCAGTTTGCCACCGGAAGCCTGGCCGTTGTTCACTTCTGAACTCAATCACATCACAACCCTTTATTCGATATGTAATATACCTTCGGTTGTTATCAACAGATCAATCCGCAGATCGAGCAGGTCCATCGGGATCTCCTCTTGTAGCTGACCCGGCAATACCATCGCAGCCATCAACGGTTTCTTGCCCGTCATCGCACATGTTGCTGCAAGCGTCTCGGCAAAACGATCATAATAACCGCCACCATAACCAATACGCCCTCCATGAAGATCATAACCAAGCCCAGGTACCAGAATGAGATCGATATCAGGCCAATCTTCAGGCGTCAGGACTTCACAGGAATCCTTAGGTTCGGGTATCCCCCATATGCCTGGCTCCAGATCCTGTTCTCCGGTCACTCGCCGTAGCTCCATTCGGGGTGGATTCGCCAACACTTTAGGTGCAAACATCATATCTCCATGATTCCAGCCCTCTTGAAACAGAAAAGCTGTGGACGCTTCACTTCCATAGGACAAATAACTGAATATGACCAGTGGTCTGTTCACAACCTTGCTCTTGGTCTGTCTAAGGCGCTCCAGCTCCCGCTTCACTCCAGCGTTAATCTTAGTCATCGCCTGCTGATGCATGCTTGCATCCATCAGATCACGGCTCTGTCTCAGTCTGGATCGAAGCTGGCTTTTCAGTTCCGCATGATCCTGCATATCCTTGAATAACCTCCTGTTGATAGGGAAGGTAGAAAAAAGCTCTCATTAAAAAACAATTTATATGTTATGACCAGTTGTCATCTTGTTGAAATGGTTAAAATGATTCATTTTCTGCAAAATCCTCATGTAATAACATGCCTTCTTTCAGTTTATCATTGATTGATCAAAAAGACTACATGCCCCATGCGTTCCCAATCGGTGCAATTGCTCTGTATTTCATGTAAACTGGGATATAGTTGTCATATCAAGAACTGGACCTATGGAGGAACTTAATTTTATGCTGCTGCAAGTATCCGGAATTATCAAACGTTTTGGTGTCGATCCAATCCTGGACGGCGTGAACTTACAAATATTAGAACGCGAGCGCATCGGCCTCGTTGGTGTAAATGGTGCAGGAAAATCCACTTTGCTCAAAATTGTAGCCGGTGAAATGTCCTATGACGGGGGACAGATTTTCAAATCCAAAGAAACAACGCTTGGCTACCTTGCTCAGAACAGCGGGCTGCAATCCGATCGCACCATCTGGGAAGAAATGATGAACGTCTTCGCTCACCTGACACAGGCTGAAGCTGATTTGCGTCAGATGGAACGCGATATTGCCGACCCTGCCCAGATGGAAGACGAGAAAAAGTATGCGGACCTGCTGGAACGTTATGCGAAACGATCCGACTGGTTCAAGGACCATGGCGGTTATGAGATGGAAACCCGCATTCGCAGCGTACTGCACGGGATGGGATTCGGCGAATTTTCGCCAGACACCCCCATTGCTACTCTGAGCGGCGGGCAGAAGACACGCCTTGCGCTTGCTCGTATTTTGCTTCAGGCACCCGATCTGCTCATGCTAGACGAGCCTACCAACTATCTCGATATCGCCACCCTTACTTGGTTGGAAGATTATCTGAGAGGTTATTCAGGCGCACTGCTCGTGGTATCCCATGACCGGTACTTCCTTGATCGACTCGTAACAACCATCGTTGAGATCGAACGTCACCGCTCCAAAAAATATACGGGCAATTACAGCCGTTATATGGAACTCAAAGCTGCCGAATATGAAACTCAGATGAAGCAATATGAGAAACAGCAAGGCGAAATCTCCAAGATGGAAGATTTTGTTCAGAAAAACATCGTACGTGCGTCGACGACCAAACGCGCTCAAAGTCGGCGCAAAGCCCTCGACAAAATGGATCGGCTTGATAAACCGATGGGAGATTTGAAAAAAGCCCATTTTTCCTTCGAAACCGCCGTTATGTCCGGCAAGGAAGTGCTTCGAGTGGATCAGCTGTCCGTCGCTTATGACGAGGCTTCTCCATTGTTCCGCAACGTATCCTTCGATCTTCGGCGTGGGGAAACGGTTGCTTTGATTGGACCAAACGGTATTGGTAAATCCACCATGCTGAAGTGTCTTACGGGAAGTTTACGTCCGGTAACCGGGGAGATCCAATGGGGAACAAAAGTGCAGATCGGCTATTACGATCAGGAACAGACGGGGCTCAATCCGTCCAACACGGTTCTGGAAGAACTGTGGAGTGCCTATCCTGGGATGGAAGAAGCACGCATTCGGACTGTACTGGGGAACTTTTTGTTCAGCGGTGACGATGTGCTCAAGAAGATCTCCTCCCTCAGCGGCGGTGAGAAAGCACGTGTCTCTCTCTCCAAGCTGATGCTGAAGGAAGCCAACATGCTCATTCTGGATGAGCCTACGAACCATCTCGACCTGTTTGCCAAAGAAGTGCTGGAAGCGGCATTAATGGATTATGAAGGCACCCTGCTGTTCATCTCCCATGACCGGTATTTCCTCAATAAAATGGCTGAACGCATTGTTGAACTTCATCCAGGCGGCACAGAACAATATCTCGGTAATTATGATGATTATGTGGAGAAAAAACAGGAGCTTGAGGACATCGCACGTGAAGCTGCTGAGGCACGTCAGGCTTCGTCCAAGAACTCGTCCAAATCCGATCTGAACACAGCCACAACCGAAAAATCCGGAGCGGCTTCATTCGAAGCGGAAAAACAGGCGAAGCGTGAAGAGCGTAACCGGCAACGCAAGCAGGAAGCTCTGGAACAACAGATTGCGGAGTTGGAAACGAAGATTACCGAACTTGAGGCACAGATGGCTCTGCCTGAAATCTATCAGGATTATATGAAGTTGCAAGAACTCCAGCAACAATCGGAGGAACACAAAGCAGAACTCACCAAGGCATACGAGGACTGGGAAGAACTAGCTATGGAATAGTACGAATAGTACAGACTCAGACCATGGCTTGATGGCGTCCATACAAGAATAGTTGTACCACCGGCTGATTCCTTATTGGGATCAGCTTTTTGTTTGTTACGTATGAGTATTGAAGGTATGCATCTTATCTTCTTTATGTTCCTTGAGATTGAACTCTAACATACGGAGGTTAGGGAACTGTTTTGACTTTTGTCGAATTTACTCGAATGAAGAGAAATATTTTTATCCCCCCGCCCCTCACACTTATCCACAAGAAAGCAAGATAGCAAGCACAATAATAAGCTTAATTATACAGCGGTAGAATAGCCTTTTACACACAAAAACCATATTTATCCACCAAGTTATCCACTTTATCCACAACTTTGTGGATAGCAGGGTATCATTCTATCCCCTAAACCCTTTTCGTTTCGAAAACTATACTGGTTTGGCTTTGGGATAGTTACCCACAAATTACACTGGATATGTGGATAACTATAATAACACCTTGACAAATGCATCCTTCCACTCCTCAATGTTCCTCCATAATAAGACAAAAGCAGACCTTTGTCGTTCAAGGCCTGCCCGTCATTTTTTACTATATGCCATGCATATTTACATCGAATTGCAATTGCTACTATTGCCGCTTTAGATGCGATCTGGAAAAAGATGTTTTAAACATGCGCTTCTTGTTCATGATGTTCGGAAGACTCGGCTTTCAGTCCAGCAGCATTACAAGCCGCTACATAAGCCAAACCGGCAGCCATGACGATATCATTATGTGTTGCTGTTCCCCGGAACTCACGTCCTGCACGCTCCACGGTAACTACAGCTTCCGCACTTGCACCCTCTCCACCACTCAAGGCATGCATCTCCATATCTACAAATGCAATATCATCGGAAATGCTCTGACCAATCGCACGGATGGTTGCATCCACGGGTCCACCGCCAACAGCGGAGTAAGATTGTTCTCCAGCGCTTGTGCGAATGCGAACGGCGGCCATTCGATCCGTCATACTGCCCGCCGTCACCTGCAATTCAACCAGTTCATAGTCCTGTGCAGGAATATTCATGGTCTGGCTAACCATCTGTAATAACTGGTCGTCACTGACCACTTTTTGCTGGTCTGCGGTTTCTTTGAACACCTCATACAACTGCTCCATCTGTTGCTCATCCGGCTCAAAACCATATTTGCGAACCCGATCCTTCAGGGCGTGACGACCGGAGTGTTTCCCCAAAATAATCATGCTGCGCGGAATACCCAGCGCTTCCGGGTCCATAATCTCATAAGTGTTCCGATTCTTCAGCAGACCATCCTGATGAATGCCAGATTCATGCTGGAATGCATTACGTCCCACCACCGGTTTGTTGTACGCAATCGGGAAATGCATCGCCCGGCTAATCTGACGTGAAGTCTCATACAGCTGGTTCAGTTTAATGTTCGTCGTTGCCCCAATTGCGTCTCCCCGAGTCTCCAACGCCATAATCAACTCTTCCAGTGCACAGTTCCCCGTCCGTTCTCCGATACCATTGATGGTCACTTCAATCTGGCTAGCTCCATTGGCAATTGCAGCCAAGCTATTGGCTACGGCCAGGCCCAGATCATTATGACAGTGGGCACTATAGCGAACCTGATCGCCGCCTCTTGCACCCTCACGCACCCGGCGGAACATCTCGCCATACTCATGTGGCAGGGCATATCCGACCGTATCCGGCAGATTGATAATGCTCGCTCCAGCTTCAATGGCGACTTCAACCATTTCAATCAAATCATCCATCTTGGTGCGGGCAGCGTCCATCGCTGTGAACTCTACGATGTCCGTAAACTGGCGTGCATAAGATACCATCTCACGAGCGGTAGCCACCACTTCACTGCGTGGACGGCGCAGTTGATGCTCGATATGAATATCCGAAGAAGAGATAAACAGGTGAATTCGGCGCCGTGCTGCATCCGCTGTTGCTTGAACAGCTGCATCAATATCACCTTTGACCGCACGCGCGAATCCGCAGATCTCCACGTTCTGCAACTGTCTCGAAATCGCCTGAACCGCCGCGAACTCACCTGGACTGGAGATCGGGAATCCAGGCTCAATGACGTCGATACCCAGAGAAGCCAGTTGGTGTGCCAGTTCAATTTTTTGCTCGGGTTGCAGACTTGCCCCTGGTGCCTGTTCTCCATCACGCAGCGTTGTATCAAAAATCTCAATCATGCGTTTGTTATTAGTTGTTGTCATATCCATCAACCTCCATCAAATTTTTATAAACATTCTCGTTGCGATCCATGAGCCACAGAACACCCGCTAATCGCCGTCACTGTTGTTATATATTTTGTTTGTAAACGCGTATGTTGTTTGCAGCTTAGTCCTTGGTGATCACTAATACCTGTTGAATGTTTCGTGCCTATACTTGTTGTTCAATGTTCATTACTCGTTCGTTGTATATCCTGCTTACCTTCATGACAGAGTGTACGTCGACTTACACCCTGACCTTCTGATTCTTCAATCTCCATATGGTTCTTCCAATGCCCACCCTGCTGCCGGCAGCAAACACAAATAACCCGCCATCTCATATAAGAGACGGCGGGTTATTATCCCCTCCGCGGTACCACTCTCGCTTGATGGGCCGGGCTTGCGCCGGACTCCATCCACCTCGTCGTCTCCGAGATCCGCTGGATGTGCGTGCAAGCACGACATCACTGGAATTCGGAGAAACACCCTATAACGGGGGTTAACCGTTGCTGTGTAACACATGTTGTTGTCTATCAGGACAACTGGACGATCGATATCGTCCCCACGCTTCCACAACTCTGTTCCCGGGCGAGATTCGAATGATTCCAGCCACTGCGTCGCACCACCCCGCAGCTCTCTGAGCGCTTTATCATTCTACTGCTCCCGTTCATCACATGTATAATATGACCTAACTTCATTCATCCTTATTTTGAAAATCAAAAAAAGCCTGCCACCTCATGCAATAATGCAAGAGACGACAGGCTGTTCACCTTCGCGGTACCACTCTTGTTGACTTCCTTCCTGTTCATTCAAGACACCCCCTGAATGCTTTCGCATATCCGGATCACTTGAAGCAGCCTGAAAGCCCCCTCAGTTATCGTCAGTTGATCCTTGTAATAACGGTCCTACCAACAACGGCCCATTCACGGAGGCAAACCGTAACCATGTACTTTCGGCCATGATCGGCCTTCGGATTCTCCCGGGGAGTCACCGTGTTCCATCGTTCCGCTTCCAGGTGAGTTTCAGGTTTCCTTCGACTGCGTTGCACCATACCGCAGCTCTCTATAACCGGGAATGACCTTACTATTCCTGTTCATCGCGTTTATCAGTTCAGGAATCTGAATTCCTGTTTAAATTTGTAACTAAATATACATTCTTTACATCCCTGCTGTCAACTCTTAATCTCAAACTGCTTGCCTATACGGACTGAACGGACCATTGCTCCAGAGAAAGTCCCGGATCTGCCTTCGCATCAAATTCAGCAATTTCTCCCCGCTGCCATTTCAGATATGCAGCTGCTCCTATCATGGCCGCGTTATCCGTACAATATTCCATTGGCGGGATTAACAGTTCAAGCCCTTCCTTCGTGCATCGCTCCTGTAAAGCCGAGCGCAATCCCCGGTTTGCTGCAACACCACCGCATAATAACAGTTGACGTGAACCATACTCACGAACTGCTCTAACAGCTTTCTCTACCAGTACTTCAACAACAGCTTCCTGGAAACCACGCGCAACCGCAGACGGCTCCACGGTTTCTCCGCGCATTTTAGCCTGGTTGAGCACATTCAGTACAGCAGACTTCAGACCACTGAGACTGAAATCGTACGAACCTGCTTCCAGCCATACCCGTGGTAATGGCACTACATCCTCCGCTTCAGACGCCATCCGGTCCACATGCGGGCCTCCCGGATAAGGACAACCCAGTGCACGTGCTACTTTGTCATACGCTTCGCCTACGGCATCATCACGTGTACGACCAATCAGTTTGAACTTACCCTCGGATTCCATATGCACGAGTTCTGTATGTCCACCAGATACGACCAGTGCCATAGCCGGATATTGCAGTTCATGAGTAAGTCGGTTGGCATAGATATGCCCCGCAATATGATGTGTACCAATGAGCGGTTTGCCCAGTGCCATCGCCATCGTTTTGGCTGCAACGATACCCACCAGTAGTGCTCCGACCAGCCCAGGTCCCTGTGTTACGGCAATTGCACTTAGATCACGTGGACGAATGCCGGACTGTTCGATCGCTTGTTCCAGCATCAACGTAATGACTTCAACGTGTTTGCGTGAAGCCACTTCAGGTACAACGCCACCAAATGCCTTATGCGTCTCAATCTGACTTGAGATCAGATTGGACAACACTTCCCGTCCATCTTTGACTACTGCTACCGATGTTTCATCACAGCTTGTCTCCACCGCCAAAATGTAGGATGGTGCAGAATTTATTTTTTCATTAAGTTCGTTCATGAATCCAGTACGCTTCCTTCCTCTTCGCCGCTCCGGCCTGCAGACGGCAAGTTCGCCCACATAATCATCGCATCTTCCCCATTATCGGAGTAATACCCTTTACGAAGACCCGCCGATTCAAACCCTTTTTTCTGATATAAACGCTGAGCAATGCTGTTCGAGACTCTGACCTCCAGCGTCATTCGTTCCATCCCGAGATAAGCCGCTGTGCTCATTAATTCATCCAGTAACTTTTCACCAAGCTTGCGTCCACGATACGCGCCTCTGACTGCAATATTGGTAATATGGGCTTCATCCATGATCGTCCACATACCTGCATAGCCAATGGCCTTGCCTTCCAATTCCATCACCATATATTTAGCAAAATGATTGTGTGTCAATTCATTTTGAAATGCTTCTTCCGTCCAGGGCAGGGTAAAGGCCTCATGTTCAATCTCCATCACATCGGGAATATCCGCGAGTGTCATGAACCTGAACTGAAGCGTTGCTTCCTGCTTATTATTCGCCACATTGTCCATCTGCTTCCCCTCCCCCTTTAGTGCGTGTTCAAAAAGACCGGTTTTCAGTACCGAGAAGATGGGATGAAGCTAGAAATGGAGTAGCGGAGCGTAGGGTAAACTACGTGAGCAACTACAATGTTTCCAAAGGAAACATACTTCGTAAGCCTCCCGCTTATTTCGGCTGAATTCCATATTCGATGCTGATGATGCCACCAGGTATCCTTCGTAATCAAAAGCAGACTTTTTGAACAACCTCTTTTAGCCTTTGCGCAGCAGATTGGCTTCCGCTTCAGACAGCTGGGTGTAGTTCGGTACCAGCGCATGCACGTCATCACGCTGACCTGCAAGCAGCGCGGCGGCGCCAAGGCGCCCAACCCAGCGGCCTTCCAGCTCATAAGGTACGAGCTGGAGCGCCGTCCCTTCGGGGCAGCGAAGCTCCGCCGCTGCCGCAGCATGAGGGCCCGTCTCGCCGACGATCCAGACGGCTACGGGCCGCTCTTCCGGCGCCGTCTCCGCCATGCGGGCGGCGAGGGCTTCCAGCCATCCGTCCATCTTGCGGATGGCATCAGGCGCCAGACGCCGGGGCGCATCGCTCCCGGCGGAGGCAAACAGCGCGGTGCACGCTTGACCGCGCCGTGCATCCACAAGCGGAACAATCCAGTGGACAGGGGCAGCACTTGTGCTGCCCTGGTCCGCGGATGGCGTTCCGCCAGCCCCTGCTGCGGCATCCTCTGCCGCAGCTTCTGCCTTAGCGGCGAGGCCGCTGTGCCAGCCGCCCCAGGCGATGGCTTGAAGGCTGGACACCCCGGCTACGGGGATGTCCCACGCCCAGGCCAGTGTCTTCGCCGCGGTCACCGCAATGCGGATGCCCGTGTACGAGCCTGGGCCAACGCCAACGGCAATGCCGTCCAGTTGCCCAGGCTGTGTGTTGCTGGCGGCCAGCAGCTGCTCCATCACCGGTACAACGTGTACCGAATGGTTACGCTCAGCCCGTTCATTGCGTTCTTCCAGAAGCGCATGATCTTCCATCATCGCAGCTGCCATCACTGCGGTGGATGTATCCAACGCCAAAAACCGCTGACGCGGCTCTTTTTGTAAATCTTCCATCATCATTTGACTCCATTCTGTCTGAACTGTCGGCATATGGCTGCATAAGTCTCGCCGTACCCATCCAGTGTAATCGTTCGATCCTCCAGGCCGGTTGTTTCAATCTGCACATGCAAATGCTCTTGCGGCAGCAATTCGGGAATGATACTCGACCATTCCACCAGACTGACTCCGGCTCCATAGAAATATTCATCAAGTCCAAGCTCATCCGCTTCTTCCAGCGATATGCGATATACATCCATGTGATATAAAGGCAGACGCCCTTCATACTCCTTGATTAGTGTGAATGTGGGACTGCTTACCACATCACGTACACCCAAATGCCAGGCAAATTTCTGTGAAAATGCCGTTTTCCCCGCGCCCAGATCACCATCCAAAGCAACCACCATGCCGGCGTTTGCCTGTCTGGCTAGTGCGGAAGCGAGTGCTTCTGTATCTGCAATGCCATGGGATTGGTACACCCACTGCTCGTGCGTCTGATTCAATATTCGCCCCACCTTTGGCGGTCCAGCCGCCTGAGTTCACTTTGAACCTTATTATATCGGTCCCTTTCTTCCCCCGCAACATCCAAGGAGGCAAGCTGAAATATAACATGCATTATTAGACGTGTCACAAAACTCGCTTCCTTCGAAGTTTCAGACACCCACTAGGAAAAACCAAAAACCGGCACCTCTCGGTACCGGCCGTGTTATGCATAAATTTCAGCTTTTATTCATTCTCGAATCCCTCAATAACTATATGCTACTTGTATCTACTCCTCCAATCGATCCACACGAACCGTCTGGGTATTTCCCGGCCTGCTGCCAACCTGAACGGTTGCCATACCATTGGCTTCATCCACATTCTCGATCCAGACTGGATCTCCCTCCAATGTAACGGCAATGGTATCCTTGGAATCATAGATCGCTTTGGCGCGCTTTGCATCCATCATCTTATTCATACTCCCCTTCTGGATCATCATGTGACTCTCGAACCATGCTATCTGTTGTACTTTCACCAATATACCCGTTATCTTCCGTAACCTGCCCCCCGCCTAACCCTTCATTCACCATCCGGTCAATGTCGAGCATGAACGACTCCCGATCAAGGGGCAATTCTTCCGAAGTGACCGCTTCCCAGTTTACAGCTGTAGCAGGTGTATAGAATTCTTCAGCACTTTCGGCTTTGGCAAGTGGATACGGAGAAAATGCATGCTTGTGTGCTTCTTCCTCATCACGTCTGTTCTTCAATATTGCACCTCCCGGCATATGTGCTGCGAGAATAACTACCTATCCCATGCTCGTCTTCCTGTCGGAATCCAAGCATGTTTCTGTTATCATCCCCGAGTCTCGCCGAACCATACGAATTCGTTCGTCTACAAGACGATTATCCCTCGCACCAGATGCCCATACTATTAAATATAAATCCGTGTTCAAAAAGTCCGGTTTTCATTACCGAGAAGATGGAATTTTTGAACAACCTTTTGAAAGGAGCCGATCTATGCATACCGTCTGGAAAGGTGCAATCAGTTTTGGCCTTGTGCACGTCCCTGTCAAAATGTTCTCGGCTACCGAAGACAAAGACATCTCCATGCGCTATATCCATAAAGTCTGCGGCAGCCCGCTCGCTTATGTTCGTCAATGCCCCTCCTGTGAAGTGGACGTAAAGTGGGAAGAGATCACCAAAGGCTATGAATATGAAAAAGGAAAGTTTGTACTCTTCGAGAAAGATGAATTGGAAGCGTTAAATGATTCCACCAGCAAAACCATTACCATACTGGATTTTGTCGACTTGACTGAGATTGATCCGATCTATTTTCAGAAAACATATTACCTATCGCCCGATCAGGCTGGGGGAAATGCCTACCAGTTGTTGATGAACGCGATGCGGGATACCGGCAAAATTGGCATCGCCAAAATCTCCATTCGCTCGAAGAGCAGCCTGGCTGCCATACGCGTGCTGGAAGATTGCCTCTCCATGGAGACGATTTTCTATCCTGACGAGATTCGTCCTGTCTCCCAGGTGCCCAACTTGCCGGAAGTGCAGAACGTGAATGAAAAGGAACTCACGATGGCAAAGTTGCTGATTGATCAATTGTCCACGCCTTTTGAACCCGGTAAATACACCGATGACTATCGCAGCAAACTGCTGGATCTTATTCAGCACAAAGTGGCAGGCGAAGAAATCAAGATTGCTCCAGCCAAACCTGAAGCCAATGTGATGGATTTGATGGCTGCCTTGCAAGCAAGTATCGAGGCCGTGAAGCCCATTCCGGCTGACCCTGGGACAACAACGGCTAAGCCTAAGAAACGTGCACCGCGAAAAACACCTGCTCAAGCGGTTGCCGGAGGAGAATCCGATACACCTGCTGCACCAGCCAAAAGAAAAAAGGACACCCCCAAACCAAAAGTTTAAATGTCACCCAAACAAGACCGATTCCGTTATGTAACTCAATGTAATGATGTTTACTCCGATCCGGCTTCACAGTCGGATTTTTTTTGGTTTTACAGAACTATTGGAACAATTCATTCCACTAAAACTCCAGCTAAAATTGCAAAATACGATTGACGAAAGCTGATTTATATTTTATATTAACTTATGAAAAGTAACTTATTTATGAATATACAGTCACCCTGTAATTTTGTTTCAACAGTATGCAATTTAATAATCCGTTTTCAACCATATACACAATCAAACGAGAACCCATATTATCTATTCTCAGGAGGAAACCATCATGAATACAACGTATCAAATCCCTGCCACAACCCATCTGGGTGAAGTGAGTCTGCGAATTATGAACCTAGACCGTTCAATTAAGTTCTATACCGATGTGGTTGGATTAAAATTACTGGAGCGTAGTGGCAAAGTGGCCACGTTGACAGCCGACGGAAAACAGTCCCTGCTGCGATTGGAAGAGCTCACGGATGGAATTACCCTGCCGGAACGCTCACACGCTGGCTTGTATCATTTCGCCATCCTGCTGCCTGACCGCAAGTCCCTGGGTCTTGCTCTTCGTAATCTGGCTGCATCCGGCATCGATATCGGCCAAGGCGATCACTTGGTCAGCGAAGCCTTCTATATCTCCGATCCCGATCAGAACGGGATTGAGATCTATGCCGACCGTGCACGTGATACCTGGAAACGGGATAGCGACAATAACTACGTGATGGCAAGTGATCCTGTTGATGTGGAAAGCTTGTTTGCCATCTCGGAGAATGAACCTTGGCAGGGTCTGCCTGCTGGCACCGTTATTGGTCATGTACATTTCCACGTCCGCAGCCTGGAAGAAGCCCGCAACTATTACACCGGCATACTTGGTTTTGATATCGTGGGCAACTTCGCCAACATGTCAGCACTATTTGTATCCGCTGGCGGTTATCATCACCATCTGGGACTTAATATCTGGGCAGGAGTGAATGCACCTGTCAATCCGGATAACGCTACAGGAATTGACTACTTCACCATTGTGTACGCCACAAAGGAACAATTGGATCAGGCACTTGAACAATTGCGTCATTCCGGTGCAGTCGTTACACAAGTGGAGGGTACCTGGTTTACGGTTGACCCACAGAACATCCGTGTACGTCTAACCGCTGCCAATTGATTTTGTTAGGACACACACGATCATTATGGATAATTTCATAACACAAGCCCGAGTACCTGATTTCTCCACATCACAGAGAGATCGGATACCCGGGCTTTTTCATTCGCTTTTTCATTCGCTTTTTATAAGACCGTCCATATTAGTGCATCCTAACGACTACTCCGACAAGTTAAATTCAAAAAATATGGAGATCGAAAAGATGCATGATGTTTAGGGCGTTCGTTTCTCTAATGCTCCGGACAAGAAAGGAGTACCCCATGTTCAAACCGTTGATTCCATTCGAACCCATCTCCAGAGATACCTTACCAACAGGACCGCAATGGATTGCCCAGGTCAAGTGGGATGGAGTCCGCATGCTTGCCTATGAGGACGGGCATGAGCTGCGCCTGGTGAATCGCAGATTACATGATCGGACCGCACAGTATCCCGAGCTGGTAACACCACGCAATTTATGTTCAGGCTCCTCTTATATTTTGGATGGAGAAGTTATTGCGCTGGACCCAGACACCGGAAAACCTTCGTTTTATCATGTTCTTCGGCGGGATCGGATGAGCAGACCCGAAGGTATCGCCCAAGCCATACATCAGATTCCGGTCACATATATGGTATTTGATATCCTGTTCTATGAGGGGAAATGGGTGACGGAGCAGCCTTTGGCAGATCGACAGCGCCTGTTGCACGAGGTCCTTAACACCGCTCCCCATGTTCAGGAGGCCACCAATACGCTTGATGCCGCTTCCCTGCTTACGGTCATGAGACAACATCAGATGGAAGGCATTGTCTGCAAGGATCTCACCAGCAGTTATGGCATACAGGGTAAGGACCAGCGCTGGCAGAAAGTCAAAATCATGCATGATGTATATGCCATGATCGGAGGAGTCACCTACCGAAGCGGTATTGTGAACGCCGTCGCGGTTGGTGTATATGATGGGCCTAACTTTGTCTATATTGGTCATGTCGGGACTGGCAAGCTGAACTCCAATACTTGGCGTGAACTCACCCACCAAGTTGAGCCTCTGATTAGACAGGACAGACCATTCCATAATATACCTGAGCGCAGTGCGGAGACCACTTGGGTCGAACCACGAATAGGTGTCAAAGTGCAATATATGGAACTGACACATCATCGCACACTACGGCATCCCAGTATTCAGACCTTCGCGGATGTAACCCGTGAGGATTGCCTGGCGAACCAGCTTCTTCAATGAGTAGGTCCACAATTGATTACGTATAGGAGGTGTTCCGTATGGCCCCCAAGATCCAGGGAACCATCATAATAGAAGGCGCAGAGCTGACGGTCACGAACCCGGACAAGCTGTTGTGGCCGGAAGCGGGTGTTACCAAAGCCATCTATCTGCAAAAGCTGGCCGCTCTGGCTCCGTATCTGCTCACATATACAAGCAATCGACTACTCACCACCATAAGATACCCCCACGGGGCTGGAGGGACATTTTTCTATCAAAAGAATGCCCCTGAACCTGTCCCGGATTATGTTCGGACTGAATTACATGACGGCATTCGTTATGTCGTTATGAACGGACTGCCTGAATTGTTGTGGCTTGGCAATCTTGCTGCCCTTGAATTTCATCCTTCTCTTCATGCTGTGGGAAGCCATCTGCCCAGTGAATGGATGATTGATCTGGACCCCTCTCAGGAGCATGAACCCCGGATTATGCAAGCTGCACTCATCGTTGGCGAAACCCTGACTTCCCTTGGTCTGAGATCCATCCCCAAAACTTCAGGGGCAACAGGAGTTCAGATTATTGTTCCGATAGTGCAAGGCGTTACCTTTGATGAACTACGGGATATCGGTTATTTTGTTGGCAAATATGTGACTCAGAAACACCCGGATCTATTCACACTGGAACGACTTAAAAAGGACCGTGGGGACCGCATTTATTTTGACTATCTTCAGCATTATGGAGGCAAGACCCTTGCCGCTCCCTATACACCACGTGCCAAAGCAGGGGCCACTGTCTCCACGCCACTTACCTGGGATGAGGTTAAAAGCAACGTCTCCATCCAGGATTACCATCTGATGAACATTATTGAACGCTTGAACCAAACCGGTGATTTAATCGCAGCTGTTGAACCCCAACCGGTAGAGCTCATTCTCAAACATTTGAAGAAAAAATAGCCGCCCCCCTTATCACAAGGGAGTCGGCTATTATCATTCATGCGTCTATATAAATCGCTAATGGATACCTTTTTTCTTGAAACGTCCGCCCTTCACGTCATGAATGTTACCGATCGCCACAAAGGCTTGCGGGTCCCAATCTTCAACGATGGTCTTCAGCTTTGCTTCTTCCAGACGGGTGATTACGACAAAGATGATCTTTTTCTCGTCCCCGCTGAATCCGCCCTCTCCATCCAGGAAAGTTACACCACGACCGAGACGGTCTGTCAGGGCAGAACCGATATCACGATACTTCTCACTAATGATCCATACCGATTTGGACTGGTCAAGTCCCTCATTCACAATATCAATCATCTTCATCGCAATATAATATGCAATCATGGAATACAGGGCGTTCGGCCAGCCGAATACAAATCCTGCACCTGCGAAAATAAACACGTTAATGAACAATACGATCTGTCCTACAGACAACGGTGATTTCTCACTCAGCAGGATGGCGACAATCTCCGTACCATCCAGTGAACCACCAGAACGGATAACGAGTCCAACCCCCACACCCAGGATCAATCCGCCGAATACGGCTCCGAGCAATGGCTCTCCTGGTGTTAATGCGGGAACATGGTGCAACAACGCAGTCCCGATGGACATCACCACGATCCCCAGCAATGTGGATAACGCAAATGTTTTACCAATCTGCTTGTATCCCAGAATCAGGAATGGCAAGTTGAGCAAGGTCAGGAATACTCCGAGTGGCAGATGCGTTAGCTCTGACACCATAATCGAAATACCTGTAATCCCACCATCAATTACGCCATTGGGCACAAGGAATATTTCAAGTGATACAGCCATTAGTGCAGCACCAATCAGAATCATCACAATACGTTGCAGCAGCTTTAATGTAAACACCGAGCTTTTGACCCCGCGGTCAGCTGGCTTGGCTGTTAGTTCTTTCACCGTTACATTGGACATGGTATCCCCCCCGTTAAATCAGTGTGTGAATCCATTTTATAAATCATTTAAATACTCAGGGTGAATCTACATCTAGAAAACAGAAAACTGCGTTCTACATGTACCCTGGCTATACAAGCACAAGCATCTAAAGGCGATATAAAATGGATTCAAAATGGTCTTCATCCCGGTTTGCACTTTCAGAAGAGAGCAAAAGGGAGCCTGTTTTCCCTCAGACTCCCTTCCTACACCAAGACATAATTTATATATCTATTATATCATAAAAGATCAAATTTGCGCAAAATACTTAGCAAAAAGAAGATAAATTCACAAAAAGTGAACTTATCTTCAGAAATCTGCCCTAAATCGGCTAAAGAAGCGGAGAAAGCATCCGAGAAAGCATTTCAGCGCCTTTTTGCCGTCGTGAACGCCTCTGAAATACCTCCCCATTGATCTGACTGCATTCCCCGAGATCACGTTCAAAGTCAGTGATCAAACGACGAATCGGAGAGGACTCGAACAGGACAGCCGTCAACTCAAAATTGCAAAAAAAACTGCGCATATCCATATTGGCCGTGCCTACCGTTGCAAGCAACTCATCCACAATCATCACTTTGGCATGTACAAAACCTTTGCGATATTGGAAGAACTCAACACCTGCTCGCAGAAGTTCCTCTACATATGAAAGGGATGCCAAATGAACAAGCTTTGAATCAGATTGATACGGAATGATAATTTTCACATCAACGCCACTGACAGCAGCTGTTTTGAGTGCCTCATACAGGGCAGGATCAGGAATAAAATAAGGTGTGGTAATGTAAATCCGGTCACAGGCTACCGAAATGGCCCCAAAACACATTTCCTGAATGGCATCCCAGTCCTGATCCGGCCCACTGGCCAGAATCTGAATTCGTTCTTCCCCGCTACAGATATGAGGTGGAAACAATTCCGCAAGCTGGGGTTCGGTAATTCGCTCACCGGAAGCCAATTTCCAGTCGTTAAGGAATGTACTTTGCAGGAAATATACGGCATCTCCCTCGATCTGCACATGTGTATCCCGCCAGAAACCCACCTCCGGATATTGTCCCAGGTAATCATCGCCTACATTAATGCCACCCACGAAGCCAACCTGTCCATCCACAACAACAATTTTACGGTGATTCCGGTAATTGACTCTTCGGTCAATTGTTGCAATCAGTGGCGGGAGAAAATAATGAAACTCCACACCTGCATCCTGCAGTTTGCGGATAAAACTCCAGCTCATCTTGTGACTGCCGAGACCATCACAAATAAACCGAACCTTCACGCCCTCCTGTGCCTTGCGAATCATGACATCCTGAAACTTCGTACTGATCACATCATCACGGAAAATATAAAATTCCACATGCAGATGGTGCTTTGCTTTTTCCATTTCCCTCAGCATTGCCGCAAATGCCTCTTCACCATTTGTGAGCACCGTACTGTGGTTACAACCTGTAATCGGGCTCTCCGACAGATGGGATAACAGGTTAAACAATCGATGCTGGTGGCTGAAACGATCGCCAGGCATATGTTCGACATCTCCAATGATATGAGCTTGTTCCCAGATCGTTTCCTTCATTTCACGGAAGATCCGCGATCCACCCTTGCGAAGTTTTTTTCGTTTGTTATAATCCTGCGCTACGAAATAGTACACTACAAAACCGATCAAAGGCACGCAGAACAAAATAAACAGCCAAGCCACAGCTTTAGCCGGATTACGAAATTCCAGCAATAGAATTGTGGCTGCCTGGAAAATAAATACGAGTAATATAATGACCAGCCAGAACATTTGGCTTCCTCCTCAAGTGGCAAGCTTCATGACCTTGCCCTTCTCTCACCTACACAGCTTTGACGATTATGTAATCAGCTAATCATAGATACCCAATGTACCCCCTATTCGTAACGTTTACTTAGATAAAACTTTACATAAGCAGACAGAATACTTGATTCTGGAAATTCAAATTTCTACTTTGTTCATTGTATATTCTGACTGTGTTACCTTCTACATATCAGTTTAATGATGGAGCAGATTCGCATTGTGACGCCAATCTGCTCATTTCACTTTCCAGACTCTTCCTCATTTCTATGTCTGGAGGTGGTCTTCTTACGTAAAATTAGATATAATAATCGTTAAAAACTTATTACTTAAAGGAGAACAGTAGTGAATGGACAGTGAGAGGTATGCGTTAAATTTAGTATTGGTTGCGATTTTGATAGGACTTTCGGCGTTTTTTGTTGCAGTGGAATTCGCTCTGGTACGGGTTAGACCGAGCCGGATCGACCAAATGATTGCAGAAGGAAACAAGCGTGCGCTGGCTGTTAAACAAGCCGTTGCCAATCTGGATGGCTATTTGTCCGCCTGCCAGCTTGGAATCACGATCACATCTCTGGGACTGGGCTGGCTGGGTGAACCAACGGTAGAGAAGATTCTCCACCCTGTGTTTGAAAGCATGCAAATTCCTGAGGCGGTTTCTTCATTCTTATCGTTTGTTATCGCGTTTGCTTCTATCACGTATCTGCATGTTGTGGTTGGTGAACTCGCTCCAAAAACGATTGCAATCCGGAAAGCCGAGACTGTTGCACTGCTGACGTCTACACCTATCATCTGGTTTAACCGAATTATGTATCCTTTTATCTGGCTGTTAAACGGCTCAGCGAACCAACTGGTGAAACTGTTCGGAATCAAACCTGCTTCCGAGCATGAAGATGCACACTCCGAAGAAGAGTTGCAGATCATTATTAATGAAAGCTTTGAAAGTGGTAAAATCAACCAAGCCGAGTTCGGTTATGTAAGCCGGATCTTTGCCTTTGATGAGATGTTAGCCAAAGAAATCATGGTACCCCGGACCGATATGGTCTGCCTTTATGTGAATAGAACAAACGAGGAAAACCTGGAGATCATTCGAGAAGAACAATATACCCGTTTTCCGGTAGTTAATGAGAGCAAAGACGATATCATCGGTATCATTAATACGAAACAATTCTTCCTGGAACTTTACGGAAACGATGAACCTGTCGATCTATCCTCCCTGATCCAGCCTGTATCGGCTGTTCACGAAACAACTCCTGTGAAGGACTTGCTCAAGAAAATGCAGAAGGATGGCGTACATATCGCCGTGCTGGTCGATGAATATGGCGGAACTTCCGGAATTGTAACCATCGAGGATGTACTTGAGCAGATTGTTGGTGAGATTCGCGACGAGTTCGACGCAGACGAAGTGGAAGATATTCAAGTCATCAACGAGAACTATGTCATTATGGATGGTAAGGTTTCCTTATCGAAGGTGAACGACATGTTTATGTCAAGCCTGGATGCAGATGAGTGGGACACCATTGGTGGATGGCTCTACAGCCATCGTCCCGAGATGAACGAACAGGAAGAATATGAGTTCGAGAATCTAATCTTTGTTTTGCTGGAAAAAGACAAAAATCGGTTCTACAAAGTGGCCGTTGTTCCCAAGGAACCACTAACCATGTCTGACTACACCGAAGAAGACGAGAAAGAGTCCAATTGGTCTAAATAAAGCCAATTTATAAATAAGAAGAGGAGCACTTGCCTATTTTGGTAAGTGCTCCTCTTACTTATATCTCGCCCCATCCGTCACTTCTCCAAGTTATCATTCAACCCAAGAATGGAACTCCCGTTTTTAGTTTGATTTTAATACCCACTTCGCAATATCATCGATAATGGCTTTGGAGACATTAGATGGCTCAGCGTACTCTTGACCGATCGAAAGTCCATCATAGCTGGATAAAAGATGATTTACCTTTGGATAGCTATTGTACGTTACATTGGAATGACCTTGAAGAGACGATTTCCAGGTTTGGAATTGATTCATAGACACTTGCACATCGTTTTCGCCTTGTATAACAAGCATAGGTGTATTTTGTGTTTTAGCCAATTCCGCAGGCACATAATCTCTCTGCTCAAACCACCAATAAGCAGGTTGAAGTGGAAACGCCTCAGGAAGATGATCTATAGAATATTTTGGATCTTTAACCATCGCAGCCACATTTTTATAAAAATCAGCTTGCCCTTGAATGACATCCGTGTCTAAACCAAGCTGCTTCATCCGCTCTACCAATTCGTCCTGCTGCTCAGTAAGCACATCCACAAAGCTACTACTTGGTGCAGCAAGTAAAATACTTCCTGCAATATCATGTTGTTTATCCTCAGCAATGATTAACGGCATTGCAAACCCGCCTTGACTATGTCCAGCTACAAAAATCGCTGTAGAATCAATATGTGTATTCTTTTTAAGCAATTCCACTGCATCGTTTACCTGATCTACACTCTCTTGTTTTAATGTGAATTTAGGCTGTGAAGCCACCTTATAGGTATGCTCATATGTGACCTTATCGTATCTTAATACAGCAACTCCTTGTGAAGCTAAACCTACCGCAAGATCGCGAAACGGCTTTGCACCACCAATGGCAGCATCTTGATTGCTAGGCCCAGATCCGTGTACCAGAATGACAACCGGGAAAGGTCCCTCTCCCTTGGGCAAAGTTAATGTCCCTGGCAAAGCTAAATCACCCTGACCAACCGTAATGTCTTGTTCTGTATAGGTAGATGGGTCGTCGTAGCTTGGTTTTTGATACACATCTGGCGTAGCGGCGGCAATATGCAAATCATCCACAAGTCCGTTATGATTCATTCTGACCGTAATATTTAAACGAGTTAGCTCTGTTTTGAACGTATAGGTAACATTGCGATGCACGGTATTATTTTCTACATGCTTAGCTATGGCTTCACTTGTAATTTTGCCATTTTGTCCTTCTAAAGCTCCCCACAGCTGACTCAACAACGTGGGTGACAATACTCCACTCACAGAGGTATGAACATACTTGGCAGCCTCCTTGCCATCGCCCTCACGAATATGGGAAATGAATATATCCTCAGGTGCTGCCTTCAGCGTCTCGGAAAGAAATGCCCCATCCATATAGGTAATTCCTTTCGTTAACTGAACAGGATTGTTTAAGGATATGGCTTGACCATTCACCATCGCCTGTTTCTCTCCTACCTTAACTACAATCGTAAGCTCACTTTTTCGTATTGTGATTTCTCCTGTCTTTTGTTGCCAAGATACCTCTGCCCCATTCTTTTCTGCAATCTCACGAATAGGAACAAGATTTTCACTACCAGTTGATTTTTCAGCAGCTTCTGAGATGGATGTTACCGGAAGGATGAGACCTACGAAAGTAAGAGAAAGTAATAGCTTTTTCCAATTGTTCATTGTAATAACTCCTCCTAATAATTAATTTCATCTATTATATGCATAGAATTATGAGCATTTATTGGCTCAGGACTATACTTATAACAACAATAGCAATGATGAATAACAACAGGACCCAAGATAGTGGACGAGCGAAGTTAATTGTCCAGCCTATTCCATAACGCTTTTCTATGGTTAAAGAAGGATCATTGGCATTGAAGTAAATAAACCCAAGCTTCCAATAATCATCGTCATTCACAGGCTGCTCCTTAGATCGTTCGTGATCCTCTTGTTGATTACGAATCTTCCCACCGCCTTGTCTGCCTGTGAGAGACAGCCATACAACACCTAACACGATCACTACAGGCGTGATGAAGCTAATAGCTGTTAACAAGACCAGATTAGGGACGAACATATTGATCTGAATGAAGGCAAATAAGATGGTAAGAAGTAAGCCTGTTACAAGCGTAAATAGGGACCATTTACGGCGGAATTGAATATTTTCAGTAGCAAATTGGCCCGGATTAGACGTAGTAAGCTGTTGTTTGCTTGATTTAATACTCCAGTTAACCATCATCATAAGTGCAATGATTCCTAGCTGTACAAGATTAATAGCCAGTACCGAGAGGTAAGTTTTAGGCACACTGGAAGTGACATGGCCTTGAAGATCATATTTTATTGGAATGACGTTAGGTAGTGCCTTATAATTCAGGATCGAAATGATCGCAATGGCAACAATAATCGCAATGTGAATGAGAAACCAATAGTTGGAATAGGTGAGTTTATTTTGGCGGAAGGTGGTATCGATTTTCACTCTTTGAGGTGTTTCTACAGTTGTAAGTGATCCTTTTATCTTTTTCATCTTGAAATGAAATAATATGTGTAGTGCTGCCCAGTACACAATGAATATCATTGTGCTAACAGCGGTAATCATTGCGGTAGAATCTTCATTAGCAGATCGGAGTAAATACAGCCAGACAAGTATAATCATCCCGTTTCCGATCAGACTTACTGTAGCAAACGTACTTCTTAGCTTACGTAAGATAGGTGTGTAGTAATTATATTGACTTACCGTAACCCCAAAGCTAATGGTTTCCCTTGTCAGATATGGTGTAAAGGATAGAAGTACGGCTAATGGAGCAAAGATTAAAATGATAGGTAATATACTAAATAGTTGCATACATAACACACTCCCTTGATTCGTTATTCTCTGTTGTGACCCATCTTCACATCATCATATATTTGGTCTAACACCGCAGATAGTTCCTCTTTGGTCATTCCACGACAGATCGCTTCGGCAATAATCGGTCTGAATTCGCTTTGCTGCTTTTTCAAAAAATCATCCGTTAAACCAGGCATTCCATCAGGGTTCACTACAACTCCCTTTTGTCTATGAACCAGAATGTATCCATCTTGCTTGAGTAATGTATAAGCCTTGTTGACGGTGTGAAGGTTAACACCGATATCTGCGGCCAAATTCCGAACCGAAGGTAACGCCTCACCTAGCTGTAACTCACCACTAGCAATACCTTCAATAATTTGATAAACAAGTTGCGAATAGATGGGAAGTTCGGATTGCATATCCAGTTGAATAATCAAGGGTTCACCTTCTTTTTGTTATCTGTTATATATCAAGTATAACAGTTATAACATGAGTGAGCAATATGTATGAAAAAAAGCCGCATACCAATGGCGAGGGCAAACTTACCTGACCCTTCACCATTGATATGCTGCTTATCCTGTTGAGCTTATCGATGTGATTCAATAACAAACATTAGTAGTGGCACATGACAGCGTTATATTTCAAACTCCATTTAAGTTTCAGTCTTATCTTCAACAATCCGATAATGGATTTTGCGAACTATAATTTTCAGAATCATATATAGGGGAATCACGATGATCATACCCAAGATATTTCCCAGGTCAGCACCCACGAGCAAAAGGATAACGGTAGTCAGTGGATGAATATCGAGCTGTTTGCCATAGACATAAGGTGAGATCAGGTTATCCTGAATTTGCTGTGCGATTACAATGATGACCAGTGACCAGATCGCCATCGAAGGTGATTCGATAAACGCAACAATGACAACCGGAATAGCTGCCAGCAAAGCACCCACATAAGGGATGAAGTTCAGAATAATGGATACAACAGTCAGCAGCAATGCGTAAGGCAAACCTAAAATGAGAAAACCGATGTACATCAGAATCCCCAAGGCTACATTAACAATAACCCGGCCAACAATATAGTTGCTTAGTGCTTCATCGATCTCATGGACGGTTTCTTCCCCATCCTTTCGATAATGCCTAGGCAACAACAACGTCAGATTCGTTCCAAATTTGCTGCCTTCCTTGAGCATGTAATACAACATAATCGGGAACGTTGCCAGAATAATAACCAGATTGGATACCACGGAGAATAACCCGGAGACATAATCGGTTACCTGAGTGATTCCTTGGCTCAGAACATCGGATAATCGTGAGAATAGATTGGAATCATCCGGCAGGTATCTGGAAACAACATTGCTCTTTTCAAGTGCATTCAACTGATCACTGAGTGAAGTAACCAACGCTGGAGCATTGTCTACAAAATTCATCAATTGTTCACGCAGGGAAGGCCATACAAGCACACTAAAACCTGCAAGGATTAATGCAATTACGACATAAATAATCAGAACTGACAATGCACGTTTGATCTTATGCCTTTCCATATAATCAACAAGCGGGCGCAGCAGATAATAGAAGAAACCAGCAATCAGCAGCGGAATGATGATGATGTGAATCAGTGAGGTCAGGGGGCTGAAAATAAAGTTCACTTTTTCCCCCAGATACACGATGAGCAGCAGCAGAATAATCGCTGTGCATATGCGGTAGAACTTGTTATTTATCAAGAAACGTGATCCCTCCTTGCGCTGCTCTGCCAAAGTGACTGCGGCGTTCATATGTATATCTAGTCATTTATAAGTACCCTTAAATGACAGTCATGCCACAGGCGATGCTCAATATACACTTTTTTTTCTTTCCAAAACAACATTGGAACAAAAAAAAGAAGCAGGCGTTAGCCTGCCACATCTCTTTTGCTGAATACAACCCAGGAAATCACCATGAAAATAACGTAATACACCGCCAGAACTGCAATGGAGAAACCCAGTGTCATTCCTGCACTCGGACCACCCATTAGCGCAAAATCCGCCCCGGAGGTCATGTATTTGCTAAGATCCATGTTGTTGAATAGAACATACTTGGCCCACTCATAACGGACCGGATTGAATATGAGTGAGAAGATACTCTGTGAGAACATAATGAACAGGGATAATCCAATCGCAAGCGCACCTGAACGAAATACGGAGGACACCATAAAGGCAATCGCAAGCGTAATGAACAGATCAACATACAAGTATCCCCATAAAGTCAGAGCATTCGTAGCTGGACTACTGCTTCCTCCCGGAGCATCATGCGAGAAAAGGATATAAGACGTTAGCATGGCCATCGCGATGATTAGCAATGTACTGACAATACTGAAGCCAACGACGGTCAGATATTTGGAAGCAAGAACTTTGCTTCGTGACCATGGACGGATCAGCAATAACTTAATGGTTCCCCAGGTAAATTCGCCCGCGACCGATTCCGCTGCAATCACAACACAGAAGATCGTGTTCAGGAAAAACGTAATCTGGATGGTCGTTACAGCCGCTTCCCAGTACAAAACCTCATTGGACCCCATGCCTTCTCGCAGTAACACTGGCATTAATAGCGAGATCAGCGCCAGAATCGATAACATGATCCAGGTACGGGGACGACGGAATATTTTCATATTCTCATTCAATATCAGATTACCAAAACTACCCAATGCCTCCACCCCCAGTTACTTGCAAGAATTGTTCTTCTAGGGTGTGAGTCACGTTACGAATACCGTATACCTGAAACCCTTCGCTAACCAGCTTGGCATTGATATCCGGAATCTGCTCACGAGACACCCGCATCACCAGGACATTGCCCTGTACGACAGCACCCTGAATCAGATCCGCAGCGCGGTCAGCATCATTCAGCTCAAAAGCAACTTCGATTAATGCATCCGAACCTGCTTCAGCCCGAAGGTTTCTTACATCGATCAACTTGCCGTTCTGGATGATGGCCACCGTATCACACATCAGCTCCATCTCCGACAATAAATGACTGGATACAAAGACCGTAATACCTTCCT
Organism: Paenibacillus sp. GQ49; assembly: GCF_059759055.1. Taxonomy (NCBI): domain Bacteria; kingdom Bacillati; phylum Bacillota; class Bacilli; order Caryophanales; family Paenibacillaceae; genus Paenibacillus; species Paenibacillus sp. GQ49. Next base: position 241,710 of record NZ_JCAXEL010000004.1, read on the forward strand.
CTTGGGTGAGCTGACGCAAATAATCTCTCAGTTCCCGTATACCCTGTGGGTCCAGACCATTGGTCGGCTCATCCAGTACAAGCAGCTTCGGTTTATGTAATATCGCTTGCGCGACCCCCAGACGCTGGCGCATGCCCAGTGAATAGGTTTTGACCTTATCGTGAATACGGGCCGCAAGCCCCACACGCTCAATCGTTTCCGCAATACGTTCTTTCGTAACTCCCGGCGACATGCGGGCAAAGTGAACGAGATTCTGGTACCCGGTCAGAAACTTGTACATTTCCGGATTTTCTACAATAGCTCCTACCTGGGCTACCGCCTTCTCAAATTCATTCTTCACACTGTGTCCCGAGATGAAAATGTCACCTTTACTGATGGACATCAGTCCAACCATCATCCGAATCGTTGTTGTTTTCCCCGCGCCATTAGGTCCTAAAAAACCAAAAACCTGCCCCGGAGAAATATCCAGAGTCAGGTCGCTGACCAATGATCGGGAGGATATGATTTTGCTGACGCTCTGAATCCGGACGACCGGCTCCTGCTGCATTCAATCCCCTCCTTCATGGACGAGCACATAACTCATGCCCGTTTCTCATATGAACATAGTGTATCATAATCTTTAGTATATTGTCCCGCAAACTGGGATTTCCCCTGACATTTCGCTTCAACTACACACGCTTCACAGCATCCAAGCGGCATTTCACTCCGGTAGAATCCGGTGCGAAATACGTGATTGCCTCCATTGCCCTCTTCCTTCATTTCGACAGAGCTTCTAGTGACCGACACAATCATCCCACAACTGACACAGTAAAAGCGGCCCGTTTCGATCAATGATTTTCCTTCCCCTCACAAGGAGCTTAGAAGTCCTTGTTATTTGTCGTTAGACGCTGAAAATTGATACATTTTGTATCTATCTCGTAATTTACTTGACACCGGGACTAATGTCAAGGCTTTACAGCCATAAAAACAAGCAAAACACAAAAAAAGCTCCATAAATGCGACAAAAGTCTCGCATTTACAGAGCCTCATGTTAGGTAAATGATACAATTCGGTTCAATGTATGGGTTAATATTATTTCCTGATCAGTCACTATTGTCGACCTGCGAGGTATCCTCATTTTTCTGATTTGGATAATACCAGAGTAAGGTCCACTCATCGCCATCCTCTACCAGATAACAGGTCTGCACAATATCGAATTGGCCAAAGGTACCTGAGTACTTCTGGGTGACCCGGATTCTGTAGACTTCAGAAAATGGCTTAACACCATCGATCACGGTTACATCGAACTCGTGCTCCGGCTTTTCCATCTCCAACTCAAACGTTTCCACGCCAAAGTGCTGCATAAATATATGTGCTCTGTTCTGTACGTAAGCACTCTTGGGAAACCGCTCTTTCATCAGGGGGTGAAAAAGTTCCCATGAACTGCCGAAGTCACCCGTCTGCTCATATTTGTAAAACTCTTCGGCAACAGCAGCAGCTTCATCCGATGTATCTGCCTGAAACAGATACGGAATGGTTCTGGCAATCAACCACAGCAATAATACAATGATCGCGATGAAGCCGATCTTTTTGAGCAAAGCATTCCGGTTCCTTCTTCGCATCATGTCCAGTCCTCCTTGTCCTACTCCATACTTATGATGGATAGCAGACAAGTAGAAGCTAGAAGCGGGTTCTGAAGGCAGCATTTCCTGGGAAATCACTTATCGTGAACTGAATCACACCTTCCCTTTCTGATCCTGCGGGTGATGGACAGAAGCCATGCATATACGGCAATCCCACAGCAACCACCAAGCAAGTCCAATCCAACATCACGTATCGAGCTTGTCCGATCCGGGCTGAACTGCTGAATATACTCATCAATGGATGCGATGATAAATACCACAGCCAGAGCAGCTACAATACAAGTCATGATGCGGATTCTCCTGTATCGCAGCCCGCCATACACAAGCATGGCGAGCACAGCGTATACAAATAGATGAGCACTTTTGCGAAAGATGAACTCTGCAAAATCATACGGCCTTTGCTTTAGTGAATACTCATACTCCCCATATGTGAATTGAATATCAGGAAGTACGAAGCCAATCTGCACTTTCTGGGACCATTTATGAAGCCAGGGCTGAATGTCCTGCTGCTGAGAGGATTGGGTCGACATGGACCAGATGACCAGAATCCAGATCACAATCAGCAACAGAGCTATAAGAAACCCGTACGTTCTTCGAACTTGCCTTTGTCTCGTGCGCCCGGAACCCTCCTCCATCATATGATTCATCACCACTTTCATATCTCTTTCTTTATTCTAATGAACCTACATACATTCCTCTGCCATTCGTACCTACATATACCTGACCATAGATTTGACGGTCTGCCGCCATAATTTGCGGTTCATTACCAAGCCCGATTCCAGCACCTAAAGGACCTATATTGTTCCAGGTTACCCCCATATCATCTGAACGGAAGAATCCATTCACATTATTTACGGTCCCATATACATAGACGGCTGGAACCAATTTGCCTGGCTGAGCCTTTCCAAAGGCAAATAATTTGGAATTCTGTACGCTCTGAATCTTGGAAAATGTATTTCCTGAGTTCGTCGATGCATATAGTCCATCAGTTCCCAAACTTACCCATACGGCATTCGCCACACCAGGTGCAGCCTCGACTTTAATGGAGCTTGTATTTATATCCGTATTAACAGGAAGGCGAACCGCATTGGCTTTGGACCAGTTGGCACCTGCATCCGTTGAGCGATACAGATAACCAGCAGCATACATATAAAATTTATATCCATTGATGCGATCGGCAGCCAGTGGATGATTATAGGCAAAGACCATATTCCCCCCGATGGCCTGAAAAGGGGCACCATTCATATTTTGCCATGTTGCGCCACGATTCGTGCTTCTGACCGGATTACCGGTCTGGGGGTAATAAACAATTACATTTGGATTGATGGCCGAGTAGGCGACCCTCCCCAGTTTGGAGCCAGCCGGAACATTCATTGGAGTTACGGTAACTCCGTTATTGGAAGAGACAAATAAACGTGTGGTCGTACCATACCAGTCGCTACTTCCCAGAAATATCATGTAATTCGGATTTGCTTCATGATAGTCAATACTTACAATTTCTCGCATACCCGCGAGCGGGATTTTATTGAGAGGAACATCGGATACATTCTCATGTCTAAATCCGATCTGGTCTGTTAAACCACTAAAGAATGAAACACCCTGAGGTGGTGTGGATGCCGTGAGTGCGACGACTTCTTCATGTCCATCGGTGATGGCTTCCCAAGTACTCGCTGTACTCCCAGTCAATCCATTGGTACCATTGATATTTTCAGTCTTGTACACGCCAAACCAGTCTGTAGCGTATACGGTGCCCGGATTATGCGGATCAAACTTGATACTGGATGTTGCTGAGAAAAACATGTTGGGTGTCCACCATGACGGTTTGGATACCAGTGTTTTGCTCACTGTTGTCCAACTCTGTCCGCCATTAACGGAACGATACAGTGGCAGATTATCTCCGCCTGTTCGAACGGCGGCGAGGATGTGATTATCATTATTGGGATCAATCGTAATTCCATAATAAGATGAGTAACTGGAGCTGGGTGTTATATTCGTCCACTGCACACCATTGAACTTGTAGACGCCCTGATTATCCGTGGTCACATACAACGTCCCGTTCTTCGCCACAGTCATACGTGCAGGATATTCGGGACTTCTTCCGGTAAGTTGCCAGGTGGTCTGCCCATTGCTTCTCGGTGCTTTGCTATACACACCAATACCGCGAACCCCCGCATACACAACTTGACCTTGCTTCGTCACGGGATTCAATCCATAAGCTACACTCCGAATTCCCTCACCGGACAGCCCGCTCGGTACATCCCATACCTTGCTCCACGTTGCTGCACCATCACTGGAAGTATACAATCCATCATATCGTGTACCCACGTGCAGGTAATTGGAGTTCGTGGGATTAACCGCGATGCTCTCTCCCATGGCTCGATGGATATTTCCATTTGATTCATTCCGAAGATTAAGTCCGGTTCGAATCCAGGTTTCTCCTCGGTCTGTGGATTTCAGAATATCACTCGGCCCCACGTTCCCGTACTTCCCAGCAGCGATATACACAACATTGGGGTTTTGCTGATCCAGCGCAATTCCATCCACGCCGTACAGATTGCTGTCCTCATCTCCAAAATGATCCAGTAGTGGAACCCAATCTCCTGAAGTTACATCCAGTCGGTAAGCTCCTCCAACGTCAGTTCGAGCGTAAACCAGATCAGGCTCAGTCGGATGAATGACCACCCCCGTAACGTACCCCCCACCACCAATAGGTATATTATTCCATTGATAGTTTTGAGCTGATTGAACATAATTTGTACTTGCCGGTATCATGAGCATATACATGAGTAGCACAATCAGGGACAATTTCATTAGCCTGGAGATACGCATCTGGTTCACCGCCCTATCCGATCATTTTGAATGTTCTTCAATCATCTGATGTATCCTGTCTCGTTCCGACTGTTCCACGATATAGTAATACACTCCGTCTATTTTCTTGCCCGTGCCTTTAATCTCAACGGATTCAATATGGTCCAGTACCGAACGATAATTGGAGAACATCTGCTTCATCTCATCAAAGGTAACGTCGGTTCTGACGTGAGCACTGACTTCGTCCAGCAACGTCTCCAGTTGCAACACGTTGGATACCTGGACCGTATTCTTCAGCACTTGTTTGATGATCTCCCGCTGACGGTCATTCCGCCCGAGATCTCCCTTCGGATCATCATAACGCATCCGCGAAAATCCCAAAGCCGCTTCACCATCCAGATGAATATTCCCTTGCTCGAACCGGTAACCCTCATAGTCAAATGCAAACGGGTTATTCACATTCACTCCACCCACCATGTCGATGACTTGTGCAAAGCCCTCCATATTCACTTTCATGTAGTAATGTATGGGAACGTCAAGCAATTGTTCCACCGTTTGCACAGACATGTTAACGCCCCCAAAAGCATAGGCATGGTTGATCTTATCCTCCGTGCCGTGACCAACAATATTTGTTCTGGTATCTCGGGGGATGTTAAACATAAGTGCGGATTGTTTCGCAGGATTAACACTTAATACAATCATGGTGTCGGAGCGCCCCCGATCATTGGAACGTTCATCCACACCCAGAATCAAAGCATTAAAAGGTTCTTCCTTCTCCATGTCCACAGGGAAATCTCCCCCACCCCGCTGGTCTACAATAGATACCTGCTTGATGGGTTCCCGGGGTTCATACATTTGATCCGCCGCTGATTTAACATGCGAATACAGATACACAGAATATCCAATCATAACAACTGCAACAAGGGAAATGGCACCTAATGTTATTTTGATCCCGCGTCTCATGTTATGGCCTCCGTCAGATGACTGCCGTTTTTCTTCCATCGATATTGGTTAGACCTGGACGACCAACGGAGTAGTATTGGAAGGATGTATCTTTAATCTGATCTTCTCCGTAGATGTTTCTTCCATCAATCAGGATGGGTTGATTCATATGTGCTGCCAAATCAGTCAGGTTAACCTCCATGAACTCTTTCCATTCCGTCAGAACGCAGAGTGCATCAGCACCTTCCGCCGCTTTCATGGCACGCTCTTCCCACGTAATGGATGGGGAATCCACCTCTTTGCGGAAGTTCTCGGTAGCGATGGGGTCATACGCCCGAATCACTGCTCCCTGCTCAAGCAAACGCTGAATGATCTCAATCGCCGGAGCATCACGAACGTCATCGGTATCCGGTTTGAAAGCGAGCCCCCAGATCGCAATCTCCTTCCCTTCGAGTGAGCCTAGTGCGTCTTCCAGTTTACGAATGACGTTGAAGCGTTGATCTTTGTTTACTTCCACCACGGACTTCAGCAGTTTGAAGTCATAATCCACATTACCTGCAATTTGAATCAGAGCCTGTGTATCCTTAGGGAAACAGGAACCTCCGTAACCAATGCCTGCCTTGAGAAAGGAGGCACCGATTCGTCTGTCATAGCCCATGCCTTCGGCAACACGACTGACATCTGCTCCTACTTTTTCACAGATGTTAGAGATTTCGTTGATAAATGAGATCTTGGTTGCCAGGAAAGCGTTGGATGCATATTTAATCATTTCGGCCGAGCGAATATCCGTAACAATAATCTGATCGGTTAATGGCTGATGCAGCTCTTTCAACGTGGCGACTGCCCGCTCACTATGTGTCCCAATGACTATCCGGTCAGGATAGAGCGTATCCTGGACAGCGGTACCTTCTCGCAGGAACTCCGGTACCGATGCCATGTCGAATGGATGATTCGTCAGACTGCTGATCCATTCCTGAATACGATCGTTGGTTCCGACAGGAACAGTGCTTTTAGTCATTATTATTTTATAATTATCCATATAAGAACCTATTTCTCGCGCGACAAGCTCAATAAAGCTCAGATTTGCTTCGCCATTAGGCAGGGATGGCGTACCCACCGCGATAATGATGATATCCGAACGACTGATAGCATCCTGAATGTTGGTGGTGAAGGACAGCCTTCCTGCTTTCATATTGGCATTCATGATATCCTTCAGACCCGGTTCATAGATCGGAACATGACCGTCCATTAACATATTCACTTTTTCCACATTGTTGTCGACACAGATCACGTTATTTCCCAGTTCCGAAAAACATACGCCCGATACCAAACCCACATACCCTGTGCCAATCACCGTAATATTCATTCCATAATCTCCCCCATGTTCTAATGTGTTGGTTACGCGTGCTTCACATATGTCTGAACAATGTCCTGCCATTCGGTAGACACTCTAACGATATCTTCCTCAATCAGCTGGCTGCCGATCTGTACTTCAATGATCTCCAGTTCCGTAACGGCTCTGACGGAATGAAGCATACTCCGGTCAATGATCACCGTATCTCCTTGCCCGATCATTCGGCTCTGTCCATCCAGAATCAATTCCCCTGTTCCCGATACAACCGTCCATACCTCATTGCGAAGCAAATGGTATTGATAACTCAGGTTTTTCCCGGCACTGATGCAGATTCGTTTGGTGAGAACCTCGCCGCCAGCTTCGTTTCTTGTGTAATCCAGAACCCGGTAGCACCCCCACCTGCGCTCCTCATACATGGGGCGTTGATCCTCATTCTTCAAGATTTCCTTGATCCGTGGGCTGGCTTCTTTGTCACTGACCAGAATGCCATCCGGACTCACGGCGACCACCACATCCGACAATCCCAATATGGCAACCGGAATGTTCAATTCATTGACCAGGTGCGTATTCAGGGAATCTCCCGTAATCCACCCTTTTCCTACAACCGAGCTTCCCATCTCTTCCGTGAGTGTGTTCCACGTGCCCAGATCTTTCCAGAAGCCGTTATACGGAATAGCGATAATCTGATTTGCCTTCTCGACAACCTGGTAATCAAAACTGATCTTGTTCAATCTGCCGTATTGCTTCAGCATCTCGTCATACTGGATCGGTAATTCCATCTCAATCAGCAGATTGATCAAATAACCCAGCTTAAAAGCAAAAACCCCGCAATTCCATAATGCGGACTGCTCAATCATGAGGACCGCATCGGATTCGCAGGGTTTCTCCTGGAACTTCGCTACATTCACGTATTCATTGTTATTTTCACTGGAAGATAGGGATTGCGGAATGATGTATCCATACTTCTCTGACGGGTACGTCGGCACAACTCCCATCAAGGCCAGATCAGCACCAGACTTATCAAGCATCTCCGGTAAGGTTGCCAGCACTTCGAAGAATTCTTTTTCAACAAAGGGATCTACAGGCAACACTGCAATTGTCTCATTCAGACTCACACTCTCTACGGAATACAGATAGGAGGCTGCGAGTGCAATGGCAGGAAACGTATCTCTGCGCTCAGGCTCCACAATCAGTCTGACATCGTCTCCCAGCTGAGAAGTCAGAATCTCCACCTGTGGCAAACTGGTCGCGATAAGAGCCTCTGATGCAAGTCCGGCATGATTCAGCTGTCGCCATACCCGCTGTACCATAGATTCCGGATTTCCCTCTGGCCCATGAAGAACTTTAAGAAATTGCTTGGATCTGGAATCGTTGGATAACGGCCAGAGACGCTTGCCAGAACCACCGGATAACAGAATACTTCTCATAGGACTGCACCATCCGACAGCACAACCGTACTTGCTCCCTTGCCGGTCTCGGTTGGCTTGTTATATGTGCTGGTCTGATTGGATTCCAGTCTGCCTGCCGGATTGCTCTTGGTCCAAGCTGCATAATAATTCGAATTCTTGCCGTATGAATTATCCAGCAGGATGTTCGGTTGATCCAGGAGACAGGCCAGAATATGTCCATGCAGACGGGATGTCGTGATGGTCTGGTATTGATTGAATTCCTTAATGGCCGTATGTACCATCCGATCAGAGTATTTGTACCACAACCAGCGGGCAAAAGAGCTGCCTTTCCCTGACTTTAACCGGGATGTAATCATGCGAATGATCTTCCGGTCTACCCGGTTGTACAATGTCTCCCAGTCTTTAAACGTGGCCTTGGGTCCACTGACGGATTCGTAATGCACCTGATTCTGAGTTTTCTCAATGTCTTTACGGAAGAAATACAACATCTCTGCACTAGGCTTGCTCTTGGACTTAAGAGGCCACAATTGATGCGCCATATCCGGAGATAGATACACATTGGTTTGTTGAAATTCTTTGCTGGCTATCTCATAAGATAAGGTATCCCGGACAAAAAAGTGCACATCCTTATGACGATTGAATACTTGGGCTGTCTTTTTCAATTCAATATCACTCTTGTAAAACATCGTCTGAGGCAGAATGACAATCCGGTGATTCGGATGCTGGGCAATCATACGTTCTCTCAATTTCTGATGGGCAGGGTACAGATCACCAAAGTTACCTCCCCCGTGCAACACAATCGTGATACCATCCGGTACCTTGAGAGACAAAGGGCAATCCAGAATGCTGTATCTGGCACGTACATGAATATCATTGTCCCGGAAGAAAGCCTCAGTACCTTTCATAATCAACAAGTCGCCACCGTTACTATGAACCGGGTAATCCAGATAATAAATTTCGGTACGCGGTGGAATAACCTTCAAAATCTGACGCAAATGTCCCTTCAACTCTTCCATTGGATGAATATTGTTAGTGCCCAGCATCTCCATCTCCTCCTTGGGTAACTCTTCTTCTTTTTTTATTTAACCGTTCATAGAGAAACGGCAGATCTTCCTTGTCATAGAACATGGCGGCAAACTTCACCTTAAATACAATCTTCATCGCGGCCACAGTGACTACCATTCGTACAATGGACCCGATCAATAAGGCAATTGCAATTCCGTTGAGCCCCCACAGCGGGGTGAACACAAAGAACAAAGCCACCGTCACCGAGAGTGCAATGAGCTGTCTGATCATCACAAGCCCTGGCCGACCAAGTGCATTAAATGCGGATGCCAGAATCCAGGAGCCACCACCAATGATGCATTCCACAGCCAAAATATAAAACGCTACACTCGCTTCCAGGAATTCGGAGCCAAACAGAAGTCCCATCAGGTAGTTCCCCACAAACATGGTGGGTATTACAATGATCATCATGACCATGAGCGAGATGCGGAAGGCTCTGCCAACTGTTCGAATAATCTGCTCTTGGGGCAATCCGGTCACTTTTGGAAAAACAACATTGCTAATCGCCGTCTGAACTGCATTGTAGATTCGGGATAACGCAAATACGACGGAATACAGTCCAAAATCACGCGGGGTGAGCAAAGCCAAAATAATGATTTTATCAAACTGGGTATACAGCGTTCCTAACAATTCAACACCATACACCTTGCTGCCATAACCAAAAAGTTTCTTGGCCGAACTCTGGTCCACCCGATCCTTGAACCATCTCAGTCTCAATTCATCACGGTTGGCATAGATAGCCCACGCCACCACGGAGAAGCTGGTCACAAAATAGATCGCAGCCGCGAGCTGAATGCTCAGCATGCCCAGGCCCCATAACACAAAAAGCCCGCCTACATTAAACAGGGGGATCATTAACCGGATACCATTATATACAGCGAATTTCTCCCGACTCTGCGAGAGGGCTGATATGAGATTGATGACAATAAGTACAGGAACGGTAGCAATCGTATACCATCTGGATATCTGCACGACCTCCGGCGGAAAGCTGGAGAGCCAGAAGGGTAATCCAAACCAGGCCACAATACCAATGATGATGCACACCGGAACTTGAAAAAGAAAACTTAACCGAACATACTGTGCACTCTTCTCGGTTGCGCTCTGTTTGATGTTATAAATGATAGAAGTGGGTAGTCCAAATCCGACCAATCCGGTTAAGAGCGCTGGCCAGAACAGGATGGCCGAGAATGCGCCCTTTCCCTCTACACCGAACATGCGTGACGTCAAAATGGAAGACAACATCGTCAGTGTCATGACCAGCAGATTGGTTCCACTTGTCTGAAATATGGCACTCATTAAGCCGTTTCCTCTGAATACTTTGCGAAGTGCAACTTGCGCCATAGCGATCCTCATCCCTTACTGTTTTGACGAAGCGACCCAACAATCATGCCGTTTCGGTAACATACTTTGGCAAGCTGACGTGTGAACCGATCTGCATTATAAATGTAGATCAGTGAGGTTGTGATCCCCTGTGCAAGCTTGATGCCATGTTTGGCCGTACGCACAACACCACGATCCTGATCCCGAATGGCATCACTCACACCTTGCCAATAGATTCTGCGCAGAAACCAGTTCTTCGTCGTTCGCTCTTTGGCTACTTTATGTTGTACCGCGCCATACGGCGTGTAATATACCTTGAACTTTGTCCGTATTCTTGCAATCAACTCACTCTCTTCACTGGAGAGGAGGTTGTTCCCCACTCTTCCAAGATCTTCACGGAAGGGAGCCAGTTGATCAAAGACGGATAAACGAAAGGCCACATTGGCACCAAATGGAATATAAGGACTTTTCATTTCAGTGACTTCATCTGCAAAATCCAGAATGGTGAACAGCGACCTGTTCTCCGGTGGAATCCACATTGGCTCAGGCACTTCCCAGATCGGGTCAATCTTGCCACCGACACAACCGATATTTTCATTCATTTCAAAGACGCTAACGATCTGGCGAATCCAATCCTTGCAAGCAAAGGCATCATCGTCAAGGAACAGGATATACTCGCCGCGCGCCTCGTGAATGGCCCGGTTACGGGCTACAGACAAGCCTTGCTTTTCTTCCAACACATAACGGATCGAATGGTTCTCATGCTGCAAGATGGTTTGGAGCACGATTTCCCGTGTGTTGTCTTTCGAATTGTTATCAATGAGTATGATCTCATAGTCGCTGCTTGCGTAATTCTGTTGTATTGCACTTCGTATAGCCTCTACCGCATCCTGTGCACGGTTATACGTACAGATCGCGACGGTTACTTTCATCATTTCATCCCCATATTTTTCAATTAGGTCCACTCTCTCATCTGTACTAACTGGAGTACAGGGTAAGTGTCCTTTGGGCAATCACTGGCCAATCCAGCCGCTCCAACGCTTTGACAAAACCACTGCCTTCCTGAAACTCCGATTGTTTTAACCGGATCATATTCATTGCCTTGAGTAATCCATCCGGATCGGAAGGTTCATAGAGTACCGCACAATCTTCGGGCAGGTATTCCTCCAACAAGCCAATCCGTGGTGCCACCACCGGTTTACAGAAGGTCAATGCCAGAATTGCACTGCCTGAAGTCGCAATTTGCTTGTATGGAAGAATGATCGAATCTACTGCATCAAAATAGTCCGAATATTCATCATCTTCGATGAAATGAAAATGGGTATGAATATGTCCACTCTCGAGAAATTCATCTCCAAGGTCATAATCCTTTACCTTTTTGCCAGCAATCAACAGGTGGGCTTGTTCGGAATCCAGATCCTTGAATGCCTCCAGCAAATCATCCACGCCTTTGTAAGGCGAGACCTGACCGAAGAACGCATACACATAACTATCCTCCGGGATGCCAAACCGGGAGCGGATATTCACGCCTTTCCCCTGATACACTCCCTTGTAATGTCCATGCGGAATAACCTCGATCCGGCTGGAATCAATCCCAAACGTCGAACAGATCTCAGAGATCAAGGGTTTACCCATGACAATCAGCTTGGAGCAATTTTGGACCAGTATTTTTCTCATCCAGTAATCGAACCGCGTCTTGCCGCTGTTGTGTGGCCAGATGTTGTGCACCGTCCAGAACAATTTGGCCCCTCGCAAGCGTGCAAAACAAATCATCAATACATATAGAATCGATTTGATCACTGTTGTCAGCACGGAAGAACCTCTGTAATAGAAGCTGGGCCAATGAAAATGCAGCACATCATTTTTTTTCAGTTTGAGTAGATCTCTTTTGGTAAACTGTTTCACTTCCCATCCCTTGTTCTCAATGGAATCGGATAACAGCTCATTGAATTTATTGTTCTCAATCATCTTGGGCAGCATATACACCGTCGGATTTTCCATCCAGGCACCTCTTACTTTAGTTTCATTCGCACAGGTTCCTCTGTATACGTTCCAACTGCGCGCCTTGCATGAAATCTCATTAGAAATCCTTGCACCATGATTTTGGTATTACGCTTGAGCAGCACCCAATCTTTCCACCAAGGATACAGCGATAGTGCTTTTTTCAAATAAACGTTATTACGAAGTGTATTTCTCGACCATTCGAGCATTCGATAATGGTGTAACTGACGGCGCTTCTGTTCCTTGGACATATCATTGTAGTATTTCAAAATAATCTTGCGTTGGCCCTTGTACTTGGCCGTTGTAGAGGTTGAGATTCGTGGACCACTATGGATGTTGATATCCACCAGCGGTTCTTTCACATTCACGGCGATGTAGCCTCGTTTCAATATACGCAGATAAAAGTCATAATCCTGAGCGGATGTCAGATTTTCATCGAATCGAACTTCACGGGCGAGTGAGGTAAGTACCATGATTTTGGACGTTTCCCCGATCCAGTTGAATGTAAGCAGATCCTCATACCGAATAACATCGCGAGGTTCTACCGACAATTTCCGTTTGACCACCTGATGCTGCTCATTCGTGTATGCGAGATACTTGCTGCAGAAGGTGAATGATTCCTGTTTTCGTTCCAGCACTTCCGCCTGGGTTTTTATTTTGTCAGGCATCCATTCATCATCATCATCCAGGAAGGCAATGTACTTGCCATTGGCTTGGGATATCCCTACATTCCGTGCATGGTTGGCTCCTTTGGGATATGGAACCCGGATGTATCGAATCCGTGAATCGTCCCGGGCCCAAGCCTGACAGATCTCTGGCGTCTGATCTTCTGAACCATCATCCACAATGAAAATCTCCAGATACGGATGTGTTTGCTCACGTACACTTCTCAACGCATTTTTCAATAACTCGGCCCGGTTATGGGTCGTAATGATGCAAGATACCAAGGGGTTCATTTCATCACCTTTTCCTGTTCACTAGGATACCTTCACTTGAAGTGCATCATATATTCCTGACAATCTGCCTACGAGAAGATTCATATCGAACTTATCCGATATAATCTCTCTGTTATGTGAACCCATTCTTGCTCTAACCTCTTCATCCGTGATGAGATATTCCAGCGCTGATGTCAGCCCGTGCACATCTCCCGGCTCGATTAACAGCCCATTATGACCGGATGTAATCACTTCGGGGATGCCTCCGACGGTGGTCGATATAATGGGCAAGCCACAATTCATTGCTTCAAGTATGGCCATAGGTAATCCCTCATGATAAGAAGGCAGGACCAGTAGATCCGCTTCCCGCATCAGCTTTTCCTTTTGCTCTCCGTTAATCCAGCCGAGTACATTGACACGATCCTCTATTCCATACTGCTGCACGATTGCTTTGACTTCTTCGACTTCGCCATCCCCTGCCAGATTAAAGGTAGCTGTAACGCCTAGCGCCTTCAATTGCTGAATAGACTGAAGCAGATCGTAGACTCCTTTTCGCTCACCGAGTCTGCCCATGAAGAGAGCATTAACGGCTGTTTGTTGTTCTCTTACAAACGGTTCTTTAACAAAGACCCCGTTATAGAGCACCTCAATGGCTGTTTCCGGCACAATCGTAGCAAAGTATTCTTTCCACGTCTGGGACAAGACAATCAACTTATCAGCCTGATTCAGAATGTAGTGACAATACTTGCGCTGCAGAGCAAATTGATTGTAGAAATCATCAAAGCTGGCCGCATGAATATGCAGAATAACTGACTTTCGAAACAACTTTCGTGCGGTTAGCAGAAATAGAGACTTCCGATAAAAGCTCCCGTTGTTCGCCATATGAATATGCACGATATCCGGCTTGAACGTGTACAGCTTCATCCAGAATTGCATGAATCCCCGTATAAAAATAAGCAGCCGTGAGAACACGCTGCCCGTGATATACGTTTCGACCCGCTGCATGGCATACATTTCCGAGATGGAGGAATCCTCAATGTTTTTGATGACACTCACAATTCCACCCATATCCTTCAAGGATGATCCAACAACCAATACTTTTGGTTTCATGATAGACTCCTTTTTTCATGGTTAATCTTCATATCTCTTATAGACTGTTCACGTAATTTTTAATGGATGAGATCAGATCAGACTGTTTTCTCACATAGGGCTGGAACGTCAGCTCCTCTATGCAAGGAACCAGCTTTTGCAATTCAGCCTGACTCTCCGCGACGGCCACATAGCCGTTTTCCTGAAAAACCTTGGAGATTTCAAGCTGATGGTCATCCACATGCTCGCCCCATTCTTTCCGGCGTGGAATGACAATAACCGGCTTGCCACGTTCAAGACAATTTGTAATGGAGCCCACACCCGCATGAGAAATAATGCATCTGCTGCGCTCCACATATTCATTAATCTCTTCCTGGGTAAGGAAAGGAATCGCAGTGAAATTTCGCGGCTGATACTCGGTATATCCGGATTGGGCAATAACCTCTTCTTCAATAATTCCTGCCTCAATCGCCTCATCAATAAGCTCAAACATCCGATTGAAGGAAAAACGCTGGGTTCCAACGATAGCAAATATCAAAATAAAGCCCCCCTGTATTTTGCATTGGGATAGCTATCCTGCAATGTTTCCCATTGGATGAAGAACTCATCCGAGATTTTGTACATCAATCTCCCGGTTGCGCTGGAGGAATAGATTTTGGCATAACTTTCGATATAAATCAGCTTGGCACCGAAGATTTTACCGATGAGGCAAAAAGGATATGTGGCCCCTGCCCCTGTCGTAATGATTACCTTTGGACGCTCGCGCAGATATAAAAAGAATGATTTGAAAATGTTAGCCATAAAAATCAGCAAAAACATCGCATTCTTACGCTCTTGCTGCATTAAGAAGTATACTTTGCCCTGAGACGATTCTACTTTTCTGCTTTTGTTCTTCTCGGTAATCAGGAAATAATCATGTTCTTCAACCGCAGGAATAATTTTGGTTAATTCATCAAAATGACCGCCTGTAGAACTGATCAAACAGACCTTCATGTTCTAATCTCCTTTGAAAAGGATACGTCCTTGGCTCGCTGTACCTGTATATCCACTTCTGCTTCAGCCCCTGACTTGGAATGGACTCCATTTCCCGTAGCATATAATGCATTCAGGAAGATACAGAATGGAGCAATCAGATGAACCGTGGACAGGGTATTGTCAAAAAAGGAATAGGTCAGGAAACCGATAATCATACCGGCAAAATACAACCGGATCATGCCGCTCAACCGGAAGTACACGGCCCGGAACACCAGAAGCAGTGATAGAAACAACAGGATGGCTCCAACTAACCCGCCATCGTAATAAAAACGAATGTATTCATTATGCGGAACAACGAAGCCAGAAAAGATACTTCCATCATTCGCTACAAGAGTTGAGCCGAGTCCACGTCCAAATATCGGATACTCATTTGCTTTGCCAATAAAATAATTCCAGGCTACATCCCTTCCCGACAAGCCTTTGCTCTCTGACCTCATCTCATAATTGTCCCATTGCGCAATCACCATATAGGCCACAGCGACAACAAACAGAATGAGAGGAATAATCGCACTGACTCTGCCTTTGATGAAGGCTTTTAGTTGATCAAAAAGATAGACCAGAATAATCGGAATAAGCGCAATCAGCGGCCCCCTTGTTCCCGTCTGGACCAGAATGACCAGATGTGTCAAGGTGAGCATGTAATACAGAACAACCTGATGGCCTTGCTTGATCTGAATCAGACAGACGCAGATCGAGATAAAACACAACATGGCCAGATGCGCGGCGATGTTAGCTCCCTGTAACCGGGTTACGCCCGACATCTCCAGGTTAGTAATGGACAATATGCCAGCGAGTTGCAGAATATAACCACCAGCAAGACTGAACAGTGGCAACCATGCGAGTACACGTATAATTCGTTGACTGATCTCTTTTGAAAAATGGGGCATCAGCAACAAAAAGGGAACAATTACTCCTAGAAAGGCCTTGAATGGATCGAGCGGACTAACCTTACTGGGCAGATCAGATAGAAAATAACTCTCCACAAATAAAAACCCAATCGCCAGTGCAGGATATATCAGATCTTTTCGAATACCAAAGCGTAAAAAAAGAGAAATGACAAAACCCAGAATCGCCAGCTTGTAGAAGGACAGCGAATCCAGTCCTGCCAGATGAATGCTAAATATTTTATCAATGGACAATGAAAAACTGACGATGAGAATCATAAAAATCCAGCTGGGCTGTTTAATATAAACGCCCAGCAGAATCACAGCTATAAGTGCAACAACCGAGACTAGTGGAAGATAGATTGCTGCGAAGACAATTACCAGCGAAAAAAGAATGATATTAAACGACTTCATATTCAATGTAGCAAGTATACCGGTCTTTTGCATATCCGCTATGCCACCTCAAAGCCAGAATCGTGTTTCAAAACGCATCCTTCGAACCTACCAGCACCTTGAACGTTCTGAAGATAATTTTGATATCCACCATCATGCTGCGCTCACGGGCATACGTCAGATCCAGCTCCACCATTTCCTCAAAACCAACACTATTTCGACCGCTGACTTGCCATAATCCCGTACATCCCGGGATCATCTGAAGACGTTGTCTGTCATAGGAAGTGTAGTTCTTCACTTCTCTGGGCAGAGCCGGTCTGGGTCCAACGAGACTCATCTCTCCTCTGAACACGTTCCACAACTGTGGCAACTCATCCAGACTGGTTTTCCGAATGAACTTGCCAATCCGGGTAATGCGGGGATCATTTTTCATTTTGAACATATTCCCGTTCACTTCATTCTGATCAATCAGCTGTTCCAGCAGATCTTCTGCATTCGCAACCATAGACCTGAATTTGTACATATGGAACTCTTTTCCATTCTGTCCGACCCGTACCTGACGAAAAAAAACAGACCCCTGCGGGGCCTCGATTTTGATCAGTAATCCGATGACCGCAAACAAGGGGCACAAAATGATCAAACCTATGAAAGAACCCAGCAAATCGAGCATTCTTTTCATAAATAGATACACTTTATCCGCATTTTGTCCTGACATCGTTGATGCATTGTACCCCAGACTTGGGTCCATAACAATCTCCGCTTCCTTCGATTGGGGAGATGGACTCATTCAAACTCCCCCCCGGCCGCATGTTCTACCGACTCTTTTTCCAGAATCAGTTGCAGAGCTTGCAGCATTGGAATTCTAAGTTCCTGCTTTTGCAGAGCGAAGTCGATGGTTGTCAAAATGAATCCCAGTTTCTCGCCCACGTCATAACGTACTCCCTCGAAATCGTAAGCATACACTCCTTGTGTCTCATTTAAGCGCTGAATCGCATCTGTTAATTGAATCTCTCCCCCTTGACCAATCTCTTGTTGCTCCAGATGTTCGAAAATCTCTGGACTCAGTACGTATCTCCCCATAATCGCCAGGTTGGAAGGCGCTGTGCCTTGGGCAGGTTTCTCTACGAACCTGAGAACCTCTGTCAAACGGCCATCCGATTGAAGCGGGTCTACAATGCCGTATCTGTCTGTTTGTTCAGCAAGTACGGTTTGTACGCCAACAATGGAATGTTGAACCTGATCATATTGATCAATCAATTGTTTGGTGCATGGCACTTCCGATACGACGATGTCATCTCCGAGCAACACGGCAAAAGGTTCGTCACCGATAAAGTTACGTGCACACCAGACAGCATGACCAAGTCCTTTGGCCTCTTTTTGTCTTATGTAGTGGATATCCACATTAGAGGATTTGCGAACCTCTTCAAGCAGGCCCAGCTTCCCTTTTTCCAGCAAGTTATGTTCCAATTCAAAAGCGTTGTCGAAATGATCTTCAATTGCCCGCTTCCCTTTACCCGTTACAATGATGATGTCTTCGATTCCAGAGGCAATGGCTTCCTCAACGATATACTGTATGGTTGGTTTGTCCACAATAGGGAGCATTTCTTTGGGCATCGCTTTTGTGGCTGGCAAAAATCGTGTACCTAGTCCAGCTGCAGGAATGATTGCTTTTCTCACTTTTTTCATAAATACCACCCTATCCTCTTTTTTTTTTAGTTTGATAAAAGTTGAACCAGGGCATCTAACCCGTCCTCACGTCATACCTTCGACGATTAACGTCTAAGGTTCATTGAACCCACAGCATGACCGAGTGCCTACAGTGATAAAGGTGCAGTAGACATTACCTGTTTACTTGGGAGCATTGGATGGAAGGTTTACTTCTCTCCGTAGCCCACCGGAACTGCAACGTTTTTGATATTGTTCAGGATTGCGCCCAGGATCCGTGCATTCACATGCTCCAGAGCAGCCTTGGTCTTCTTCACCAGTTCCTTCTTGACCTTGCCCGAGTTCACGACCAGCAGCACACCATCACACAGCGAACTCACAATGAGTGCATCCGTTACCGCGAGCACCGGCGGTGTATCAAACATGATGACATCATATTGATCCTCTAACTTCTCCATCAGCCTTTTCATTCGGTTGGAACCGATCATCTCGGAAGGATTGGGCGGAATTGGGCCAGAAGTGAACAACTGGAGATTGTCGATATAACTCTCTCTGAGCACTTCTTCCACACTGTACTGATTAGACAGCACACTACTAAGACCGATATGATTGGGCACGGAAAACACCTGGTGCAAGGAAGGGTTACGCAGATCCGCATCGATCAACAGAACTTTTTTGCCTTCCTGGGCATAGGTCACCGCCAGGTTGCTAATGGTTGTGGTCTTGCCTTCGCCGGATTCAGCGGAAGCTACCATGATTTTTTTGATATGACTGTCGATCGAGGAGAACTGGATGTTCGTCCGTAATTTACGGTATCCCTCCGAGATTTGAGATTTGGAGTTAAAATAGGTCACCAGACTGTTATTTTCATTGGTTAGCCGCGACATATTTGCCATCCCCCACTTTCTGTTGAGATACGTAATTTTTCGTATTTTTCAGATCGTCTTTTTTCATTTTGGATATAACCGTAAGCACAGGCAGGCCCAGCTCTTTTTCAAGTTCAGTTTCGGATTTGAATGTGTCATCCAGATAATCCATCAGGAATACAAGTGCAATCGCGAGCACAAGACCTGCGAACAGACTGACAATGATGCTTAATGTGGTTTTCATATTGATTGGAGATGCGTTACTATCCACTTTTGCTTCACTGAGGATAGCTACATTATCGATTTTCATAATCAGGGGAATTTGAGATTGGAACACGTTGGAGATGGCATTGACCGTTTTTGCGGCTTTTTCGTAGGTAGTCCCTTGTACAGTTATGCTCATCACTTGGGATTCGCTGGCTGTAGAGACGGAGGTGCTATTCATGAGCTGAGCAGAGGTTAAGCCCAGGTCTGGATACGTAGTAGCAACTTTATCCATAATGGCGGAAGATTTAATAATTTCTCTGTAAGAGTTAATGAGTTTGATATTGGTTTGAATCATGCTGAAGTCCATCATTGCCTGGCCTTGAACGTTAGAGGTCTGGTTCACAATTAGTTTGGAACTTGCTTCATAGATGGGCTGGGTGAAGAAAATGCTTTTGACCCCTGCACCCACACCGGCTATCAAAGCAATTGCAACAATCAACCACAGTTTCTTTTGTAAAAGTCGAAAATATCCTTTCAGTTCCACTTTCATTCCTCCTATACGTTGTGATCTATCCTATGTAACTACCAGATGGACAGTAGCCATTTGCGAGGTTTCCAGCGTTCTGTAACCAGACACGAATTCGATAGAATGTGCGACGCATTCTCTGCCAGCCGCTTAACGGCTTCAGCTCCAAATCGACGCTCGATGACCCGCTCTCCTTCACTTATGGCAAATGTCCTTGTGCACGTATCATGTGCATCTGATGAAATGAAATGAAACCCGTTTTCTTTGCAAAAATGAAAACACCACTGCCGAACTTTCCGTCCGAAAAGCCCAGTGAAAGATTGAGCTGTGAGCTGACATAGTCCGCCTTGACTCAAGTAATCAGCCAACAACCTTGGCTTCTTCAAAATGACACGATTGCGTTCCGGATGAGCAATAATAGGGGTAATTCCCGCTATTCGTAATTCATGCAGTATCCTGGGGAACTGTGAGGGAATATGACCAAAGGGAAGTTCCAGCAACATGTAACGACTTCCGGCGAGTGTGCAGCACTTTCCTGCATATAAGTCTCCAATCAGGTTGTCATGCACCCTGATCTCCTGTCCGGGACGGATCTCCAGGCGAATGTTGCGATTGCGAAGTTCTGCGTGAAGCAGGTTCACGGCCTGATTGACCACCATCGGTTCATTGTTGTATTGCCCGTTCAGGTGATGCGGAGTAGCAATAATGGAGGTAATTCCTGAGGCTGCCGCCTTTTCAGCCATTGCAACGGACTGCTCCATTCGAACAGGACCATCATCTAGGCCGGATAATATGTGGCAGTGCATTTCAACCATATCCAAACTTCCTGAAATAGTATGAGCCCCCTCGCCCCTTTATTCATTGCGCAAATGCTTTTGGTGTTAAAGAACTAATGCATAACGCTATGAAATATAGTAAAATGGCGTTAAGTACATGTTTTGTTCAGAAAATGTTAAGAATCGACTTGGAATTATATGGTGAAATCAATGTAATGATAGGGTTCCTGCAGAGCCTTTTGTTCTGTTGCCTTTTCATACTGAAAACGGGAAACCGCGGGAAACTGAACTTCAGTAAGCATTGTGTTTAACTGTCCAGTTATATATAGTTTCTGTTCGTGCTGAATATGCAAGTTCGAATGATACATTGTGAGCTCACCGAAGGGCTGTTTCCATTGCAACCTTGCGTGAAGTCGTACACATACATGTTGATCTTCAACATCCAAACCAATGAGCATTTCTGATGTTACTGGCAAGTTCAGGTCGCTCAGGAAGGTGATTGCTTGCGTGTCCATTCCAAGTAACAGAACAGGGCGTCTTTTGCGGTCTACCATTTTCCCATGAAACTCCTGAATGTACATATGGACATTTAATTTCATATCAGCCCATTCCTGAATTATTGAATACATGGTTTCATTCCTTTAGAATGGATTAGCCTACATGGACTGCCTCTACTTCCTTCTCACAGGTATATGGTCCAGGCAACAAGGAGATACTTAAAATATCCCAAATGATACATTTTGTAACTCCATACGTCCAATTTACGATACAAAACGTATCATGTCAAGCGGTATTTGGACATGGTTCTTTTGATTTACGACAATTTGAGATGTCCTTAGACAGACCTATTTACAAATGGAAATGGGTTAAAGGGAACCCATGAGGAGTTACTCTTTTGCAGGAAAGCTGCCCTGATCAAACACTTGGCTCAGGATTGTTTCAATATATATTTGATGTCGTTCAGGGGGAAATAGCTTATGAGCTACGGAAATCGCATTGCTGAATTACGGGAACAGCGGGGACTTACTCAAGAAGAACTTGCGAGCTCCATTCATATTACCAGAGCTGCTCTCTCCCACTACGAGAAGAACCGTCGCAAACCGGATTTCGAAGTGTTAACGAGACTTGCTGACATCTTTGAGGTGTCTATTGATTATCTTATAGGACGTACAAAGCAAAGTGATGTTGTGATGGATGAAGACGTACGTGAATTCGTGGATACCTTGGAGTTATCGGACAAAGAAGTGTTAGAACGCTTTGATCTGATGATTGATGGGAAGTCCTTAACAGAAGAAGAGGCACGTCGTTTTATTGCGTTTGTCCGAATGGAACGCAGCATGGACTAAACCCGAAAAGAGGACCCAGTTCCCGAGAGATAACATCTCTGGCTTCTGGGCTTTTTTTGTGTCTTGAATTCCCTCCATTCCATGGTTGTCTATCATGTCAAGGACGCTTGTTGTTGACGGAGGATACGAAATGGTTCCAACGCTCCGGGTCGATTCCGCATTGCAGTAAAACCTTCATGATGTCCATCTGGGTTGCTTCGACTTGTTTACCTGTCGGCCTACGATCGTCCCTGTTTGGATGCTTCATATTCATTCCGCTAACCTCTCTTATCTTTATACTTTCCCTGCCCTCCAAAACTAGCCTTATTATACTTGAGAAAGTTCCTCGATGTTGTCGTCTCATGGCGATAACGTTTTTTGATGGGGTTCTAATTTTGTCGAAAGCCAAATAGGAGCAATATGGTGCCGGAATGGCAACCATATTGCTCCTATTATTCTTAATACAACCTGTTCATGCACTTATACCTTTGAACAAGGAAGTTATTAACCTCCAGCACGTGCAAGTTCACGCATATTCGCTTCAAACGCTGCAAGCAGCGCTGCTTCTCCAGTCAAACCTGTTGCCTGAATCCGTTCGATCTGTTCTGTCATACGTTTGAAGTCCTTCGGAATAACCCGAACGAACTGATTCAGCGCATCTTGCCAGTTATCCAGAACGCGCTGACCGACAGCACTTCCTGTGTTGGCAACATGACGTTGAATCATGCCTCGCAGATCTGCACTTTCGGCCACATCTTCGATACGCTCCAAAAGAACCATTTCCAGATTACAACGTTTCAGGAATGTGCCTTCCGGATCATACACATAGGCAATACCTCCGGACATCCCTGCTGCAAAGTTACGACCTGTATCGCCCAGTACAACGACACGTCCACCTGTCATATACTCACAACCATGGTCGCCTACACCTTCAACAACTACTTTGGCGCCCGAGTTACGTACAGCAAATCGCTCACCCGCAATACCACGGATATACGCTTCACCGCTTGTTGCTCCGTAGAGAGCCGTATTACCGATAATGATGTTATCTTCCGCCTCAAACGTTGCTTTCGGAGAAGGCATCACGATCAGTTTACCTCCGGACAGTCCTTTACCTACGTAGTCATTGGAATCCCCTTCAACGGTCAAGGTCATACCTTTAGGTACAAAGGCCCCAAAGCTTTGTCCGGCAGAACCGACAAATTTGAATTTAACCGTATCTTCAGGCAATCCTGCGAGACCATATTTGCGTGTGATCTCACTACCCAAAATGGTACCTACTGCACGGTTAACGTTTGTAATTGGAAGCACCGCTTCAACCGGTTGACCGGATTCAATAGCAGACTGTGCCAGTGGCAGCAATTGTTGCATATCCAGCGTTTCTTCCAATTGGTGATTCTGATGCTGTGTGCGGTAACGTGCAGAGCCTTCCGGCATTTCAGGCACGTGCAGCAATACAGACAGATCCACACCTTTTTTCTTCCAGTGATCTACGGCTTCTACCGTTTCGAGGCAATCTGTACGTCCGACCATCTCCTGTATAGTACGGAAACCAAGATCAGCCATGATCTCACGCACATCTTCAGCAACAAATCGCATGAAGTTAACCACATGAGCCGGATCACCCATATAATTTTTACGCAATTCCGGATTCTGTGTCGCTACACCAACCGGACAGGTATCCATCTGACAGACACGCATCATGATACAGCCAAGTGCAACGAGCGGTGCTGTAGAGAAACCATACTCTTCTGCTCCAAGCAAGGCTGCAATCGCCAGGTCACGACCGTTAAGCATTTTGCCGTCTGTTTCGAGGACAACACGGTCACGCAGATTGTTCAGCATCAACGTTTGATGTGTCTCTGCAAGACCTAGTTCCCAAGGCATACCTGCGTGGCGAATCGAACCTTGCGGTGATGCACCTGTACCACCGTCATAACCGCTGACGAGGATAATATCGGCACGGCCTTTGGCTACACCAGCTGCGATGGTACCCACGCCCACTTCCGATACAAGCTTCACGTTAATCTCAGCACGCGGATTGGCATTTTTCAAGTCATAGATCAACTCTGCCAGATCTTCGATTGAGTAGATATCGTGATGCGGTGGTGGCGAGATCAGACCTACACCTGGTGTTGAACCACGAACTTCAGCAACCCAAGGATACACTTTACGTCCTGGCAGCTGTCCGCCTTCACCTGGTTTAGCCCCCTGAGCCATTTTAATCTGAATCTCGTCGGCATTAACCAAGTAGTTGGATGTAACACCAAAACGTCCGGATGCGACCTGTTTAATCGCACTGCGACGGGAATCCCCGTTGCTATCTTTAATGAAGCGAGCCGGATCTTCTCCACCTTCACCGGTATTGGATTTACCTCCAACACGGTTCATAGCAATGGCAAGATCTTCATGCGCCTCTTTACTGATCGAACCGAAGGACATTGCACCTGTTTTGAAACGACGCATGATATCTTCTACGGATTCAACTTCTTCGAGTGGAATGGAAGCTCCCACCGGTTTCAGCTTCAGCATGGAGCGAATGGTCAACAATTGATCATTCTCACCTTGTACCAGTTTGGAATATTTTTTATACAGCTTGTAATCCCCAGTGCGTACTGCATGTTGCAGGGTATGAATGGTTTGCGGATTGAACAGATGCTCTTCTCCATCGTTACGCCATTGATAATCCCCACCGGAATCCAATACTTTATCGTTACCGTCTTTTTCCGTAAAGGCACGGTTATGATGTGTCAACGCTTCGGCTGCCACTTCTTCCAACCCAATTCCGCCGATACGGGAAGGTGTCCAGGTAAAGTAACGGTCAACGAAGTCTGATTTCAGACCTACCGCTTCGAATATTTGAGCTCCACGATACGATTGAATCGTAGAAATCCCCATTTTGGACAACACTTTAGTAACGCCTTTGGTAGCTGCTTTAATGTAGTTTTTCACTGCTTTCTCATGCGAGATGCCACGCAGCAACCCTTGCTGAATCATGTCATCCAGCGTTTCAAAGGCCAGATAAGGGTTCACCGCACTTACACCGTAACCCAGCAGCAACGCGTAGTGGTGAATATCACGCGGTTCTGCCGATTCGAGCATAATGCTGACTTTTGTTCGGGTTCCCTGGCGAATCAGATGGTGATGCAGACCTGCTACAGCAAGCAATGCAGGAATGGCAGCATTCTCTGCGTCCACACCGCGGTCAGACAGGATCAGAATGTTATGACCCTTGTCAATGACACGATCCGCAGCTTCGAAGAGCAAATCCATCGCTTTGCGAAGCCCTTCTGCTCCTTCCGCAGCGGTGAAGAAGATTGGAATCGTCATGGAGCGGAAGCCTGGGCGACGCACATGGCGAATCTTCGCAAAGTCTTCATTGGACAATACCGGTGTATCCAGACGGATCTGGCGACAGCTCTCCGGTTCAGGGTTCAGCAAGTTGCGCTCAGGACCAATCGTTGTTGCCGTAGATGTTACAATCTCTTCACGGATTGCATCGATTGGCGGGTTGGTTACCTGGGCGAACATCTGTTTAAAGTAGTTGTACAGACGCTGCGGACGATCCGACAGCACAGCCAGTGGTGCATCATAACCCATCGAACCCGTAGCTTCCATACCTGTTGTTGCCATGGGCTCCAGGATTTTACGCAGTTCTTCAAATGTATAACCATATGCCAGCTGAAGCTGGGTCACGTTATCATGTTTTGGATCAGGAAGTTCCGGTGCTTCCGGCAACTCGCTCAGATCCATCAAATGCTCATCAAGCCAATCCTGGTACGGATTCTCGGCTGCAATGATTGCTTTTACTTCCTCATCCGCGATGATGCGACCTTCTTGTGTATCCACAAGCAACATCCGACCTGGGCGCAGACGATCTTTGTACAGGATCTCTTCCGGCGCGATATCAAGTACCCCAACTTCGGAGGACAGGATAATACGGTCATCTTTGGTTACATAATAACGAGCTGGACGCAAACCGTTACGGTCAAGTGTTGCACCAATTTGCAAACCATCTGTGAAGGCCATTGCTGCTGGTCCATCCCAAGGCTCCATCATTGTACTGTGATATTCATAAAATGCTTTTTTGGCAGGGTCCATGCCCTCATCTGTGCTCCATGGTTCAGGAACCATCATCATGGCCACGTGTGGCAGAGAACGGCCGCTCAGATACAGGAACTCCAGCGTGTTATCAAACATGGCTGTATCCGAACCATCCGGATTGATGACCGGTTTCACTTTGGCGATGTCGTTACCGAACAACTCACTCTCGAACAAGGACTGTCTAGCATGCATCCAGTTCACGTTACCACGCATCGTGTTGATCTCACCGTTGTGGATCATGAAGCGATACGGGTGGGCACGTTCCCAGCTTGGGAAGGTGTTCGTACTGAAACGGGAATGCACGAGTGCAATAGCCGATTCAACAAGGTCTTGCTGCAGATCCAGATAGAACTCTCCCACCTGTTCCGTAGTCAGCATGCCTTTATATACAATTTTGCGACAAGACAAGCTTGGTAGGTAGAATGAACCGCCTTCTGCTTCATCTGCCGAATAACGAATAGCCAGCTCAGCGCGTCTGCGAATAACATACAGCTTACGCTCGAATCCAAGCTCATCCTTCACATCTTCGGATCTTCCAATGAACACCTGACGCACATAAGGTTTCGCTGCAAGTGCAGAACGGCCAAGCATTTCATCAAAAGTAGGAACATCCCGGAAACCCAGGAACGTCTGTCCTTCTTCTTCAATAATCTTCTTAAGGCTCTCTTCGTGCGCACTACGGATGGCAGGGTCCTGGGAAAGGAACAACATCCCTACGCCATAGAAGCCCTGTTCAGGCAATGCAAAACCAAGACGTTCCGCTTCCTGTGCAAAATAGCGATGTGGAATCTGGATCAGGATACCTGCTCCGTCACCGGAATTTGGCTCACTTCCCTGTCCTCCACGGTGCTCCATGTTACTAAGCATGGTCAGTGCCTGACTAACGATATCGTGTGAAGGTACTCCTTTGATGTTGGCAACAAAACCCATTCCGCATGCGTCTTTTTCGAACTGCGGGTCATACAGACCCTGTTTTGGAGGTAATCCGATGTGTCTCATGGAACGCAACCTTTCTATAATGAAGTATTTCGGAAAGATCAAGAACATAGGCAACAGGCAACAATGAAACGGGAGGAGCTGGCCTTTCGCTTGCGATAGAGCCTGCTAGATAGAAGAGGTGACAGCATGAGACTGTCAAAAATAATGCCTGCTATTGGGCAGAAGCCATTAAATGAGATGAGCTGATCCGGACGATCCGGCAAACAGCCTGTATAAATCAACATGCAGCCGCTGGCACGGCTACTGAAATGGAGCGACGTTTTTTTGATATAGTTCTATTATTTTAACACCGACCTAACATCAGCGCAATTTAAACTTTTTAATACCTCTGATAAGAAATGTTTTGCAGTACAGCATTACAGTAGTGACGTTTAAATTCATCTCTTTTTCGAATAATTATACACTTTTTATGCCAGAGTACAACTGAATTAAATTGCTGACAGAAGAAAATCGTTCCATGTGCAGCCTGCGTTTATCAATAATTCCACCAAATTTTCACTGCCTAAGCCAGCGAAACTTTACTTCTCTATGCATTTGTATA
This sequence comes from Paenibacillus sp. GQ49, assembly GCF_059759055.1. Lineage (NCBI taxonomy): Bacteria > Bacillati > Bacillota > Bacilli > Caryophanales > Paenibacillaceae > Paenibacillus > Paenibacillus sp. GQ49. Next base: position 269,576 of record NZ_JCAXEL010000004.1, read on the forward strand.
CAAAATAGCCTGCAACCCCTTTTTGGGGCCACAGGCTATTTGCACTATTTGACTACTATATTGCATAATTTCACTACAAGAAAATAAAGTTTTTTTTCAAAAATATGACCCTGCTGAAGATCAGGTTCGACTTATGCCGTCACAACTTGACCAGAATCAGCCTGTTCGACTTCTTTTTTCGGACGTCTGCCATTCCAGAGGAAGTAAGCAAGCGTCAGCAGAATGGATACCCCTGCATAGATGCTAAGAATACCTGCCTGATGCCACATCACATCCAGATTACCACTCGATACCACGGCTTTGAAGCCCATAATGCTGTGCGTCATTGGTAACCAAGGACTAAACACCTGAAGCCATGATGGAATCAGTTCTACCGGGAAGGTTCCTGCACTTGCCGCAAGCTGGAAGACCAGCAGCAGAATGACAACATAACGTCCAGGCAGATCCAGCCAGGTTACAAGTGCCTGAACAATCAACATGAAGGTCAGCCCCGTAATAATGGTAAACAGATAGAACAGCCCTACGCTGTGCGTCTCCAGCCCAAGACCATATAACATGAAACTTGCCACGATAACTGATTGGAAAATACTTACGGACCCAAATACCAGTGTCCGGCTGACAAAACGATTCCAGCCTGTTGCACCAGATACGGACGTTTCCCGCATTTTCAATACAATCGTGGAAATCAACGAACCCACAAACAGACCGATCGACAGGAAGAACGGTGTCAATCCTGTACCATAATTGCTCACGTTCTCTGCTGTGTTCTCCGAGGAGTTTACAGGTTCAGCGAACATGTTCACTACATCATCCGTTTTTTTAACTTCGGATGTTTTCTGTGCGGCGTCATTCAGCTTGGTTGCCAGTTCACTTGAGCCATCTTTTAGCTCGGTAAGACCGTCAGCCAGTTTGCCCGCGCCATCACCCAGTTGCTTCGAACCATCGGTTAGTGAATTAACGCCACCACTTAGTTTACCTACACCCGTTTGCAAAGCTGTTGTCCCTGAGCCCAGCTGCTTGGCACCATCTGCAAGCAATGTACCGCCACTTGCAGCATCACCCAACTTGCCGCTGAACTGCTTCAGGCCATCGGAGAGCTGTGCTCCTCCTTGACTAAGCTGCCCGGCACCAGCCAGCAATTGTTGCTGACCATCCACTAACTGGTTCGCACCAGCCAGAAGTTGCTCCTGACCTCCATGAAGCTCGGCTGCACCCGCAGCCAGTTGCTGGTTACCCTGATGCAGCTGATCTGCACCCTGCGCCAGCTTCTGCTCACTCTCATGCAGTTGTGCACTGCCATCAGCAACAGCTTCACTTGCCGCAAGCAGTTTCTGGACATCCGCATTTTCGGCCAGTTCCGGGTTTGATGCAGCAAGCTGCTTCAATCCGACGGCTACACCCTGTGCACCATCAGCAACCTTGGAACTGCCATCAACAGCCGATTGCAGGCCTGTTGCCAGTGTACCGCTGCCCTGAACGGCACTTTGCAGACCATCCGACAGCTTCGCACTGCCCTGTTCTGACGATTTCAGGCCAGCCTGCAACTTACTTGTGCCATCCAGTGAAGACTGAAGTCCGGTTTCCAACTTGGCGCTGCCATCCTTCAACTGATCTGCTCCGCTCTGAAGCTGGCTCGAAGCAGCTGCCTGAAGCTGTTGCAGACCGGATACAAGATTCGATGTTCCACTTTCAAGCTTGGTTGCCCCTGTGTGCAGCGCGTTAACACCATCACTTAATGGAGAAAGTCCTTCCTGAAGTTCAAGCGTTCCGGATGCAAGCTTCGCCAGATTATCCTTGAGCTTAACCGCACCATCATCCAGTTTGCCTGCGCCGGTATTCAGTTCACCCGCCCCATCGCCAGCCTCAGCCAAGCCATCCGATACTTCGGAGAACTTGTCGAGCAAAGTCTCTGCATAGGACTCCGTTACTTTGGCGGAAACTTTTGCTTTCAGGTCCTTAATAGCAGTCTTACCGATCTGCGCACCGACAAAGCTGTAATTGCCATTCGGTTCATAGATCAGATCAGCCGGCTCCGGCTTGTCATCGAGCAATGTTGTTGCCTGGGATGAGAAGTTCTCCGGAATCGTAATTTGCATATAATATTTGTCATTACTCATGCCTTCTTTGGCTTGACTCGCACTGACAAAATCCCATTTGAAATCGGCATTTTTCTTCAGCTCATCCACCAGATCACTACCTACATGGAGGGATTTTCCCTCCAGCTCAGCACCTTTGTCCAGATTGACAACGGCAACCGGCATCTCATCCACATGACCATACGGGTCCCAATAGGCTGCCAGATAGATGCCACTATACAGGATCGGTATAAACATAATTGCAATAACAGGGATCAACACCTTCGGGTTTCTCACGGCCGATCCCACATCCTTGAAAAACACGGATAAAGATTTCATGTCATTTTCTCCCCTTAATCTCTCTGCTCCATGAGCAGGAATAACCATAATGAAATACAATGCTTCATTCCAGAAAATATACTGAAACACGAACTGACCATTTTCCTTAAACGGTCACTTTAGGACAAAAAAACAACCTGTCTTCCGACAAGCCTCCCTGCTTGATACGCGTGAAAATCCATATATTATAGTAGATTAAATTCGGATTACGTTATAGCAGCAATTCCTTCCATTAAGAAAAGGCGAAAATAAGTCTTGATTTCCTCTTTGCTCAGCGGTTGATGTTGTTTGCTCCAGTCTGAGGTGAGTGCAATGTACAGGCGAATCATCATAAATGCGACGACTTGCGGATCACAATCTCGAATCTCTCCATTGTCTTTTGCTTTCTCAAGCTCCTTAGCCAGAAAGTCGGAGATTACTTTCTCCACCTTGTCCAAACCTTCCTTGGCCTGCAGCGTTCCAAAGTCCTTAAGCTCCTGAGATAACTTAACGAGCAGGTCGTGATCACGACGAAACTCTAACAAGGCATCCAGTACCCGAAACAGATTATCAAAAAATGCACTTTCCTGATGTACTTCACGATGCGCGATGTTCTTCATTTCCTGAATCACTTCTACCAGGATCTGATCAAACAATTGTTCCTTATTGGTGAAAAACGTATAGATCGTTCCTTTGCCAACGTTCGCAATCTTGGCGACCTGATCCATCGTCGTTGCTTTGTATCCAAACATGGCAAACGACTGGGCTGCTGCATGAATAACCTGCTGTCTCCTGTCAATCGGAGCCATCGTATCCCTCCTTTAATCACATTCATGGTTCAATCGCTCTACATAAATGACCAAAAATACAATTCGGTCATTCGGTCAAAAACTACAATACCACCTTCGAAAACAGATTGCAACCCTAACATTTTAAAAATTGTGTTAATATTTTTTAACCTAAATGCAGTGGAAACTCCTTCTGTCGTCGTCTATAGTGTAAGATGACTCAATTAATACGTATATATAATGAAGTTTAGGTTGTCTCATTGTAAGATATATGGTGTAAATATTCATAGAAGAAACATGATTTTACGCTTCAATGTATATTCATGTAGTAACGCATTCCCTAGCTAGAATAAACAATGTATATCTTCATTTTGAATTAAAACTTATGAATAAAGGTGAACTCATGCGAAAACCAAGAGTGCTCTTATTATCGGAAGGTTTCGGTACCGGTCACACTCAGGCCGCTCATGCGCTGGCACATGGCATCAAAAAAGTCAGTCCACATGTTCACAGTCGTGTCATTGAACTAGGCAAATTTTTGAACCCAACGGTAGCTCCACTAATTTTCTCTGCATATCGAAAGACACTATCGGTTCAACCCAAACTGGTCAGCCTGTTGTACCGCACACAGTACAATAAATCATTAAATGGTTTTACCAAGCTGGCGTTGCACCGAATTTTCTATACACAAACGGCACAGGTCGTATCCCAACTGAAACCCGATGCGGTCATCTGTACCCATCCTTTTCCGAATGCGGTCATCTCCCGGCTCAAACGCCAGGGTCTGAATATCCCGCTCTATACGGTCGTGACGGATTATGACGTGCACGGAACATGGATTAATCCGGAAGTGAACAAATATCTGGTCTCTACCCCTCAGGTCAAAGCATTGCTTGAGATTCGGGGTGTCGATCCCTCCCATATTCAGATCACGGGAATCCCTGTGCATCCAGACTTCTGGGAAGCAGGAGATAAGGTGAAGCTACGGGAAGAGATGGGGCTTCAGAACATGCCTACGGCGCTGCTAATGGGTGGTGGATGGGGACTTTCGTTTGATGAGGACCATATGAAAGCTCTCACGTCCTGGGCAGATCGTGTTCAATTGGTCTTCTGTCTAGGAAGCAATGAAAAAATGATCGCAAAAATGAAGGAAATGCCTTGCTTCCAGCATCCGAATATTCGTATTCTGGGATATACACGGGAAGTAAGCAAACTGATGGATGTATCCGATGTGCTGATTACGAAGCCAGGTGGCATGACATGCACTGAAGCGCTGGCCAAGGGTCTACCGATGTTGTTTATTCCTCCGATTGCAGGTCAAGAGGAAGAGAACTGTGAATACTTTGTACAAGCCGGATACGGCCAGGTCATTCATTCTGCCGACGTGATCACCAATCGTTTCAGACAACTAGTTGAGCAGGCATCTACTCAAACTGAAAGCCCGCTGAACGTAGCACATATTTCAGGTAACCAGTCGGCCTATGATCCGAAGTGCTGTGCTCAAGCTGTTCATAACTTATTGTTCCCGACTACAGCCGAAGTCACAAAAACCTCCGTGGAGCGCTTCACAGCCGGAATTGCTGCCACGTCCTTGTCAGGTACCAGAATACCATTCTGACGCCTCTAGGGTCCTATAGAACAGCTCTCACGAGGTGTTATGGGGGACAAGACAATTGCTCGCGATATACAAAGAAGGTTCCCTTCCGAATTTTTGGAAGGGAACCTTCTTTTCTTTTCACTAATTCCACCGTATGATTTGGTAGAAAAAAGGGTAATTTAGAGTATAACGATATTTTAAAATAACGAAATAAAACTACGATTCAGGCTTTTTCAAGGGCCGTGTGATGCACACACAGTTAACTACCCTGCCTGTTTGCAGAATTTACGGGTCGATTACTTGTAAAAAGTATGATGACCGATCGTTTTTACTTTTTTCTGCGAGCGGGCAACTGTCAGATCGTCGGCAAGCGTCAATGATAAGAAATAATACGTATCATCGGCAACTTCCTTCTTCCCGTTCAACGCAGCATTCACTGCTTTGATGCTGTCCTCGTTGGGAACCACACGTTTCATACGTCCGTTCGCTACAGGACTAAACTGGGATTTCTGATAGATGACCTTGTAAATGGTATCGGGAAAATTGGCTGACCGCAGCCGGTTTAAGACAACATTGGCAACTGCCACTTTGCCTTCGTACGGTTCACCTTCCGCTTCTGCCATGACGATTTTTTGCAGCAGATGCAGTTCTTTATCGGACACACTGTATGACCAGGTTGCGAGTTTCGAGTCTTCCTGGTTCAGAAGTTTGGTCCGTGTAAAGTATAGTTTTTGGGGGGGAGTTGTTACAGCAGCGACTTCTTTGGCACGTTTCACTTTGGCCAATTTCAGTGCAGCTTCTTTTTTGGCTTTGGCCGCAGCTACCGCTCTAGCTTTGTTCTTGGCCTTGGCTTCTTGCAGTTCCTGCTCTTCTTGAGCAGTCGTAAGCCAGTTCTTCGCTGGCAGAGATTCAGTCCACGCTACGGTTTGGACAGACAGATTAGAGGACAGACTTGTCCCATCTTCCATCATGCGCCTCTCTTCTTGCGTAGATGTTTGGTTATTTTGCACAGAAGCCGCAAGTTCGGTCATCTGTTTACTATCACTAGCTTCATTCCACTTCCCCGTCGCCTGAACGACATTTACCCCCACTATACATACAAGCAGCACTGATAACATCGGTGCTACCCAACGATTTTTGCTTATAATGTTCATTCGAAGATTCCTCCTGTCGAAACAATTCCCTTAACTAAGTAACCCAAAAAAAAGAATTTGAATAACGATGGCTAATATTACATAGGGATAAACGTTATGTCAATGTGATTTTATGGCATAAAAATGATTATCAGGAAAAAGTGAACGTATCCACGACCTCATACATTGGCGATTGTCCCAGCCTTGTCGCATAAAGTACAATGTCCTCCACCATCCATGAATTAGCACCTGTGGCATGTTCCGGAAGCACGCCAGATACCCCTTTATTCTCATTACCTGGAATCTGTCCCAGATATTTTCTGGCAATGGTAATGTGGGGAGCATACGGTCTTAATTCTGCTTCATACCCAAGGGGCGAAGTCGCCTGCACGATTTGTTTTTGCAATGAAAACAAGTGCTCTCTCTCTCCGCTAACACCTTTCCAAAGCACCTTAGGTGCTTCTTCAAGTCCAAATGTGCCCCAGTCGGAAAGCTGAAGTTCAAACGGCTGAAATCCGCTTGCTGCTGAGCGCAATGCTTTTCGCAGGTGCCCGATGTCACTAACTAACGTATCCCCCAGAAATTGCAAGGTTATATGATAATCTCTATGATCTGTCCATTTACGAAAATCCAGCTTGTTCTGTACAAGCCTCGCATCCATCTGAAGAGACTGCTGAACAGCAACAGGAAGACGAATTGCTACAAACAATCTTTCCCGTCGGGATGAATGATCCTGATGTGATTGGTTATTCATTGCATACACCTCTCTAAAGTTCGCTCTATTATTTCATAACTATACATATCGTTTCAAGTTGGGTAAGTATAGAGTGACACAAATATAACCATTTGCAAATAAGGCTAGATTCCTGCATTTCCCACCTTAATGCACATCCAACACCAAATCTGATACACTTTAATCATCAAACTCATCAAACTATTTATATCAGGAGGACCACACATTATGGGTAAAATTGTATGTTTTCCATCTCTATCCGAAGAACAGCAACAACGCATTCACTATGCTGCACCGGGATACACCCTGAAATTCGGAAAAGCCAAGGAATTGGACCCCGCTGAGTTGAAAGAAGCTGAGATTATTCTCGGCTGGTCCCCACTCGTCACAGAACATGCATTGAAACAGGACAGCCTGTTGAAGTGGGTTCAGGTCTGGTCTGCTGGTGTGGACAATCTCCCCTTCGCAGATTTGCAACAAAAGAACGTTCAGGTCACCAGTGCAAATGGAGTTCACGCGATTCCAATCACCGAAATTATTCTGGGCATGATGTTGTCCCACAGTCGCTGGCTAAGACAAGCTATGCTGCATCAACAGCAGGCCGAATGGAAAGCTCCTGCCAAACCACTCCCGGAACTGCATGGCAAAACAGCGGTCATCGTTGGTGTAGGTGAGATCGGTACGGAAACAGCCCGTATTCTCAAAGCACTCGGCATGCGCACGATCGGAGTTCGCCGCTCAGGTAAGGATGTCCCCAATGTGGACAAAATGTACGACATGACCGGGCTGCATGAAGCCTTGAGCCAGGGCGATTATGTAATTAACATTTTACCGCTAACCGATGAAACCAAACATATATATGATCAAACTGCATTTGAGCAGTTCCGATCTGGTGCATGCTTCGTCAATGTGGGCCGTGGCCCCAGTGTGAAAACGGAAGCCTTGCTGAATGCGCTCCAAAACGGCCAAGTTGCCTTCGCCGCACTGGACGTGTTCGAAGAAGAACCACTTCCTGCAGACCACCCGCTATGGGGCATGGATAACGTGTTAATTACGCCTCATATCGCAGGAAGTACAGAGCAATACACGAATCGAGCAGTCGATATTTTCGTCAAAAATCTAGAAGCTTACGTCGCTGGTGATACCCTGCCGGTGAACCTTGTGGATTATAGTCATAAATATTAACACAAACACCCGTTCCCATGCAATATTGTGCAAATCAGATCAACGATATACATTGAACTAAAAAGATTTAGACTTACAACTCCGATGACAGAACAACCTTCCGATCACTGTTATTCCCAGATTTTTTGATTCACTTTTATAAAGGTGAAAATCTGTGAATAAAGGCGAACGCTCCGCTTCTTCAGTTTTTTTCTGTCCTCTACGTTCTCGTCTAAACAGTTAGTTCAATGGATATTGTAAGCAATAAAAAACTCTACCTCTGGAAATTTCCTCAGAGGTAGAGTTTTTGTTTTTTTACGCTTACACACACAGCCAAATATGACGTATAAACGTGCCTTTGTGTACTTTTCGGTACTCTTTTACAGTCCATCCTGCTTCCAGCAAGTGCTCTTCTACCCACTCTGTGGAAACAATCACTGCCCGTTTTGCCAATCTGCGCAAACTCTCCAGCATGGCTCGTTGCTCAGCATCCGGAAGTACAGAGCAGAGGTTATAGGGCATGTCCAGAATTGCCGCATCATACAAATCTTGCAGTTCATTCATATCCCCCAGTGTGATTCGATCTGAATCATATCCATAATGCGGCAGATTGATTCGCGCACCTCGGACAGCCAGAGGATTGAGATCGTTACCTTTTGCATCAATTCCCATGGATAAAGCCTCAATCACAACTGTTCCCATACCACAGCATGGATCAAGCAATCGATGATTTTCTACTCTCGGAACAGCAATATTAACCAGCGCTCTCGCAAGCGTGATGCCAAATCCAGTTGAGTAATTTTGCGGCTTCTGCCGATGAATCTGCCATGATCGGTCCGCTTCTGTCCACTGGCCCAAGATCCATTTTTCTCCTGTTCGGATTAGGCCGAAAGTCACCTTAGGTTGTTTCATCTGTGCCTTGCCTTTAATGCACATGCCAACTTCTTTTTCCAGTTGACGAGACTGTGCATAATCAGGGGCTTGATCCCCTTCTTTTAGACAAACTACCTTGAATGTCTCATCTGGCAACAGGTGAATATTTTTGGCAAGAGGAAGCAGATCCATCACAGTCTCCCCTTCGCCGATCACGTCCAGTCTGCCATGGATAAAAGGACTGCGTCCAGGTGGAATACATCGTTCAGACCACACATACGACCCCATATCCATAGGGATCTCCGAACTCGGTTCAAGCAGCGTATTCAGCTCCAGCATGCATAATTCTTGCTCGTTCTCGTGGCAAGCAAAGGTATAGAGGTGTTTCCCAGAAGTAGCGTACATACCAAGTGTTTCATCAGGCAAAATTCCCCTCTCCTTCCTTCATTAATCATGTTTCTTCTATATAAATAGTAAGCTCATTGAAAACATATCAAATACGACTCATACGTTTGCTTCAGGTAGTCATTGTATACAATGTTAGACTGCTAGACAACTACCCATTTCCTTGCACGTATCTATTTGGACAGAAAAAAAATAAGGTGTTCCCATTGTTGAGGAACGCCTTACTTTATTTGAGATTATAACACTGGAAATCTAATCGTTCTTGCCAGTAAACGTTATAGGCCAACAGCTCATATATTATACTGATTTCTCACCATTAGCCGCCTGCGTGATTCCAGCTTCTTCTATTATAAGAACAAGGTTATATTTTTAATTTTTCAATGGATGTAAGCAAATCTTCCGATAATTCTTTCAGACTTTGAATGTTGCCGCTAATCGTTTCCATGGAACTTACCTGCTCTTCCGCCGATGCAGAAACTTCTTCCACACTCGCTGCCGATTGTTCCGAAACAGCGGAAATCTGCTGACTAAAATCATTCATTCGTCCGCTTGCTTCCTGCATGCCTGCCAGTCCATCTGTCATAGTGCTGATGACACCAACCATGCCTTCCACCGATTCATTAATTGTACGGAAGAGTTGACCTGAAGTAAGCACATGTTCCTGACCCAGTTCGGTCTCCTGAACGTTCGTACGTAATTCCGCAACCACCCCTTGTGACTCCTGCTGAATATCCTCGGTAATCGCCGTGATCTCTTCAACCGAAGTCTGCACAGCCTCAGATAACTTCCTCACTTCTGATGCCACTACGGCGAATCCGCGTCCACTCTCTCCCGCACGCGCTGCCTCAATGGAGGCATTTAATGCCAGCAGATTGGTTTGGCGTGCAATGTCATGAATGACCTGAACCAGCTTGGAAATATCTTCATTTTTACGATTCAACCGTTCCATCTTGTTCATGGAAGCAGAGACCGAACCGGAAATCTGTTGCATCTGCTGCACTGATTGTTCCATCGCCTTGCGACCATTCAACCCTTGCTCCAGTACAAGATCCGACATGACGCGCAACTGGCTGCCTTGTTCCGTATGATTCTGAATGTGATCATTCAACACTTCAACCGTACGGGCTGATTCCACGGCTGTCTCTGCCTGGCTCTCTGCGGCCTTGGCTGACTCTTCCATGGTCACAGCAATCTGGCGACTACCAATCTTAACCTCTTCTGAGGATATTGCCAGTTCCCCGCTTTGCAGATTCACAGCTTCCGCAATTCGTCTGACGCTCAGAACCATGGAAGTCAGGTTACCTTTCATGTCATTCACCGCTTTGGCCAGAACACCGACTTCATCCTCATGTTTGGTATGTATGTCCTGAACATTCAATTGGCCTTCTGCAATCAGTTTCACCGCACTAATGACACGTAGCAGTGGTTTCACGACCTGTGAACGAATAATCGGAATGCTGATCGCTGTAATGACAATCATGACAAGAACACCGATAATGATGATTAATCTACCATCCTGTACCGATCTGATCGTTTGGGCTGCCCCAAGATTGGATTGTTCCTGATTGTATTCCACGAGATAATCAAGATCGACTTGCATGGTGTCAAAGGAATCAGCTCCTTTATCAGCTACTTCCTTCGCCAGCTGTGTCTGACCCTCATCACTCAACTTGATCGCTTGCGTATTAATCTTGAGATATGCTTCCCATTTGTTCTTGAACGCAGTCCAGTGTTCGAGCTCATCCGCAGACTTCTCCTGCTGATCATAGATTTTAATTGCCTGCGTCGTTTCACGAATATACTTTGTACGCTCTTCTGACAAAAATGCCTTGTCTGTTTCTTCCGCGTCAAAGTGACGATAACTTAGTGACAGGACATGCTCTGTGGTATAATTTAACCGGTTAATTTGCTGGATTGATGGCATCCAATTTTTCGTAATTTCATTGGTATTGGTTTCAATTGAATTCATCCGGGTGACAATCGTGACACTCAAAACAATTAAACAGAGGATTAATAAGTAGAACGCGATGCTGATACGCAGACCGATACTCTTGATCTTAAATCTGCTGAACATATGATTTCCCCCTTGACCTCTTCGGTCATCCCGAATTCAGGTGCGTTTGTCATTGTTTTCCCCTTCTTTTGACCTCTTGTCAAAAGAACTTATCTATATTATATCGATAGGAAAATAGACGTAAAGTATTATAACATTATTTTGTCATTAAGATGCTTGATTTTGTAAAAGATTGTTGAATCTTGACAAAATCCAAACCGAAGAGCTGCAGCATACGGTAAAGTCCCGATCTGCAGCTCTTCGGTTTGTTCGGATTTCAACGGCTAACATCATAAAGCGATCAGCCTAGTTCAGGATTGCTGTCTTATGCTCAGCCAGCAATCGATATGAATCCAATCTGCGCTCATAATCTGGTCCTACCGTAACCAGAAGCAACCTTTCCGTATCCAGCCTACTACTCACCTGTAGCAATCGAGCCCATACCTGCTCAGGTGTACCTGCATAGTGCCGAACCGATTCATTTTGATCACTAACGGCCTCATCATTCGTGTCAGAGCCCGCGATACCACTTGAATTCGGCTCGGTTGAACGTTCTTTCCCATTCGGCTCGCGTCTCTCCGCCATGTCACGACTCCAGGCCATAGCATCCGTCTCTGACTCGGCACACAATACGCTCACTGCCACCATAACCTCAGGCTCCTTCATCGTTTCACTAGGAGTAAAGCCTTCTCGGTATCGCCTTACAGCTTCTGTACCATCGGCATCACTCATGAATTGACCAAAGACATATCCCATGCCAAACCGTGCCGCATATTCTGCACTCTTCACGTTAGTTCCCAACATCCAGAGTGATAACGGAAGCTTGGGAATCGGACGAGCTGTCACGGGATGATCCTCGTACATGTAGCGGTCTTCGAGCAGTTCTGTGAGTGCTGCGAGTGATTCAGGCAACTTGGACACATGCTGCAAGTAATTGCCACTGAGTGCCATCGTGGCATGAGGTCCACCGCCAGGAGCACGTCCGAGCCCAAGCTCGATGCGCCCCGGATAGAGCGCAGCCAGCAGGCGGAATGACTCCGCAACCTTGAGTGGGCTATAATGCGGCAACAAGACCGCACCAGAGCCAAGTTGGATCGTTGTTGTCCTTGCTCCGATGTGCGATAACAGTACTTCGGGAGAAGCCGATGCCAGTTCAGCCATATCATGATGCTCTGACGTCCAGTATCGGGCATATCCCCAAGCCTCGGCATGTTGCGCAAGTGTCACCGATTGTTGAAGCGCCTGCTCCGCAGTTGCATCGTTCAACCTTGGAACAAGGTCAAGAACGCCCAGACTGAACGTCTCACTCATTCGCTTAGCCAAGCGTCTCATCTCCCTTTATATCGGTTAATTTTAATCCAGATCGTAGATCGAACCCACCTTCAGACCGTAGAGTTCATTATATATTTTCTCGGCAAATGCATCCGTCATACCTGCGATATAATCGATCACCATGTGTTCCCAAGTCCAGATTGGCTGGGCTTTGGCTTGATCCTTCTCATACCGCTGCAGCCAGTCAGATGGAATAATGGATTTGGACGTTTCCGGATCGAGGAATGCATCCCATAATCGCTTAATCATCCACTCACTGCGCTTCTGTAGCCGCTGCACACGCAGGTCACGAATCATGGTCACCCAGGCAAAACTCTTGAGCACACTCACCGTACGCAGCATATCAAGGTCTTCAGCCCCTTCACGGACAAAAGTTACCTTCTTCCAGTCGCCGTCGTCAATAACGCCAAGACTGCCTACAAAAAAGCTCACCCAGTAGGCTTTCACCTCACGGCGGGTACGCGAGTAATCATGCTCGCAGAATGGCATCTTCTCATTCCAGATGCGCAGGAACGAAGCGAGGACCTCTTCTACCTTTTGCCCAATCGCTTCTCGGGTCCATCCGTTCCAGAACAGATCCTCCAGCGTTGTAATTTTATCCACAATCAGTCGATTCACATGCGGATCTTGCAGGAAATGCTCATGTACTTCAATTTTGCCTGCTTTGATGCCATCCTCCAGGTCATGTGAGGAGTACGCAATATCGTCGCAAAGGTCCATCAACTGTGCTTCCAGCGTCTTCTTGCCTGCCGGCACGTTCCAGCGATCACGGATCTCCCGAATATATTGCCACTCATGATGATACATGCCTTTCTTGCTCTCTGTCCCGGGGTACGGATACTTGTTGATTCCTAGTAATACCGCATCAGACAGGTTCAGTCCGTCGATATCTTCACGTTTCTCCAAGTGCATAATGAGACGGAAGTTGTGCGCATTGCCTTCAAAATGCTCGTATTTCCGTTTTAACTCAGCACGTACTTCAGACTCGACCTTGGGAACTTTGGCGCTGCGGCTTTTTTTCATGATTTTCTTAGCCTCGGTGTTGATGAGGTCATCCAGAATGCCATCTAATACTTCTTCACCTTTATGTCCAAAAGGCGGGTGACCAAAATCATGTGCGATTGCAGCGCACTCCACCACTTCTGAATCAATAATAAGGCCGGGGTTGTCCGCGCGGTCCCAGTCTACCTCAGGAAAACGGCGAATCAGACTTCGGGCAGCCTCTCGTGCAATCTGTGCCACCTCCAGGGAATGGGTCAAGCGAGTACGATAATAATCACCCGTTCCTGCGCCAAACACCTGCGACTTGCCCTGTAACCGACGGAAGGTCGGTGAATGAATGAGTCTTGAATAGTCCCGTTCATACGCTGCACGAGATCCATCCAATTTGGTTAATTCAGGATATTGTCTATGTTCTCTCAGATCGTTCCATTGCATGGGGATCACTCCTAGCCGACTGTCTCTATTTTGAGTGATTATACACAACATCTGTGGTTTCGAAAAGTAAAACCTGTCTGCGATTGTCATCTCTTCTTACATCAACTTGTAATGAACAGTCATCTTCTCTTATTATACCCTGCCAGACTATCATCCGTGCATCTAAATGACAATGATTCATATTGAACTCATTATTCACATATGCTCGCTCCATAGCAGAACAACCATAAGTACTAACGTGCCATCAGATGGCCGTTCCGGTTACGGATCGTTCTTCTGATCGCTGTTGTCTCCAGGTTTTCTGAATTCCCTTTACTAGGGAAAAACCCGGAGACAAAGGCGAACGCTTCGCTTCTTCAGAATCGATTCCGTCCCCTTCACTACTTTTGCTGTCTTTTAAATACAATAATCGTATTCACCAGTTCTCTCGCAAAAATCGAATGAAGATCAAGCTCAACTAATAATAATATCATCATTTACTTCAATGATAGTCTGCCCCCCCCCCCACCCTTCCCGGTATGGGTAAAAAAACAAAAACCGACAGGACGGAAATGCCCTGTCGGATGAATATGGTGGATGCAGCGTTGCGATTTAGCTACTAAACTTAATATTCACGCAGTCTACTCTTGAAGCTACATGAATTTTTGCATCAAGGATATTATCGCACCCTTGTACGCCGGATTTTTACACCATAACCTTACAGATATCGTTAGTGAACTCTACTGGATCTTGAATTGGCAATCCCTCGATCAGCAATGCCTGGTGGTACAGCAGGCTTGTGTAGAGGTTCAGTTTTTCCTGATCCTGCGCGAAAGCGTCTTTCAACGATTTGAAGACATCGTGATTCACGTTGATTTCCAGCACTTTGTCGGCTTGTACGTTTTCGCTGTTCGGCATAGCTTTCAAGATTTTCTCCATTTCAATCGTCAGCTCACCTTCGGTGGACAAACATACCGGGTGGCTTCTGAGACGTTTGGAAGCTTTAACCGCTTTGACTTTACCCGCTAATTGAGCTTGCATCGCTTCAAACAACTCTTTGTTGTCGTTGTCCTGTGCGTCCGTTTCTTCTTTGTCTGCGCTATCTTCGATGCCCAGGTCACCACTGGAGATGGATTTGAATTCTTTCTCCTTGTAGTTCGTGATCATCTTGATTGCGAACTCGTCGATGTCATCGGTAAAGTACAATACTTCGTACCCTTTCTCAAGAACACCCTCGATCTGCGGCAGCTTCTCAATACGGCTAATGGACTCACCAGATGCATAGTAGATGTACTTCTGATCTTCCGGCATTCTGGAGACGTATTCGTCCAGGCTCACAAGTTTGCTCTCTTTGGAAGACGTGAACAACAGCAGATCCTGCAATGTATCCTTGTTCACACCATAGTCGCTGTATACACCATATTTCAATTGACGACCAAACGCTTGATAGAACTTCTCGTAGTTCTCACGCTCGTCCTTCAGCAGGCTTTGCAGTTGGCTCTTGATTTTGTTCTTGATGTTCTTCGCGATCAGGCTAAGCTGACGGTCATGTTGCAACATCTCACGGGAAATGTTCAGGGACAGATCTTCGGAATCCACCATACCTTTAACAAATCCAAAGTAATCTGGCAACAGATCCCCGCACTTATCCATGATCAATACACCGTTGGAATAGAGTTCAAGGCCTTTTTCATACTCTTTGGTGTAGTAGTCAAACGGCGTGTTCTCCGGAATAAACAGGATTGCATTGTATACCACAGCGCCATCTGCGCTAATGTGCAGGTGTTTGAGCGGTTTGTCAAAACCGTAGCGTTTTTCCATATAGAAGTTATTGTAGTCTTCTTCGGTCAATTCGCTTTTATTTTTACGCCAGATCGGCACCATGCTGTTCACGGTTTGTTCTTCTTGATATTCCTCAAACTCATTCTCCGTGCCCTCTTTCGGACGTTGACCCGTTACATCCATCTTGATTGGGTAGCGAATGAAGTCAGAGTATTTCTTGATGATGGATCTCAGGCGGTACTCTTCCAAAAATTCGTCATATGAATCTTCTTCGGTATTTTCTTTGATCGTCAGGACGATCTCTGTACCTACGGAATCTTTCTCAGCTGGTGTGATTGTGTAACCATCCGCGCCTTCGGACTCCCATTTCCAAGCCTCGTCGCTGCCCAGCGTTTTACTTGTTACGGTCAGCTTGTCCGCCACCATAAATGCCGAGTAGAAACCAACCCCGAATTGTCCGATGATGTTGTGACCGTCTTTAGCTTCATTTTCCTTCTTGAACGCCAGAGAACCACTCTTAGCGATAACCCCCAGGTTGTTCTCCAGCTCTTCCTGCGTCATCCCAATTCCGGTATCCGTCAGTGTGAGCGTGCGGTTTTCCTTGTCAATCGTGAGCTTGATGAAGTAGTCCTCTTTGTTGAAAACGAGCGAATCGTCGGTAAGTGCTCTGTAG
This sequence comes from Paenibacillus sp. GQ49, assembly GCF_059759055.1. Classification (NCBI taxonomy): domain Bacteria; kingdom Bacillati; phylum Bacillota; class Bacilli; order Caryophanales; family Paenibacillaceae; genus Paenibacillus; species Paenibacillus sp. GQ49. The sequence continues at coordinate 285,918 of NZ_JCAXEL010000004.1, forward strand.
TAAATTTTATCAATGGCGTCACTGGAGTTGGAGATCAATTCTCTCAAAAAGATTTCTCTTTGGGTGTAAATGGAGTTGATCATCATATCCAGCAAACGCTTGGATTCTGCCTGGAATTCTTTTTTAGCCATGAATGGTTGGACTCCTTTCAGATTGGATATCGAATGATTGGATTGAAAATAGAAATAACTGAGATATGCCTACGGCCATTAGACTCTAGAACCTTAGATCGCTCTAGTCCACAGATACTGTGATTCACTCTAATGGCTCATTGTAAAAAAAAAGTGCATGACGTTCTGCAATGTAGCCGTTCCGGTTACGAATCGTTTTTCGGATCGCTGTTATCCCTGTATTTCTTTGATTCCCTTTTTTAAACGGGAGAAATTCGGTGATAAAGGCGAACGCTTTGCTTCCTCCAAATCGATTTCGTCCCCTGCACTACTTTCGCATTTGATCAGCGACTGATTTTTTTAGGATAGAGATCATCAATGAAGTGATATCTTTTATTAAACGTGGAATGTCGCGTCAGGTCTGTTGTGCCCCTTTGGGCTTCGCATGTCTGACTCAGGTTCAATCTCTATTTTCAAAAACAGAATCATTCCATATGTAAGCTTATAGTAAAAACATCATCTGTTAGCACTCTGATGATCGGAGTGCTAAACCCTTCCTTTTATATAACATATGGGAAAATTGGGTGTCAATACGCAGGAGGTTATTTTAACAAAAAGATCGAATAACCCTTCAACTTTTGCACATCACCAATCATTTTACCGTAATCCCGCAGGTAAAACAAAAGCCGCCTCGAACCAAAGTTCGAACCGGCATGGTGAAAGATTGTGATGTGTCTGTTGATATATCGGCTAGTATCAAAACATTCCCGTCTAATGTACATTCGAATATCCTCGGTCTTACGGTATTGAGACTGATGTTACGGTTACGGTTTGAGTTTGATAATTCTACTTTTTGACCATTTTCGGATCAAGGGTGTCGCGCAGGCCGTCGCCCATGAGGTTGAAGCCGAGAACGGTCAACATAATGGAAACTCCGGGGAAGATCAGTGTCCACGGTGCTTTTTGTATAAACTGACGGGAGTCTGACAGCATTTTTCCCCATTCCGGGTCGGGTGGCTGTGCACCCATACCCAGAAATCCGAGTGCAGCGGCCTCGATGATCGCCGTCCCAATTCCGAGTGTACCTTGCACGATCAGAGGAGTAAGGCTGTTAGGCAAGATGTGGCGAAACAAGATTCGCCCGTTGCCCGCTCCAAGTGTCCGCGCCGACGTAATGAATTCCTCCTGTCTCAAGCTGAGTACCCGTGAACGCACCAATCTTCCGTAGGTCGGGATGTTCACGATGGCGATGGCGAGCAGTGCATTTTGCAACGACGGTCCCAATATCGCCACAATGGCGATGGCCAGTAATATCCCCGGAAAGGCGAGCAAGATATCAAATAAACGCGAGATAAGCATGTCCGCCCATTTTCCATAAAATCCGGCAATTAAACCAAGCAACGTACCCGCGATAATGGAACCAATGACGGAGAAGAACCCCACCCACAAGGAAATACGCGCCCCGTGCAGCACTCTGGAAAACACGTCACGCCCCAGATCATCGGTACCAAACCAATGCTCTGCCGAAGGGGCCTGAAGCCGATCCACCAGCACCTGTTCCTTGTAATCGTAAGGTGCGATGTAGGGCGCAAGGAAGGCCAACAGGATAAAAAATACGATAATAATTAGACCTGCAAGCGCAAGCCGATTTTTCCGAAACGTTCTCCACGCTTCCCGCCATGGACCGGATGTACTCGCCGACGCAGCGTCAATGGATGGTCCGGTGTTGGTCGATAATTTGGCCATGCGGTGTCTCCTTTCTTGGATATGAATGTTGAATTCCCTATTTATAACTAATTCGTGGATCAAACACAGCGTAGAGCAAATCTACAATCAGATTGATCACCACGAAAAAAAATGCCACGATCAGAATGCCACTCTGGATCACCGGATAGTCCCGCGAACTAATCGCTTCATATATATAACGTCCCACGCCCGGCCAGGCAAAGATCGTTTCGGTCAACACCGCACCCCCGAGCAATGACCCAGTCTGGATGCCGATAACCGTAAGCACGGGTATAAACGCATTTTTAAGTGCATGTCCATATACGACAAAAAACGGACCCAGTCCCTTCGCCTTTGCTGTACGAATGTAATCGGAACTCATTACTTCCAGCATGCTGGAACGGGTCATCCGGGCAATAACGGCCATCGGAATTGTTCCCAATGCAACACTTGGTAGAATCAAATGTTTCGTTACGGTCCACAACTGATTCCATTGTCCAGCAATCATCGTATCCAGCACATACAAGCCCGTAATGGCATCCACCGGATCACGTGCATTCATTCGCCCAATGGACGGCAGCCACTGTAACTTGTTCGCAAACAGCCATTGTTCCATCAGACCTAGCCAGAAGATCGGCATCGATACCCCCACCAAAGCAATGACCATACAGCAATAATCAAACCAGGAGTTGTGCTTCCATGCACTGACAATCCCGGCATTCACCCCAATAATGACAGCAAACAACATACTTGCCATCGTTAATTCAAGGGTTGCTGTCAGATAAGGCACAATTTCCTGGGCAATAGGCACCTTGGTGCGGATGGATGTTCCCAGGTCGCCTTTGAGCAAATCGCCCAAGTAGGCGAAATATTGCTGGGACCAGGGTTTATCTAGTCCGAGCTGATCACGAAGCGCTTGCTTGGATTGTTCGGTTGCCTTTTGCCCAAGTATGGTCTCGGCCGGGTCACCCGGAATGGCGTGGATGATGGAAAAGACAATCAGGGTCATGCCCAGCAGTACGGGCAGCAACACAAGCACACGTTTGACAATATAGCTGTTCAATCCTGTTCACCTGCCTTCGACATATCGTGCAAAATAAAAAGCGCCGGCAGAAACGCATGCTTTGGATAGTTACGTCCGGATGTGGGTTCTGCCAAGCATTGCGTCTCACCAGCGCTTTGAGAGAAAGAATTAAAACGTAATCACTCCGAACTGTAGTGCCATCTTCAGATCGCAGTTATCCTGATATGGATAAGTTCAGCTTACAGCTTACTCGAAATAAGCACCGGCATAGGATTCGGTGCCCAGTGGAGAAGGGACGAACCCTTTCAGGTTGGCTTTCCCCGCCAGAATTGGCGTCGTGTGTACCAGAGGAATCCATGGTGCGTCTTCCTTGATCATCGCCTGCGCTTGTTTGTACAGTTCAGCACGCTTCTCCTGATCGGTTTCTTTCTGTGCACCCGTCAGCAAAGTGTGTAATTCTTCGTTTACATAATAACTGCGGTTGTTGCTTGGAATGGCATCTTTATCCAGCAGTGTATACAGGAAGTTATCTGGGTCACCATTGTCACCTGTCCAGCCGAGCATGTAAATGTCGTCCTTCTCCCCGGCCTTTGTATCTTCGAGATACGTTGCCCACTCCGGTGATTCGATGGTGACGGTCACTCCGATTTTCTCAAAATCGGCCTGGATTGCTTCCGCTACCTTCTTGCCATCAGGCATATACGGACGGGATACTGGCATCGCATAGAAGGTTACCGGATCAGGCAAACCGTCAGGGAAGCCAGCTTCGGCTAGTAAAGCTTTTGCTTTTTCCAAATCATATGGGTAATCCTCAATGGTATCGTTGTATCCCCACAGCGTTGGTGGCATCGGGTTCACAGCAGGTTCAGCTTGTCCAGCAAAGAACGCATCAATGAGGGCCTGTTTGTTCACCGCATGGTTGAGGGCTTGTCTGACTTTGACATTATCAAATGGTTTCTTCTTGAAGTTAAAGCCGATATATGCCACGTTGAACGGTGGACGCTCGATCTTCTGTAGCTCGCTGTTGCCTTCAAGAATGGACAGATCGTCCGGGTTCAGGTCTTCCATGACATCAATCTCGCCGTTTTGCAAGGCATTGAAGCGAGCGGTATTATCCGGAATGGAACGCACGATTACTTTGTTCAGCTTCGGTAGTCCTTCTTTCCAGTAGTCCTCGTTTTTCTCTAGGGTGATGGAGTCGTTACGCTTCCACTCTTTGAATACAAATGGGCCGGTGCCCACAGGCTCGCTCTTGAAGTTTTCTTTTTTCTCCTGAATCGCGGTTGGGCTGGCAATGCCAAATGGCGTCATCGCAATATTTTGCAGGAAAGGCGCTTGTGGCTGGTTCAATGTGAACTCCACCGTAGTCTCGTCCGTCGCCTTCACTTCCTTGATCACACGTCCATCCTCTGGACCAAACATGGAATCGTAATAATCGAAGGAATCTCCCTCGAATTTATATTCACTCGCCGGATCGCCCCAGCGGTTGAAGTTGAACACAACAGCCTCCGCGTTGAAGTCAGTTCCATCATGGAATTTCACACCGGACTTCAGCTTAAACACATACTTGAGTCCATCCGCCGAAATCTCCCAGCTCTCTGCTAGTCCAGGAACGACCTCTGTTCCGCCTTCCTTGTAGTCCAGCAACGAATCAAATACCTGATGTCCAATCTTCAGTGACTCCCCATCTGTCACAATCGCCGGGTCGAGTGCAACGGAATCCCCACCACGTCCCATAATCATCGTATCCTGGGCTACCGTTTCGGTTGGAGGGTCGGTTCCTTCTGCCGGAGCAGGCGTAGTCTCCCCACTTTCATTACTGGAGCAACCGGACAACACCAATACGGTACTTAAGGCCATCGTTAGAACACCGGACATCCATTTTTTTCTCATTCGCATACGTACAACACCCTTCCCTGTCTCATAATGTGTGTGATGCTGGCATGAAAGATCTCCAATGTTGGCAATCGGTTTGGTGCTATGTATCATATAAAAGGCTTTAAATGCCTGTGATACCTGAATTAAAGTTCTGGGAAAAATAAAGCATGTATATGAAATGTAAACACAGCATGGGATACAGGTAAATAATGAGTATAAGTAAATATCAGATCATCGTGCACATGGATTAAGGATCTCGATTGATTACTTTTATAGAAAAAGAAAAAGGTTCAACAACGTATCTTGTGAGATGAATTTATGAAATTGAATGAGATTATTGCGTTTTATTTGAACTTAGGTCAATAAGCAACAGCGAGTGGGTATGGACTGGTAAGAGCAAGTTTAAATTGGTAGATTAAAAATACTGATGGGCATATGGATACTACGCTGCTGGCTATGCTATAAAGTCTGCTCCTTGAGCGGGTCGCGGATCATTTTGAGTATGGAATATGGAGTGTGGGAGCTGGACTAGGTATCGTTTGCAATACGGACGAAAGAAACTCAACATAGGCTAGGTTGTTTGATGAATCGTGTAAGTTGTTTAAGGTGGTGGCTTTCTCTTGCAGATTGGATGTGTAAAATGTATGAACGAGTCATCTTGAGATGTTGGATTGTACAACAGGGAGACATTACAATAACGTCATATGTTATGGTTTTGTCATGATGAGGAGGATTGTGTAAATAAACTGTGGTGAAAAACAATTTCGTGTAACTTACTTTACATCACATTAATCAATTAGACAAGAGATTTACAGACATAAGTCTTCAACTTTATTATATGCGTTAATATTACTTACACAAAACACAAAAAAGGAACACAGTTCGACAAAAGGCGTCTCGTGTTCCTTCTCCACTCAATCCACATTTATATAAAATCAACATTCTACTTTGCTAAGAATCAGCTCACTTTTTAAACAAACCTCTGCGATGCATCACGGTAATAAAACGGTAAAAATCATAACTCGCCCCATTATCGATGCTGAACAATGGATTTTTGGTGTCATATGCCAGTGCTGCATCCACAGCTGCTTTCGCCCATACTGGAACTTCCATCTGCTGACGCGCCTGCAGTTTGTCGACCTGGGATTTGAGCGCATCAAACGCTGCTTTCTCTTCGGCTGTCATCGGTTCGCCCCCTTTCGGTGGTTCAGTTGGTGGATTCGGATGACTTGGATTCGTCGGATTGGATGGCTCCGGTGGTTTCGGAGTTGCTGCTGCGTATCTTGCTCTGAGCTGTGCCGCTGTTCCCTCGAATTCATTCATATCCACGTTGCCACTAATGCCATTCACCTTGCCTGAATCCGTATACTGCCAGAACGTCCAACGCTTCCATGCCGGCTGGTCATCCGGTACACGGGTGTTGCTGTAACGCGCGATCCACAGATCGTATGAGCTGAGTGATGTGTCAAAATTCCTGGCAAATGAGTTGCCCGTGTATATAATCGGTTTTACACCTGTCAGACGTTGTAATTCGGTTAAAAAAGCTTTGGCAACTGTATTCATCTGCGCTTTGCTCAGGTTGCCGGGGTTGTTCTCGTAGTCCATAACGGGTGGCAGTTGTAAGGCCTTTGCGCCTCCAACTTTGTTAAGTGTGTTGGCATAATGTGCCGCTTCTGCCTTGGCACCATCGGTAGATGTCGCGCGGAAGAAATGGTACGTTCCCACCAGCATGCCCGCCGCCAGTGCACCTGTTACATTTTTCTGGTAATTTGGATCGGTATATGTCTGTCCCTCAGTTGCCTTGATGAATACAAATGTCATGCCACTTGCCTTCACTTTGGCCCAGTCAATATTGCCCTGATATCGGGAGACGTCAATGCCCTGTGTGTTGCCCGAACTTCTCGTTTGCATGTTTCTCACACCCTTTATGCGGCAATTTGCCGTTTGTATATATTTAATGCGGTTGAGTTAGGGGTTGCTTGTGTGCGTGTCCCTGATGTGTTGGATATGAACTGAGCCTTGTTCACACGGACACTCCGATGACAGAATAACCTTCCAATCGCTGTTATCCCCGGATTTTTTTGATTCTCTTTATAAAGGGGAAAATCCGGGGGATAAAGGCGACCGCTTCGCTTTTTCAGGTTTTTTCTGTCCTCTCCGTTATTGTGTGAAAATGTTAAGTTCAATCTGTATAGATGTATAGTTCAAAAAAACTACACTTGCGGTGTTCAGCAACGGTATAGTAAAGAAGACACTAAAAATATTTCAAACTATTTAACGTTATCTTGAGTTTCAGAAGGTTCAACATCCTCTGTTTCTGGATTGGAAAAAGAATTTTTGCCCTTCGGGGAGAAGTTACCGGGGAGTTCCCCGGTTCCCCCTTTGCCCTTGAGCACTTCAATGGCTTGCCGAATCACAGGCGGAATCGGAGCGCCCAACTTGCCCCCATTCTCGATAATGGACAACAATTCATTTGCGATATAAAAAAAGGCGACCGCATCCCTGAACAAATGTCCGTCTCCCAGAACACCGTCCACCAGATGAGCCACCGATACCATTGCAAATATAAATACCTTTCGTGCGATACCGAACATCCCAACATTACTTTCTAACTTGCCACTCATGCCCGCCGCCGCGATGCCAGTAAGGTAGTCGAGGATGACGAATACGAGCAATACGCCCAGCACGCCTGACCAACCTCCGAAGAAGTAGGTTACCGAGCTGCTCATGAGTGCAATTCCCCATTTCCATAGGGTATCCCATCGTTCCATGGTTTCACCTCCTTTGGTTTTTAAATACCAGCTGCTCCACAGGGCATAAAAATAGCGCACCACGTAGGTACGCTTGTTAAACTCCTTCGGTTTTTGACAAAATGTAATTCTCAACGGCTTGACGGTAATCGTCATTGGTGATGTCATCAAGCAGGTATACTTGGCTGGTCTTTGGATTAAGTCCTTTATTCAAGATTCTTTCTGCTGCAATACGTACCACAACTTCATTTACCATCACAAGATCCCTCCTGTATTTTCATTGGCTAACAACAAAATCTGTTCTTCCAATTCTTTTATTTTCTGCTGTTCTGGTGTTTCGACAATGGGAAGCTCCTCTAAAACTGGTTGTTTCGTAGCAGGATCGATACTGACAATTCGATGAGTGTGATAATCGATTGCCCCATACTCCAAATCGATGTAATGTAGTTCAGTGATTTCCTTCCTCGGAAGTACATCACCTTGTATTTCACCAGCTCGATAGATGATCTCACCGTCTTGATCGTATATAATTCTAATCCCAATATTCATTATTCGTATGCCCTCCAATAAAATGGACTTGATGTCAATTCAAAATATGGCAACGGTACCTGAAATCCACCGTTTGTGATATAAGTTCTGCCAGCGCTTTTGTCCTCTACTCGGAAATCAACCCACATTGTTCCTGTGCTTGTCCATCTATACCCGTTGTACACAGGATAGCCGTTATCTATTCTTTTGGAATTATAACCCAATATAAAATCCTCATCATCATGAAAAGTGATAATGATTTGCGATGGTAAAAAATCCAGATTGGTAACACTTATATATCCGCAGGTAAATGCAGTTCCATCTGAGTAAAGAAATCTTTTATTACCTAAGTTATATCCAAACCCTGAAGCAAACTTCCTTCCCTTATCTGGACCATCCAACCTATAATTATTCAATGAGTAACTATCAAGTGTCGGCATTATTACACATCCTTTGTTACAACATGGACCACAAGTTGTTGATTAGATGCTACTTGTGTAACGATTAACGTCTCGTTACTATCAATTACTGCATCCATGAACGGAACAATGATTGTTTGATACGGCAAGATTTTATAGAACGTTGCCAGGTCATTGTTGAAGGTGTATCCGCTCGAATAATCTCCGACCATAATCCGCACTTCCGGTGTTTCCCCGGACAAATTACAAATGACCATAGATTTAAGGATTCTCTTTTTTCCTGGACTTGAAAAAACTTTGTACGTGTTGTTTGTGAATTGTCTCGAAACCCTCAACCCCAAACCACTCAATAATCCTTCTGTTTCGATTCCGCTTATACGCATGGTTACATTGTTCACCAATCCGCTGTCGCATCTCACTTGTATTGTTTCTCCAGGCAAAACAACTTGGTCAACTACCGGAATTACTAAAGAACCAGAACCGGGGATAGTAGCAGCCCAAGTGATAGGGTAATTTCCACTGTAAATGGTGAACTTCATCGGACCGCTATTATTATTGGATACAATGATTGACTTGATAGTGAAGACCTTGCCTACCTTGCCTGTATAGACGGTGGTTAAACTAGTGGTTAGTCCCCCGGCGAATGCTACGACTGGTGTTCCCTTCATCTATAACGCCCCCCATAGGTTAGATTCATCCACATAAGCTACTATTGCGTTGTAGTCATCCACATCAAGAACTCGTTCGAACGGTTGCCATGATGTGTTGCTGTCACGTTTGTTACGCTTGTAATGCTTGTTGTTAGTCTGATTAGCCGGATCGGTGCCAGAATACATCTCTGTATATGTCTGATAGCCCCCTGTGCCTACCTTTACAGTTTCGACATACCCAAAAGATTCGTTTGCCCCCGTTGCTGTCTTCCAAGCCAACCCTTGCCCACCTGCACCTCCACCAACATAAAATACAGATATCCCCTCAGGGTATAATGTAATTGCTGCCTCAGGTGTAGCAAAGTTATTGACAAGCTTAATAGCGTTTTGTTTCTCATTTGCCAAATCATAAGCTTGCTTAATTGCATTTGGTGTGGCGGCTTTATCTGTCGAAGTATCATTAATTGCATCGGATAGTTGAACCTTACCTTTTACCGTAAGGGATGCATCCGGTATGTCCATCTCGCTCATCATTTGGCGTAACGCTTCGACTTCATCATGTGTCGCCACACCTGCATCAATCTTTTCAAAAATCCCGTTAATACTCTCCCGGGTCACATTCTCGTTCCCCAAGGGAAGAGGTAATTTCAGTCGATCTGTTTCTTTTGGCATTACGCCCACACCTCCAGTTCATTCCACGTCAAGGACGCGGCGTCGAGTTCGTCCCATGTCATCTGTTTGTCGTCCAGATCATCCCAGACCAGATAACGATATTTATATTCCACGGTCATATGGGCCGGTTTCAATTCTTCAATCGCCCGTTTGAGATCATCGATATTGGGCGGGATGCCCATCGTATCCACAAAGCTCACCGTAAAACTCCACGCTTCCGGCTGAAAAGTTACATCCACCTTGCCCCCGGCATACGCCTCAGCCACGTTCGCCACCAGCCTGCCAGAAAACTTCCCGGCCCCACGTAGCTTTGACTCCACCACGGCACGCCTCTGCTCCACAGGTTTGAGACGATCCGTCTCAATGCCGAGCTCCTGCTCCCAGAAGTCCAGCCCCCACGTCGCCGTCCGCACAAAAAACTGCTCCAACGTCTCATCTAACGCCTGATACAGCAGATCCATCTCGGTTCCTTTGGTCTGCATATCGGCCTGCATCACACGCGAAGTCTCGTAATACCTTGGCAAATACGAGAACAACTCCCGCCCTTTCTCACTCGTCAGTCCAACATCTACAATAGAAGGAGCAATCATGCCCTGTCCCCTCCCTTCCTTGCACATCGTCTTGGAGCATCTCGCTCACCAGCTTCAATCCGGATCGGCGTTCTCCCGATTTTCCTTGGTCTCCGCACTCCAAAATCGCTTGCTCGTCCACCATGTGCCCAACACTACTCATGCACATCCACCGTCCCCAGCACGGCCACCTGACTCGCGGTCATCTCAATATTCTGGTCACTTACACCGTTCACGGTAAGCTCCGAATAGTCGATAATGGGCGGAATGTCCAGCAGAATCGCGGCAATGCGAGTGTAACGAACGAGTGGATCGGCAAAAGCCAACTGTTTCAGATACGCGGTCACTCCGCGTTCGATCAACGCTCGTACATCGGCGAGTGTCGCATCACTTGCCAGCGTCAACTTCACCTGAATGTTCATTGGCACTTCCTCGGCGGGCATCACGGATACCACTGGCCCCGCAGGCGCAACACCTTCACCTTGCCCATCTTGCGTGGGATCAACGTATTTTTGTACCGCTGCCACCAGATCAGTACCTGCGGCACGTTTGTCCGTGTCCAGCAAATACATTCCCACCGTGCCTGGCCCCTGCCATAACGGAATGACACGCGTTGCACCTACACCTGGTACTTCACTGGCCCATTGCACATATTGTGATTTGTTGCCGCTTGTCCCTTGGTTGCGGACTTTGGCATAAAAGCGTTCCAGCAACGCCGTATCGGCCTCAATATCTGCACCGCCTTTGATCACATCAACGTTCGTGACAGAAGTCACGCCACTTACAGGTGTAGACAGCACAGTTACCGTGCCCGCAGGCACATTACTCTCTTTTCCGGCAACAAGCGCTCGCACGCCTACCACCCCGGAACCATCTGCATCCAGTTCCAAACGTCCCACTGTCTCATATTCGAGCGAAGCTTCAGCAGATACTTCATCCGCGAGTGTAGCCACGACCGTGCCCACAGGCACAACTTTCCCCGGCGTACCCATGAACCTCACTGCACCTTGTGCCGCCACAGCAGCCCGCCGCGTGATGCCGTGCTCTCCTGCCCGCAGATCGAGCTCTTCCGAACGAAAATTCGGATCACTGCTCGCCGCAGTACTAGCAAACCCTCGCCGAAGTAATTCCTGCGCCCACAATGCCGCTTCAGACAGCATAAACGCAACCGGAGCCTCCGCATCCCACAGAAACGATCCTTCCGACTTATCCAGATCCGCGGGCAGACGATCCAGCATACGCTGCATAATCTGTTCCTCCGTCTGGTCCTCCAAATAACGCGGAATCTCAGCCATCCCGTCAGATCACCTCACTTTCCAGAATAAACATCTCTTCCTGCACACTCGCCACCCGACACGAGAACATGCACTGTTCCCGATTCCAATCGAACGCAAATTGGTCTACCGAATCCGTGCGTGGATCAGCCAGCAACGTCTCCGTCACCATCCGAGTAATCTCACTTTCCATCACACCCCGGCTGTCACCCTGACCCACCAGATCCTCCAGCTCCGAACCGTAGTTTCGGGAATAGATCACATGTCTGTATCTTGGCGTTTTGACGGCCTTAATGCACCACTGTACCCAGGCTTCATGCCCACCAGCCGCAGCTACTTTGCCACTTGGGGTCAATACAAAATCCCCTGCATCATAATCGAATCGCCAGCTCCGCCCAAAGCGCACCTCTTCCGAAGCCGCCCCCGACAGATCCTCCTCATCCCCCCATACCACTCCCGTTTCCGGGAATAAACTAGGCATGCGCACTCACCACCTTACACAGCACCACAATGTCGTTACCGCCATTCACTCGCATCGCTAGTACGCGATCTCCGGCTTTCAGACCTTTGCCAAGAGACAACACCGTTTCTTCCACTTCCTCTTCTTGCAAAAGAAACCGTCCCGTGCCCGTCGTCCCGCCGTATGCCACGTCAGATATACCCGAGATCGCGCCAGCAGCCTCGCGCTCCGGCAGTCCAAGCGTGCCCGGTAACTCGGCCACGAGATAATCCTGCACTTCGTGCTTGAAATCATCCAGCTTCACGCCGGACGAGGTCATCGTCCCCAATACCGCGCCCATCCCGCTCACAGCCTGACGAGAATGGGTGCTCATCGCACCCCGCATGACGTCGGCAAAATGCCCATACGGATCATCTTTATTCAAGGTAATACCTCCTTTTCACCATCTCAGCTGTACCCAGTTCCAACGTCATCGTTCCAGGCCCAGCGGACAGATCACGGCTGACCGACATGACGATTAGCTTCAGTCCTTTTAACAACACCGCGTCCCCAGCACGAATCGTATTCACATCCGGTGCTGATATCGTAAAGGTCTCCTGAATACCCGTCAGATGACTTTTCGCCAGTTTTTTCGCGGCAGTTGTCGATTTCACCTGATCGTCCTCGACCAGTTTTTGCAATGTACCCAGTTCTTCCACATTATCCTGCTCAATCGCGAGCACTTTGGAAGGAACTTCTTTGCCATTGCCAGACTCCGACGCTGCCATCACTTTAACTTTGGTGACCGCTCCTTCGAGCGTACGCATCTGGGTCAGATCAATCAGTCGATCCAGCTCATACACCTTTGCATTACTTCCGACCTTGAAGAGCTGCAACCCGCCGGGTGTCATCCTTGGATGGTACATGTCCCCGCCGGACTTCGCCGTTTCTTTCAGATCGGCAAACATCATCGAGAAGATCGTCTGTGACCGATACACGGCTTTGCCCAGCTTTGTCTTGGTATCCGGCAGTGTAGCGTAAGGAATCTTCCACTCTTTGGCGTAGGTTTTAAGTCGTTGCGTAGCAGTCTGATCCTTCGGCAGCAGGAACTCGTCCTCCGATTTTTCCAGATAAATCATCCGGTCGTACACCGTGAGAGACAGCCGCTTGGTGCCGCTGTTCGAGCTTTCCACCTCCCAGATGACCGCAGGATGCAACAGATGAACCATGGATTTTTCGCCAAAAGGAACCCCGCTAATCCGCACTACCATGCCCGGTGAGATCGAAGGCAGACCGGAAGACGCAGACACCGCCAGCCGGATGTTGGCCTGATAAGAAATCTGGTCGAGCGAGTCCTTCAGTGTAATCGTCTCCACCAGCTTGGTGATGTCATATTTGTCGTCGACAATGACCTTGTAGGTCATGGCATCACCAGCTTTTGCCCGGGCTTGATCCGGTTTGGATCACTCCCGATGATCCTTGCGTTGAGCTTGTAGATCTCGTTCCATTTGGAACTGCTACCCAGCTCCAGCTTTGCTATTTTGGACAGGGAGTCGCCAGATTTGACGGTGTAGGTCTTGCTACTCTTTTTCAAATCGGTACGAGAACCTGACTTGCCCCCGGATGCCGCAGAACCGACCTTCTCCACTTTGGAATCCCGCCAGGTTCGCAGGGTAAGGTCGAAATAAATATCTCCCGTCTCCCCGCCGCGAAAGCTCGAATTAAGCGAAACAAGAAATACAGGAACGTTCACTCCGGTTTCGGAGATGATGAAACGCAGTGGCTTTTTGGAGATGAGAAAAGTGTTCAACACATTCATCGCCACGCGTGGATCCAGAAAATATTTTTCATCCATGCAATAGGACGGATCATATCGTTTCGGAAAAAAAGAAGAGAAGGTGATCTCCTTCACCTTCTCCCCTTGTGCAAAATCAAACTCGCCATGCTCCAACATATTGACCGTTTCATATCCCTTAGACCTGGAAATATTAACTTCTTCAGGGTTCACTGGGAATTGAAATGGAGTGTTGCCGTCCTTCAACGTAAATGACATTTTGTTAGGACCAACTTTATCTTCAAGTACTGACATATCTGCGGCCTCCTTTCTGCTTAGGCCATAATTGTTTTGCGATTTTGCATCGCACGGCGGAACTCGTTAGAGATACGTTGCCCCACCTGGTGAGAAACTGCGTCATAATCAATAGCGTTCTCCCGAACGGTCACTTGTACCGTACCCGGTGCAATATTCACAGCAATCTGGTTCGTCGTTTCCGTTTTGAAATCCTTAAGGTAACCTGCCAGACTGCTCATCTGTTCTTCGGAAATACGCACTGTGAGCGGCGAAGCTTTCTCATTGGGTTGACCCGCGTTATTCATTGCTACCGCTTGGGATTGCATCACACTTGTTCCCATAAGACCCGCAGCCGTCGGTGAACCAAATCGATTGTTCATGTAGGCTTCTGGACCGGTGATCGATAGAACTGCCGGCCTGTATGGAGGCGGCATCTGAGGTGCTATCGGTGGAGGGGGTGTTGTCTGCGTTGCTACAGGTGTTGAGGGTGACGTTATGACCGCTGCGGCTGGGGCGGTCTGCTCTTCCTTTTTAGAACCGAAACCAAAAAAACCTGCAACCCCATTGAACAAATTCGTCGTTTTCTCCGCCACGTAACTCGCTCCCTCAGAAGCAAATTTTGCTACTTTTGAGATGTCTTCCGCGTTGTTTTTTAGGAATCCACCTACCTTGTCACCCAGCCAACCGCCTGCCTTTTCACCCAGCCAACCGCCTATTGAACCGCCCAGCATGTTCCCAACTACCGGAATCGGAATCACACTGCCAAGAATACCACCAATCGTAGTCCCTACTGCATTACCAGCAACAGAACCGATCGCACGAGCACGATCCTCAGGTGGGGCGCTTGCAAGTTCTTTAATATTGTTATACATACGGAGTGGTGCGAACAATTTTCCCGCTCCTTTAACGAGGTTGCCACCAAGCTTGCTTATGATGCCAGACCCACCACTGCCTCCTGCCCCACTTCCGCTTCCGCTTCCACCAAAGAGACCTTTTACATCGCCCCACAATCCGTCGAATCCACCGATCAAATCGGACCCTGCGGACGAGAAATCATTCACAAACTTTGCCCCACGTTTTGTAACCTTGAACGCCTTTTTCAATTTATTCCCCGGTGTGGCAGGTGTTGTGATTTCTTTCCATAGCTTCTTCCCACTATTTCTTGCATCAAAGACTTTCCCCACACCAGATGAGATTGATTTCCCACGATCAAACATACCTTTCATCTTCTGCAAAAAAGTTTTCGGTTTCGCTTCGGCCGCTGGTGCCGCTCCAATATTGATAGAGTCTAGCTTGGTACTCAGCATATTAATAGATTGGGTATTTGTATTCAAAGCATCGATCAATGGCTGAGAATTTACATTAACGGATACTCCTGAGATTTGATGTCTGACTTTAAACTGTACTTTGGCTGTAGCGTGCAACAGCTTAGAACGAATCTGTTTCATTTTCCCAATCAAACCATGGAGTACTGGAGTAGCTTGATCATTAAGACCAATCGTTGGTGTGATTCTCAATCGACTCAAGCGTACAGCGGTACTATAGATACTTTCCAGTCTGCGCCCAGTCATTCTCAGTTCATTGTTCACCTTAATCAGGCTCTGATAACGAACTCTGCCCAGACGTTCGGTTGAGCGTTGGATCTGATCCAGATAACGAAGGGTTGTCCGCATTTCCGCATTGGACTTGGATAAACCTACAATCATTTCTGCCATTTTTTCACCTCCTGCCTTATATCGTTATCGATTCATTTGCGAGGTTATCGCTGTCATTTCCTCTTCAGAAAATGCAATCAACAGCGAGCGCTCCCCGCGTGGCAAAGACCAGAACTCTCCGGGCCGGAGATGATGACGCACCCACATGTGATACAGGAACGTGGTCATCCCGCCGGAGTGAATCAGTTTTTTAGGTCTTCAATCTCCACACCGAAGCCGGACAGCTCCAGTACTTTATCACCTACAGCATCCAATTCACCAGCCAGCAACATACGACGTACCGCCTGTTCGCCACCAGATAGCTTCATACGGCCAGTAATACGGGTATCCCCCCAGCCGGACAATTCCAGGCTGCGGACTTTTAATTTCACCGTTGCTTCAGAAATGAGCAGCGCGTTAAACGTTTCGGTATCCACCTTTTCCTCGGTGCGGCCTTTGGTCGTTTTTCGAATCGTACAGCGTTCGCGAATGTGATCCACTTTGGAAGACGTCAGTCCACGCAAGGTCAACAGCAGATCCAGACGCTGAATGCGCACATTCTCCTCGGGCAAACGTTCTGCTGCTTCAAACAACTGATCCAAAATCTGTTCTTCGGACATATTTTCATTCATACTCATCGGGCGTTATCTCCTTCTTGTTCACATTTGGTAATCATAATGTTACACTAGCCACTCCGATGACAGAATAACCTTCCGATCGCTGTTATCCCCAGATTTTTTTGATTCCCCTCTTCAAGGGAAAATCCGGGGATAAAGGCGAACGCTCCGCTTCTTCACGTTATTTCTGTCCTCTCCGTTATCGTGTAGATACTAAATTTGCTTTAAGTAGACAACAAAGAGACCGAGATCATCTCGGCCTCCATTAAAGTCCTTTTTAGTTCGCCACAATCGGATTCAGCAATTCAAATCCTTCAAACGTAAAGCCCGTTTCCTCCGGTACTTCCTCACCCGCTGTCCAGTTGGCAAGCTGAATTTTATCCACCATGCAACCTTTCAGCAATACACTCTCATGTCCATACGATTCAGGGTCGTTCAGCTTGGAAATAATCTCGAATTTGGTGAAGCCGCGCTGGATCATATCCGAAGTGACTTTGTAGCCCGTCATCGTGCCTGTTCCTTTTTTTGCGCCGTTTTTGTGCACCTTCCAGTCGTTACCGACCAGGTTCAACTCACGCTTTTCAATCTCTACACTCGCTTCCAACTTGTTAATGTTTGTCTGCCACACACCATCGATATGCAACTGACCATGGGTACCGAGAATTACTCTTGACGCATCCAACATATATTTTCCTCCTTGGGTTCGTTGAACTAATAAGTATTACACCGTATAACTCCGAAGCCAGAACAATCTTCCGATCGCTGTTATCCCCAGATTTTTTTGATTCCTTTTCATAATAAAGGGAAAATCCGGTGGATAAAGGCGAGCGCTTCGCTTCTTCAGATTTTTTCTGCCCTCTCCGTTATCGTGTAAACCATCAGTTCAACGTATAGTATTTATTCAAGAAAACGCTTCTTTCCTTTCACACAACCTTATTGCACGTAAAATGTACCAAACAACTGCTCCATCACATCCGTCAGCTTTACATTCCATTGCAGGAATACCTGATCTGCTTCCGGTTTGAGAACTGGTGCAGCACCATAATAAGCCGGGTCGAGAATGACATCATAACCGTCAGCTTCAATCACATTGCTCTGCGCGAGCAATGCCAAATAGGCCTTCATGGCACTAATCAGTGCCTGACGACCCTCTTCGGTATTGTTTACTTTACCGATATACGTATCTTCCGCGGAACGTTGCAGATCCGTGTTGATCGCGTCCAACACACGAATGGATCGGATTTTTTTCCACGCATTATTCTGTCCAGCTTCCGGAGTTACAAGTGTATTTACACCGCGAAGTGCTTTCACCTGACGTCCATCATGGAAGAAAATAAATACGCCATTTTGTACCGCCTGCTCCTGTTCTGCGCGCGTCCAGCGACGTGTCACATCATCGAACGGAGTAGCTGCATAGGTTGTGGATTGGTTCAGACGTTGTCCGGCGATCAGTCCTGCAACATAAGCAGACGTTTCCGCCGAGGTGTAGAATGCATCTCCAAGGCGCACGCCTGTACCAACATTAATCACACCTTCATGGTTGAGCGTAAGCGAACGTGCTGCCGCTTTTTGTGCTGCTGTAGCAGAAGTGTCATCCGCTGCGGAACCGCCAAATACAGCCACCACCGGTTTACCTTCACTACGTACACGTTTCACCCATGCCGCAAAACTCGCAAGCAGAGGTGCATCTGCCGCCTGATCCAAAGCCAAGACGTCGAATTGCTCCCCTTCCAGCGCGCCCTGTACAGCAATGTATTCTGCATTGGTCAGGTCATCGTTGCCACTTACGCCACCTTTGAATGCCGCACCCGCAATTGTTGCAACTACACCTGCACCATCGCCAATCGCCTGAGCCGTTACCCAGACATTTTGTTCATCCGCATTAATCTCTTTTGCCAGAGAAGCTGCTGAAATATTCGCAGTCAGGAGCGCATACAACATCCGGTTACCTTCAAAAAGGCGCACTTCATGTTTCGTATTGTCAATCACACCTGGCTGGATGGTGACGTAGAATCCATTTGCACGATCCCCCGGATACTTCGCATCCAGTTGCAGCACATTGGCATCACTGCTGTCCTTCAAAGTAAGCGTAGCGGCTTTGGCGGTAGCACTTGCTACCCGATAAGCGAGTAACTTCTTCGGCCCACCCAACAGGGCGAGCTTCAAAGACGTATAAGCCGTACCGTTGTCCAGCACATTCGCCGCATAGATACGTTCAATCGCCGCTTCGCTCCCTACTTCAACAAAAGTTCCTACCGGTCCCCAGTTGGCCTTAATTGGCACAACGACCGTTCCCCGTGTACCTGCCTGAATGGCTGAGGATGCTGCCGCCTGAAAATTCATATATAAGCCCGGAAGGACCGGACGATTTGTTTGCTCCCAAGTTCCACCTGCCATTATCCCTTCACCTTCGCTTTCATAAATTGGTTAATTCGTTCTTGCGTTTCTTCAATGGAAAACGTCTCTTGCGCCGCTTCGTACAGCGCACCGTACAGTACCTCTGCCTTAACGGCAAAGAGGGCTTCTGCATGATTCATCAGTTCTGCCCTTGTATACCGCGGGGCTGTCTGTTTGCTTTTTTTCACTGAGCTTGCCATTGCCATCTCACCTCATTTGTTGGACTACTAATTTCGTGAAACGATGATCTTTAAGCTTGATCTATGAATTTTTGATCCTATGAACCTATGAATTTGAAGCTATAATGTTGAAGCTACATCTATCATTTCAAAGCTATAATCTGGAACCACTCTTAAAAGTGCATGTTCAAAAAGATCGGTTTTCAGTACCGAGAAGATGGGATGAAGTTAGAAATGGAGTAGCAGAGCGTAGGGAAAACTACGTGAGCAACTACATGTTTCCGAAGGAAACAATCATCGTAAGCATATGCTTATTCGGCTGAATTCCATATTCGATGCTGATGATGCCGTTAGGCATCCTTTGTAATCAAAAGCGGGCTTTTTGAACAACCTCTAATAGAAAGTTCCTCTGGACTAACGTTTACTCCATCCCTTTGCTATGGTAAATCTCACGGATCAAAGGTACATTTGTACCCGGACGACGAATCCGCTGTTGCAACGTCAGGTGAATCTGTCCGTTCAGATAGGCATCTGCCTGTAAATCTGCTGTGACTTCATCCACTGTGATATATCGCGTGTTACCTTCGTGCTCTTCGCCACCCGTTTCAGTGACGGCAAGACGAGATTGCACTGCAAGTTGCTCTACCAACCGAGTAACGGTCTGGCGTGTTAGCACCGAATGATCGGTGAGCACATGCCCAATCCACTGTTGTCGAACCTCCAATGCTGAAGTCCCCGCCACAGACGTGCTGCATCCAGCCAATCGCCATAACACAGACGGCATCTCATATCCTCCGGGCCAGGCATCCCCATATACCGACCAGTTAGAGCCAAGCTCCTGCAGTGTCCAGCCTTGAAGCGCAGCTAACCACGCGTCCTCTGTTTCAACGAGAGCAGTTCCCGAGTCTTCGGGAACATACACTCCGAATCGCAGACTGCGTGTAAGCATTCCAGACCCTGCATCCACCCGGTCACTATCTGAAGAACCCAAATAGATGCAAGCGAAGGCCTCACTTGCTTCATCCACCAGTCTTACCTGGTGTAACCCTTCAATTAGAAGGGCTGACCAAGATTCCACTTGTTCAGCGCCACCATCTTCCGGACGAGCGTATGGTGAGATTTTAATAATCCTTCGATATCCCGCCCAAGCAGACTTCGGCACCTCTTCGGCAAACGCAACGACTGCACAAGGCCCAGCCAACACTTCGCCTGGCCCAGGTACATCCAGCACACGACCGTCCCAATCTGGAACAAGTACCGCGAGCTTCTGTTTCAGCGTTTTTTTAATGAGCTTACTCATTTTACCGGTGCTCATGACAGTACTAATTTCATTTCTCATAGACACATTCATTTCGCCCCCTTTGGCTGCAAGTTTGAGATCTGCCCACACCATGCAGCGACAATGCAGCAGCAGTAGACTCCCCCTTTTAACTCAGAGTCTGTATTGCTATCGAACCAGTACCGGGACTACATTCACCGCATCAAAAAGACCGGCCACCTGGCCGGTCTGTACATTAGCGTATGTGCTTTCGGTGCGTCCCTTGTTATTGATCCGATAATACAATCTTACACCCTTTCATTCCTAGCGCGGATGGTGTTCCGTACGACTTAGGTGCGATTAAGGGCGTCGTTCGGGTGGAAAAAAGACGATTCTGGAATCATCATCTTAAAGAATATATAAGCAAGCTTTAAGTTCAAAAAATTGATAAATTTATCCAAATATATTAATATTTCATTATCTAATTCATTGTGGCTTACGTAAAAGAAGGAGAAATAACTATGAGTAAAACATTCAAGATCACTTCACTTGTCATCTTAGCATTTATACTCGAGATATCCTGCTGGGCTTACTTCGGACTGCTTGGTAATCCGCTCAAGAAAAATGATGCTGAACAACAGGTAACCACTTACCTACTTGAACAGAAAGGTTACTCACCCGAACAGCTTATCGAAGTACAAGGTACCTACTCTTCAAAAAGCTCTGAAGCACCTTACGGTGCCTCCGTAACATTCGCGGATGAACTCGAAGCGAAGTATCAATATATCATTTTTAACAATGGCGAAATTAAGCAGTACAGTCATACCAGTGATGATCCCAAACATGAGGAGCCCATGGTGAGATAACCGTTTAGTTCAGCGTAACCTGCGGGTTCAACGTAATCTCAAATGCACGGCCCCAGATGAAATCAGGATTCGTATATTCCAGCAGCGCATTGCTATACGTCGCATAGGACAATTCGTCATTACAGATCTGCTTAATCGCCACATTGCCTGTCTGGAAGGCTGTTTTATTCGCAAGCGCCGTGGTATAAGTCTGCATCAAATCACGGAGCAATGTTTGCAAATGGGCATAGTCTTCCTCTGAGTTGAACAGCAACATATTTTGATCCGAAAGGGTAGCCACGTTGGTATACAGCGCATGAGCTCGGGAATACGTGCGAATCTCTGCAATCGCTACCGCTTTGTAGTAGTAATCCTTCAGGAAACGCTTAAACAACAGCGAGCCATGCGCATTCATAGCATCTCGCAACTTATGCTCATGCTTCTCTGTTGTGATCAATGCGTACCTCGACTGCCCCATACCTACAGCAATACCGATCTTGTTACCTGGCGTATTCCATGCACTATAACCGAGAACCCGTCCGGTATATGGACTGTTGAGCAATGCTTCAGCAACATCAACATTGGCTGGTCCTTTACCCACAAAATCAATCAATACCGAAGGCAGACCTTGCTCACTATTCAGCGTCAATTGCTCCAACGCAGCCTGCACCTGATCCAGAGCCGTAATGGCGATAATCTCAATGTCGATGCCCGTGTTCTCCCCGGAATTACCTGGGTGACCCTTCGTCATACGATCCAGTTCGGAGGTCATGTCAAACGGGACAACTTGATCGGCTGCTACAGCCACTAGCTGTTCATTTTCCAAGCCAGCACCCGCATCCGTCACCACCTCCGGTTCAGGATATGCCGAATCCGCTACAAGCACACCACCTACAATATCCACATGACGAACCACATTCTCGTGTACATCCATGTATTCATACGTGTTAATGATGGTATTGCCGTGAGGACCAAAATATTTCACTCCATAACGTGTCCTCGCCCCGCCTCGGAACAACTGGTTCGCCATGCGAGCAACCAAAGCGTGCCCCAGACCATCCGCATCAGGTAAGACGATAGCACGATCCGGATTTTGTCCATTGGTTCCACCCAGCCATTCATTGATCCGCGCTTCTACATATTTGATTTCATTGATCTGAACACCCTGCGTGTTAGCATCGTCGACTCCAACTGCGAGGAAATCGATATAACCTGTGCGAGCCAGCTGATCCAGAATGTATAGATTTGTTTTGAATTTATGCTGTCTTGTATTGTAATACTGTTCTTTATCAAAATAGGTCGTTGTCCCATATTCCACTCCATCCGGGGACAGGTTATAACCTTCGATAATATCCTCAAACTCAGTGTATGTCTGACGTGGCTGCTGCATCAACGCACGGGACTCATTATATGCATCAAGCGCCAAGCCATCTGCAAACGAGGTCGTAGCCAAACGCATGATGGTATCCATTACAAATACGGGTTTGCGTGGATATTTCTGCTTGATCACGCGAATCACATCCAGCAACCTCGTCGTCTCATCATCGTACTCAGGATAGGTGCCTCCTCCATCTTCGCGGAGCTGACGACTGCCAATCAGACCGCCATAGGCGAGCATATCGGATGAGATAATGAATCCGTCGACCTTGGCAGCATGTTTCAGAATAAAGTCGTGAATCTTGGAAGGTTTGCCATAAACCGGCGTGGAGGTGCCGAGCAGCGTTGTTCCATCTACGGTTTTCTCCGAGTCCAGACGATTCTTAATATCACTCAGGTTCGGTGTAACGATATGGATACCGGCTGCTTTCCCTTGCACAATCACATCATCCAGATTCGCTGGACGATCATCCAGTGGAACATACAATACTGTTTTCATATCACGTAGCCTCCTGTTATCTATATAAGTTGAACTACAGAATATTTACACTTGCCACTTCGATGACAGAACAACCTTCCGATCGCTGTTATCCCCAGATTTTCTTGATCCACTTATATAAAGGTAGAAATCCGTGGATAAAGGCGCACGCTCCGCTTCTTCAGGTTATTTCTGTCCTCTTCGTTCTCGTGTAAATCGTTAGTTCAACTTATATATCTAGTCTTTAATACCCGATCAGGGCAAGGATGCAATCACCGAATTAAAAAACCGGCTCCATGGCCGGTCCGTACTTTAGCGTATGAGCTGTCGGTGTGTCTTCCTTGCTGCTGATCCGATAATACCATTTTACCGCCTTTTCCCACTCGCGCTGACGGTAATCCGTACGGATAAAGTCTATTTGCTGACGCCTTCACAGCGGTTAAAAGTCGGTTTCTTGCGAGAAACTCCTACCGGATAATCCAACCAAACCATTCCTGATGATGTTTATATGATATAAGCAGCTTTTCCAATCCTATGTACAATAAAGGATGGGTATGATCATGAAAAAAAGGCATTTCTTCTATCTTTGGATTGCTGTGACCAGTTATATGGCGGGTCCCTCTATGTATGCTTTAACAATGTACATCTTATATCAGGAAACAGATGTTGTAACAACATCTCTCATTGGATGGACCGCGGCAACATTCTTATCCGTTGGTATCCTGTTCATCCTGATCACAGTCATCATGCTACGAGTGTTCAACATCTATTATTTCTGGCTGCAAACCCTGCTCTTCGAGTTGTTTTTCCTTGCCCTCGTCTATATGACCACTGTTCTTCTTGGGGCTGGCAACAGGGGACTGCCCAAGCTGTCCTTTCTATTTACGCCCGAAGGCATCTCCTTATGGATGTTCTGGGGGAGTATTGCACTTATGAGTTCCTGGGGAATATGGGCAGCGCGTCAGCCCGTACAAAAATCACCATACATGCTGGTATCCAGAGTCATGCTGATCCTTTTTATCCTTGAAATTTGGCCCCGTTAAAAAGGTACAGGTTGCCCACAATTCGGTAAACCCAGAATAATGCCTACAAGGGGTGTCCGTCATGACGGACACCCCTTCTGAAATGTATGTTTTATCTCACGCGATGATATAACGAAAGTTCTCCCATGTTTCAGGTACGGGCTCCCCGTTCTTGGCATGATGATAGAAGCTGAACGGGAATTTGAATATATGACCTCCGTTCCAGTCACGGGAACGTCTGTCGGTGAGCCAGTATTCCAGTTCATGAGGGAGCGCCACTGATCGTTCCGCTCGTTCCAGTGGCAGCAGGTCTACGGGTGATTGCAATGTCGGCATCTCCTGTTCAATATCCACATCTCGGCTTAAGCGTAGTGCCTTCACCATGGTAAGGAAAGGCGGAATGCCTTTGTGGAATAATGCCGGATAACCCAATTCATATAATATGTTAAGCGCATGTCCATAGGTCAGCATATGACCAATCAGATCATGATGCGCTTCCGCGTGATATATGGTCTGGAACGCACCAAGCTCATCCAGAATCAGACGTGACAACTGAACTGGATCTTCGATCTCAGGAAAACCGTCGCTTTTTTCCGGCTTCAGACTGCGAATTTCTTTCAGCGTTGTGTTCATCCAAGATCTTCCCGGGATGGTTCGATCGAATGAATCGATCAGTTCAACCAGCCGACCAATGTCCTCCGCAGTGCCCCATCCATCCAGTTCGCGAATAGCTTTCAGACTGATTGCCCCGTAGATGGCCTGGTGTCCAACCCAGTGCAGCTCTCCAATCGTTCGATCCAATGCGTCCGTAATACGCGCTTCGGCATCTTCCCTAGGCATCATCTCACCAATCGGAGAGGTCTGACCAGGGCTGATTCCATGCTGGCGAAGCATGGCTTTTGCTTCGGCGGTAACACTGCCGGCGGCAAGGGCAGTGAGACGATTTTCCCGTACCCAAAAATATGCCGCAATCGCACCCGCCCCATAATGGGCGTGCCACAGATCTCCTGTACGTTCCCGACTGGAAACGATAATCGATAGTCCCTCTTCCAACAAACGTCGATCCAAGCTTGCCACCACCCTTCATCATATGTAAGTCCATCAGAGAAACTATATAAGTTGAACTAAGATCTGTCCTCTCATTTATCGTGTAAATTTAGTTCAACTTATATATCCTAATTAATAAATAAAGCGTTTACTTCTATAACATGATGGAAATGCTCCACATATGCCCGTTTTGCCCCGGAATGCAAAGTTTAGCCAATTCGAAGCTTGCCCACGCCATGGATGGATACTTCCAGCGGATAGATCTGTGCTTTTTGCGTAGAGAAAAACCATGTTCGATCCTTCTTCACCACAATAAATAAACCATGTACATCTCCTACAGGAGCAAAGGTATCACTAACCTCACCCCATCGCGTGAGTCCAATCTGCTGAAGCTCATTCACCACAGACAAAACATCATCCGTCACCAGGCCAATCTCACACACCTGTAATATATCTTCAGTGGAGAAGTCATGGTCACTCTCGTTCTGAATACGATGATGAGCAATCAGCTCAATAATATTGCCTGCTGGATCTTCAAAGTAGAGAGAATGAGAGTTCCAGTTAGTAGAGTACGTTTCATCCCGATCTCCTTCTCTGCTTAAAACAACACGTGATGCAGCCCACTGCTTCGCTTGCTTGAACCGATTCGTCGGAATCGACCAGGCCACATGATAAAAGGGCTCATGATCTGTTTCACACGGTTTGAAAATCATCTTTGTCCCTCCAACCTCCAGGTTGAAAGCCTGATCTGTCGCATTGGACACCTCCATTCCCAACGTATCACGATAAAAATGCTTGAGGTCCTCCAGCCGTGTTGTATATAACTGTAATTCTTCAATCCTCATACGGTCTTCTCCTGCATCTCCTCCCACTGACTCCACGGCACCATGCCAAGTTCAGGCTTCGCTTCATCCGGGAGCATAGCAATGAATTCAAGCGAATGACCATCCGGATCGTTAAAATATACAGATACCGCAGGCATCCAGCCGAAGACGTACAGTTCACCGATATCATCATTCAGGAAGTTCTGTGTCTTGATTCCTTTGTTCTCCAAGTGAGCCACCGCATGTTTCATATCCTCCAGAGATACATGAAAAGCAAAGTGCTGACGTTTCACCTCGGAAGGTTCCTTTTGCCACAATCCCAGCATGGCATTGCCTTTTCCACCAATCCAGTAGAAAGAGTTCCCACGTTCTTTCTGCCCGTAGGCATGAGGTAAACCAAGGACCGTTTCATAGAAATGATGGGATTTCTCCAGATCCGTCACGTTCAAATGTGTTTCAAATATGCCTGTAATCATAATGCTCAACCTCTTTTCCTTTTCCGATTTTTCATCTTCCTTGGTTCTCAACTCATGGTAGAATTCCGCGCATTCGTTAACGTCTGGGCCAGATTTAAAAACGATCCAATAACCCGCTGCACCCGGTCCTCTATATCCTGACTGCCTTCGTACTCTTCATATCCGTCAAATGTCACTTCGAATCGTCTTCGCTGCGCACCACCAATCGAAATCCACTCTTGGGCATTAATGCCATGCAGATTGCGGACAATCGCTTGCAGTTGTAAAAGCGAACTTACCCCCACCGCTCCGCCAGAAGAGCTGATGGACAGGACGGGCTTGCCGCTGAAATGAGCCTGACTCAGGTGATCCAGTGCATTTTTGAGCACACCGCTAATACTGCCGTGATACTCTGGTGTAGACAGGATGATTGCATCAGCCGCGAGCATACGTGTATTCAGGTCTGCCAGATGTTCATGATCCGCTTGTTTTTCATCTGGTGCGTAGAATGGAAGTGGCGTCTGATACAGATCAAACAGGCTGGCCTGATGTCCCTGATTGCGAATAATCTCCACAGCATACTCTCCCAGACGTGTACTGGTTGCATTGTTCCGATTGCTGCCTGCCAAAATAACGATATTCATCAAAGTCACTCTCCTTGGATTTTTTATAATTCAAACTCTCATGTTTCAACCGATCTGTTATTTCTATTCTTATCTTACCTTTCTTTTGCATCCAAATCGTCAGCAGATAGACTTAACTTGAAATACCAAAAAACTCAACCTTTAGGTTGAGTTTATACGACTTAAGTATGAACATATGTCGGAATTGGTCAGACGACCCAGCCATTTCTTACGGCATGAAGAGCTGCTTGTGTCCGATCCGCCAGCCCCAGTTTGTCGAGCAGATGACTGACATGGGTTTTGACCGTTTTTTCGGTGATGACCAATTGAACCGCAATTTCCTTGTTACTCAATCCTTGAGCAATCAGCCCCAAAACCTCTTGTTCACGGCGAGTGAGCCTATCCAGACCACCTAGGGATGCTTCAGTGGATTTCTTCGTCTGCTTAAGCTCTTGGAATTGACCGTCTGCTGATCGATCTGTCGGTATATGCTGTGGTTGCTGTTCATTTATAGACCAATCGGATGAAGCCATCACATGCATCAATTGACCTGCTGCGGCAGGATGCAATTCCACCTGACCTGCATGCACATTGCGAATGGCTACAGCCAGATCCTCCGGTTCAATATCCTTG
Organism: Paenibacillus sp. GQ49; assembly: GCF_059759055.1. Lineage (NCBI taxonomy): Bacteria > Bacillati > Bacillota > Bacilli > Caryophanales > Paenibacillaceae > Paenibacillus > Paenibacillus sp. GQ49. The sequence continues at coordinate 313,476 of NZ_JCAXEL010000004.1, forward strand.
AGCAGATATCCTTTAACTCCTGCGCGAACAGCAGGAACGACATGATCCTGATCCGAAAACGAGGTGAGCACAATGATTCGCGTTGCTGGCAATAACGTGCGCAGCCTTCTGGCTGTTTCAATTCCGTCCATGACCGGCATATGCAGATCCATTAGTACCACGTCAGGTTTTAACGCTTCCGCCTGAGCCAGTGCTTCCTGTCCGTTCGATGCTTCGCCCACAACCTTCATGTCTTGCTGTGTCGTCAAAAAAACGTGCAGCCCCCGTCTCACCATCGCATGATCATCTGCGAGCAAAATCGTAATCGGCATCTCTTCTTCCCCCTGACTTTATACAGATTCGAACGGAAGTGGAATGACTGCCGTTATTGTCGTTCCCTTGAGGGAATAACTCACTATTTCTAAGTTGCCCCCGAGCGATTGAGCCCGTTCCTTCATAATGGACAGGCCAAGGGAGCTTCCAGACGACGCTTTTGGCCTGTTCGCACCACCTTTTCCCTGATCTGTGACGGTGAACACCACTTCATGATTACTTAACTTGAGGGTGACCTCAGCAGAAGGAACATCCGCGTGTTTCCGTACATTATTCAGCGCTTCCTGTCCGATTCGCCACAATGCTTCTTCTATATTACGTGGTAAAGACCGCATTCCCGTCCGATTCATCACCACTTGAAGACCCTGGCTGGTGCCATATTCCTGTAGCGCATGGAGCAGCCCTGCTTCCAGCCCCGCGGGACGGAGCTGCATAATCAATGCGCGCATTTCCTTGAGAGCCTCCTGAGACAAAGCCCGAATATCCTTCATCGCTTCCGCTGCCGGGTGCAACTGCTCGGAGCCGGATAACATACTTTCCGCGCCTTTAGCCGTTAACGATAGTGAAAATAAAATCTGATTAACCGAATCATGCAGATCGCGAGCCAACCGGTTTCTCTCTTCCATTCGTGCAAGTTCGCGGCGATTCTCCGCCAGCTTCAGACTCTCCCATGAGGCAGCGATATGTTCGGCCAATGCCTCCAACACTTCACGGTCCGCCTGTGCAGGACCTGATGTTCCTATTCCGATCACCAGAATTCCCGTTTCCCCTGGCGTATGGTACGGAAGGGGAGCAGCAATTCCCGAGGCAATGGAATTCATAGTCTGGTCAGGCTTGCACAAGGTAAGTATCTCAGCGATCTGTGTCCCAGACAGAGATGTTACACGATGACTATTGATTACATGGTTCATATGGCTTGCCACTTCTGAAGATAACGGAGCACTTGATAACGTTCGAACCTTATCATCTGCATAGGCTGCCTGCAAAACGAACATTCCATTTTTCTGCTGAATAATGGTAGCAAAAGGCCAATCATAATGCTGCCCAAGCAGCTGTACAACTTTTAAAGAAAAAGCCTCAGAATTGCTGCATTCGTTCACTGCAAGACCCAAAGCCGTGCTGAACTCCCCCAGCTTGGCATACAGATCAGCTCGTCGCTGCTCCGCGCGATACAATCTCATCCGTTCTACCGCACTCCCAATCTGGTACGCCACACCCTGTAACAGTGCAAGTTCACTGTCGCTGAAATGTTCCTTGGCTGGCGCAGCCACATTGAGCAGACCGAGCATCTTTTCACCTGACCTTAACGGGACGGTTGCATGATGGGTAATATCATGGGTATCTCCCCATTGGAATTCCACCGCATCCTCCAGACGTTTACAGTTAATGATGTTGACTGCATGATTGAGCTGACCATCCTTAAAGCGGTTCACACACCAGCAGGTACCCGTTCGCATGGGCTCTTTATTTTTACGCAGTAATGCCGGGGGCAGATTGTAATCCGAAACACAGGTATATTCTCCACGTTCATTAATCAGAAACATCCAGCCTGCCGTTAATCCGGTCAACTCCAGTAATTTGCCGACCACGGTATCCAGCATTAAGTTCAGATCATTGGACGTATTGAGCGTTTCTGCGATTGTCTTCAACGTGACCATTTCCTGCATTCCGACTTCTTCCGACATGGCAGACTTCTCTCCTTTGGCGATACCAACTGTGGTTTGTTCAACTATTGTAACCAATCCACCTTGGATATTAAAGGATCAACTTCTTCAATCGCTCACTCAGCCCAGCTTCTGTCGCTCTTTGCGGGACACAGACAAAGGCTCCATATTAATCAGACCTCGATCTGACAGAGCCAGTGCCATTTTGTAGAAAGCACGTGTACGAATCTTCGTATACGTATCCTTGCTGACAGGTGGATCAAACACATGGTTATACACTTTATAGTCAAACACATCATCGTCTTTCAGATATCGTTCACAGACGAGTACACGTTCCTTTTCACTCAGCCGGGACACAACAAAATCAATCGTATCGCAGTATGCCTGACGTGCGCGTTGCACGTCCACATTGTAGATTGCCGTTCTCGCCGTGGAATCCCCCGTCACATTGGTTGCACCGTGGAAACGCTCGGCATAACTTGCCGTCACCATAACCTCTCTTTCTTCAAATGCAATGGTTTTATAGATTCGGTATTTTTCCAGCGCAGCTTCAACAGCTGTTTGCGTTTTGCGTCGGTCCAATTCGGGCAGCATCAATTCCATATTTATCTTCCTCCTTCAGTATTCGCTATAGAATGAAAGTCTAGTAGCTTCGCATATTCACTCTGATGATAGAACAAGCTTCCGATGCAGCTTTCTTTCAGAAAACTTTCAACTCCGCTTCTTCAGGTTATTTCTATCCTCTACGTTTCCGTTCAACTATACAGTTAAACATGCAACCATCTCATCTCCCGCACTTCTTCTCATTAATCAATTAAGTCACTCTATCGTTCACATGATATTGCTTTGCCATCGTTTTTTGAACGATAGCAAAAGACTCTTATTCATAGAGTTGTCCAGTTCTCCAAAAAAGTAACGACAATTCTTCAATTTTCCTCTGTTGCCTTTTGGAATCAATCCAAATCACTATATTTCGCAGAATTCCATTGTTCGGAAGGTACTCCTCCAAACTCTAACCTGTATCAAGTTTACATTTTGTTCGTATACTGTTCGTGTTTCTATTTGAGGATACCACTTTCTGGAGATCAGAGTAAACCTCCATTTTGGTTCGTTTTGACGATAAAATAAAACCTTCGCTCTCATTTCCTATGCCTTTTGGCATAATTGTTTCATATCTCTTTACCTAATGGTATATATACGTTATAGTACTGTTTAATTAATGAACTTCCGTATAAGTCATTTGATTTTTATAAAGAAGCCACTGAGATTTTTAGGGATGGGACTTAGGTGTGTATCACGCGCATACGCAGTGAAGGAGACGGAATCGATTCTGAAGAAGCGAAGCGTTCGCCTTTATCCCCGGATTTCTCCCTTTAGAGAGGGAAATAGGAAATCTGGGGATAACAGCGATCAAAAGAACGATCCGAATCCGAAACGGGCATTGAACGCACACCTACCTCCCCCATCCAACTGTCTTCTTTATAACTCAAGCACTTGTACGAATCGAAGGAGTTGGCATAATTGTGGAGCACGCTTTTGGTCCTTATATGAAACAACTGCGCGAGCAACAGGGATACAGCATCAATCAGCTCGCCGAAGCAGCCGGAATAAGCAACTCACAGATTTCACGTATTGAGAACGGGGTCCGGGGTGTACCGAAACCAGCCACCATCCGCAAGATTTCAGATGCACTCTCGGTGCCCTATACAGAGATGATGAAGCAGGCTGGTTATATTGAACCAGGGAGTGCTGCTGAACTTCAGGACGTACCGGAATGGGCTACATACAAAGACCGTCGTGATTTCAAAAAGATGCTTGAGGACGATGATGATCTGATGTTTGACGGCATTCCACTCGATGAAGAGGACAAGAAACGAATCAAGGATGTGCTGACAGGTCTGTTCTGGGAAGCCAAACAGATGAACAAACGCAAAAAGACAGACGAATCGGACAATCGCCCATGAGGCATGACCCACTGAATTTAATGAGGCAGCAGGTGAGATCATATGGATGACATCGTAACAAAGCTGATTCGAAAACACCGGACCAACTGCCCTTTCAGCATTGCCCGCGCGGTTGGAATACAGATTCGTTTCACCAATTTGGGGAAGTCCACCAAGGGACTGTACTTTCGCAAGCTCCGGCGCAGGTTTATCGTCATACACAATGATTTGCCGCCGGAATGGCAGCGGTTCGTGTGCGCACATGAGCTTGGTCATGATCGGCTTCATAAAGGAATCAATCGATTCTTTCTGGAGGAACATTCCTATTTTGCTCCAGGCAAGCTGGAAAGACAGGCCAATCGTTTTGCCATTCAATTGCTAACCTCCGGAGTGATGCCTGAACCGGAAGAATCTTTGGAGAAATTTTGTTTACGTACCGGACTGCCGCGTGAAGCGCAGCATTTTTTTTACACTCTTTAAGAACATATGTTCTCTACGAAGATTATATTATCCAATAGCAGATTTACATGTCACTTTCAGGTTACCTATTTTTACGTAATTCGCGAGATTTCCTAATAATAGTCTGTTAAAATACTACGTGAGCTGTGTAAACGCTCAAGTAGATTATTAATTGGGGAGGTTTCGGTTCATATGAAAATCTGGAAGAATTACGTTTCACTTCTGCTAACGGTCTGTTTGCTGTTTGGCAGTGTAGGTATTGCCGCGGCTGCAACGGATACTACTCCGGGCACAGGCAAACACATTACCATTCTACATACGAATGATACGCATGCCCGTGCAGTTGAATCTTCACCTGCTATGGGTTTTGCCAAAGTAGCTGGAATCGCTGATAAATATCGTAGCGAAAACCCGAACACACTCCTGCTTGATGCTGGAGATGCTGTACATGGTACAACTTTTGCCACTCTAGTGAATGGTGAGAGCATCGTGAAAGTCATGAATGAAATGGGCTACCAAGCTATCGTACCGGGTAACCATGAGTTCAACTATGGCTCGGATCGCCTGATCGAACTGGCCGAAATGATGAATTTCCCAATGATTAGTGCCAACGTGAAGAAAAAAGACGGAACTCGTCTCTTCGATCCTTACCTGATTGAAGAAATTGATGGTGTAAAGGTTGGAATCATTGCCCTGTCCACACCTGAAACGATGTACAAAACGAATCCGAAAAACGTAGAAGGTCTAGATATTACAGACCCATCTGCAGAGGCTAAAGTTCTGGTGAACGAGATCCGCAGCAAAGTAGATGTTGTTGTGGTATTGGGACACCTTGGACAAGATGCGTCCAGCACAGATACTAGTTTAAAAGTCGTTAAAGAAGTTCCTGGCATCGATGTATTCATTGATGGTCACAGCCACACAATACTGCAGGATGGCCTTGTATCCGATAACGGAACATTGATTGCAAGTGCAGGAGAATACACTAACTACGTCGGTGTCGTCGATTTGTGGGTAGATGGTGGTAAAGTAACGAAGAAACAAGCAACATTAATTGATGAAACTGAAACAAAAGACATCAAACCAAATGAGAAAGTCGCAGCTCTCGTGAACTCCATTCAAAAAGAACAAGAGCCTATTCTGAAAGAAGAAGTAGCCAATACAGCCATTCTGTTGGATGGTAAACGTGAACAGGTACGTGCAGGTGAAACCAACCTGGGTGACCTGCTTGCAGATGCAATTCGTGATGTAAGCAATGCCGATATTGCCCTGACTAACGGTGGTGGTATCCGTGCTTCCATTGAAAAGGGTATCGTAACCAAAGGTGATGTTATCACAGTGCTTCCTTTTGGTAATCAAGTGGTAACCCTTGAGGTGAAAGGGTCTGATATTCTGGCAGCCCTTGAAGTTGGTGTAGCTTCCTACCCGGAACCAAGCGGTGGATTCCCGCAAGTATCTGGAATCAAGTTCAAAATTGACACTTCCGCTGCAGAAGGTAGCCGTGTACATTCCGTAACCGTGGGAGATAAAGCCCTTGATCCGGAAGCAACATACACGCTGGCAACCAATGATTTCACAGCTGTTGGCGGTGACGAGTACACCATGTTCACCAAATATGCTACAACAGGTATGTACGGCGCATTGGATGAAGCATTGATCAATTACATGCAGAAGCTTGGGGCTGTAGACATCAAAACAGATGGTCGAATCAGTGAAGCGAAAAAAACAGCAGTAGAGCCGGAAACCCCGGTAACAGAAACACCAGCTCCAACCAAGCCAAAACCAGAAACACCAAAACCGGAAAAACCGTCTAAACCAACACCAAGCAAACCAGCTCCAGCCAAACTGCATGTTGTGAAATCCGGAGATTCCCTGTACTCTATCTCCAAACAATACGGCACAACTTGGCAGGCATTGCAGAAGCTGAACAATATCAAAAATCCACACTGGATTTATCCAGGTCAACAATTGAAATTGCCTGCCGCTTCTTAAGCTCAGCAAAGCAAAGTGCATATAGGCATGATCGCTTATATGGCGCAACAACATAACGAATCAATCTTGTCATAACCAAAAGGGTGTCCCCAAAGCCAGATTACTGGTTAAGGGGACACCCTTTTGTATCTCCGTTCTTAAACATCCATCCACATCAGACACTTCAACATTTCCTGTGGACATATCCTGCTGATCCTGACAATCATCTGAGGCAAAAATAAATCCCAGCCAGGCCTTTACGGACCAACTTTATCATGTACCTTCAACACTGAACTATATAAAAACTCTCCGGAATTACCGTGTTCATGCGGTTTTGTATATTTAATTTCGACATCTCTATCTTCTCAAAATTGCATACTTGCACATAGATCCACCTGAGTATGATCATCTTCAAATCCTTAATCATAAAACCATTTGTGTACTAAATACATAGATCCAAATATAGTTATTTCGTATGATATCACTCATAAAATCCTGCCAAATTGCATGCCTATAGCCCTCTTTTTCATGCTCACATTGGAATTTCAGCAATCAAAATCAGCTACCGCATCATATTCGGTACTATTATATGAACTCATATAATTAACGAATCCCCTTGATCTATATAAGTTGAACTAAAGATATGTCCACACGGACACTCCGATGACAGAATAACCTTCCAATCGCTGTTATCCCTAGATTTTTTTGATTCCCTTTGCTGAAGGGAAAAATCCGGAGATAAAGGCGAACGCTTCGCTTTTTCAGTTTTTTTCTGTCCTCTCCGTTTCTGTGTATATGATTAGTTCAACTTATCTAGGAAGTGAGCTGTTCTTTCACATAAAGCACAGCCTCCTGTGCCGTCATCCCCATTCGTTTCGACTCGCCTGATGCTGCAAGTGCGTGTGATCCCAGTTCGACCTGTGCTTCTGCTGCTCCTCGGCCAATAACGATCTGCACAGGCAATCCGATCAGCTCTGCATCCTTGAATTTCACACCTGGACGTTCATCCCGGTCATCAACCAGTACAGAGTAACCGCCATCGATCAATTGTTGTTCCAGTTCAAGAGTAAGCTGGCGTTGCTGCTCATCCTTCCAACTTACTGTAATCAGATGCACATCATAAGGCGCAACAGCCGCAGGCCATCTTATGCCTTCATCTCCTGCATACTGTTCGGCTATCGCAGCCATCAGGCGGGATACGCCAATGCCGTAACATCCCATGACTGGCACACACTGGCGACCGTTACGATCCAGGAAGGAAGCACCCATGGCATCACTATATTTCGTTCCCAATTTGAAAATATGTCCAACCTCAATACCTTTAGTAAACACAAGTGGTGATCCACATGTTGGACAAGTATCCCCTTCCGCAGCAAAGCGAATTCGTTCAACTCGCTCCAATGCAAAATCAACCCCTGGGCGTACGCCGGAAACATGCACATCCACTTCATTGGCTCCTGTAATTGCACTCTTCATCACTGCCACGTCAGCGTCCACCACCATCGGCAGATTTAGTCCAATCGGACCCAGGAATCCTACCTTCAGATTTGGATGTGCCGCAATGGCTGCATCGTCTGCAAGGATCAGTTCCTCTGCCCCCAACACCTGTTTCAATGCGATGTCATTTAATTCATGATCTCCACGCACAAGCGCAGCGACGAGCTGACCATCCGCCACATAAAGCAGCGTTTTGATCATATGTTCAGCACCTTTGCCCACAAAAGTGGTTAACTCTGCGATCGTACGAACGCCAGGCGTCGAGATGCGTACTACGTTTTCCGCTCCTGAATGTTCATCCGTTTGAAGCGCGGAGTCTGCACTCGCAGAATTGGCTGGAACTTCCAAGTTTCCTTCTTTTTTCTCAATATCCCCAGAAGTCTGATAATCCGCTTTCTCCAGATTCGCAGCATATCCACAATGTTTGCAGGTTACAATTGTGTCCTCACCCACATCAGCAAGAGCCATGAACTCATGTGTTTCCCCTTGACCGCCAATCGTTCCCGCGTCCGCCTCAACACGGATATAGTCCAGACCACAACGCTCCAGAATGCGACTATACGCCGTGTTCATCGCCTGATAAGTACGATCAAGCTCTTCCCAGTCCGAAGCAAAAGAGTACGCATCCTTCATGATGAACTCACGTCCACGCAGCAATCCAAATCGAGGACGGCGCTCATCCCGGAACTTGGTTCCGATCTGGTACAGGGTGAATGGCAGCTTACGATACGAACTCACCTCGTCCCGCGCTAAAGCGGTTACGACTTCCTCATGTGTTGGTCCAAGAGCAAATTCCCGTGCATGACGATCCTTCAGACGCATCAATTCGGGACCATACTGTGTGTATCTTCCGGATTCTTCCCACAACTCCGCAGGCTGCATAATCGGCAGCAACACTTCCTGACATCCCGCACGATCCATCTCTTCACGAACGATCCGTTCAACATTTAACAATATACGCCGTCCAAGGGGCAGGTAACTGTAAATCCCCGCAGCAAGTTGGCGAATCATACCGGAACGCAGTAACCAGCGATGTCCCGCTGCATCTGCCTCCGCTGGCGCTTCACGTAATGTTGGGACAAGCATTTCACTTTGACGCATCATAACACACTCCTAATCTTCCTTTTTGTTATTAAATACGGCTTATAAACAGCAAAAAGACACATCCGTCAAGGGACGAATGTGTCGTGGTACCACCCTTATTTAACTGCAAATTAATCCGTTCGCAACCTATGCGATCTGTAGCATGCAGTCCTACGGGGCATAACGGGCCCTGCCGGCGGAGATTGCAACCCTGTCTGGGCATTCTCTTCCGCAGCTCGCGAGGTAGGAATTTATGAAGCAGCTACAGGAACCTTGCACCACACTGTTCCCTCTCTGTTGAAGCTGGCTTGCACAATCATGTCCTCGTTATGACGCTGTTATCATTTTTGACCACATTAGTTCATTTACAAGTAATTGTCAACCATACCACGTTAACATAAAGTACAATGAATTCTCTAGCGATGGCTGACATGGCCGCACGTTCCCTGTAATATAGAGAAATAGAAATCTATCACAGGTATTAATCGATAAAGGAGCTTGTCCTATGCCATATATCATATATGATCTTGAATTCACGGTAAGCCGCAATACTCGCTATTCTTCTGAAATTATTGATATCGGTGCCGTCAAAGTTACGGAAAGTGCCGATGGATTGGTCGTAACGGATACGTTCCATACGTATGTTCGTCCTTCCAACAAGTCCGTGCTGTCCACTGACACGATTCAATTTACAGGTATCACGCAGAAAGATATTGATGCAGCCCCCCTTTTTCCGGCAGCACTGAATCAATTCATTGCCTGGATGGGAAGTGACCCCTATTACATGTGTTCCTGGGGACCCGATGACCGCAGCAAACTGATCTCTCATTGTCGCACCCATCAACTTGATGTGGCCTGGATCACCAATCATAACGATCTCCAGCAACAATGGTCCCGCACCGTCCGCAAAGAAGGCAAATTCCGTCAACTCGGACTCGCTCAGGCTCTTGAGATCTGCGGAATTGAATTTGATGGTACCCAGCACCGTGCCTTGGATGATGCCATCAATACAGCCAAGGTGTTTATGCATCAATTTGACCGATTCACTCTGGAAAACAACTGTGCAGCCGATGATGAGGGCATTACATCCAAGGTTGTCTATTCCAGCTCCACAGAAGATGAAGAGAAAGAATCACCTTTTGGCAATCTGGCAAGCCTTTTCAAAACCAAAGAGTAACTGTCCAAAGCACAGTACTTAATCGTGTTTTGCCTTAGAATGGATGGCATTCTAATCTCAACTTTTATTGTACATTTGTTGCCAATCATTCAGACGTTCTTTCATCTTGATGCGGCAGATCTCCGGTTCGAGGATTTCCGCATCAGGTCCATATTTAGAAATCCATACGAGAAATTCGTCAACATCACTTAATATGGCTTCAAATAACAGGCTACCTTCCGGTTCAATGGTTAGGATCGGTCGCATAAAAAATTGCTCCTGCATCACACGCTCCACAGCATGGGGGGCAAATCGAATTTTGAACGCTGTCCACTCCGTACTTCCCTCGTATGCCCAAGGAATGCGGAAATGCGATTGTATGAGATGATCCTCTTTGCGAAACGTGCGTGGCAATATTCGTATCCTCTGCAGCCGACTTACCTGAAAGATTCGAAGTTTCTCCGACAGGTGACAATATGCTAACAGCTCAAATCTGTACTCGCGAGGGATAAGACAGTAAGGATCTATGCGTACGATCCCTTTTTTACCTTGAGACAGATATTCCCCTTCAATGGTGTTCTGTGAAATGCCAGCATGAAGCAAGGGAATTAGAGATTGATTCTGTGGATCATTTCTCTCATTTTGCCATGCAGGCAACCCCAGTTTAAACAAGCTACTAATATGCTCCGACCATTCCACTCGTTCTGTTTTGTTTTTCTGACTCGCAGCAACCACTTTCTCATAAGCGCTCTCAAAAGCAGGTTTCAGCAAAGGACGAATATTCTCCATAACTTCAGCAAGATGCATGAAAGCTTGGGCTTCTTCATCAGACCAATTTAGCGGATACATAGCAAACTGGCTGATAAACATGTACCCTTGCCCGTGTCCCATATTGGCGATCGGGATATGCATTGCACTGAGGGCCTCCATGTCGCGGTATATCGTCCTTTCCGTCGTCTCGCATCGCTCGGCAAGCTCACGTGCCAGAATACCCGGCTTGGCCTGTACCAGCGTTATAATGCGCATTAATCGGATTAGTCGGTCTGTCATTTTGCCGGACCCTCCACGATGTTGTTTCAATAAATTTGATACAACTCCATCCATTGTTTAATATGATATTGATACATACATTCGACCTTCTCCTAAACTTCACCTTCAAATATGTAGACTCACTCTAACCGTTACCATTTGAAATCAACCCTATTCCCCTAGTATCTTTTTTTCACGATCATGATATCCTGTTGTAAATGTGATCTCGTAGTGATAACGCAGCTTTTCGACGATCTCGGCTTCCGCGTAATAGTCCAGATCCTGTTTCCGTGCAGCTTCAATTAACAATGCATCTGCATGACGACGCAACATATTGTTTCCCTCTTGAACCCGTCCTCTTTCGTAAGCGCGCAGGGCTTGTTTGATCAAGGGCACCGTTTCACTTAATTTGATCGTTTTCTCCACCTTGGGATCTTCGGGCTGTCGCAACATGCCCAGATGACTGGTGTACTGAATATACAACTGTTCTCTTCGTAACAATACACGTTGACTCTGTTTCAACTTCCTTGTGCTCCAATAGGCTGAACATACGGCAGCTTTTCCTGATGCACGGGGTCCCATGACGAATTCAAGCAAAATTTGCTTGCTTTCCCCCTTGTACATATCGCCAAGCCTCAGTACCCAGCCAATATCCGTTTCTTTGGAACGACATCCATAGATACCTTTTAGCTGTACTCCATATTCCGGTTTGAGCAAAAGTTCCAAATCTCTTGATACAATTTTGGGTGCTATTTTCCTAAGTCTTTTGGCAGGGGCACCGTTACGCCACTCTACCATCATATATACGGGGTCGGCTCCCCCTGTCGGTATGGCCTCTTTATTCCACGAATAAGATACTTCAAAGACTGAGTTCACTGGTAGTCTCTCCCCCGATTTATATGTATTATCTTCTAAGTTATCAGGGTGAATGGACACTATATTGTCACGGAACACATGTTCTCATTAAATTTTTCCAATATATTAGTTTTATCTCCCTAAATCCGTCTCAATACGACAATAAACGACGAAAAAGCCTGGCGCTATGCCAAGCTTTTCAATCACTTATCTATGACAAGTCCCAAATTAAACAGTAGGATGATCGATTCCCATTTTGTGTAAATATTGTGTACTATCTGCTTCGGTTACCGGAGCATAGGTGACACTGTCAATGACCAGCTTACGTCCTACTGGCTCTCCATTAACAGTGATCATGATTGTTTTGGTTGATGTGTTCTGATCTGTTGTGTACATATCTTTCTACTCCTTCATGTTCACGATCTTATATTCAATCGGATATATTGGCATCGTTCATTAAATTGCGCATTTGTGAATAGCATGCACCCGGAACTGAAGTAAAAGATCTGTAAAACGGTCCGGTGTGCTTGCCTATCGTTCTATTACCCCACAGAACTGTAAGTTAAACAGCCGTGTTCCTAAATCATTTTAAATATTTCGGGTAATAAAACGATATCATCTTGAACCCATCGTCCCGGTTTTGACGTATAATGTAAGAGCCGTATTTCAACAATAGACGACGAATTCGGCGATTGATCTATCTAACCGAAGAAAGAGGTGTTAACGATGCCAAAATCCATTCAGGGTTATTTCATTCGGGTGTTATTCACCACATGCATTCTATTTACCGTTTCGATCGCTTCGACAGTAAGTGCAGCCAGTGCCAATATTTTCACGGATATATATAGCGGATGGGAGCGAGTCTCCGAATTGCCCGGAGAAGTGAACGCTCTGCAGGAAAGTTATAAGCAAACGATGGAGCAATTAAATCAAACGTCTGCTCAGTTGGGACAAGCCCAGGCCAATGTCGAAGCATTTAAGACCCAGAACGAACAACTACTGGCTCAGAACCAGAAACTCACTGAAATGGTAAGTAAATTACAGGACGACCAGAATGCCAAAGCAGCTACCACCAAACGAATTCAGACGACGATCATCACTGTCGTTTCTCTCATATTGGGTTACTTTGTTCTGATTCGTGTGATGCGCTGGGGAATGCGTCGCCGTTCGGGCCGAGTATAAAAGAACAGGAGCAACTGCATGAACATACACCTGAACAATGCTGAAGCAGGCGGAGCTGGACAAGTCGTCACATTTTCACTGATTAAAGATGACCGCCTTCATATTTTGCATCCGCAGCAAATTGTGGCCTTCCGCGGTCCAAGTGGGAGCCGCAATGACAAATTCATGAATATCACGGGCATATATCGCAAAAAAAAGCTGATTAAATCCGAAATTACCGGACCTTGCCAATTTGTAGCTGCCCTGCCTCCCGGATTCACGATGAAGGAAGTGGAGCTCACGGAGGACAGTGATCTGCTCTATGACTTCCGCCACCTGTTCTTCTACTCTGATGGTGTAACCATGCATACCAAAATCCAGAAAATCAAAAACATGCTGATCACCCGTGATGCAGTGAAAATGAAATTTTCCGGCAAAGGCAAAATCGGATTGCTCACTCAAGGTCAGGTCTGCCAACAGGAACTTCATCCAACAGCGCCGCTCTATGTGGATGCTGGTAGTATTATTGCCTATCCCGAAAATGCACATCTGGAACTCACCGTATATGGTAACAACCTTGCCAGTCAGCATATGAATTATCATTGGAAGATGACAGGACATGGATCTGTACTCTTTCAGGCTGGACGTGAGAATCACCGCTTGGAACAGGATCTTAACGATGAGGGACTGTTCAAACGAATTCTGAAAGAAGTGATCCCTTTCGGCAATGTATTGATCAAATAAACTGATCAAATAAGCTTTTAGTTGATGGAGCCGACCGATGAGCTGCCACTATGCTCCAGTGGGGTGGTCACCACACCGTTTCATGTTATAATGGTTTAGACAATTGAAGAAGAAAATCCATGCCTACGGCATGGGAGAGGTTCGCGAACTCCCTCTATAAGACTTGACTATCTGATGGTCAGTATAAGTCTTGCGTACACATTGCGGTCACCATGCAATTATGTACGTAAAAAACTAAGGACACTTACTCTTACCTGCTTTTTTGAAGCGGTTATCGAGAAGGTGTGTTTTTTGATGGATGCCAGTTCATGAACTTCTCTGTTCTTCCGACACTCTATGCCTATGTGCATGGTTTGATCTCAAGAAGATAGAGAGGTTTTTTTATGTTGAACGAAGAAAAAGCAGTCGTTGTATTCAGCGGCGGTCAGGATAGTACCACGTGTCTGTTCTGGGCCAAACAACAGTTTGCCGAAGTCGAGGTTGTTACGTTCGATTATGGTCAGCGCCACAAGCTGGAGATAGAATGTGCAGCCGAGATCGCTCGTGATCTCGGTGTACAGCAAACGGTACTCGATATGAGCCTGTTAAATCAGCTTGCCCCCAATGCGCTCACTCGCACGGATGTCGAGATTACGCATGAAGAAGGAGAACTGCCAAGTACATTTGTAGATGGACGGAATCTGCTGTTCCTCAGTTTTGCGGCCATTATGGCAAAGCAAAAAGGAGCACGTCACCTGGTTACAGGTGTATGCGAGACGGATTTCAGCGGATACCCGGATTGCCGGGATTCATTTGTAAAGTCGATGAATGTGACGCTTAACCTGTCGATGGACTACCCATTTGTCATTCATACCCCACTCATGTGGCTGGACAAAGCCCAAACGTGGAAGATGGCCGATGACCTCGGTGCTTTTGATTATGTCCGTGAGCGTACTCTGACCTGTTATAACGGCGTGATCGGCGATGGATGCGGAGATTGCCCTGCTTGCAAACTGCGCAAAGCCGGATTGGATCGTTATGTACAGCAACGTACTGCTGCTGAATCGGCGGGAGTGGATGTACGATGAGAGAGCCGGGAACATTCCGTATTGTAGAGCATCTGCAACGCATCGGAGAAGATATTCTGCCCACCCAGCTGCGCTATCACCGCAAACGTGTGCTTGTAAGCAAAGAATTCACCTTTGACGCAGCACATCACCTGCATTGTTATGAAGGCAAGTGCAAGAACCTGCACGGTCATACGTATAAAGTTATTTTTGGTATCAGCGGTTATCCGGGTGAAACCGGGCTGACAGTTGATTTTGGACATATCAAAGATATATGGAAAACTCAAATTGAGGGATATCTGGATCATCAGTACCTCAACGAGACACTTCCTTTAATGAACACAACGGCTGAAAATATGGTCGTTTGGCTGTTCGAACAGATGGAACATGCGCTCCAGACGGAACCCTATGCCGGGCTGACCGATGGTGGGCGGACAGAGTTTGTCCGACTCTTCGAGACACCCACCAGTTACGCGGAAGCGAGACGGGAGTGGATGATCGATGAGTAGTGTGACACACCAGGTGAATGAGACGGGATCTCGCAAAGAGGCTCGTATTCCCGTGATGGAGATTTTTGGTCCGACGGTTCAAGGCGAAGGCATGGTCATCGGGCAAAAAACGATGTTTGTTCGCACCGCGGGCTGCGATTATCGCTGCTCCTGGTGCGACTCGGCCTTTACCTGGGACGGTAGTGGCAAGGACCAGATTCGAATGATTACGCCAGAGGATGTATGGGAAGAATTGCGCCGCGTTGGCGGCACCCGTTTCTCCCATGTCACCATCTCTGGCGGTAATCCCGCCCTGCTCGCTTCGCTGGGCGGGTTGGTTGCCCTGCTGCGGGAGAACGGCATCCGCACCGCGGTGGAGACGCAGGGCTCCCGCTGGCAGCCTTGGCTGGTGGACATTGACGAAGTCACCGTCTCGCCCAAGCCACCCAGCTCCGGCATGGACACCGATTGGGCCGTGCTGGATGAACTGATCGGACGGCTGGCCGCTGGCCCGGTAGAACGAAGTCACAGTCTGAAGATCGTGATCTTTGATGAGACAGACTTGGACTATGCCCGCCGTGTACATGCACGGTATCCGGGCACGGATTTATTTTTACAAACCGGGAACCCGGATGTGACTTCCGCCGATACGCCAGATCTGGCGTCCTCGCTGCTTGCTCGTTATGAGTGGCTGATCGACCAAGTCAGTGCCTCCGATGACCTGAATGATGTTCGTGTGCTTCCACAGCTTCATACGCTGGTATGGGGCAACAAACGCGGCGTTTGATGGGCAGTATGGGTGGAATGGGCGGCATGATGTAAGGATGAGGACGAAATGTCCTCAGACAAAAAAGAGAATTATACAGGCAAAATTGCCTATTCATATATACCGCGAGGCTTCGGCTTTGACGGAAACAAGGAGCGTTTAATAACCGATGAGACAACCTGATGAGATGCAAGATGTGACGTTGCTGGGCAACCAGAACGTAAAATATACGTTTGAATACGATCCGGACATCCTGGAGAACTTTGATAACAAACATCCGTACCGCGATTATTTTGTAAAATTCAACTGCCCGGAGTTCACCAGCCTGTGCCCGATTACGGGTCAGCCGGACTTTGCAACGATCTATATCAGTTACATTCCTGATATCAAAATGGTGGAGAGCAAATCGCTCAAGCTGTACCTGTTCAGCTTCCGTAACCATGGTGATTTCCACGAAGATTGTGTGAATATCATCATGAACGACCTGATCAAGCTGATGGACCCCCGCTACATCGAAATATGGGGCAAATTCACACCGCGTGGCGGCATTTCCATTGACCCGTATACGAACTACGGTAAGCCGGGAACGAAATACGAGCAGATGGCTGACCACCGCATGATGAATCATGATATGTATCCGGAGACGATTGATAATCGTTAAATCTTTAGGTTCATCCATTCTGTATACAATAGAGTCATAGAATGCCAAAAGCCGAACTTCTTAAGCTATATAAGCTGAATTAATCATTTACACGATAACGGAGAGGACAGAAAAAACCTGAAAAAGCGAAGCGTTCGCCTTTATCCCCGGATTTTTCCCTTTAGGAAAGGGAATGGAAAAAATCTAGGGATAACAGCGATTGGAAGGTTGTTCTGTCATCGTAGTGCCAGTGTAAATAATCTTTAGTTCAACTTATATAACAGAGTTCGGCTTTTTAGTATAAACCTTTAGAACCTCAGTCTCTCGATACAATGGGATCGCAGTGCATTCAAGTAGATTGATCTTCCTTTAGTGCTTTGACTTTTTTGTCGTAATGTCTCAACATCAGCACACCAATTGATTGAAAAATGATAAATATGACGATGGCAGCAGCTAGAGATTTTGGTGCAACATAGACAGCCTGAAACGTTATTACAGCCATATACAAAATAGTCATCACCAACTCACGTTTGGCGGATTCATAAGGTGATAAGGATTTCATATCCATCCCTCCTCTATCCTTCTTACACATAAATATGGGTCTTCTTACAGTAGATGCTAAAGTAATACGTTTATTTTGTAAATGTAATGCTATTAATAAACACCTCAGAAATAGGGTTGAATTCATCAACGTTTTCCCTTGTTCCCCTTGTCGGTCCAATCAATCTATCCTATTATGTAACAATATGCTTACACGCATATATTACAACATCAGGCGCTGATCCCTCGTGACCGCGACCAAAGGAGAATTGTACATGTCTACTCAATCCACTTTAACCAAGGACGCCACAGCGCGTTCGAAAGCCCCACCCGGATCGGATGCCCAAAGCACCGTTTACCGGATACTCATTGCCATCAGTTTGGTTCATCTTTTCAATGATTCGATCCAGTCGGTTATTCCAGCCATTTTTCCGATTCTGAAAGATTCCATGCATCTCACGTATACTCAGATCGGATGGATCTCATTTGCTATTAACTTTACCGCATCCATCATGCAGCCTGTCGTAGGCTGGTTTGCTGATAAAAAACCGACACCATCCATCCTGCCCATTGGCATGGGTTTTACATTTACCGGCATGTTGCTGTTGGCTTTCGCTGACAGTTATATGGCTGTCCTGATTTCCGTTATCTTTGTCGGTCTGGGTTCCGCTGCTTTCCATCCGGAAGGTTCACGGGTATCCCATATGGCTGCTGGTCAACGCCGTGGACTGGCACAGTCCATCTTCCAAGTTGGTGGTAACGCCGGGCAATCCCTTGCCCCATTGCTTACACGCTGGATCTTTATCCCGTTTGGACTGTTCGGTGCCATTGGATTTACAGGTATTGCCGCCATGGGGATTGCAGTTCAAATCTACATAGCCCGCTGGTATGGACGTATGCTGCAATCGGGAGGATATCTGCGTAGACAGGCTGCTGCACGTCGTGCACCCAATCCTGCTTTGCGCAAAAAGATTACTGCCGCCATTACGATATTAATCTTACTTGTCTTTGTTCGTTCCTGGTATATCGCTTCCATCGGCAGCTTCTATGCGTTTAATCTGAAAGATACTTTTGGATTGTCCACAGAAGACGCGCAGATCTATATCTTCTTGTTCCTGGCTGCTGGAGCACTTGGTACGTTCTTCGGAGGCCCCTTGGCGGACCGATTCGGCAAACGTAACCTGATCTTCCTGTCCATGGCTGGAGCTGCTCCACTGGCTCTGTTACTGCCCTATGCGAATCTGTTCTGGACAGGTGTACTGCTAACCATTATTGGTTTTATCATGTTATCCAGCTTCTCGGTTACGGTTGTATACGCACAAATGCTGATTCCAGGCAAAATCGGAACGGTTTCCGGTCTAATTACTGGTCTGGCATTTGGTATGGGAGGCCTGGGCGCACTCGTGCTGGGCAACTGGATTGACGTCTTCGGCGTATCACCGGTAATGCAGATGTGCAGCTTCCTGCCACTGCTCGGGATTTTCACATTCCTGCTTCCATCCGATAAATTACTGAATATCTGGGCGAAAGAAAATGGTAGTGAAGAGTAACCTACATCTGCAGTCTAAATAAAATGTTTGAATCGCAAGAAAAAGGTTCCTGCCATCTCTGTATATACAGAACGGCAGGAACCTTTTTTTGTTATATATGTTTTTCTCGTATTTAGCATCAAACGTATTATTCAACGTCACACATGACAACGTTGCTGCCATGAGCTGTAATCAGTTCCTTCACATCTTCAAATTCAAGAAATACCGTCGCCGTATTTTCCATGGGATGAATTCCAATTTTCTGACCAACTAGATCCTTGTCAAAAACTACGGTCACGTTTTTCTGTATATTATTGAGCACTCCCATTGGATTTACATGGCCCTTTTCCAATCCGAGTAACTCCAACAAATCCTTTTCACTAGCAAAACTTAATTTGCGGCTAGGTATCTTTTCGCTTAAACTTCTCAAATCAACGGACTTCGTTCCAGCAATCGTCACCAGATAATAGTTGCGCTTCTTGTCATCACGCAGAAACAGATTTTTAACGATACGTTCTGTATGTGGAATCTGATAAGAGAATATTTCCTCCATCGTGTATACTGCGGGATGTTCAATACTTTCGTAAACGATATTATTGCGATCTAAAAGATCATAGAACCCCTGTTTGTTTAACATATCAAATTCAACTCTTTCAATATAAATATTCTACTCTATATAAATTGAACTAAAGAATATTTACACTGCACACTCCGATGACAGAACAACCTTCCGATCGCTGTTACCCCCAGATTTTTTTGATTCCTTTTATAAAGGGGAAATCCGGGGATAAAGGCGAACGCTCCGCTTCTTCAGGTCCTTCCTGTCCTCTCCGTTTTGTGTAAATGTTTAGTTCAATTTATATAGTATTACTTCTTCTGTAAGATTACTTCAAACGCTGAAGGATCAGCCGTTTTTTGTACAACATTTTACCTGCTTCGGCTACATCTCGAATTGTATTTTTGTTGCTCACCGAACCAAACACCATCCCTGCAATCGGCACAAGTTGGAACAGCTTCTTCCAGCCAAAAGATTCACTATAGGAGTTAAACACTTCCCGCCACCCCTGCATCTGCGATACTACTTCAATCGGCTTGTCGGGATCATCATAAGCGGCCAGTTCTTCAATGATCGCTTTCTTGCCTACAATATCGGCCGAAGAGAATTGCAGACATTTGACAATAAAAATACGCTCCAACGGTTCATCCGGATCATAACCGTAACATAGAGCCATCTCTTGCAGTACCTTCAAGGAAAGCCCCATCACCATCGGAATATCTGCTGCAATGGTTACAATGCCACCAAAACCTGTAGCTGCTCCCTGAGCCGCGGCAAACTTGGTTCGACTCTCGGTGATGTTATCAGCCACCTGGTCCAGCACCTGAAGTGGCAGATTCTCTACACTATGAATCTTCGCTGTCCCCTCCGCTTCAGCATCCTGCTCCAGACGATAGGTCGTGTCCATCATGGAATAACCGGACCTCCCGGCTTCCTCTTGCAACAGCTTGGCTACTTTTTTCTTCTGTACGAGGAACTTGCCCCCATTCTGCACATACTGACCCACGTCGTTCAGGGAATCTCCGATCTTCTGTTTCAGCGCTTTAGGCATCACTTTATCCAACATCGCAAAGGGCAAACGCCCGATTTTGTCCCAAATAAACAAGTCTTTCTGTTGTTTTTCCCACTTCAAAATCTGTTCAAGTTCCTTGTCCAACGTCTCGCGTGAATCCATATGTGATCCTCCTAATAAGTTCTGCATCGTAATCTGTATCTTTCTCATACGCAGAAAACATCGTTGTGGTTGCTTTGTTTTGTGTCCAGGACTCATATGTTCAGGCCGCTCTATCTTATCGTTCACATACAGAAGAGCCCTTAATCAGCATCACTCGCTAACTAAGGACTCTCGTATTTAAGGTTTCATTACCTCTTATTTTGCTTCAGCTACTGCGCTGCCATCTGGAACAGGAACACCGAAATCAGGTGTGCCATCTTTACGCCAATGAATCACTTGAGCACGGGCGTGACGGTTCGGATCATACAAGGGATCACCCTCGATGTCTTTGTAATTACGCGCATGATAAATCAGAATATCGGTCTTGCCATCCGGCGACACCGTAAAGCTATTATGACCCGGGCCGTATTGGCCGTTCGCTTCACAAGTCTGGAATACCGGCTCGGGTGATTTCACCCAGCTGGCCGGATCAAGCAAATCGGCATTTTCATCTGCGGTGAGCAGACCCATGCAATAATTGTAATCGGTCGCGCTTGCCGAGTAGCCGATAAACAACCGCCCATTCCGATGCATCACGGCTGGGCCTTCATTCACCTTAAAGCCGATGATTTCCCAATCGTACTCAGGCGTAGAGATCATAACCTGTTCGCCGCGTAGCGTCCATGGGTTTTCCATTTCGGCAATGTACAGATTGGAGTTGCCCACAATATCAGGATCTTTCTGCGCCCAGACCAGATAGCGAATCCCCTTATGTTCAAAGGTTGTTGCATCCAGCGCGAATGATTCCCACCGTGTGTGTATCTGTCCCTTTTCTACCCACTCTCCTTCGAGTGGATTCGCGGAATCGTTCTCCAGGACATACATACGGTGATCGAACAGACCTTCGTTGGTCTCACTGGTGTGAGCCGCAGCGTAATGTATGTACCATTTTCCATCGATAAAATGAATCTCCGGTGCCCAGATGTTGGCACTCATCGGCCCTGTGTCACGCTTGGTCCAAGCCGTTACCGGCTCAGCATCTCTTAACTCTTCCAACGTCTCTGCTCGCCGGATTTCGATCCGGTCAAAGGCTGGTACGGAAGCGGAGAAATAATAGTAACCGTCTGTATGACGGTACACCCATGGATCAGCTCGCTGCTCCAGAATGGGATTAGTAAAGGTAATAGAATCAGTCATGGGAATGCTCCCCTTTCAAATGTTGTTTGGCTCGAAGTTGGGGAATGTAACCCAATTGCGAAAAAAGCGAAAACCTTTTTGGGTGGTGCACAGCGGACGTTCCGGGGTGGTAGGGCCTTGGTGCTCTCTTGTCCTCCGATTTCTTTTTTCACCGCTCCTGGCGGTTGAAATCGGATGCCAAACTCGCTCCTGCGGCTCCTTCCTCCCCCTCACTGCTTGTGCACCCTCGGAGCGGCAGCTCGCTCTTACCGCGCTCGCTGGGTTACAACCTCACTTCGAGCCTTTTTTGTTGGCTCGGTCTTATGGGGTTGACCTCTGTGCTTGGTCGACTCTCCCCATGTAATGCTGGGACTGGCCGCAGAGCTATTGGCTAGCTTTGTCATGCACAGCGGACGTTCGGGGGTGGTAGGGCCTTGGCGCTCTCTTGTCCTCCGATTTCTTTTTCCCACCGCTCCTGGCGGTTGAAATCGGATGCCAAACTCGTTCCTGCGGCTCCTTCCTCCCCCTCACTGCTTGTGCACCCTTGGAGCGGCAGCTCGCTCTCACCGCGCTCGCTGGGTTACAACCTCACTTCGAGCCTTTTTGTGGCTCGGTCTTAGGGGGTCGACCGCCTTGCTTGGTCGACTCTCCCTATATTTAGTGCATGATTGGCCTCAGACATAGGCCAGCACAGATGAATCTTGAGTGTCTATCTGTGTTAGCGCGCCTTAACATGCCAGCTTTGTCGCCATGCACAGCGGACGTTCGGAGGTGGTAGGGCCTTGGTGCTCTCTTGTCCTCCGATTTCTTTTCCCCACCGCTCTCTGCGGTTGAAATCGGATGCCAAACTCGCTCCTGCGGCTCCTTCCTCCCCCTCACTGCTTGTGCACCTTGGCGCAGCAGCTCGCTCTTACCGCACTCGCTGCTCGCCCCCTTACTCCTCAGCTGCGCTGATCTGCTTGCCCCAGACCGCCACGCCGTGGTCATTGAGGCCTGTTACCACCAGCGCGGGCTGGCTTCGCTCCCAGTCCCAAGACGGGAGCAGCTTCAGCTCTTCCGTGGAAGCTCCGCCCCATGGGCTTTCTTTCCACTTCAGTGTCAGTGTTTGTTTGTCATCAAATGTCCAGGTTCCTGAACCTTTTTCGCTTTTAATTTTACCCTTGCTTGTTAGGGTATAAGGCACGGCTTGAATCTGCCCGTCCACGGACGGATCAAGCGCCATACCTTCCCACTCCCCGGCAATCATGGATTTCGGAATATCCTGTGCAGTCTCACCTGCGTAACGCTCCGGTGAAACGACAGGCCAGCCGTCCTTGGTCCATAACATTTTGCGTACATGCAGATAGGGCCAGTTTTTATCCGTCTCACCCCGTGCATGATGCACGATGTAATAATCGTCTCCGTCCTTCAGAACGGAGTTATGTCCGGGCGCAACCCAGCCCTCACCTTCTGTGAAGCGGTAACCGCCGAGAATTTTGGTGCCGATCTCATATTGCGGCAGATGCTCCGTATCCAGCATGTTATTGCCGTTTATGTCCGTGTACGGTCCTGTGATTGAATCAGCACGCGCAACCCGCACGTTATAATCTTCGAACAAGGAATCATAGGAGACAAACAGATAATACTTTTCGAACTCCGGGTTATACACAATGTATGGACCTTCCACGGCGCCCTCTTCAGTTGCACGATCCCGAGCTGCAATGCGAGTACCATAACCCTCGTCCTTGAATTTCCCGGTGTCGGGGTCAAGTGGCGCAATATAGATGCCGTCAAAGAATGAACCATATACCATCCACGAATTGCCCTCGGCATCCACAATCGGATTGGCATCAATGGCATTTAATTTGTCCTGTTCATTCGCAGAGGTTTTCACAACCAGTCCTTCATCTGTCCATGGACCTTCTGGGGATGAGGATGTCTGAAGACCAATAGCCGACTGGGTACTGCCAAAAGAAGAAGCCGAATAATACATCCGATAGGTATCACCAGCCTGAATCACATCCGGTGCCCACAGATTGACCGCACCTGTCCAGTCCAGCGCTTCTTGCGGAATGCCCGGCAGAGCCTGACCTACCCAGTTCCAGTGGATCAGATCATCCGATTTGCGTACCATGACGCCGGGTTTCGCTTCTCCTGCTACACGAACGTCTGTAGAATAGACGTAGTATCCCTGGTCTGTTTTGATAATGGCCGGATCATGCGCATTGTTCACCGTCCAGCGTGATTCATCGTCCAAAATGGAAGTGTCATACAACTGAGTATCTTGAGGAGCTTCAGGGAAGAGCGGACGGGACACCGTTTCTCCTGCTCCTTCTCCGGAACAACCCGTAGCTCCAACAACTAACAATAACAACATGGAAGCAACCACTCCTTTTCCTGAATTCGACCACCGTCGGAATTTCTTCCGCTGGTTCATCCCTTCACTCCCGAAATGGCAACTGATTCAATAATCTGTTTCTGGAAGATCAGGAAGATGATTAATACCGGTAACAGAGCTACAATCGACGCCGCCATAATAAGCGGGTAATCGGTTTGAATCGCATACGTAGCATTGAAGTTCGCTATAACCAGCTGTAACGTCTGCTTCTCCGGTGAATTCAGATAGATAATCGGTGCCAGATAATCGTTCCAGATGCCCATGAACCAGAGAATCAGCTGTGCAGCAATCGCCGGTTTGATGAGCGGAAACGTAATACTGGAGTACAGCCGGAAGTAGGAACTTCCATCGATTTTGGCCGCCTCAATAATTGCATCAGGTACACTAAGCAGGTATTGGCGCAGGAAAAAGATCATGATTACGTTACCGAACAGGCCAGGAACAATCAGTGGTAACAGCGTATCCACCCAGCCCAGCTTGGCAAACATGATGAATTGCGGGATCATGACTGTTGGATAAGGAATCATCATGGATGCCAGCAACGCGAGAAACAGTTTGTTTTTGTGCGGGAATCTTAATTTGGCAAAAGCAAAGGCTGCGATACTGGACGTAAACGTACCCACCACCGTTACACTCACCGCAACGATGAGGCTGTTTTTGATCCCGCTGAGCAGCGGTCCTGCTTCCCAGATTTCTTTATACTTTCCAAATTGGAACACTTCAGGTATCCATACAGGCGGAAGCGCGAACACATCCTGCTTCTCCTTCAATGACGTGGACAACATCCAGATCAGTGGTGCAATCATCGCAATCGCCCCAATCGCGAGTACGATAAAGATGATCGAGTTTGTTAATTTCCTCTTTTGACTGTAAGACATCTCCGGTTCACTCCTTTCCTTGACAATCAATCCCCATCATAGGCTGATTTTTCGTTCATTTTGAATTGCACCAGGGTAATGACAAAAATGAAAATACCAAGAATCATGGCCATCGCTGAGGCATAACCCATCTGCAAGTTACTGAAGGCTTTCTGCCAGATGTAGAAAACGATCGATGCCGAAGAATATTCAGGACCACCCGTAGGTGTCATAATGTTCATCTCGGTGAAGATTTGGGAACCGCCAATGATATTTGTAACAATGAGGAAAAAGGTAACCGGCTTCACCATAGGCCAGGTGATATTGCGGAATATTTGGAACCCGTTCGCTCCATCCAGCTCAGCCGCTTCGTAGTATGTACGTGATACACTTTGCAGTGCCGCCAAGTACAATAACATTGTGTATCCAAGACCCTTCCACACCGTCATAATAATCAGAGCCGGTTTGACCGTGTCTTTGTTCGCGAGCCAGTTAGGCCCTTTAATCCCAAACAGATCAAGGAACTGGTTCACCAGACCGTAATCTCCGTTATACGCCCAGTTCCACATGATGGACACCGCAGCGAGGGAAGAAATAACTGGAATGTAATAGATCACACGGAATGTCGTGGTGCCGGGAATTTTACGATTCAGACCCATTGCCAGCAACAATGCGAGCAACAATCCAATCGGAATACCAAGCATCAGGAAGAATGTATTAAACATCGCTTTGTAGAAGAGGTCATCCGTAAGCAAATCCTTGAAGTTGGCCAAACCGATAAAGTTCATCTGTCCCAGTCCGTCCCAATCCGTAAAGGAACCATAAAGGGAGTAGAGGAACGGGAACATGACAAAGATCAGCAATCCAAGAATCGGAGGTAAAATAAACAGATATCCGTACAGCATCTCTTTGCGATACAAACTCGATTTCGTAATCACGACGTTCACCCCTGTTTCTAGTATCAGCATGTGGCATTCTTCGATTGAACCTTGTCGATCAACGAATGCCACATGCCCGTATGGAATCCAATAAGTTCCAATACGAATGATGCCAGCAGCATGATTGCAGGCTGCCGGCATCACCCTTTCCTATCTACTATTTCTGAGATTTCTTTTCTTGTTCAACCGCTTTGTCGAGCAGTTTTTGCATTTTCGGTTGTTGCTGCTTCACATAGTCTGCGGCTGTAATCTTGCCATCCAATACCGGCTGGATGTCCGTGAAGAACAGGTCATACCATTCCGCATTGTACGTGTAGTTACCTGGCAGAGCCCGGCCGTAATCTTCAACAATATCAATGAATTCCTGTTTGTTGGCTGGTTTCGTGGATGTATCTTTGGCCCACTCGTCTGCCATATCAAGCAAGTTCGGAATTTGTACCTTGGCATCTACCAGTTGCTGCATGCCTTCCTTCGAAGCCGTAAGGTAGTTCACCAATGCTGCTGCTTCTTCTGGATGTTTCGTTTTCGCGGATACTCCGATTCCCAGAGATCCGATCCACGTTGCCGATTTACCAGTAGATCCCGCAGGGAATGGCAGCAAATCATAATCGAAAGGTAATTTCTCAAATGTACTCATATCCCATGGTCCTACAGGGAAGAAAGCCATTTCACCTTTCATCCAGCGTTGATACGTATCCAATGTTTGCGCTTCCTCAATGGAAGGTGTAATTTTGTATACGTTCTGCATATCCGCGAAGAATTGCAGGGCTTCCGCGAATTTTGGATCATCAATCGTTACCTTTGTTTTGGTCTCATCCAACCAATCCCCACCGTTGCTCCATACAAAGGATTGCAGGGCCCACTGTACGTTGAATCCAGTACCGTATACATCCGGTTTACCATCTCCATTGGTATCCTTGGTCGCTTGCTGGTTCACCTTGATGAACTCTTCCCATGTGTATGGTTTATCCTTGTCAGGGAGAGGGATGCCCTCTTTTTCAAACAACGTTTTGTTGTAGCCCAGTGCAAATGGCCCCAGATCCTTCGGCATACCATAGATATCACCCTGTCCTGCCATTTTGCCGTCATAACGATACAGGTCCACGCCGTATTTCCAGATATTATCAAGCTCAACATCCGGATTGTTTTCAATATACGAAGTGAGGTTCATCAGCACATTGCTGTTCACATACGCTTTCACGTCGCCCGGATTGATATAAAATACGTCAGGCAAGCTGTTGCCTGTAATTGCCGCTCTGAGCTTGGTTGCATATTGATCCGCAGCCGTTACGATAATTTTGACTTTCACACCCGGATGATCTTCTTCGAATTTCTTGACTACCGCCTGGTATGCTTTCTGCTCGTCTGTACCACCGCGGAACATAAATGTTAATTCCTTGTCCCCACTTGCACCGCTGCTTCCTCCGCAACCTGCAAGTACCAGCGCACTTACCAGCATAAGAAGCATAAATGTGACCCAACTCTTTTTCTTTACCATCTGAACCCCTCCTGATCTGGACTTGTAACCGTATTCAATTGGATGAAATAAGATTTCTGTTGTTAAATTTATCAAATCCAGATCACTTTAGTCAACACTTTTATAAAACATTTTATATTTATATAAAACAAATTAGTATTTCGGCCAGCCATTCGAGTCCCAAAGCAAGTCATTAATCAGCAATTTTGGATTGCCATTATCCTCTGCATCATAGGCATGTCTTGCGATGACATTACCGTTGTAAACGTCCTGACCACCTGGACCTTTCCATTTCACATTGCCTGTATCCAATATCGTTCCGCCGCCATTCAGCATATTAACTCCGTTTTTGTCCACATAAGGGCCAGTTATACTGGTCGAACGTCCATAGACCATTTTGTAGGTACTGTTCACCCCTTGGCAGCAAGAATCAATGGAAGCAAACAGGTAATAATAACCGCCACGATATACAATACTTGGTCCTTCAATAGCACCTCCGTTATTCGGGCGCGCAGCAATGGAAGTTATACTTCCCGTTGGTTTCATCGTATTTTTGTCCAGCTTGACAATCTTCAGACCGCTCCAGAAAGAACCAAAGGCCAGCCATGGATTACCTGAAGCATCAATGACCAGATTCGGATCAATGGCATTATAATTATTGGCGGTCGTGGTCTGAAGCACCAATCCTTCGTCCTTCCATTGCCCTGCTCCAATGCTGTTCGCAGAAGCAAGACCAATCGCAGACCGATTGGAGCCAAAGGTGGAGATCGAATAATAGAGCCATACTTTTCCGTTATACTGCTCTACATCCGGTGCCCATACATCCAATCCGCTTTGTCCCGGAACGGCAGAAGCCCACCAGGATGGCTTACTTAAGAAGATTTGTGGAACACGATACCAGGACGATCCATTATCGGATTTCAATACTTGAATGCCCGGGCCGGTTGAAAAGGTGTACCATGAACTGCCCTCTTTGATAATCGACGGATCATGAACAGCGGTATCTCCGGTCAGATTCCAGAATGCTGCCAAAGCTTTTGACTGACCTGCCAGCAGTAATACCATCACAAGTAATGCCGGTAACGCCAACCGTTTCCACTTAAACCTCTTCACATTGCTTAACTTTTCCAAACCAAACTCCACCTTTCCTGTTCAAATGGTTAATTAGGTTCATGAAGTAATGAATCAATTTAGGTATAATAGGATTATAAAAGCGGTTACATTACATTTCAATGGTATATTTCAAATATATGTGAACTGATTAACACTTATTTTAACCGGAATAGTGAACAAAATATAGATTATATTTTCGTATTTGCGCTATACACAAGGGTTTTGGCTTCTATTTCTCCACCCTTCCCTTCCATGAGGGAATGATTTATAATTATCTGAAATAAAACATATAAATGTGCAAATGTCTGTGTCGAAGACTTTGTTCAGAACGGGGAAAGGAAATCCACCTATGATTTATATTAAAGATCTGATGTCGGGTGTGAATATCTTCAAAGCGCTCAGTTCGGAAATCCGGATTCAGATCATCGAGCTGCTGGCCAAGAACCAAAGTCTTAATCTCAATGATCTTGCAACCAAGCTGGGACTGAGCAATGGCGCCATCACGATGCATATCAAGAAGCTTGAAGAGAGCGGATTGATCGAGATCAACACCGCCGTTGGCAAACATGGAATTCAGAAGATATGTTATCTCAATGAGGAAAAATTGATGGTTGATCTGCGTTCACAAGAGATTAACAATCGTTATGAGGTGGAAATTCAGGTCGGTCATTACAGCGATTATCAGGCCGCACCTACATGTGGTCTCGCTACCCGGGACAGCATTGTTGGAGAGTTCGATGATCCGCGTTACTTTGCTGATCCACTGCGAATTGATGCAGAGATGATCTGGTTGGCTGAAGGTTATCTCGAGTATCGGATTCCCAACTATCTCAAACCTAATCAGTCCTTTAGCGAAATTCAGTTGTCGATGGAACTGGGATCGGAGGCCCCTGGCTTTTGTGACAATTACCCTTCGGATATTTACTTCTATGTCAATGGGATTGAGATTGGCTGCTGGACAAGTCCGGGGGATTTTGGCAATACACGCGGTACCTTTAACCCGGAATGGTGGCCTCCGCACTTGAATCAGTACGGCATGCTGAAGCTGATCCGGATTACACAGGAAGGTAGCTATATCGACGGATGCCGCATCTCGGACGTGACGTTGGACCAGATTGGGCTGGATTACAAAAGCGATATTCACTTCCGCATTGCGGTTACGGACGAACCTTTGAACAAACGGGGCTTAACGATCTTTGGTAAAAACTTTGGAAACTATGGACAGAATCTGCTCGCTCGGGTTCTCTATAACGTGCAAGAAGAGTAGAGCCGGCTCTGGCTATTCACTCAATATGAAGTCCGATCGATCTGCTAACGTAACTGTTCAACACAACAACAATCATGTGTCTGAGAAAGGGTGCTATCCAGCACTCTTTTTTCATGTGATATACTAATGGCCTGTAATGACAAAATGGAATAACGGGCGGGGATACCTTTTGAAATTGGAGCGATTAATCTCAATCATATACAAACTGCTGAACCACGAAGTATTGTCTGCTTCCACCTTGGCGGAAGAGTTTCAGGTGTCCCCAAGAACGATCTATCGGGATATTGATGTGATCTGTGCCGCCGGCTTCCCGGTTGTCTCCCATCAGGGACTCAAAGGCGGCTACGGCATGATGGACGGATACAAGATGGATAAAAGCTTGCTCGGTTCTTATGATGTGGATTCCCTGATAACTGTCCTGAGCAGTCTATCCACAGTGTTCGAAGATGCACGTGCACAAGGCACGATTGAACGTCTGCAAACGATTGGACCGGAGCATCAAACCTCAAGTCTATCGGTGGATCTGGAGACACGCCGAACAGAACCTGATGCCCTTCCTCATCTGCGTAAAGGGATTACGGATCATCAGGTTGTCCGTTTTGACTACATCAATACGAAAAATGAACATACCCCACGCCATCTGGAACCGGTAAAACTACATTTTAAATATCGTAATTGGTACGTTTATGGATTTTGCCAGACACGGCAGGATTATCGCGAGTTCCGACTGTCCCGGATGATGAACGTGCAACTGACATCGGAACACTTCCAACCCCACCTTGAGCTTCCCCAAGAGACGGTTGTGTCAGATCCGTCATGGCAAGATCAGGTAAGTGATGTGATATTTCGGGTGAACCCGGAAGCGCTCGCGGAAGCCATGGATCATTTTCAACAGGCAGATAAGCAATTTCACGAGGATGGAAGTATGACAATGCGGATCCAGGTTCCTCAACCGTTACAAGCCAAGTGGTTATGGTCGTTTCTGCTTAGTTTGGGTAGTGGCGCTGAGGTGCTTGAACCGATTGAATTACGAGACATTCTGAAAGAACAACTTCGAAACGCACTTAAGCTCTATGAAGAAGTATGACACGCTGTTGTCATACTTCTTTTTTTATAATCATCTCAGTAAGTTAACCCAATCTATCGCCAAATTAAAGGAGACGATCATCAATGAATCATCCGGAACAAATGTATAACTACCACGCATGGGCCAACCAAACGATCCTGGGCAGAATCAAGGAACTGCCCTCTTCTGTCCTGAGTCAGGAAGTGAACAGTTCATATCCAACCATTGCTCACGCACTCAGCCATATCTATACAGTGGATAAGATGTGGTATCTGGTGTTAACTGGCACCGGTATGCCCGAGGCACTGCAAGCATGTATACCACTCAATAGTGAAATTCACGGTTCTGTGAATGAGTACATCCAATGTTTTACCGACCTGTCGGCACAATACAGTGAGTGGTTACGAGGCCAAGCTGATCTGGAGCAAACCATTCTACTCGATAATCCATTTGCAGGAGTTCGGGAAACCAGCTTATCGGACATCGTCATCCATGTGGTTAACCACGGAACCTATCATCGAGGCAATGTTTCTACCATGCTGCGTCAATTGGGGCACGCCTCCATCATGAATGACTATTCACTCTTCTGGTATCAGGAACAGGCTCAAGTATAGTTGATAATCGGATGGAAAATGTACATTGTATCCCCGTGACGTCGAGGGATGAATTGAGAAATTGGTTGCGGACGCATGGAAAAGTTGAGCAATCTTGCTGGGTAATGATAAGCATAAAACCCGTGCCGAATACCCTGCTGTATTTGGACATGGTTGAGGAGTCGCTGTGCTATGGCTGGATCGATGGAGTCAAAAAGAAAATATCCGAGACTCAATTAGCACAGAGATTATCTCCTAGAAGTAAACGCAGCTCATGGACTGAATTGAACAAGGAACGTGTCCGTCGACTTGAAAAGTTGGGCTTCATGCATGACGAGGGTAGACAGGTTCTTCCTGTTATGGAGCCAAATGCTTTCATTATTGATGGTGTGATCGAACAAAGGCTGAAAGAAGACCATCAGGTTTATGCAAATTTCATGGCCTTCCCTGTCCTGTATCAAAACGTTCGGATCGATACGATCCAAAGTGTGAAGAATCAGCCAGCATTATTCCAGAGCAGATTGGATAAATTTATAACCAACACAAAGGAAAATAAAATGTACGGTCAGTGGCATGACAACGGACGGCTTTTGGACTATTGAATTTTCCCTTTTCCCTGAGACAGCAGACAGGACCTACCTATGAGGAGGCCCTGTTTTGCTTTTTTTATTCGGTCAGATATTAATGAGTCTGCCTGTATGTTTTGGGAGACTTGCCAAAGGCTTTCTTAAACTGGCGGGTGAAATAATTACTGTCGTTAAATCCACATTCATACGAAATTTCCGTGATGGACAGATTCCCGTTTTTCAACAAATGACACGCCTTCTCCAGACGCAACTTTTGCAGATAAGAGATCGGGGTCATCTGATAATAGGATCGGAAAATCCGATTCAGATGCCTTATTGAGATATTCGACTTCCCCGCAATATCCTCTAGCGACAGTGGCTCCAGATAATGATCTTCGATAAATGAAATGGCATTTGCCAGATGCATCAGATTATTACCTTCGATCCCTTTCTCCTGCGTATCATATTGCCTCGACAAATAAACAACCATCTCCGTAAGACGTGAGATCAACATCGTCTGATACCCTTGCTGTTTACTCTGATACTCCTCAATCATGAACGATATCAGTGATTCTACATACTCCAGACTGGAAATAGATAACGCCAATTTACTCGGAAAGGAGTGAATATTTCGATAAAACGGTTCCAAAACAAACAGCGCCTGGAAGCCGTTAGATTTTCTCAGATCGGGCCCAGCCGAAGCAAGCATCTCGGGACTGAACATAATGTTACAGATCCTAAAATCATGAGGGTCTTTATACGCGTGATGGGTGTCGCCATTAATCACAAATGCATTCCCTTTTTTAATGAAAAATTCCTCGGTGTTCACCACATGGGTTGCATGACCACTCAGAACAATGACAAGTTCCGTAAAGTCCACATGATTATGAAGTTCCATGTCCTCAACATGTCCACCGTACTGAATAAAAAACGGAAATTGTTGATGGTCCGAGGTAAACCATCTCAAATATGCATTACTCAAAAGCATTCCCCTCCGCGAACAAAGTTGGGTTGAATGTCTATATCATGCTATTCCAAGACCGAAAAATCAAGGTTGGAAATGATTAAAGACGATATAATTCCCCTTGTAGCAAGGATACATCTCATACGTTCACGTTCAGATCCATATTAAACTTTCGAAATGATTAGGAGCATAACATGATGAAATATACCAATCCGGTGATTCCGGGGTTTTATCCAGATCCAAGTATCTGCCGTGTAAACGAAGACTATTATCTGGTAACCAGTACCTTTGAATATTTCCCCGGTGTGCCTATCTTCCACAGCAAAGACCTTGTGAACTGGCAACAGATCGGCCATGTCCTCACAACAACTGAGCAACTCCCTTTAGCGAATGCAGGCAGCTCAGGCGGCATTTTTGCCCCAACACTCCGGTACCATGATGGCTGGTTCTACATGACAACAACCAATGTCAGCGGCGGCGGAAATTTTTATGTGCGTAGTGCCCAGCCTGAGGGACCATGGTCTGCTCCGATTTTTGTTGATCAGGGCGGCATTGATCCCTCTTTTCTCTTTGATGAAGATGGACATGTGTATTTTCAAACGGCCTGTAACGGCGATGAAGGCGAGGGCATCTATCAGTGCGAGATAGACATCACGACCGGAGCCAAACTAACCGATAGCCGATTGATTTGGACCGGAACCGGAGGAGCAGCCCCTGAAGCTCCACACATGTATAAAATAAACGGCCTCTACTATCTGATGATCGCCGAAGGTGGAACCGAGTATGGTCATATGGAGACCATTGCTCGTAGCACAGAGCCATACGGACCATTTGATCCGTGTCCACATAATCCGATTCTGTCCAATC
The DNA here is from genome assembly GCF_059759055.1 of Paenibacillus sp. GQ49. NCBI lineage: Bacteria > Bacillati > Bacillota > Bacilli > Caryophanales > Paenibacillaceae > Paenibacillus > Paenibacillus sp. GQ49. Next base: position 347,329 of record NZ_JCAXEL010000004.1, read on the forward strand.
GGAGCATGAAATCCAGCATCCATGCAACCGGTCATGCAGACCTTGTCCAGATCCAGGATGGAAGCTGGTGGGCCGTATCTCTTGGCATTCGTCCAGCAGGTTACCCCATGCGACACCATCTGGGACGTGAAACGTTCCTGGCACCTGTCACTTGGACGGATACCGGTTGGCCAATGATCGGTGTGAACGGACATATTGAGCAGGAGATGACTGGGCCTTTGTTGACTGAGCACCCTTGGTCGCCCCAGGCTATTCGGGATGATTTTGACGAACCATCATTAGGTTTGAACTGGATCTTCTTACGTAATCCGGCTCCGGGTAGTTGGACGCTCACTGAAAATCCCGGGCAGCTCATCCTTCGTGGTCATTCGGTTTCACTCGATGATGGACAAAATCCAGCCTTTGTCGGGCGTCGATTGAGCCATTTTTTATGCAAAATGGCAACCGAGCTGCATTATGAACCAAGTGCGAGCGGCGGAGAAGCGGGATTAACGGTATTTATGAATGATAAATATCATTACGATTTGGCTGTAACACAGGTCGATGGGCAGAAGAAAATCGTATTGCGGCGAACCGTCGGCTCTCTGCGAACCGAACAGGCGCTTAACTGTGACAAGGGGCCGGTTGTATTACAAATCAAGGCTGACCGTAATCACTTCACGTTCCTCTACCAGCAAGGTTCATCCGATGCCATCGAAGTGGGTTCAGGAGAAACACATCTGTTATCTACCGAAGTGGCAAGTGGTTTCACAGGTGTGATGATCGCCATGTACGCTTATGCTCCATCGGGGGAGTGTACGCCTGCAAGTTACGATTGGTTTGACTATGAACCTCTGGACGAATAATCGTTGTAACTCCCATATTCAGTAATAGAAAATATAATATATGATCAGCTAGAATTATCCCCTTAAAGTAGTTACTCTTTGAAAAGCCTTGTGTGGTAGCATAAGGAAATGAGTGAACTTTGAGGGGATTTTACTATAGCTATATCTTTCTTACGGATTGCACTGGAATTTATAAAAGAACCATTGCTTTATTAGAGAAGTTCTCCTAGTATTTTTAGAAGGAACACCCCAGCAGCTCCCATCTTGGCAATAGCTTCACTGCCCATATGAGAGCGCTATCGCTGCAGCACTAAGATAAACGGGAGGTTGCAGATATGAAATGGAATCACTTCAAGTCCAAGCTTCTGCTTAAGTACACCCTATCCTATATCTCCATTTTCCTTATCCCTCTTGTTATTTTAACCATCATTATTTATCACAACGCTGTGGACACGCTCCGTTCAGAGATTGAACAGACCAATGTCAACCAGCTCACTCAAGCCAAAACTGTCATTGATGATCGCATGAAGGAACTCCAAGACATTGCTTTTCGCATCGCTTACGATGAGCAGTTAACGCGGTATTGGACCCACCATCCGTACTATAGCCGGGAATCCATCGGCGCATTGGTCAAATACAAAGCTACCAGTTCCATTATCGATGAGTTATTCCTGTTCTTCCGTGGAGATGATAACATCTATTCTTCTCAAGGTTCTGAGAACCTGGATGTATTCACTGGCCGCTACAAATTTACTACGTGGAACAAAACAGACATGATCCGGGATTTGAATAACGTACAGTCCCCCACAATACGTCCAGCGGAGCAGGTCGTCCAAGGAACCAGAATACCCAATTCCATGCTGGCATACCTTGTACCGATTGCACCTAACAATACTCCTGCCCATGGAACTGTCATGTACTTGATTCACGAGTCCAATCTGACGGGCTTAATTGATTCCATCCTTAGCGACTATCACGGGATGACTTATATTTTCGATAATTTCGGGCAAGTACTGGCAGCCAATTACAAGGGAGAAATCATATCTGAACAGGAAGTCAACGCTCTGTTTGCCCTTGAACCCGGGACGCACAGCATCTCCTTAAATCAAGAACCACATTCGGTTGTATCCGTTAAATCGGATGCGGGTTGGACTTATGTGACTGCTATGCCCAGCAACCAATTTTTTAGCCGAATCGTTCATATTCGCACCTTTGTTGTTCTCGTTTTCTCCTTCATGGTGGTGATGGGCACGTTCCTCGCCATTATGTTGGCCCGAAGACAGTACCATCCGATTTCAGACTTAATGGAGTTCATTCGGTTGAAAAATGATCCTGATCCATCCTCCACCACCAACGAGCTGGAATGGATTAAGAAAACACTGCATGATTATAGTCAGCGCGTAGATCTTCAGGAGCCCTATGCTCGCAATCACATTTTGCTCATGTTGCTGAAGCACGGTCACACCGGAGATTTCCCCTCTGAGTTTACGGATAAGCTTGGTATACGCTTTAACCGATCCCATTATTTTGTCATGATCATGGGCTGGGAAATGCATGCTTTTCCTATCGGTGATAACCCCGAGCAACCTACTGTCATGCAGCTGATGAACGATGTGGAGCTGCCGGAGTTGTCTGCATATGCTTACGGCGTAGAGCTGCCACAGGCAGACCAATTGGCCCTTATCGTGGGATTCGATGCCGAAATCGGGCATGAAGGTAGCCTGAATACCCGTATGGAGCCTATCGTTGAAAAACTGCAATGGATGGTGACAGAACACACCAGGGTCGCGCCCGCAATCGGGATAGGCAATCGGTACACTTATCCGAAACAGCTGAATCAGTCCTACATCGAGGCCTCGACCGCTCTGGAAGCATCGATGCTGCATGGACAGGGCAGCAGTACATACTTTAACAACCTTTCCGGTTCCGGTGTACAGGATTCTTCCTTCTGGGTCCCTAAGGATGTATTGTTGAAGCTGGTTCAGAGCTTAAAACAAGGCAGCTATGATGTGGCAGTTCAGATGGTATCAACTGCGTTGAATACCCTGAAATCCGAAATGCCATCTGTACCGCTGCTGCGTTGCATCTGCTTTGATATTCTGAATACAATGCTCAAAACCGCTTCGGAGCTTGGAATCCATCATGTGGTTGATCAACTTCCAAGGATCACTTCCTACGACTCGTTGGAGGATTTGGAGAAAAAACTGACAGGCCTTGCCGCCGAAATCTGCGCCCATGTCGAGGCGAAGAGCGAGACGGAAGAAAGCTCTCTTATGGATGAAATCGTGGCTTATATCGATGCCAATTTCTCTGATTATGATCTCAGTTTAGGTACGATTTCATCGAAATTCACGATCTCTTCATCCTATTTCAGTCGTTCTTTCAAAGAAAAGATCGGCATGAACTTTACCCAATATATCTGGCAGAAACGGATGGATGAGGTCATTCGACTACTGCTGCATACTACCGATCCGTTAAAAGATATCATCACGCGTGTCGGTTACCTGGATACACCAAACTTCATCCGCAAATTCAAAAAAGAGACGGGTTATACCCCAGGGCAATACCGTAAAATGCACCGTCCCAATGGCTCCGCCGATTCTCCTGATGATGATGACGAGGAATGTATTGGATAAATGATGATATCGTCTAACATGTGCCAGATTCATTAGACCAAAATATCGCAAACAAGGGGCCGTCCTATACGTCATGAGCATGACGTATAGGACGGCCCCTTCGTATGTTTTTAGTCCGTAGACATAATCTGATTCGTCGCGGCCGGCGGCCTTATCCGATTTTCCCAGCCGGAAGATCCTTCAGCCCTTGATGCACTGCACCCAGCAAACGGTGAGTTGGATCACAACCGTACTCCCAGAACATGATCCCGGCCAGACCTTGATCCTTTACGTAATCACATTTGCATTGGATCGATTCTTCATCATCATAAGATATGAGGCTGGACCCATTAAACAAAAACGGTGCACAGGCTTCTTCATCCCAATAACGGATGTATCCATTCTTGTTAATGTACTTCGCTTCCAGCTCGGCAAATGATGGTCCATATCCGCCTGTACTACCGGCCATTTGATGGAGCCCGTGGTTTCGGTCAGGAACCTCAGTCCAGATCCGGGAATAGAACGCGGCTCCGATCACAATTTTCTCCTTCGGAACGCCTGCGTGAACAAACAGGTTCACGGAAGCATCCGTGCTAATCCGAAACAGATCTCCTGTTGGCGTGTACAGATTCGTATGGTGTCCGGTCAGAACCTGAAAACCGCCGCGCATATCATAGGTCATCAACTGCACGTAGTCCAGGTACTGCTGCACCTCAGCCATCTCTGTACCATCAACGTAGTATTGATCAGCCCCTGCCGCAATGGTGAGCAGATAATGACGGCCATCCGCTTCTCCCTTGGTACTCAGTGCCTCCCGCATCGTCTTGAGAAGTAAAGTGAAATTCCGTTTATCATCTGGGCTGGATGCGATACCAGCTTCACCGTAACAAGGATATTCCCAGTCCAGATCGATCCCGTCAAAAGGAAATTCCTCCAGCACCCTTACCGCCGATGCAGCCATGCTGTCCCTCCCCGCCTGAGTTGAGGCGGCTTCGGAAAAACCGCCAGCGCTCCACCCACCAACAGACAGCAGCACTGTAAGATTCGGATGCTCCCGCTTGATGTGCTGGATCACATGGCCGTTTTTTAAATGCTCGGTGGTGATTGCATCATTCTTGACATGTCCGAAGGCTACGTTGAGATGTGTTAACTTCGACAGGTCTTCATGTGTCATATCGGGAAGAACCGAATCAACGGCATAACCCGCAGCAATATATTTCGTCACCCTCTTCACTCCGATCCGTTCGATGATTGAGATATCGCAGCAGCAATCTGCAAGGCTTCCTTCCCGGTACCAATCTTATACCCGGAAGCCGAATAACGAACTTGATGCTGAGTATCCAGCACGAACAGATGTGGATAACCCGCTTCGTGAGTTGCAGGCTTCGAAATGAAGCCGGACAAGGAAGCATAACTGGAATCTCGTACAAAAACCGTGCGCACAGGAAGATTCGGATAACCAACAGGACTAAAGGCAGCGTTCCATTCCATATCTCCGATCATGAGCACGATTGGTATACCAAGCTTATCCAGCGGCTCTGCCAGCTCACACAGTTCACGAATCAGATGTTTGGTCGGTTCCCGCTCCGGCTCAATCCAGGCAGCAATGGCACCCTCCGATCCCAGAAGTTCCTCCAGTTCTACCTCTGAGCCATCCAGACGGGTCAGAATACTTTCTGGTACCAGTTTACCCAGTACAGGAATATCAACCTCAGTCTCGCGATAAGACAAGACAACCTCAGCGGTATCTCCGGCGTTCACGGTAAAGTAAACGAATCGTACTTTTGCCGTTCCATCTTTCAGACGAACGCCTGTCGTTAAACGATAAGCTCCTGCCTCAACCTCATATGGCTCACTATAGACATCCGTACTGCCATAAGGATAAATCAATGTCTTGTAGACGCCATCTTCCAGACGGGCAAACGTAAAGTTCTCGAAATAAGATGCTTCAGCTGTATCGTGTGGAGCTTTTATATCCCTATGAAGTTGGAGCATTCCCCAGCTTGTGCTCTCCTGAGTTAGAGGTGAGGTGAGACTAAACACTGCATCCTCCCAGCCTCTGTCACTTAGATACTGTGGTTTCTGTGCGCTCGGATGTAATCGGGCCGGAATACCCAAACTGCGACATACAGCCACAAACAAAATATCCAGCGACTGAGAGTCTCCCTTCATTAGACTAAACGTCCCTATTGGATTCCCTTTGCCTTTTAGATTAGGAAGATCTTCATAGTATTCATATTGCTGTTCCAGTATTCGGGCAAGTGTCGAGGGATTCTCCCTGAACGCTGCCGCCTCATCTGCCGAAAAGGCGCTCTGGAATACACCCCGATAAGGGACCAGCATCTCATAGGAGATCCGCGGACACAGGATGTATCTCACAAAAGTATCTTCCGCCCATGATCCTTGCTGCGAGAGCGCACCGATCAGATGATCGTCCAGCGTCTGCTGGAAGGTATCAATTAAATCTTTTTCATTCATCGACTCCAGCAACCGGAGCGGCCACTCACCGTATGGATTGGAACGTTCCTCTAGGAAAGCTGCAATCTCCCGGCTGTTCCCCCGTGCCTTGTGGAGAACATCCCACACACGTACCGAGGGCAGTCCAACCTTTTTAGCCAGCGAGATAGCTTCCTCCTCACTCAGGAACGTGTCCTCATACTCGCTCCGGGTCTGCGCTCCTTCCTCCAGACGACGATTATGAATCTCAATCTTCTCTTCCGGTAATGCAACCACAACCTCTCCCTCCCTTTCCGGAGGAGGAACCATATCGAAATCTACACTCCCTGTGGGCTGCTCTGACGAGTCCAGCACAAGCTCTATAACCTTGTTTTCCTGAGCCTTGTATAGGATTTCACTCCACTTGCCGTCGCTGACCACACGAATCAAAAGGTCGCCACAGCCTGTCTTAAAGGTCGCTCCCCCTTGTGCGTCCGTCCTGATTTCGGCAATTGGATAGAATTCAGCCGTATTGTACAGCTCAAAACGGACACTCGCGCCCGGTACGGGCTCTCCCTGTTCATTTTTCACCTTCACATAGATGTTGCGTGTGGGCGCATAGTTCTCAAGTAAATTAATTTCCGTATATCCCTTTTCCGAGAGCGTAATATCCTCTGGTCCGGGATAGTCGGCATAGATCCTCGTATTAATCAGCATGGCCCTGCGGGCTGGCGGGCTGAACCACCCTTGGTTCAGACGGGCTTCCGGCTCGCATGCCCCGATGTAATACCATTGACCATCTGCCCAGGCTTCTACCCAAGCATGATTGCTGTCACAGTGAGCCCAGCGCGGTGTGTAGACCTGACGGGCAGGTATGCCGATGCTGCGAAGAGCGGCTACTGCCAGCGTGGATTCTTCGCCGCATCGGCCACGAGCATTTCGGATCATCGTCAGCGGTGATATCGTGCGCAGATCGCTGCCTATATAGGTCGCTTTTTCATGACACCAGTAATTGGTCTCCAAAATTGCATCTGCCATGGATAAGTTCGTAGTCCGCTCGACTAATTCGCCATACATCAAGCCGCGGTAATCTTCAATATTTTCCGTATTTATCCGATAAGGCAGCACAAAATGAAGGAACAGATGATCCGGAACGCGATCTCCCCAAGGCACACGTTTACGGGTGTCCAAAGCCCGGCGCACATGGCTCAAGAACAAGTCCCCGTTATAATCAGCCATGTCGTTTACCGGCATATAGGCATAGACATACTTCAATGCCCATGTCTCTTCTTGTGTTAGCTCCTGCTGAAAAATATGAAACAACTCCGATTTGCGGGCCTCTGCAAAACGTACCTTCTCTTGGAACTTCTGCTCGATCCTCTCCAATGACTGTGCATCAAGGGAAAATACCAAGGTTTGGCTGGTCATTGTGTTCTCACTCCTTCCACAGCTTTCCGTCTTCCCGAATACAGATCAAGGCCGTGGCGTCCGAAGACGGCGCAGTAATCTGGAACAGGCTGCGAGTCGTTTCAATAACAGGATTACAGCTCAACAATTCCTCACCCATAAGCAACTTCATATCTTGGGTAAATTCACCATGCTTTTCATAATAATTACGTTCACGGTAATAAAGCTTGCGAAGCTCCCATTTGATTCGTTCGTCTTCCGGCAACTCAAATGACTGATCCGTTCCGTCATCCGAGAATACAACATAACCCCACAACTCTGGATAATGCATGTTGATGATGCCCATAGGTGACCACACCCAGTTGTCCTCCGGATAAGGGTTGCCCGTATCCGGATTAAGCACTTTGCGGTACTCATCGCCCTGTACCTCGGTCTGCCACTCCACACGCGAGAAGTTGACACGCCAGAACTCACCCGGCGCAGGTGGACGGTTTCCCTCGGCGCATTCCTTTAGACTGGTCCAGGGAATCGCGACTTCCACGCTCCATTTTCGGTTATCAGCCCTAGGTCTGTTCAGTTCCCCATCGATATATACAGCCGTCTTGAGACCGCTGATATCCCAACCGTTAACCGGAGGCCCACCATCCCGATAAGGCTTCACTAATAACAGGTCCCATACCGTATTGAGCGCATTGATCTCGAACTCATAATATTGATGGGAATCCCCGTCGGGATCGATAAAAATCTCAAAGTCATTGTCATAAAAAATAACGGAATCACGTTCAGTCAGGGTAGCCCATATCTGATCTTCAATCAGCTCTGCAGCAAAATAGAAATAGTCGTCATCCCACAGCATTTTTACCCGTGTCTGTTTCTCTGGCTTCGGACGAAGATCACCTTCGATATCAACGAAATCCTCCGTCCAATGAGCCGCATTCCAAAATGCCTTATCCACACGACCGTCTAACACCAACGGTTCCTGCGCACGCTTGCATATATAATGTTTGGGAGCATACTCAATCCTGGGTTCTGGCACTCCACTTCTGTTCATGTCACTCTCTCCAATTCGTAAGGGAGGGCATGCATCTACCAGCACACGCCCTCCCCGTAATGGTTAGTTATGGGTGACAACGGCTCCAGAGCCGCCGTACATTTCCAGCTCCTCATCAAATTCGAGCTTAAGAACGGTCACCTGTTCATGCGTGTCCTCCGGGGTCATCTTGATCCACGTTGTCCCCGGGATATTGAACCAAGGCACGCCCCCATGAATCTCATGATTAAGCTCTTTGCCCGAATGCAGCACGGTAATTTTCTTGATCGGATTACAGAGACCCTTGATGCACACATTCTCTTTTGGATCGTCATACACAAACAGGTACAGCGTCTTTCGATCCTCGGATACGGTGCTTCCCCCCAGATAATAGCGAGGCATAATGCCTTCACCCGTGCCAAAGACGGCCTCTTCATGGGTTCGGATCCAAGCTCCCAGTCCAAGCAGAATATCCTCCTGCCTCTGATCGATGGTGCCATCTTCACGCGGACCGATATCCAGCAACATATTACCGCCCATCGAAATGCAGTCGCAGAACATTCGAATGATCTGAATTAACGATTTGTATTTATGATCTGTTGGCACATAACCCCAAGATCTATTGATCGTGGTGCAGAATTCCCAGGGTCCCTCCGGTCTTGTGATCGGAATGCCTTGCTCAGGCGTTTTGTAATCCCCATAACCTTGAAGGCGGGAGTTGATGATGATATCCGAGTTAAAAGATTGCAGATAATGCTTGAACTCCGGCAGATTCCACTGCTCGGCACTCCGTTCCCAGTCCCCATCGAACCACAGCAGATCCACCTTTCCGTAATTTGTTAAAATCTCTCCTAGTTGATGGTTATTGAATTGCAGGAACTTCTGCCACTTTGCCTGATCCTGAACGCCGTCCACAGGACTTGAATGCCGGTTGACACTGCTGAGGTCCTCCGGTACTTTCCCACCTTCATACACGCTAGGATAATCCGGATGTGACCAATCAATGAGCGAGTAATACACCCCCAGATGAATGCCCTTTTCCCGAATCGCTTCCGCATATTCCTTCACAATGTCCCGATTCGCTGGTGTCTGTTTGACAACATTGAGATCGCTATATTGCGTATCCCATAACGCAACGCCATCATGATGCTTCGTTGTTAATACGGCATACCGGGCACCAGACTTCTCAATCAAGTCCGCCCACTTCTCAGCATTGAATTTCGATGCCGTAAAACCATCCAACTGTTTCATATATTCTTCATAGGATATCCTGCCATTATAGAAGGACCAGGATTCCGCAACCCCGTCCACCGCATAGATGCCATAGTGAATGAATATCCCCAGCTTGGCTTCTTCAAACCATTTCTGCATAACGCGCCACACCTCCCCCGAGAATTAGGCTTTTTTATTGCCCGGAATTCCAGCGGTCATATGCCGCCTGATACAGTTCGATGATACGGTCACTGCCCATTTTCTTCATCTGTGCAATGTACTTATCCCAGTTCTCAAGTGCTTCCTGGCCGGTCACAAACTTCGCTTCCATCTGTTTGACGTACGTATCCAGATCAGACAATAGAGCGGTTGCTTCGCTTTGCTCTTCATTCGTCAAATAAACGTTAGGAAATGGTGCTTTTCCGATAGGTACCAACTTCTCTTGATTCTGCTGGTCAATCCACTCATCAAATTCGGTGCGTAGACCCTTCGCTACATCCGGATCATTGATACCCGGTGTCAGGATACCAAAGTTCGGTGTGATTTTACCCCGGTATTCCTCACGATCACCGCCGCCAGGAACGGGGAGCCACTCTTTAACATGATTTTCCTTGTCTTTGAATTTCCACAGCACACCTTCCGGACCTTGATTGAACAGTGTCGCACCTTCATAGCTGTATAAATAATCGATCCATCGCATCGTCGCCTCGGGTGACGGGTTGCTGCTTGTAATAGCAAAGGTACCGCGAGCCGACATACCCGGATGCTTGCCGTATACCGGAGAGTCTGCCACCTCGCTCTTCACGGGTGTCATCAGCGGATGATCCGTGCTAGGTTCACCGCCAAGCGTGAAGTATGGATGATAATCGTTGAACAGTGCAAGTTTGTTGCTTTCACCTTTTGCTTTTTTCTGATCACCTGTTTGAGAAAAGGTCTCATGATCCAGCAAGTCTTCTTTCCACAAGCGGTTCATGAATGTCAGATAACCTTTGTAACCTTCTTCTTGATAAGGATAGTGAACTTTTCCGTCTTTATCGGAATAGATGCCTTCGTTGTACATTCCCCAGAAGCCGAAGAAAAACATGCGAAGATCATCCAGTTTTACAGAAGTAAGCGGAATTTCATCTTGCTGGCCATTGCCATTAGGGTCTTCTTCTTTTACACGCTTGAGATACGAATACAATTCCTCCGTAGTCTTGGGCTCTTCTACGTTAAGTGCCTTCAAGAATTCCCCGTTGTACCACATTGGGCCTCTATACCACACGGCCGCTTTATCAATGAATGGGAGTGCATACATATGCCCATCAGGTGTTGTAAATGATTTGCGGACATCCGGGTTCTCATCGAGGATCTTTTTGATATTGGGTGCGTAACCTTCGTCAATGTATTTTTCCAACGGAATCAGGATGCCCTGGCTGCCATAAGTCACCTGCTCAGCTGGCTTGAGGTCTGCAGCATAGAACATATCTGGCAAGTCCCCGCTCGCGAAAACCAGATTTTTCTTCGTTTCAAAGCTGTCGATTGGTGAGAGCTGGTACTCCAGCTTGATGCCCGACAGTTTCTCCATTTCTTGCAGCACAGGCATGGTGCTCCAGTCGGCTACGCCCGCATCTTGGGACATGACCTTCAACGTTAGTGTTTTGTCTACAATGGGGAACCCTTCTTTTTTGACCCCCTCTACTTTGGAGGTCGTGCTTCCGTCCTCATTGGTTGAACCACAAGCTGCAAGCAATGTTGCGAATAAGGTGAGACAGAGTGTAATGGATGAAGCCTTGCGAAGCTTTTTCATAACAACAACTCCCCTTGTTTAATGTGGTATATGGATTAAGATCATCCCTTAACGGAACCGATCATAACACCCTGTACAAAGTAACGCTGGAGGAATGGATACACCGCAATGACCGGTAGGGTGGCAACAATAATGACAGCATATTTGACCAGTGCAGCGATCTCCGCTTTGGTATTCATCGCTGTTGCTGAAGAGGTATCGATAGCGCCTCCCCCTTGAGCCGCCATTTCTTGAAGCACCAGAATCTGGCGCAGAAAGAGCTGCAGTGGGTACTTGGAAGAATCATTCAGATAGATCATGGCACTAAAATAGCTGTTCCAGTGTCCGACTCCATAGAAGAGCGCCATCACTGCAATGATTGGCATGGAAAGCGGGAGCACAATCTTGATGAACAACCGGGTGTTGGTACACCCATCAATATGCGCCGCTTCCTGTAACTCCTTGGGGATGGTCGATTGGAAGAACGTTCGGCATACGATAATATTCCAGATGGATGCAGCTCCAGGCAGAATAAGTGCCCACATGCTGTTCACCATACCAAGATCCTTAACCAGCAGGTAACTTGGGACAAGCCCTCCGCCGAAGAACATCGTTACCATAAACATCGCCATGAAGAATCCACGTCCCACAAAGTCCGAGCGGCTGAGCGCATAGGCTGCGGGTAGTGTAACAATCAGGTTAACGATGGTGCCTACAACGGTATAGATAATCGTATTTTTGTACCCAATCCAGATGTTGGTGTTCTCAAACACCCGGGCGTAACCTTCAAACGTAATCCCTTTTGGTAGCAGCCACATCTCACCGGAGGCTACATATTTGGGATCACTGATTGAAGCACTGATGATGTATAACAGCGGATACAGCACAATGACGAGTGCTACCGTCAGATAGATGTAATTGCACAATAAGAACAATTTATCACTTCTGCTTTCTTTCACAGCGGATGACATATGTATTCCCTCCTTTTACCATAGGCTGTTTTCACTGGTGCGGCGTGCAATCTGATTCACGGTAATAAGCAGAATCGCATTCACTACGGAGTTGAACAATCCCACCGCCGTAGAGAAACTGTACTGCGCATCGACCAGACCGGATCGATAGACAAATGTTGAGATGACATCGGACGAGCCCATGTTCAGCGGATTTTGCAGCAGCAGGATTTTCTCGAATCCGACGCCCAGAATACTGCCCATATTCAGAATTAACAAGATGGTGATCGTAGGGATGATCGCTGGAATGTTAATATGCAAAATCCGTTTGAACCGGCTCGCACCATCCACCACAGCCGCTTCATGCAGTTGCGGGTCCACACCCGATAGAGCGGCAAGGTATATAATGGTGCCCCAGCCTGCACTTTGCCAGACTCCTGACAGTACATACACTGTTTTGAACCACGCAGGGTCCGTCAGGAATTGAGGTGACTGAAATCCAAGGGCCTGTACCAAATTGACAATCATGCCTGACGAGGGTGATAAAAAGGTAATGATCATCCCCGACATCACAACGACCGAAATGAAATGCGGTGCATACGTGACGGTCTGCACAGTACGCTTAAAGAAGGAATCCTTCACTTCATTGAACGCTAACGCCAGAATAATCGGCAATGGAAAACCTATAGCCAGCTCATACAAGCTGATGCTAAGGGTATTCCATAATAAATCCCAGAAATAATACGAATTGAAGAAACGGATGAAATGATCGAATCCGACCCATGGGCTTCCTGTGACACCAAGCGTTGGGATAAAGTTTTTAAATGCAATTTGTATGCCGTACATCGGACCATAATGGAATATCAGAAAGTATAAAAAGGCTGGCGCAATAAACAGATACAACTCCCAGTTCCGAATCGTCCTTCTCCATAATTTATTTTTCTTGCTATTCGGAATCGTGTTTACCGTTAAGTTTTGCGTCGAGGGAGACTCCCCATTTAGCTGCATCAGTTGTTTCCTCCTTTTCTAATGAAAATCCGGCCGTTTGTGAGGAAGAGCCCAGCACGCCTGTTTAAATATAAGGAAGGATTTCCGAACCGCGTTTCCATGACGAGCAGCTCTGTTCCACTTCCTAATTGGTAACGCTTACATATCGAGTTTATGGTTCATTTTCTAATCCGTAAATATGCCATTTCCATCTTCACTCTTAAAATCACGGAATATACTGTTACAACGGGGGTTTACACTTTTGTGATCAGCTTGTCATTGTCATTTTGGGGAAGTAAAACATGTAGAATTTGACCCTCTTCCCTCCTTTAGATGTCATTTGGAGTTGTATCCTACGAACCTGGAAAGATGTTGGATCTAAACGGAGGTTAGAAAACAGGCCTTAAAGTCAAAACCCACATACTTACCTGACCAGGGTGTTCATGTCTAAACGCATCATACTGCAGGGAAAGCCACTTAAATGTTAAATCGAAGTGTAATATTATCTTCCATATACCTATCGCATATTACAAACCTGTAATTGCTTGCCCTTATTCTATAATTCTCCTCCCTCTTTCGTATATATGTTGTTTTTATCTTTGCCTATAGGATACACAAACGCCTGTAAACACTGGGGATATCGAGTCGTATATGTAGATTTTGCACAAGGCTTGTAAACTGGGTCCTGTGAGTTTTTTGGAAAAGACCATAATGTATGCCGCTACGATAACACAAATCTAGCTATATAACCCTAACAAATACCCATTATATATTTCATCGATTAGAGAATTCATGTTAATAAAAATAACACAAATGATTTATAAAACTTCATAAAGTGTAATTTAAATTATCATACAAAAGAAAAGTTGTCATGTAACCCGACTGAGATGAATTCACTTCAACTCAAATGAAAAACCCACCCTCCATACATATATGGAAGGTGGGTTTGAGGATACATATCCGTTTAATTAGCGTTTAGTTTGTATGGTTTGCAGTGAATTTACTTACCAGAAGGTTGAGCTTCTGCCGTATATCCCGTTGGGATATCCGTTTCTGCAGTCACATTGGTGATAACCATCGGATACATCATGTCTGGATCAGGTTGAATAATGGAATAGAGCACGATAGCGCGTCCATCCTTCTCCAATTTCACATCATCAATCTTCAATCCATAACCAGGGTGCGGCATTTCAGCACTGAGTTTAACTTTGGTTGTTTTGTCATCTACCTTCGTCGTTGTCACTTCAGGTACGATCGCTTGCTGGCCTTCACCTGGAGTGGTTGGAGCTGGCTCTGCTGAGCCGCCATTGCCGTGTTTATCCACAAATTCAAGTGCATTGAAGATCATGCTTGCAGCCTCCATACGGGTAAGCGACTGATCTGGACGGAAATTCCCGTCCTTATCCAGTTCAATGATGTTCATGTTCAGCAGGTTCTGGACTGCAGATATGGCGTCCTTACCGATTTTATTTTCGTCCTTAACAAGATTATACTTCATGGTGACCGGATAATTCCCGGTTGTGTTAATCCCTTCATGTAGCAAAATGACAAACAGTTCACGCGTCATCTTGCCCTGCGGGTTCACTTCAACCGGAATGGACAGGCCATTCTGAGTAGCGGCCTGCACCGCATCGGCATACCACGTATCCGGACTGATTTTATTCTGAGCGGATGCTTCCGCAAATTCATTTTTCAGACCAAAAGCATTCACAATCAGTTGAACACCTTGTGGCTCGGACAATGCAAGATCTGGACGGAACAGATCCGCTGTTACTCCGTTAACAATACCTTTTGATTTCAATGAATCCACAACCGACTTCTGCCCTTCATCCTTCACATCTGTGAAAGCAAATACCGATGCACCTCCTGCTGTCAAAGAAACGCAGAGCGCTAGTGTTGCGGCCAATCCTTTTTTATGTTTCATTTCCTGGCACCTCCATATGATTAGTAAAGCCTATTTTTTACCTCTTCTTTCCTACAGACGGGGTATCCCTAGAAAATGTTTCAGTAATTTCGACATCTGGTGAATACAACACGAGAACACGGCATAGAACTCTTCTCCAACGCCGATAATCTAAATCACCTGCTTTTTGGTAAGTGGCTTCGTTGACATCCCATCGGATTAGCGCAAAAATAAGAATAGAGAAATCCATCGGATGACGGATAAACAACGAACCAGATCGCATACAGTAAGAGGGCACGACGCGCTAAGAACAGGTGTCGGCCCTTTTCTTGACTCCACCTGCTGAACTGACTTCACCTATAACAAAAGGAGAACAACGCTTATGTCCAAGAAAGGATTACTTCGCGGTTATGTTGTGTCGAACTGGCCTGTTTATCTGGTTGCTGTTCTTCTGATTATTGCCTCCAATGTCGGGCAAGCATCCTTGCCCCGCATACTCGGTAGCTTCACGGATCAGTTGATGCAGAACACGCTTCAGATGCAGACGGTCGTAAGGTACAGCCTGTCCCTTCTGGCTATTGCCATCGGGTATAATCTGCTGTTCGGTACCGGGCAATTCATGATTATGAAGCTCGGTCGACGCTTCGAATTCATGACACGTGAGCGTATATTCAGTAAGTTTTCCGAACTTAGCGAACATTATTTCTCCAAACAGGGTAACGGAAAGCTGCTCAGTTATGTCATGAATGACGTTACTTCCGTACGTGAAGCGATATCCAATGGCGTGACACTCATGACCAATGCTACTTTCCTGCTGTTATCCTGCATTGTCATGATGCTGCTTAGCGGGATTCCGTTGACCCTCATTCTAATCAGTGTTGTTCCTTTGCTGGCGATTCCATTTCTGGTCGTGTTTTTTGGTCCGCGGATTCGCAAGCGCTCTCGCGACGTTCAGGAAGCTCTTGCTACCATGACGGAATCGGCGGAAGAGCAACTGGGTGGCATTCGCGTCACCAAGACGTTTGCCATCGAAGACAGTGCCCGTGAACGTTTTGGAACCACCGTCGATGCGATCAAAAGCAAACAGCTGCGGCTTGTTCGCCTGTCTTCCCTGTTTCAGGCTTTGCTCCCGCTGCTGGGAGCCATCTCATTGGTCGTTTCTCTACTTGTTGGAGGTATTATGACCATGCAGAACTCTATTACACTCGGGAGTTTTGTCGCTTTAACCTTATATCTGCGCATAATCATGGGACCGCTTCAACAGATCGGCAATGTTATTAATACCGTTCAGCGTTCAGGCGCATCACTGGAGCGGGTGAATGACCTGCTCAGCGAAGTAGCCGATGTGCGTGAGCTTCCTGAAGCCACAGCGCTCCAAACCGTACAAGATATCACCATGGAGAATCTAACCTTCTCCTACCCTGGCAGTTCATCTCCTGCTCTCCAAAACATTCAACTCCATATCCGTGCAGGGCGAACAGTCGGTATTGTAGGCAAGACCGGCTCAGGTAAAAGTACCCTCGTTAAGCTATTGCTGCGTACATATGAACCACCTGAAGGAACGATTCGCATCAATGGTACCGATATTCGGCAGCTGTCCCTGGAAAGTCTAAGATCGCGCATCGCCTATGTCCCTCAGGATGGATTCCTGTTTAGTACCACCATCCGGGATAACATCGCATTTAGCGATCGGGAAGTATCGCTGGATACAGTGGAACATAGTGCACGACAAGCCATGATCTATGATAATATTGTCCGTTTTCCTGATCGCTTCGATACACTGCTTGGCGAACGTGGACTCACCCTGTCTGGTGGACAGCGTCAGCGAACCAGCCTTGCAAGAGGACTGATCAAACAAGCACAGTTACTTATTCTGGATGACAGCATGAGTGCGGTTGATGCTGTCACCGAGAGTGGTATTCTGCGCAGTTTGCGCGAGATCGGCAAGGGCAAGACTACATTAATCATCTCTCACCGCATCAGCGCAGTCCGTCATGCCGACGATATTATTGTTCTGGATGAAGGGCGAATTGTTGAGCAGGGAACACATACGCAGTTGATGGCTGCCAAAGGGTTATATGCGGCCACCTACCGTTTGCAGGAGGAGGGATTACATCATGTCTAACGCTAACCCTGAACTTCGCCCAGACGCAGAAGACGATCAGAGTAAAAGAACTTCGTTTAAAGCGATGATGGCATACGCCAAACCGCATAAATGGGCTTTTGCCGGTATCTTCTTCTGTTCACTGCTTGGCATATCGGCAGATTTGTTACAACCCTATCTGGTGAAGATCGCCATCGATGATCATCTGGCCGTAGGCCAGACCAGTGTGGGCTTTCTCGTTCAACTCGCAGCCATCTTTCTTGGGCTGGCTGTCATCAGTTTTATTTTTACCTATATCCAGAATAATCTGTTGCAGCACGTAGGACAGAACATTGTATCCCGGATCAGAAAGGACCTGTTCAAGCATATCTCCAAGATGTCCATGTCCTTCTTTGACCGTTTTCATATCGGCAGTCTGGTCACAAACGTATCCAGTGATACTGAGACCATCAGCAGCTTTTTCACTCAAGTACTGCTCAGTCTGATTCGGGATGGTATGATGCTGGTGCTCATTATCGTCTTTATGTTTCAGCTTGATCCTGTTCTGGCAACATACTCCCTGATCGTTCTGCCCGTCATTGCGGTGGTTGCGGTATTATTCCGTAGTCGACTGCGGAAAGCTTATCAAAATGCGCGCACCCGGCTTTCCCGTCTGATCGCTTTTACGGCGGAGAACTTGTCCGGCATGTTTTTGATTCAAGCTTTTCACCAGGAAGAAGAACAGAAGAAACGTTTCTCGGAACAAAATGCGCTCCATCTGAAAGCCAACATTGCGCAAGCCCGCTCCAATGTCATCTTCAACCGCACGTTTGATATCCTGGGCAATGCGGCTCTGGTCATGATGGTCTGGCTTGGAGGTCGCGCTGTACTGGGTGAGTCCCTGCAAGTCGGGGTATT
The DNA here is from genome assembly GCF_059759055.1 of Paenibacillus sp. GQ49. NCBI lineage: Bacteria > Bacillati > Bacillota > Bacilli > Caryophanales > Paenibacillaceae > Paenibacillus > Paenibacillus sp. GQ49. The sequence continues at coordinate 365,462 of NZ_JCAXEL010000004.1, forward strand.
GTATGCATTTATCAGCTATATCCGTCAGTTCTTTCAACCAATTAACCAGATTACGATGCAATGGAATACATTCCAGTCCACCACCGTATCAATGGATCGCATCTGGAACATTCTGAATACGCGGCCCGAAGTTGCTGATCCCAAAACCGGTATGGCCTCCTCGCTGGAACCACAAAATGTGATGGGCCAGATTGATTTTAACGATGTGTCGTTTGGTTATCGGGCAGACCGTCCCTTGATCCAACAGATGAACCTGCACCTCTATCCGGGTGAAATGGTAGGTATCGTGGGAACAACCGGCGCTGGTAAAAGCACACTGATCTCCCTGCTCAATCGCTTCTATGATGTAGACAAGGGCAGTATCGAGATTGACGGTACCGATATCCGGCATCTGCCGCAGGCTAAGCTTCATCGGATCGTGGGTCTGATTCAACAGGAACCCTTCCTGTTCTCCGGCTCCATCATTGATAATGTGAGAATGTTTCGTGAGGATATTACGCGAGAGCAGGCGATTGAGGCCTGCCGGTTTGTCGGAGCACATGCGATGATTTCACGTTTGCCTCAAGGATATGATACACATTTATCCGAACGCGGAAGCGGACTATCCGCCGGGGAACGCCAGTTGATTTCATTTGCCCGAATCGTGGTGTTCCAGCCCCGAGTGCTCATCCTGGATGAGGCAACCGCCAATCTGGACTCACACACGGAACAACTTGTGCAGCAGGCGCTGGAATCGGTATCCCAAGGACGCACCACCATTGTCATTGCTCATCGCCTGTCCACAGTGATGCATGCTGATCGAATTCTGGTGATGGAGAATGGTGAGATTGTGGAGGAAGGACCGCACCAGGAACTAATCGCAGCCAAAGGTGTATATGCAGACTTGTACACCCATGCGCGTGATGCAGGTAAAAATTCAGCTATATCAGGGTAATGAACCTGAGTTATAGTAAATACAGAACGTTGAACATGCCGCTCTGCTTATGCAGGCGGCACGTTTGGCATATCGATCAGCATTGTTAATTAGGAGGAACATCTATGCAACAACCCGAAACACCCAAGCGTGACCATCAGCAGATTCGTTACCAACGCAGCACAGCTCTATGGAAGGGAAGTCTATGCTTCCTTTTCCTTCTCTTGTGCGTGAGCTTGTTATGGATCATCGTGGACGGACAAGCGGAAAGACTGGAGACCATATACTATTCCATCGCTGCCGTGCTGGGTATGTGGTTGATCGGACCGCTATTCTTCATGTTTGTGTCACGACTAACCAGAACCCCTGCCGTATTGTTATCCTGGGATGAGGATGCGTTGAGCACAGGCAAACAGAAGATTGCTTGGAGCCAAATTCGCAAAGTTGAACTCGCTTCACCTGCCCGTAGCAAGTGGCTCCTGTCTGCTTCTCCCATGTTTGTCCTGTACTTAAAGGCCGGCACACGCTCTCATATTCAGACAGATCATCTGCTGAGCAAAAAAGAGTTGAACCAGGCGGTGACCTTGCTTCAGGAGACTTTGCAGCAACAGAAGCAGGATTGTTGAGTACCGGGATGGATGAGGGCAAGTTCCCCACATATCACTGTGATTTCTCAACACCTATGGACAGACTGACTCTGTAATTGCCGTAAGATAGCAACGCTTCAAGCAGTTGGCCAAGCTGCTCTGTGGTGCCAGTCTGCACTCTCATCAGATAACAGCCTTCTCCGCTGACGCGATGGACTTCAACGATGTCCTTACGATCAGCAATGAATGTACGAAAGGCGGCATGTCTGTCGCCGGAGTTCAAGAAAACTGTGACAAAGGCCTGTAGACCGAGGCCAAGGCGTTCCGGGTTCCATTTTACCGTGTACCCTTCAATCACACCCAGATCTTGCAGCTTGCGCACTCTTGCACCGACGGCCTGTCCTGTGAGATGAACCTCTTCACCGATCTCTTTGTGAGAACGTTTGGCATCCTGAATCAGAATCCGCAAAATACGTATATCCGTGTCATCTATGATTTCATTCATCTTGCTTCAGCAATCCTTTCACGGTGAAATTAGTGTGGCCTAATTCCATTCATCATGTTATGTACGCCGTTAAACGGGTTGTATACCATATAGGGTAATACTATTAAACAACTCGAAGGAGTGCAAATATAATGAAAATTCAATTGATTCGCAATGCTACACTGTGGCTGGAATACGGAGGGCTGAACATTCTCGTTGATCCGATGTTGATGGACGCCGAAGTCATGCCTGCTTTTCCAAACACACCGAATGAGCTACGTAATCCAAGAGTGAGTTTGCCCGAAACCGAAACGGATTATCTGAATCCGGATCTGTTGATTGTTACACACACCCATGTGGACCACTGGGATGAAGCCGCGGCAAAACAACTTGGCAAAGACATTCCCCTGATCTGCCAGCCTGGGGACGAGAATGTATTTCTGGGTGCCGGATTCACGAATGTAACAGCTGTAGATGAAAAACATGAGCATCACTCTGTCCGATTCGCCCGTACATCCGGGCTTCATGGCACAGGTGAAATCGGTGAACGTATGGGCAAGGTGTCCGGCTTTGTACTTGAAGCAGATGGAGAACCTGTCACCTATATTGCGGGGGATACGATCTGGTGTGAAGAACCCGCCGAGGCTATTCGCCAATATAGCCCTGAAGTCATTGTCCTAAACGCCGGAGGAGCTCGCTTCGTAGAGGGTGATCCCATTACAATGGACGGGCCAGACGTTGCAGCCGTGAAGCGCCATGCACCATCTGCTCATGTCATCGCAGTGCACATGGATGCGATTAACCATTGTGTGATGTCTCGTAGGGATCTTGCGACTTATCTGGCATCCGAGCAGTTGGACGGTCAGGTGCTCATTCCACGTGATGGCGAAAGTTTTGAGTTTAAAGCGTAAGTGAGACCGTAGCACGTGACGAAAAAAAGCTGGATGCGATGAACTCGCACCCAGCTTTTTTGATTGAAGGAACACGCTGAACCGCTGGCTTCCTTCTCGAGCATCATGTCTGCCATTGCGCTCTCACGTGTCCAGTGCCTTTATGCTATCCCTTACTGGACTTTCAAACGGATTACGTTCCATGATGCTTTTGCCAAGCTCGCCGTAATCAGGGTATCGGATACAACTGCACCCCCGCGATTATGAGGAGCAACACGGTTTGGTTGTGCTGCCGTATTCGATGCTTTGAGATCATCACTTTCCAGCACGATGTGCTCGATCACGGTACACTTCCCGAAGCTGCGCAGATCCACTTCGAGCGGAAGGGATTCTTCCAGATGACGGTTGACTGCAAATACAGTCACTTCACCCTGCTCTTCGTTATGAACCGCAATAGCTTCCAGATAAGGAACATCTGTGATTTGTTTAGTATCGTATTTTGGAGACTGAATCAATGGCACCAATGCTGTTCCACGTCCGAAGAGGGACGTATGCATGAATGGATAGAAGATTGTCTGTCTCCATGAACCACCGCCCGTATCTGTCATGATCGGTGCAATTACGTTAACGAGTTGTGCCAGACATGCCATTTTGACCCGATCCGCATGTTTGAGCATACTGATCAACATACATCCAACAAGCAGTGCATCCTCGTGGTTATAGATATCCTCCAGCTGTGGCGGAGCAATCTGCCAAGGGTCCATCTTCGAATCATTTTCATTGGAGTGATACCATACATTCCACTCATCAAAGGACAGATACATCGTCTTTTTGCTGCGTTTCTTCGCTTTGATATAATCACAAGTCGCCTTCACGGTATCGATAAAACGATCCATTTCAAGCGAGCGTGCCAGGAACGTTGGCGTATCTTGCTCTTGATTGCCGTAGTATTGATGCAGGGACAGATACTCGACGTGATCATACGTATGATCCAGCACCGTTGCTTCCCATTCCGGGAACGATGGCATATTCAGATTCGAACTTCCGCAGGCTACCAGCTCAATCGTCGGGTCCGTCCACTTCATGACTTTTGCCGCTTCAACAGCTAACCGTCCATACTCATCTGCCGTTTTGTGACCAATCTGCCAAGGACCATCCATCTCGTTGCCCAGACACCATGTTTTGATCGCATGCGGCTGCTTGTATCCATGCTTGATGCGAAGATCACTATAGTACGAACCTTCCGGATGGTTGCTGTACTCCACAATGTTGCGAGCTGCATCCGTACCCCGTGTTCCCAGATTGACCGCCATCATCACTTCAGAATTAGCCTGTTTTGCCCAGTCCACGAATTCGTTGAAGCCAAATTCATTCGTCTCAATCGTTCTCCAGGCCAGTTCCAGTCTGCGTTTGCGTTCTGACACAGGTCCAACCGAATCTTCCCAATTGTAACCGGATACAAAATTACCTCCAGGATAACGTACAATCGGTACATTCAACTCCTTGACCATCTCCAGCACATCCGTGCGGAAACCCTGTTCGTTCGCTGATGGATGGCCTGGCTCGTAAATCCCGCCATAGACGGCACGTCCCAGATGCTCAATAAATGATCCGTACAAGCGCTTATCCACTACACCAATAGTAAAATCTTTATCTACCGTCATTTTTGCTTTTTCCATAATGAATTTCAACTCCCTAAGATTAATATAAAAATTAATTGATATTCTATGGATCAACGTTCATATTTATATTAAAATCGATTATAGCCTTAATTTCAACCTGAATTTTGCAAAATGTTATTCTTTTTACTGAATTTATGTTTAACTTAATTCTATACAGATAAAATGGAGGAACAATTGTGATCAGAGCAAATACCGATGCCGAATGGCTACCCCTATATGAAGCACTTGCCAGTGAAGTCCGTTTACAGATCATCCGCCTTGTTGCAGAGACTCCGATGAATGTGAAAGACCTTGCTGCTTCACTGGGTCTGAGTAGTGCCATCGTGACCATGCATGTCCGCAAACTTCAGGATGTGGGCATTATTCAGTCCAAAATGATACGCAAAGACGGCGGCACACATAAAATGAACAGCCTTGCTGTAGACTGGATTGGCATCTCCATGCCGCAGGAAAGTGGCACAGCCCGCAAGCTGCACGAGGTTTCCGTCCCTGTGGGACACTACACCCACTTTGACGTCTATCCGACATGTGGTCTGGCTACATCCAATCATGTTATCGGTCAGTATGATGACCCTCGTTATTTTCTCGACCCCGAGCGGATGCATGCGCATATTCTGTGGTTTGGCCGTGGATTTGTGGAGTATAAAATTCCAAACTATATTTTATCCGGACAACAGATCAATGCGATTGAATTGTCCCTTGAGATCGGATCAGAAGCCCCTTCGGTGAATCCGAATTGGCCCTCGGATATTACATTTATGCTGAATGGCATCCGATTAGGGGAATGGACAAGCCCTGGAGATTCAGGCAACGGACGCGGCATGTTCACTCCGGAATGGTGGAGTGACAGTGTCAATCAGTACGGCATGCTCAAGGTACTGCGAATTACCAATGAGGGTACGTTTATTGATGGACAACATCTATCCGACATTACACTCACAGATATCCCGGTTGAACGCAACCAATGGACTCTTCGTCTTTCGGTGGAGGAAGATGCTCAGCATGTAGGCGGGCTTACCTTATATGGCGAGGGATTCGGCAACTACAATCAGGATATCCTGTTCCGGCTGTACTATCACGATTGAGTTCTTCAAAATAATAAATAACACCAAAACACCTCCCACTCGCCTGTCAAAGGCAGAATGGGAGGTGTTTTGTATGCATATGAACATGCGTGGATTATTTAAGAAGGTTCTTGTTAACCTACAACGCACTGCCACCAAACAGGAAGCGATACTCCCAGTGTTTGCCGGAGATATCACTAGTGGTTACACCACCGCCAGCGTTGGAATAGGTGTGTAATACTTTTCCGTCGCCCAGGTAAATCCCTGTGTGCGTAATGGTTGCGCTAGATTTATTCACGCCCGAATACGATGATGCAGAGCTGCCTTTATACGACATGAAATACATCAGATCACCGCGTTTCAGGTTTTTCCAGTTCGTCTGAACTGTACCCTTGGCTTTTACATAGGCTCCCTGTTTGCGGGAATCCGCTGGAAGCTTGATGCCAAGTGCATCGATGAAGGCCTGGCGTACAAAGCTGGAACAGTCAAAAGTAGCTGTGCTGTTACGACTGGCTCCGAACTCATAAGGTGTTCCCAAATATTTCATTCCCGCCGCAATCACTTTTTCTACAGATGCATTACTGGTCACCGATGTACCACTATTCGAACCCGATCCGCTTGTGCCGCCACTAATCGCTTGTGTGTATTTGGATGAAGAAGATATGTAGCCTGTCCGGTTAGCAGAATCCTTAATCTTATACCAATCCGAACCGGATTGCTGAAGCACCGTTACCGTTTCCCCTTTAGCAACCATGCGAACAATCTTCGCAGAAGAAGAAGGTGTTGTGCGTAGGTTTACGCCCCAGATTACTTTTACTTGTGAATTGTCAACAGCAGCTGCCGATACCTGTGCCGTTAGTGCTCCTGTCGTCAGACTTCCCATCAGCATCGTTGCTGTGACACTTGCTGTAATAATCGTTTTCTTCCAGTTCATGATGTCGAGTTCCCCCTGATGTTACAGAATTTTAACCTGGCTTGGTTCTCCCGGGCTTGCCCCATTGTAAACGGGCTATCCATAACGTTCATCAGTCGAAAGTCCTGTATTGATATAGGCGAACTTGAGCACTAAGTATCAGGGTCTGTCCATGATCTTCTGGAAAAATTCACTGCTGATTCCTTCTTTTTGAAAGGTTAAATTATTGTAACTATTTGATATGCTTGATTTTACCGCGATACAAGAGCTAGGCCGTTTCTCATTCAGGGTATATGCCATATGACCTAGATTTTAATTTTTAAAATCGCATATATGGTAAACATTACTATGATTCATTTGCTGATTACCGTTCCCCGAATTCACATTTTTGCCTCCAGCCTCAATACGGATCGATTTATCAGCGGTGTCCGTTTGATTATTTCGTATTTCATTTTTGCTTTTCCATAAAAAAAGAAAAGCCAGGGATTTCTCCCCGGCTTAACCTGTATGATGAGTAACATCACTCTACAGCTGGTCGATCAACTCATTTAAGGTTCAATTCCCCATACCTTGGTGCCATCCTGATAAGCTGTCACTTTCGTCCAGGCACTGAAGGCCGTTTGGGTGGAATCAAAGGAATAATCATTGGTTTGATCAAAATTCGTCCAGTTGTTTTTCGAGAAACGTCCCTGGATGATTCCGGTTTCGGCACCCGCGGCCAAACTGCCGGCACCCGATTTGAATCCAATCTCCAGATACGTATCTGCCGTGCCCGTGGCCGGATCTATCGAAACAAAATGCCCTTCTACGTTACCGCTGCCAATCTGTGCATAATCACACCAGAAACTTAGATCAGCGGCACTATCCTTCGTGAAATAATACCGGACCTTCACTTTGCTCAAGTCCACATCAGTTGTACCTGTATTCTTCACATTGAACTGCGGAGTAATCGCATTGACCGAAGTTCCTGAACTACCATTACGGTATTGTACTTCAAGCGTTCCCGTTGTGACTGGAGGTGCCAATGGGGTCAACACCAATACATTTGAATTCGTCTGACCACTCGTATTAATGGCTACGACTCTATAATTATAAGCCGTACCATTCACCGCTGTAGCGTCGGTATACGTCAGTGCGGTCAAACCTGTTGCCAGATCAGCATATGCCCCGGTGCCTACCGAACGTTGTACCTTATAACTTGATGCTCCAGTTGATGCAGTCCATGTCAGTACCGCCTGGGCATCGCCAGCCGTTCCAGTAAGGTTGAATACGCCTGGCACAACGGTACCTGCGAGTGGTGTTGCAGATGCCTGTGTCGACGGTGCAGACTCACCTACGGCATTCACCGCAGTGATGACATAATAATACGTTGTGCCGTTGGTCAAGCCTGTATCCGTGAATGTTGATCCTGTGACCCCTGTTGCTACAGACGTATAAGGACCACCATTCACTTCTGCACGTTTCACGGTATACGAGGCTGCACCAGCGGCTGCGTTCCAATTCAGAACCACTTGCTCACTTCCTCCAGTTGCTGTTACGCCAGCAGGAGCAGCGGGTACTTCCACTTCCGGACTATCGGAATCTCCGAGGAGACGATCATACTCGCCGTACGCTGTAGCCATATCCACTTGTGACCAGAACCGGTGATACGTAAAGGTAGGTGCACCGTTTTCCCACTGCTTCGTAGTCGGATTATATGACGTTTTGTACAGATTATCCAGGTAAGCCCATGCCGGATCTTGCTTGATGGCCGGACGCAGATCGGAGTATCCAATGTATACGCCATTGCCGCCTTTTGCCGGATCGGAAGGTACACCTGCTGTACCAGGAATCGTGTTGCCTTGACCAAAGGTTCCGGACCAGTTCGCCGGGATATAGATCTCTTTGGCAAAGAAGCGGAAGTAGTCTTTACGCTCTTCTTCCGTAACAATCCCCACACCATCATTGTAATCCCAAGCTGTATCCAGCAGAGCCTCGGCCAGATCCTTGGCTTCTTGGCCTTCCGCGCTAAGTGTGCCGTTCTCTGCCTGTGTTCCCGCTGCGAAGAAGGTCAGAGCTTTAACGTAACTTCCCAGAACTCCTGTGTCCTGCACTGGATCTTTGGTCGTTACACGGAAGTTCGGATTTTCCGTAAACGAACTGAATCCATTCCACTTGTCCGGTTGACCCTGCCATTCCTGACCACCCGGAATCCAGAACTCTCCCAGAGCCGGCGTTGTCGCTACCTGAACATTAGTTCCACCCAAAATGCGCTGTCCAGCCGCATTCAGATAATAACCTTGCGCATCCGTCACCGGACGCTCACCTACAAATACATAATCCTTACTCCAGTCGATCCACTTCGTGATTACCTTCTTGGCCATCTGGAAGTTCTCAGAGGTCAAATCACCGCTCTCCGCAAGAATATAGTACATCTCGGCTACACGCTCCAGCGGCCATGCCTGGAATCCAAACCAGGTGTTGGAATCCGGATCACGATATACAGGTGCCTCCTGATAAGCCATGTCATAGAATGTACTTACGCCTGCCGGATAGGCTTTGTATGAACCATCCAGACTGTTCGTTGCTCCCCCGCCGATAGCTCCTTCATGGGATTGTAGCCAAGTGTAGAATTCCAACTGACGTTTCAGCGTAGCATTCCAATCTGCCTTCGCTGTTGCTGATTCCGGAATCAAGCCGCCAGCCGGGTCAGACAAAGCATAGGCTGCAACCGGGTTTTGATAAGCCTGATGGGTATGGCTCGCTCCAATGCGCCAAGCCCAATCCCCACCTTGACCCAAGCCACCGCCCCAAGACGTATACCAAGCCATGAGATACATATTGGAATCCTTGCCTGTACCCGGAGTTGGTGTACCACTCTTTGCGCTACCAATTTTCTGGAAGTATTTATCATACATACCATAGCGCAGATAGTCCCCCATCTTCTTCGCTTTATCCAGATATTCCGGATTGTTGTATCCCATTTCCTTCGCCCAATACAGCACCTGTACAGCACGCGCATCGGCATCCGTTGCGTTGGTGTAACGCCATTGCGCTGACGGTACCTGATTTTCCTTTGTGAACAAGCTCATGAATCCTTCGTTTGCCTTACCAAAAGATTTATCATCCTGGGATGGATGCGGAATGGCTTCCCACACAGACTCCTGCTCCCCACGCTGGAACGTGTTCACATAGGTAGCCGTATGTGATGGATTCAACAGGTTGCCATATCCATACCAGTCATCCACATCGACCAGCCAGTGCATGAGATAGGTCTGATTGTCACCATAGGTCGCCTTAAGTTCGGCATCAATCGGGTCTTTACCCGCTGCATATTGACCATTAAGTGGCGATGGATATTGATCAGGAAAAGGTTTTTCCGCTGCATACGTAGCAGGGCTATTCGGGTTGTATGAACTCATCGTAGGCTGCTCTTCCTTGCCGTCACCTTCGTTGACCGGGATAATGTATTTCTCCATACTGTCCCAAGCTGCTTCCAATTGGGACCAGTCTCCCGTGTAGTGACCATACATGGTTTCCAACCACAGCCAGTAACTGTACGCCTCGGACGTCGTCATATGACCATAATCCGGGGCCTCACTGAGCAGGGTCTCAATGGAATGATACGGTAGACCCTCTGGCGAAAAATATCCGTTCGCCGGATCTTTCAACTGATCATACAATTGCAAAAACCGGGCTTCATTAATGCTGTCTGCCTGAATCTCGATGGCCTGATCTGCGGCATGTGCCGTCTGCGGCCCTGCCCAGAGTCCGGTGTATCCAGTCAACATGACGGTTCCCGCCAGCATGGCTGTTAAACTTTTCTTCGCAGCTGATTTCAACATTAATATATACCTCCCTGGAATAGTGGAAATTGAATATAAACGCTGTTGGTCTGCCCATGCTGCTCTTCTTCGGCCAATGATCTTGAGCTAGTTACGGCTCCAAACCCCATACCTTGGTGTTTCCCTGATACGCGGTTACCTTGTTCCATGCGGCAAAAGCCGTCTTGGAAGCATCATAGGAATAATCATTACTTTGATCGAAATTGCTCCAGTTATTTTTGGAAAAGCGTGTTTGAATCACGCCGGTCTCTGCTCCAGCGGCCAAACTGCCTGCTCCCGACTTGAAGCTAATCTCCAGATACGTATCTGCGGTACCCTTCGCCGGATTCACTGCGACAAATGTACCTTCAACATTGGCCGTGCCCATCTCGGCATAATCACACCAGAAGGTCATTTGATCCGCACCATCCTTGGTGAAATAATATCGGATCTTCACGGTACTGAGATCAATCGCTTGTGTTCCGGTATTCTTCACGTTGAACTGCGGAGTCACCGCATTACTTGAATTACCGGACCCTCCGCTGCGGTACTGCACTTCGAGTGTACCCGTCGTCACCGGAGGTGCAGAAGGCGTCAGTGCCAGGACATTGGACAGCGTCTGTCCGTTCGCATTCACGGCTGCAATCCGGTAATTGTACGTGGTGCCATTCAGCGCTGTTGTATCGGTGTAAGTCGACACGGACAATCCGGTTGCCACATCTGCATATGTCCCGCCTGCCACCGAACGTTGTACCTTATAGCTAGTCGCGCCCGAGGCTGCTGTCCAAGTCAGGACTGACTGCGCATTACCAGCTGTCCCACTTAAAGTCAGTGCTCCCGGCACCGTCGAAGCTGCTTGCGGGGTAGCCGACACCTGTACAGAACCCGATGATTCCCCTGCTGAATTCACAGCAGTCACTACATAATAATAAGCTGTCCCGTTGATCAGTCCCGTGTTTGTGTAGGTCAATCCATTAACACCCGTCGCAATAGTTGTATATGGTCCTCCACTCACCTCGGAGCGCTTCACCGTATACGATTCGGCCCCGGATACAGCGGCCCAAGTCAGGTTAACCTGACTGCTTCCCGCCACAGCCTGCACGCCAGCAGGTGCGCCTGGAACCGTGACTGGTGTAACACCAGGCTCCTGTCCATACACCTTCACCCCTGCATCATAGACTGGAAGGTATATGCTCTTCACAGGAGTGCCTGTGGTCAGCGTCTGGAACGAATGATCATTGCTGGCATTCCATGCACCCTGTGGGCCTGTAATGCGGAACTGTACTTCTTTACGATAATTCCCTTCCCCACCTGGATAGATCTTGGTATTTCCGAAGTTCGCCGTAATGGCATAGATATGCTGGGCTGCATTCACCACAACTGGTTGGGATACCGTCGCCCCCTCCGTATAGGAGGTTGTCACTTGCACGTCCGATACCGTACGTCCGGCAGCATACACTTCACTCAAATCCAGGAAATACTTAAAAGACAGTTGATCTCCCATTCGAGCAGGCCAAGCGGAACGATTATTAAGCTGTGCTCTGATTTCCGTATAATTGGCACCTGATGATTTGATCGCAGCCTCCACATAGAACTCATCTCCCTTCACCTCAGGTGCAGGGAAATTCGCCAGGGGCTGATGATTCTGACCAAACAGCAAATTCATCTTTGCCAGTGCGCCGGTAAAACCAGCATTGTAATCGGTTGCGACCTCATTACTCACATAATCCCCGATATCATCGGTATATCCATCCGATGCATCCGGTCCACCGACCATGGCACCATACAGAATGTGGCGATGGTTAGCCGGGATATCTTCGTTATTCAGCCATGAACTGTGAGCGGTCCGATGATGCGGATGTTGAGGTGCATTTTGCCCATATCCGACCACATAACTGCTCTGACGCGGATTATCGCCCAGAATATAATTCATCTGTGAAACAGCAAAATCCTGATATCTCGACTTTTTCACAGGATCACTGACCCAGTCGGAGTATACAAAAGAAATAAAGGATGCATTTGCTGAATATCGGAGCGAACCCCACTGATCCAGCCACGCCAGACCTCCTGGCGTATACTTGACTCGTGTCCCATTGACTCCAACTGTCCAATAATCCAGATTGCGCTCAGTCGACTGAATAAATCTTGTCGCCTCCGGCATGTTCAAACTGGACGTAATACGGGCAAGCAGGATCTGGGCACCATAATGTTTACTGTCCCAACCTTGTGTCCAGGTATACGGCCAATTGGCTGAGCCTCCGCTAGAAGACCACCGGTCCGTAGCTGCAATGGCTTTGGACAAGTAAGCGCTATCATTAGTAGCTAAATAAAGCCATGCTCCCCCCCATGCCAGCTCGTCTTCGTATCCTGTCCACGAGTTATAGAACGCTGCAGCATCAGTGATACAATCGGTGTATTCCCCCCGATATGTATCTGCGAAGTTGTACAGCTCTTTCGCATGTTGGAGCAGTCTGGCCGAATATGCCGGATCATCATCTGCAAATACAATCGATGACGCTGCCAGCGCTGCAGCCGTTTCTGCCGCCAGATCACTGCCCGGGCATGAAGCATCTATCTTGAACGAAGGACGGTTCATCTGCATGACTTCAGCAGGACCCCACCAGGCATGGTCGGTATTCCCGGCTCCGACTTGTCCCCATAATTCATTAGGTTTCGTATGCGCTTTCATAAAATAGTCGGTCGCCCATCGGATATTATCCTTGATCTCCTCCAGTTGTCCGGCCTGTTCATAACCGTCGCCGTATTCCACGACAGACCAGGCGAGCATCGTTGCGGAAGCAGCCATCGGAAAGCCAAACTTCACGTGATCTCCGGCATCATACCATCCCCCGGTCAGATCAACGCCTACATCAGCCCCATCCTGCATGCCCGAATTACCACGCCATTCGACCCGATTACTGGCTGGCAACGGACCTGAGCGCTGTGCCTCATAGAAGTAAATGGCCTTTTGCAGTGCTTCAGCATAGTTCTGATTTCCGGCGGCCGCATCCGCCTTACGAATTCCTGTGCCCATCGATAAACTCCCTGCCAGTAGTCCTGCCGATAACGCGATCATAGCGACTCGTCTCCACCAGCTCCCCTTCATGTTCAACTATTCATCTCCTCTTCATCAATATTCCGTATGCATTACTCTGGACTGCAAGTTTATATCGCTCCTCCCCATGGTGTATTTCAGTGTAAGTTCCACCATTAATTACCATTATAGCCGTTTGTTTCTCCAGCTATATAAGCGTTGGTGACTTCTGAAATAACATTGTTGTGACCTGCTCTGCGTCATGTGACAAAAAAAGCTGTTTCTCTAACGCATATGCGCGTTAGAGAAACAGCTTCTCACCCTTGTTATCATCAACAGTACAAATCAAATGGCATTCTGACCATCCTGTCTGTATGTTTCTGTACACTTTAGGTATCAGAATATCTCATTGGTTACACTTTGAACTTGTTAATCTGCTCCTGCAGTTCTTCGGCCATTTTGGATAATGAACCTGCGGATGATGCAATCTCTTCCATCGAAGCCAACTGCTGCTGAGTTGCGGCAGATACATTATGAACCCCGCCCGCTGCCTCTCCAGCAATGTTGGAGATTTGACTTACATATCCTACAACCTCAGTTGTACTCGCCGACATTTCCTCTGAACCTGCAGATACTTCCTGGATTTCACCCGCTACTTTGTTGACCGCATCTGAGATCTGCTCGAACGCTTGTCCTGCCGCAGTAACCATCTCGATTCCTGCTTCTGTCTCACTGCTGTTCACTTTCACTGCCTGAACAGCATGATCCGTATCTTTCTGAATCAATTGAACGAGATCCGTAATTCTTTGCGCAGATGTAGAAGATTCCTCAGCGAGCTTCCGCACTTCTCCCGCAACTACGGCGAAACCACGTCCATGCTCTCCTGCTCGTGCGGCTTCAATGGCTGCATTCAGTGCAAGCAGATTGGTCTGCCGGGCAATGTTGTTGATTACCTCGGTAATGGTTCCAATCTCTGCTGAACGTTCCCCCAGCCCTGTAACCAATTCAGTCAGCGAAGCAATGGAATTTCGAACAGAACCCATCTGTTCGACCGCTTGCTGAATAATCATATTTCCTTCGGAAGACTGATTCGCCGCATCCACAGCAGATACGGATACACTCTGAGCAAGCTCGGCAATCTGCTCCGATCCAAGAGCCATCTCATTCATCGCCTGTGAAGAACGCTTCACAATATCAACTTGATCAGATGTACCTACAGCCAATTCCTCGACTGTTTGGGAGATCTGTTCCGAGGCTTGAGTATTTTGCTCTGCACTTGCAAGAAGCTCCTCCGATGAAGCAGCTACCTGTTCGGAAGTCATCGATACCGATTCAATCATTGAGCGCAAATTACCACTCATAGTATTGAAAGAAGCCGCGAGCGTTCCCAATTCGTCTTTGTTCTTAAGTACAATCGTTTCACCCGTCAGATCACCATTGGCAATAGCCATGGCCGCTTCATTCATCTTTTTGATTGGACGTGAAATGATGCTTGCAATGAAGAAAGCAATGAATATCGCAACCAGGAAGGCAAAAATCGTTACTACCAAAATCACATTAAATGTATACTCCGCCATCACGACAGACTCATTCGTTGCCGCGTCTGATCCTTCATTACCTAAAGTGATTAACTTGGTGATCGAGTCGTTTGCTGTGTACCACATTGAGTAAGCTTCCTTATGTAAACGACTAGACTCTTCATAATTGTTCTTCAAACCAAATTCGATAAATGCTGGCATTTTCGCCACATAAGCATCATAATTCGTACTGAAATCATTGTAGAGCTTCATCGCTTCATCATTGCTCTCAATGAACGTTAGCAGCTGTTTACGCTCATCCTCCATCTTGGTAAGCAGCAGCTGTAATGCTTCATTTAACTTAGCTGTTTCATCTTCGTTCTGCTCAACGATGATCGCCAGCGCCAATCGTTCTACATCTGAGATGTCACCATTCATCAATCCCAAGAGGCTTACACTCGGCATCCAGGTCTGATCCACATCATTGGCTTTGCCAGACATTTCATGGATCTGAATTAGCGCATAGCTACTTACAATAATCAACAAAGCCACGACTATGAGAAAACCAGTCAGTAACTTGCCTCGAATCGTTAACTTCAATATCCCCAACTTATTCCCCCGTGTGTCTTCCATGTGTCCCACTCCTCAAAATAATACATATTTATAATATATCGTCACCTTTCGTCATGAATTGTAGATGTTAGGATTCAATTTCTATAAATTTCATGTAACTTCGAACATAACACAAAAGAAGCCTCCCATCTTTGGCAGAACCAGAGATAAGAGACTTCTTTCATTAAACTAAACTACCAAGACTTCACTAGACATTGCGATCAGACGCTATCGGAAAACACGTCGGTGTATGTTAATGAAAAAGTCGGGAATCGACTTGGTATAATTGCGTGTTGTAATCAGAACCACACTAAGCAGACTTCCGAGAATGAATCCTCCCAGAATATCTACTGGATAATGCACACCAACATATACACGCGACACGCCTGTCAACACAGCGAGTAACAACATCCATAACCCGAAGCGACTTCCAATAAAGAATGAAGCAGCCGCTAGAGCAAACACAAAGGAAGCGTGCTTACTTGGAAAAGAAGGATCAGGTACATGGGCAACCAGCTGATGCACAGTCCCTTCCACAAAAGGTCTTGGATGACCGACCGCTGGTGATATCCCCCATTTGGCCAGAACTAGGGCTACAATGGAAGCCACACAGGCATAAAAAACAATTCGTTGTTTCGATGGATCGCCGAGAAACCATACGATAACGAGCAGTGCGATCATGACCCAAACCGCATACTCGGATGATGTGATCATAAACCAGTCCAGAAACGGTATTTGGTCTGCATACTGATTAATCCAATTAAATAGTGATTGATTCATAACCGGCTTTTAATACCCCCATTACACAAAACAAGATTATTTTTTACATATTAAATATACACTAACTATTTGTCAAACAATCCTCACATTGACCGAAGTTACGAAATCAAAGAGGACATTTTGCTTTCTTTTTGTTAAACTAGTTTGGGTTACATATCAGTTCAATCATAGAAAGGTGAAGATTATGCTTAAAAAATGGTTATGGGGTACAGCCCTGACCCTGGCACTTGCGATTACAGGTGTCGTTGTATATTACGGATATTCGATTGTTCATTTTGCCAATAGCATCTCCACGGCTTCCGGGACTTCATCCAACTCGTCCTCTTCCGGCACAGACAGCGATTCAGACACCCCATCTACAACGATTCCCAGATGGGAGGGCCAGGAACGGGTGAACATTCTGCTCCTTGGTGGAGACTCAAGAGGAAATGATGCAGGACGCTCAGATTCGGTCATGGTCGCTTCCATTGATCCGGTCACCAAGAAAGCCCATCTATTCTCTGTACTGCGAGATACCTATGTAGCCATTCCAGGGCATGGCAAAAGCAGACTTAATGCAGCCTTTTCCTACGGGGGTGCGGAGTTGACCAAACAAACTGTAAGTGATCTGCTCGGTATTCCCATCCAGCATTATGTCTACACAGACTTTACAGGTTTCATGGCACTTGTTGATGCGGTAGGCGGTATTGAGATCGATGTGGAGAAAGACATGTATTACACCAGTAAAGCGGATAAACATATGTACGACATTGACTTGAAAAAAGGATTGCAGCATATGGACGGCAAGACCGCCCTGCAATATGTTCGGTTCCGGCATGATGCCACCTCGGATTTTACCCGTACCGAACGGCAGCGGATCTTCATGACCGAGCTGGCCAAGAAAATGCAGAGTACCACGTCGCTCTTCAAAATCCCGGATATCCTGGAGGCGATCGCTCCCTATATTGAGACAGACCTCAGTCCAACCCAGATGTTAAAACTCGCATCACTTGGCTTCGATATCCATGTGAACGATATTGATCAGCAGCAGATTCCACCGAACAAGCTGCTCACCAATGAACTGGTTGGCTCAGCTCAGGTGCTGGGTGTTGATGTAACCAAACTTCAGTCTTACATTCAGAAACTGTTTGAAGAAGATACCGCGTCCTCAGAGACCCCATCATCAGAGGAACAGAACTAAAACAAGCATGAGATATATCAAAATAAAAGACGGCCAAAGCCGTCTTTTTTAGTACCTATTTTCTCCATTTAATGCAGCCTTAATGTTTAACGGGTACCCTTATATGATGAACTCCGGTTCCCGGAGGGAGGTTTACAATGTGAAAAAACCGCGAATAACGGAATGGACCGAACTGCGGGGCATTGCCTTTATGGCAATTGTCATGCAGCATAGTATCGCTGAGTATATCTATCGCGCTGATATTGAACAACCGGATTCCATTATGCTGACCATGATTTATCATCTGACCCGATTTGGTACGCCAACGTTTGTTTTTCTATCGGGTGTAATGTTGTTTTACCATCACCGGAACACCAAACCGGAATATCCTCGCTTCATTCGGAAACGATTTGGTGATATTTATATGCCATTTGTCGTATGGACGCTGATCTACTGGCTTGCTGTCCGTATCTTCACCCCCGCGTTCTGGCGTGCAGGCATACCTGATTTTCGCAGTCTTGTTCGCGAACTATTTGTACCACAGACGGGATATCATCTCTGGTTTGTCATTATGGTGTTTCAGTTCTATATTCTGTTCCCCCTCTTCTGGACAGGAGCAAAAGCCATTCAGAGACGTATCCAGAACCCCTCACGTTTCACGCCCATGCAAGTTATGATGGGGCTAATTCTCTTTGCAGCAGCACTATATGCCCTGCTTATGAAATGGTCCTACTATAATATGGGGGGCTGGACAGAATCCATGTCTGAGCCTTGGTCAACGTTGCTGCAATATCGCTCCTATTCATGGGTGATGTACTGGTTTTACTTTTTACTGGGTGCCGTATGTGCCTGGTCAGTGGATAGCTGGAGGAGTTGGACCACGAAGATCCTGCCATGGACGATCTGTCTGTTTATAGGGATGTATATATGGCTTGGTTACGATGTGCTGCGTGGGTCCGGGGATGTTGTTAATCTGAATATCTCCACCTATCTGAAACCAACCACATTCCTGATCATTATGGCTCAGATGTTTATGATGTATGGTTTCCTTGTACTGATGCGAGGCAAAGATACACGGTTTCAGCGCCTGTTATCCTGGATTGGCCGCTATTCATTTGGTGGATATCTGGTTCATGCACTGGTGATCTACGCAATCGCTTATGTAACCAGACCGCTTCAACTCAGTGGATGGCATCTGCCTGTAACGTTGCTATCGTTCCTTGTAACAGTTGGTATTGCTCTTGCAATCAGTTGGACATTATCCAAGCTACCTGGCTCACGTTTCACGGTAGGGTTAATACGCAAACCACGTTCAAACTCCAATTCATCAGCTGCTGTGGATAAAAGAAATTCATCTGAGCGAACTCCGTCACCCGGCCCAACTCGCAGTCCGGGAACGAGTGAGCCATTTTAAAATAAAGAAGAGCGTCCCCTCACGAAGACGCTCTTCTTTATTTCACTTCGCTCGAAGTTGATCGTCCAGGAACAGGTTCCTGGGGACCCGGGGCTGGATGCACGTTGCCCTTCTGATTCACAAATCTCTTCAGATCACCCGTTAATTGTTCCTTCAGCTTGTCCACCAGCTGCGTTTCGCTAATGCCTTTTGCTTGAGCAATCTCAGCCAGAGATTTCCCTCCCTGAAGCTGCTCGTGAAGTTGAGCAGGGGTGACTCCAATAAACCGGGCAATTTCGCCCTTATCTACCATGGAACGTTTGCCATGGTGGGCAAATTCACGCCGCAAATCACGCAGCGGTGTATTAATGACCTTTTTCAACTTGGTATCCATGTCTGCCTTCGTGGCTGCAGCTTGTTCCTTGGTGAGACAACCTTCTTCCACAGCTTGATCCAAACGCTGTGCCAGTGTAGGCTTCAACTTCTGCAATAACTGCTCCTCACTAAGTCCCTTACGCTCTTTCGCAATCTGGGACAAAGTTTTGCCAAGTTCCATCTGTTCTTTCAGATCCCGAAGTCCAATCCCAAGCAAGTCTGCCGTCTCACCAATCATGAACAGACCGTGTCCTGCCTGCATGCATGGCTTCGCTGGTTTGCCGGAGGAAGAAGCTTTTGACGCATCGTCATGTTCCTCAGCCCGAACGGTTGAATTAGCGAATGCTACATGTCCTGTTGCTGCTGTTATAACTACGGCTGCCAATCCGGCTGCCATCCATGTTTTCCATTTCAAATTCATTTTTCTGCCGCCTTTCCGATGTCGAAATCCTGTGCCTTCCTAGTTTGAGCCTAAAATCCACTTTTTTATGCCATAAAATACAAAAAGTCATCATTTTTCTCACAATTGATCACAAAAAATCCTATTTTTTTCAGTTTATTTCCGCTATACTGAATGTAACTTCATGATCTAGTCGAACAGTCCTGGATTACCTTAGTCGCAGGAAGGACGAGATGTAACAATGCGGAAAGATTGGTTAGATCCGTTTAGATCCGATCTGGAGGTCGTGTTTGCTTCAGCGGAACAACTCGTACGGGAATATCCCGAACCCTTATCAGGACATGCATTAGAGCAGCTTCGTTCGGTTAATCCGCTGTTACGAGATTCGGGACACAGCTACATCGGGTACATCATTCCACTTTGGATGCAACACTCAGATAAACTACCCCAAGAGAAAGCACACCAATTAAGTACAGCCTGTCTCATTCACATGTTATATTTTCTGAATCAGGACGACGTGATGGATGAACAACCGGAGAATGCCACATTGAAGTTATCCCTGGGTAATCTATATTACATGGATGCACTTCAATCTTACGCGGTATTATTCAATCCTTCCTCCACGTTCTGGGTCTATTTCAGACAATATGTAGTGGATTGGGCCGTGAGTGTTACGGGTGAGCACTCCATTGATTATTTCCAACAGAATCCCTTGTTGATTGCGCAAAAGGCTGCCCCTCTCCTCATTGGAGCTACTGGTGCACTGCTTCTGCTGAATCAGTCCGACCGGATCATCCCGGTGTGTTCTACCATCAACATCACACTTATGACACTCCAGATGACCGATGACTTCACAGACACACAACAAGATGCTGTGCATGGAAACTACAACAGCTACCTCTCCCACATATCCGCAGCACTGAATCACAACTATCCAGTTCATCCTCTAAGGGACCGTATACATGACAATGTATACAATACACAACTCATGAACTCTTACGTAGACATTGCTTATCACTATAATCGTACATTAACATCGTCTAACTTAGGAATATCGCATCTTGAGGCGTTTAATTCTTATTTATGCAGCACTTTAGTACAAGCTGTTCAGGACATTACACAACGGAAGAAACAGCTCCTCCAAGGCGGGTTTCATCACTGGATTAGCGAGCAACAATTGGGATTCTAAGCATAAGGACTAAGCTGATTCAGTTTAATTTTAAATATGAAGGGAATGTTGACGATGATGGTATCAGAGAAAACGTTGCATGAGGATATTATTGAAAAGGCTTGGACTGACGAGCACTTCAGACAACAATTGCACTCCAATCCGAAGCAGGCGCTTCGTGAAGCGTTCGGCATCGTAATCCCGGAGCACATTCAGGTGCGTACCGTTGAGGAGCAGCAAAATGACTATGTGCTTGTCATACCTCCCAACCCTTCCAAAGTAAATTATGATGTGAATTGCGGACCTTGGAGAAGTTAAACCGGGTTAGTTATTGGTAATGTAAGAAATTAGGGGTAGGAACAAAAAAAGCCGCTGTATCCTTCTGTGAGTTCGTCAATCGACGAACTCGGCAAAAGATACAACCGCTTCTGTTCCTACCCCTTTGGTGCTTGTAAAGCTGATCTGTCCTTGCATCGCTTCAACAATTCGGAATGTCACCATCATGCCCAGGCCTGTGCCTTTGATTTTATTGGAGAAATAAGGCTCGCCCAACCGGGAGAGTGCTTCCTCGTCCATTCCTTCTCCGTTATCCCTGACATGCACCTTAATCATTCCATCCTGCTTGTACGCCCAGATATCAATCTGGCCTTGTCCCTGCAGAGCTTCAATACTATTCTTGATAATATTGATAAAAGCCTGCTTAAACTTCGAGGAATTCCCCCGAATATATAGATCTGGCGGAATGTCAGTGGTGATTTTACCACCTTCCAGATTAGCCATCGGTACAAGAATGCCTTCAATATGATTGAATTCATCCGAGATATTGAGCGAGATAATATGGTCAAACTCAGGTTTGGCAAAGGTAAGAAAATCCGTTATGATGCCCGAAGCCCGATCAAGTTCTTCCAGTGCAATTCGCACATACCCCTTATTTTTGTTGTCTTCCTGTTCTGTCATCAGCTGCAGGAAGCCTCTTGTCACCTGAAGTGGATTACGTACTTCATGGGCAACGGAAGCAGCCAGTTCGCTAATAATCTCCATCTTTTCGGATCGCTGCAACTCATTGTTGAACAGCTCGAGTTCCTTGGAATACTCTAGAACTTTAGTATGTTTTTCGGCAAAACGACTTCCGAGAATGGCAATCAACGAGATCACAAATGCAACCATGGACCATTTCCACCATAACAGATGATACGTCCCACTCCGCTGATAATACCACAACAGTTCAGCCACACTGATCAAGGCAAATGTACCAAATCCTGTCGCAAGCAGCATAGCTTCCCGATTTCGTTGCAGCGCTTTGGCGATGGTACCAACCAACAGGATTGTCAGCAGAATGACCAACACAATGCCAACCACACGCTGTACGAGCAGATTGTAGAGGATCTCCCATTGCCCACCTGAAGTAACATAGATACATAGAGAGAACACAGCGATAACTGAATATATGAATAGTATTTTTCGCAGTTTGGTGAAGATTCCATGCAGTCCTGGCCCGATAATCTGTTCAAAAAAATAACATAGCGCTGGCATACCCAGCAGCATCGCCAGATCAAAGACTACGGAATACAGGTCACCATATACCTGATAGAACGTATACAAAAATTGCGAGTACGTGATGATCATCGTGCCGATGGAACCCATCACGATGCATAGCGAGATCCATAATCCCTTATGGAATTTGCCAAGGAAGAATGTACAACTCAGCATCGTAATCGCTGTGAACACAAAGGTCGCGCCCAAAATTACATCAATAAGTCCGTTATGAATATATTTCTCCTGTAACGCGGCATAAGGTCCAACCTGAACAGTACCTTGTATCCCCAGACGGCCTTTTTCATTTTGCGACCATACATAGAGCGTGTCACCTGAATTTTCGCTGGATAAGGGCAGCAACACAGCATTATTATCATAATTGTAATGGTAGTTCTCGTAGACCTTGCGGTCTTCCAGATAAACAACAATATGATTGCCTTTAATGTTCTCAAATCGAATGGCTGAACTTTCCTCACTCAACTCAGGAATGGTCAGGCGAGTCCATAAAGAATTCGAGCGATCCGTATTGCTATACTCTAACTTATCGCTGCCCTGCTTTTCCCATATCTCGTCTGCTCCCTTAACCTCACTGATGAACCCTTGATCGTCAACGTTCCCCCATTTTACTTCCCATCCTGTAATGGATACAGGTTGCTGAACCGCTCCTGTAGTTGCAAAGACTACCCCATGTGGCATGCCTAGAATAATCAATACACTCATCCATAAGATGACGATAGCTTTGGGCACATTTTTCATTCACAGCACCTCAAAGTTCTAATTTTCCCTATCTTAGATTCTCTCATTTATCATTCGCCACCGTTTGTCACGTCACCTTCTTGAGATAAAATGAAATTTCACATTTAAGTCGATTTATAGTCTTATTTCCATTTTATTGTTAAAGTTACCCGATTAATCACGCAAGTCTTCGAACTGGTTCACTATCATTTCCCGTTCTTTCTGTTCAACTTGACTGCGAAATTCAAGCCACTGCTCTGTCTCCTCATCATCATAGATGGTCCATATGTCTGAGAAAAGGAAATCCCGTAACTGTACAACTTGCCCGGACCATATACCGCCTACCCAAAACAAACCATCCGGACGACGGATGACGGTACGGGAGAACCCGGGTGTGGACGCCTTTTGTCCGATACGGATGCGTGTGATCATATTGCCCAGTGTGAACCAGTCCACATGAAATTCCTCCCTTACATATTCAAGCTTCATCATAACATAGGCAAAACAGGAAAAGCTGTAAAAACGGTGGCTGCGATTCAATCCTTTGTTCCGGGTGTAATGGTTTCTCAAAGCAAACAAACACGCTAAGGAGATGATTACAATGAATGAGCCACATCGTACGGTTGAGGTGGAACATAAGGATGTTCAGCATAAATCGGATTCAAGTATGGTCGCTTCCACATTTATTAAATATGCCGCATATATCATTATCTTTTTCGGATTCTTATACTTCTTGGTTAAATATGTATTCCCCAAATTCTAAGGCATTCATATCGTAGTGAACACCCGGAGATAATAACCTGTGCAAGATTACAACACTAGCGCTTTGGGTAACTACGGGGTAAGAAGCATTTGGGCAACCGACAACGAAAGGAAGTGTTACTCATGTCTGACAAACCAATTAGTAACGAAGAGAGCGACCGCTATTATGACCGTTATCAGAGGTCCCGCGATATTCCGCCAGAGACGGAAGTCCCGGAAGGCGATATGGATACCTTTGATGAAGTTTCCGGCAGACGGATTGTAACGGAAGATTCGGATCTGGCACCCGTAGCCGCAACTGCTGTGGACGAGCCGGAATTGGATTCACGTTTGGCTGAGACACCGCTTGAATCTGTACCGGATGCAGATCTTCTGCAACCGAACAGTCCGGTTGATCCTGCTGCACCCGATCCGGATGCGCTGCATGGTACCGATCTGCTTAATGGTGCTGGTGCGGATGCCAAACCGGAGAACGACATTCCACCACGCCATTAACGGCTGTTATGACATCCTGAATGAGGAGGTGCATACACGATGAAGGAAGATCGCCAAAAGAAGGTGCATGAACCGGATAATCTCGTGACCGAACGGGATATTGACCCGGATTTCGGACTGTTCACTGAGGACTCCTTCCCCGAAGCACTTGAGGATGAGGACCAACGTGATGCGGTCGAGCATGCCATTCCCAAAGAGAAGGCTTCTCGTAAGCCCTCTTCAGAAGACTAACTTATATAGATCCGTAGTAGACTTAAAAAAGATGACGTCTGTAATTTCACAGCGTCATCTTTTTTGTTACCTGTAAGTTCACTTACTCTTAGTGATTCAGCATCATCGCTTAGCGGAAACCTTACTTGTCACGGGCAGCTTGTGATCCAATCCTGACCACTTGGCTACAATCGCAGTGATGATCAATGCCGCTCCATTAATAATAAATATCCAGCGTATCGGCAGCCAGCCACCGAGAACCCCACCAATGATCGGTCCCGCCATCGTCCCGATCTGGGCAGCGGACTGATTCAGACTAAAGGCCCTTCCCCTGAAACTTGATGCGGTAGCCTGCACAATCATGGCGTTAATCGCCGGAAATACAGCCGCAAAGAATAAACCATACACAAATCTTAAAATGCCGAATGCGATATAACCTGTTGTAAAGAACTGCAGAAGATTCCCTACAGCCCCACCAACCAGTCCAATGATCAGCACTTTACCGTATCCAATCCTTGAACCAATCTTGCCCCACCGCGGCGCCATAATAACTGTTGCTACCCCCACCGCTGAGAAAATAATACCCGAGCTGAGCGAGGCACGATCCGGCTGAACGCCCATCTCCATCACATAGACCGTCAATAGTGGCTCCAGAATCATGACAGAGAATGTACATATGCCCATCATGCCAAGCACCGTCATAAACAAACGATTTGCTCTCGCTTCACGAATGTCATCCATGACGTGGGAACGAGCTTTGTTCCGGTTGAAGTTCTCTTCTTTTACCCAGAAGGTTGCGATGATTGCTGAGACTAACACAACAATAGCCGAAAACAAAAATGCATTCCGGTTGCCATAATAATGACTCACCACGCCACCAATTAACGGTCCGATAATACCACCAGTGGCTCCTGCAGTGGACATAATACCAAGTGCATAACCAGTCTTCTCTTCAGGTGTATTCGTGCCTACCAGGGCAATCGCTGCTGGAACAAACCCTGCAAGCAGACCCTGAAACAATCGAACAACAATCAGCGAATATGGGTCCTGCACAAAATAATTGATTAAATACAAGACGGCAAGGCTGTATCCCGACCGGATCAGCATCGGCTTGCGTCCGTATTTATCAGCCAGTGATCCCCAGAACGGAGACACGAGTGCACTCGCCAGAAACGTAATGCCAAATGCCAGTCCTGACCATAACTCCAGGTGATCACGAACCCCCAAGTCAGCACTTAGAAACAGGGGCAGAAATGGAATCGAGATCGAATAGGCGGTGCTGCAAAAAAATACACCAATCCACAATATGACCAGATTGCGCTTCCACGAGAAGTTCATATACCCGCACGCCCTTTCCGTTACTGACGCCGGGACTGCCGTGTATTGGAGCGGACGGAACAGACCCGTACGTCCCGATGCGGAAGCATTTTCCTTATTTTACACCCATCATTCCACGAAGGCCATCCCTTGTTCACCACAAACACATGTATTACATTGCCATCCTGTCCACAAAAACGGTATGATAGTTGGGTAAATATCCAAATATGATTTGGAGAAAATATATAATGCAGAGATGCAAGGAGGAACGTTTTCATGTCTTTACGGTGGAAAAAAAATACAGTGGTCTCGCTGGTAATCGCGATGCTGCTTATCGTCCTTAGTGGTTGTGGACGCCCTTCGAGTGGCGCTACAGAAACACCAGCTCCAGTTGAACCAACGGGCCCTAATCCAGTAGCTACTATTGAAATGGCAGATGGACAGAAGATCGTCATTGAGCTATATCCGGAAATTGCACCCAATACTGTGAATAATTTTATTTCACTAGCGAATCAGGGTTTCTATGATGGCACAATCTTTCACCGCGTTATTCCAGGTTTCATGATTCAGGGAGGAGATCCAGACGGTAATGGTCGAGGTGGCCCAGGGTATGCCATTAAGGGTGAATTTACATCCAACGGTCACAAAAACCACCTGAATCATACCCGCGGAGTCATTTCCATGGCACGCGGAGATAATTTGGATTCGGCTGGTTCTCAGTTCTTCATCATGTTAGCTGACGCGGATCATTTGGATAATGCTTATGCTTCCTTCGGTAAAGTAACCGAAGGTATGGAAGTTGTTGATAGTATTGCTGCTCAGGAAATAGGTCAAGGTGACAAACCGGTTACGGATCAAGTTATGAAAAAAGTTACGGTAGATACCCACGGTCTGGAGTATCCAGAACCGGTAAAAATGCCTTAATGAACTTCCTTTCCAAACGGATAATAATCCATGGTTATGACTTGAAAGGAACTCTAAACAAACAAAAGCTCTGTCCTGTGCGTATCTCGCAAGGCAGAGCTTTATTTATTGATTTTAATGATAACGGTTACATATATGACTTTATAAAAAATGACCTCTTCCGGCATCATCCTCAATACATCCATCCCATCAAACGTAACCAGCCGATAATCGCAATCCATAACGGGCAGCTAAAGGCAACGCCCCATGCAAGCCCTTTCAGTAAACCACGGTTTACTTCCACGAACAACGACTCCTTTCTCCAGGGAATAGTCGCAGTATCGGTAATAGTATATGATTTTATACCCGTTTTCATTCGTCACGCAACCCTCGTTTTCCTGCTTTTGTTCCGCAGATTCATGGAATGCTTTACGGGAACCTGATATACTATGACTACTGTACGATAAATGGAGCCTGATTCATGTTTGGAAAGGAGATTTTCCTATGGCAAAATCCAAAAAACGCACTCCTGCTCCCAAAGCAGCAGTAGCACAGGATAAACCCACAACACTGAAAGATCTACTGAGCAGTGATGTGCTGGAGAAGCTGAAAGCTCAGGCGGATGAAGCCAAGGCTGCCGAAGCGACTCTTAAAGAGCAAGAACGTCAGCAAGCAGAAGAAGCTCGCCAAGCGGAGCAGAAGCGCCGGGATAACGACTTCGAATATTTGCTCAATAACAGCGCTATGGACTGGAAGAAACATAAGTAAAGCAAGGCATGACCTAAGGGTGTCTCCTATCACACATGCCAAAATAATATTACAGCAGACGATCATGAAGATGATCTGCTCACAGAACAGGGCCGCATTGCGGTCCTGTTCTTTTTGATATAGACACATATGATTCACGCATCTTGAGCCGGGTATGTTAGAAGTAGAGCGTACAACGATAATCTAACTCTTGGAGGGATCAGAGATGACAGAACAACGTTTGGAAGGCAAAATCGCGATTGTAACCGGAGGTGGATCCGGTATTGGTCAAGCTACCGCTATTAGTTTCGCCGAGCATGGAGCCAAAGTGTACATGCTGGATCGCACACCCGAAAATGCGGAGGAAACAAAACAGACGATTGAAAAGGCTGGCGGAGAAGCGTATGTGATCGAATGTGATATCTCCAAACCGGATAATGTGCAGAAGGCGATCAATCAGGCTGCGGCTGAAGCGGGTAAACTGGATATCATATTTGCAAATGCAGGCATTAACGGAACAATGGCCCCGATTGAAACGATGGAAATTGAGGACTGGGACCAGACGATGGAGATCAATATGCGCGGAACCTTCGCAACCGTCAAATATGCCATCCCCCATCTGAAAGAACATGGCGGCAGCATCATTATTACCAGTTCCATCAACGGTAACCGGGTCTTCTCAGGGATCGGTTTCTCTGCATACGCTTCCAGCAAAGCAGGACAAACTGCGTTTACGAAAATGGCCGCACTGGAGCTGGCTCGTTATAAGATCCGTGTTAACGCTGTCTGCCCAGGAGCCATCGATACCAACATTGATGATAACACCTACCCGTCCGATGATCTGAAAGAAGTACAGATTCCTGTTGAATTCCCTGAAGGTCATGAACATCCGCTCAAAGGCGAACCTGGAACGTCGAAGCAAGTGGCAAACCTCGTTCTGTTCCTCGCTTCCGATGAAGCCTCTCATGTTACAGGTACACGAATCTATGTGGATGGTGCGGAATCTCTGCTCCGTGGATAAAAATATAAAGATAAGTTGGCCCTATTCAGGTACAACGCCCAAACATCCCGTAAGCGATCTGATCTGGTCAGATTGCTGCGGGATGTTTTAGTTTATAATGCGGCCCAGGCGCAACTACTAGGATTATCCCTATACCGCGGAGCTTTTACCTTTTTTCACACGATGCTTCAACCGATCTGGAATGGCAAAGAGCAAAATGTACATTAGCGAGAACAAAACTAGCGCAAGTATCTCTTCCCCAAGGATGTACATGGGATACGGACCTAACATATCAAGCACCGAGGGTGTACTCGGCTTGTGTCTCAAAAACATATAATTCGCGTCAAGCATGACATCTACAACGTATACGATTAATGCTGCCACATTCACAAATATCATCGAACCTGCTACAGATCTCCAGCTAGGTCGCAGCTGTTCCACCCAGGTCATGTAGAGTAAAGCCAGAATGATGCAGGCATGAGCAACGAAAAATTGAATGAATCGAAAATGTGCATAACCATAACCCAGATTAGGCGTCAGGATCGCCATAAGGGCTCCAGCAATACCTGCAAACAGCAGTGCAGAATGTAACAGTCGACTGCGTGTTAACAGTAACAACGCCGATAATAGCAGAGACAGACTGCATAGTTCGAGTGGCAGTGACGTTCGCAGGCTCCATATCCCTCCATACACATACCAGAGCTGCAGCACGATTTCGGAGGCAAACATGATACAGGCCAGAACAATCCGCAGTATGCGGCGTGCCCTCTCTGACCATGATCGAAGATGGTGTCGAAGCAAAAACATCAGTACAATCAATGCTGTAATTACGCTAATTGAAACGATATGTGAACGGGAGAACAGGATAAACGGCTCTGCATCATACGGGTCCAGCCATGGTGGATACGCCATGCATCTCTTCTCTCCTTTACAAGGATCTCACCAACATTATCTCTCTTTAATGTTAACTTTTTCATTTTGCCATTGAATGAAAGTGCTGTCCAGTTGGAATTCTAAATAAGCATTGTAATTTAAATATCTTTATGTTAAGATAATTCCAGAACCAAAACAAACGAAAAGTTAGTAACTTTCTTAACCGAAATAAAATATAAAGTACTTAACAAATGTTCAACTGAACTTTTACACGATAACGGAGAGGACAGAAATAATCTGAAGAAGCAGAGCTTAAAGCTTTCTGAAAGAAAGCTGCATCGGAAGCATATGCTTCGCCTTTATCCCCGGATTTCCCCTTTCAAAAAAGGAGTCAAAAAATCTGGGGATAACAGCGATCGGAAGGTTGTTCTGTCATCGAAGTGCCAGTGTAAATAATCCTTTGTTGAACGTATAACCTAACTAGGAGGAATTATTATGCAAATCAAAGGACTTCATCACGTATCAGCTCTAACAGCACATGCCGATCAGAACTATCATTTCTATACCAACATCATGGGTTTGCGCCTCATAAAAAAAACGGTCAACCAAGACGACGTGTCCGTCTACCATCTCTTCTATGGCGATGAGAAAGGTAATCCAGGTACCGAACTTACCTTCTTCGAGATTCCGATGGCCGGACAGACTCGTGAAGGGGTGAACAGCATATCTGGCACGTCACTGCGCGTTCCAAGTGATGCGGCACTTACTTACTGGCAGCAACGTTTTGACGAATTCGAAGTCCCACATGGAGAGATTGTTGAACGGGGTGGTCGTGCCACGCTCTCGTTCACAGACTTTGAAGGACAACGTCTGATTCTGGTCTCGGATGAAAATAATACAGGTGTCACTGGTGGTAAACCATGGAATCAGAGCCCTGTGCCTGCCGAATATGGCATTGTAGGCCTAGGCCCTATCCATCTTACAGTAAAAGATGCTTCCCTTACCGCTCCGGTTCTTACCGAACTGCTCGGTTTCAGAGCTAAAGGAAGTTACCCTGCCTTTACTCCAGGTCAACCTGATGTACTCGTTTTTGAATCCGGCGAAGGTGGCAGCGGCTCCGAGGTCCATGTTGAGGAACGGAATGACCTTGTCCAAGAGCGTCCTGGACGTGGCAGCGTACACCATGTTGCGTTCCGTGTGGATAATGAGGAAGAACTGAAACAATGGGTGGAACGGGTTCGTAACTTCCAATTCCCTAACTCAGGGTTTGTAGATCGCTTCTACTTCCGCTCCCTGTATTTCCGTGAAGCAAACGGTATTCTGTTCGAACTTGCAACCGATGGTCCGGGATTTGATACAGACGAAGAATTGGAGCATCTGGGTGAATCACTTGCCTTGCCTCCATTCCTTGAAGGTCGCCGCGCCGAGATTGAAGCCAATCTCAAACCGCTGGATACCGTGATTCGTTAAACATTAAAAACGATTATCACCATGTGTGTTATGGACTTGATCCAGCAACACCATTGTTGATAATCGTTTTTTTACGTCTATTTTATTTAACCAAATACGATGTTGTAAGAGGTACAAATAGCGATGAACCTGGATCTTCTGAAACAATCTCAACAAACACAGCTTCAGTGCCCGATACATCCACGTCAAGGCTAACCAATCCGCTTCCCGGTGATATACTCAACTTTTTGAGAAGCGTATTGTCCTGGTTAATTACCTGTATCTCCTGATTCCCTTGAAGAGCGGCCAGTTCCAGATGCAGGGAAGAATACTTTTTGCCCGTCATGATCTGGAAGTCGTCTCCTTGCTTCACGGAATCTGTATGCAGATATACATCTTTATAATCCTTGCCTTTGTAAGTAGTCTCCGCAGGATCTTTGGTATGCCATGCGGTAGATCCCAACACCGTTGTTCCCAGTGTACTTAATGTTACTTTATCGTTGGTTACTGGCCCGGTTTCATTTTTGCCACCAATCAGGACGGATGAAGTTGCACTGTCATAAGTGATCTCTGTCCCAAGCAAGGATCCCACAGCACGCACAGGCAAATAAGTCGTTCCGTTGTAAGTGATAGGCAACACTGTTTTACCATTGGCATCTTTGGCTGTCACCGTGGCACCATTCATTTTTAGCGTAATCTTGCTGTTCAGATAGGCTTTAATCTGTTCCAGTCCTGTTGCTGCGAGTGCACCTGTTCCGATTCCAAGCGTTAATGTGCCTACCATCAAACCCAGTACAACCTTTTTCTTCATCAAAATCCCTCCTGAATGTTAAAATGATTTGTCCTTTATACATTTAAACGACTAAAGTGATAAAGTCAATTGTTTCCTGCATTTTTAGTGCACAGTGCCTATTTCCGGGCAGCACAAAACGAGGCTGTATGTCCCAATTTTTTTCAGCCTCGCCCTGTTTCCCACTGTCCGTATACGGAGTAAGGAAGATATTATTGTCAGATGTTCACTTAACTCCACACTCGAGAACTTTCAATTCCCGCTATATTACGATATCAACATGACGCCATTAATCAAAAGTTTCATAATATTCTTCTTCATACACTTCCATACTGTACTTCAAATCTACAGCCTTCCACTCACCATCTTGATACTCATAAGTGAATGTCAGATCACCGGCATATAAAGCCGCACCGTAAGATGCTGCTGCTGATACGACAAGCTGGCCATCTTCTACACTGTAATAGGTTACTCTACCGAATCCCAACTCTTCGTTATATACGCCGCCACTCGTATCTTCCTCGATCCGTAAAGGTTCTGCTTGAACGCCATCAACGGTGACATCAACATCCACGCGGTCTGATCTAACCGTAACTTTTGACTTCACATGCTGTTTCGCAATCTCATCCAGAGATTGCATCTTCATCTCTTCCAGCGTTACCGGATTAATGATACGTGCTTGTCCCAAATAAATACCTGTTCCATGACCTTCCGTGTACAGAACAATAATTTCTTTCTGGCCGTCTCCATTCAGATCCAGCTCGTGCACTTCGGGTTTGTAAGACCCACCTTCTCCCTGCCACTCACTAAATTCTCGCGTTTTGCCGTCCACTTCCAAAATCATTCCGTTATATATATAACCTGAACCCTCAACTTTCATAGGATATAATCTGACTTTCTCATTCTCTGGAGCTACCGAAACGTATTCCTCTTTCACGGGAATGGATTCCTGTGTTGTCTTCGCTGTGTCATGCATTTTATCTATATTGGAAGCCTCGACCACTGCGGTCTGGCTGGATTGATCATCTATGTTAAGCTGTTTTTGCGATTCATTCATGGTTCTGGCAGCCGAAGTTGTACTAATCGTAGCTACCGCCAAAATAATCATCAGCAGGATACCTGTCCAAGTTTTCAATATACTGGGCTCCTTTATCTGTTGTGATAATCCTATTATATCTTCATTTATCGCCTGCAAGTTGCGAATTTGTTAATCTTTCATAAAATAATCTTTACAAATTTTCGTTTTCACGAAAGAACGTTCGGTTTTAACCAGAATAAGCAAATTCTCATGCCAAAACTGTTCTCCAAAAACAAAAAAAATTCCGAACACAGCTTAAGGCTGCATCCGGAATGCTTTGGTTTTGTCCAATAACCGATCGGTTAATTGTCTCAGTTCTTCAGCCGAGGATGAAATCTCCTCCATGATGGCTGTCTCTTCGTGTGCGGCATCCATAATTCGTCTCGCCTCATCTGAGAACGATCCGGCTTTCCCCTGGATTTTCTTCACATGACCGTGCGTTTGCTCCACGCGACCGGTCTGTTCTGCAATCTTGGAGCCGATATCATGCGCACCCTTCATAAATACTTCCACTGTGCCTGTCAGTTCATGCAATGTCTGATCCACAGAGACGGTCCGCTCCGATTCATTAACCACGAGACCATGCTGCTCATGAGACAGTTGGGCTGTCTCCCTGATCCGCTCTTGCACACGACTAATCAGCTCATTAATACGGTGTACCGATTCCTTACTTTCGTCTGCCAGCTTGCGGATCTGCTGCGCCACGACTGCAAAACCAGAACCCTCTTCTCCAGCTCGTGCAGCCTCAATTGAAGCATTCAGGGCAAGTAACCCTGTTTCCTCAGCAATGTTTTTGACAGAATGGGTAATTACCTCGATATCGGAAGCTTCCTTCTCCAGCAACAACATAATGTCGCGGGAACGATTGTGCGACTCGGCCAGCTCGTCCATCCCTTTCATCAACGATGAGAAAGTCTGTTTGGTATGATCCACCGATCGTTCCATCTGACCGGACATCTCTGTCATGTCCATGGACTGGCTATGCATACGCTGGAAATCGTTCAGCATCTCATCCGCAGTGATCAGAGATTGATGGGAAGTGACCTTCTGCTCTTCTACGCCTACCGCAATATGATCCACTGCATCCGACATCATCTCGATCTGTTCGGCAGCCTGGGTAATCGCTTCACTCAGAGACTGTGCGTTCTGTGAAGTCGTTCTTGTGCTGTCTGCAATATCATTTACAATGCTTCGAAGGTTAGAAACCATTGCGCGAAAAGCATCATATAATACGGTAAGTTCATCCTGCGTGCGTCGCTGCGGAATTTCGGTTGTCAGATCACCCGCTGACACCTGCTGTGCAGCCCGGGACAGGTGAACGATTGGACGAGTCAGCCAGCGTGAGGCAAACCAACCCAAAATCCCGTTCCAGCATACTCCCATGATCAGGATAATCGATATGTACACCCAATTCGGAATATCTAATGTAATCCAGTCTTTGACAAAAAATATAAAAATGCCGCTAGTTCCGTAGGTAATAATCGAAATCAGTACCAGACCTGCGACAGTCTTTGCTCCTAAAGTCCATTTCATGTGCACACCCCGTAGTCCTTTTTTCCTATTTTACCAATCAAGTACCAAATTTCATGTGATATACATCACTGAAAACGTTCTATCCCCCCCTTACTTGCCGTTCATGCATGACTTCTCTACCATAAAGCGCATAATGTATAAGACAAGCTTGGCCACTCCTCCCTTTCTTAAAAATTGAATAATATCCCATTTAATATCCCTAATTTTATTTATTATCGGCACAAGAGGCCAAATGATTTAGATTGGCATCCATTTTGCTTAAATGATATACTGAGTGCGCTTCAGCAACGCTGGAGCCGAACTATTTTTATTGATGCCACTGGAGGCGAACGAGATGTCTACTATGTCCACACGGACGGAGAAAGATTTTATCGGTGAAAAAGAAATCCCGGCTTATGCCTATTACGGAATTCAGACGGTACGGGCCGTGGAAAACTTCCCGATTACCGGCGTTCCGGTACACCGGGAGCTGATCACGGCTCTGGCTGCGGTGAAGAAGGCAGCAGCGATTACCAACATGGAGTTGAAGATGCTGCCGAGCAAGATTGGCGATGTAATCGTCATGGCGGCTGAAGAAATGATGAAAGGCCATCATTTGGATCATTTTATTGTAGACTCCATTCAGGGCGGTGCAGGCACCTCCATGAATATGAATATGAACGAAATTTTGGCCAACCGCGGGCTGGAACTGTTAACGAAAAGCAAGGGAGACTACTTCCATTGCAATCCAAATAATCATGTGAACATGTCCCAGTCTACCAATGACGTGGTACCTACAGCGCTGCGCATTGCGGCGTACCAACTGTCGGAGACGTTACTCGCTACCATGAGAAGACTACAGGATGCGTTCCGTAAAAAAGAAGTGGAATTCAACGATGTGGTCAAGGTTGGCCGTACCCATCTTCAGGATGCCGTACCTATTCGCCTTGGACAAGAATTCGGAGCTTATGCCCGCGTAATCGGACGGGATATTGAGCGTCTTGAATTCGCCAATCGCCGCTTGCTTACCATTAACATGGGTGCAACTGCCGTAGGTACAGGACTCAATGCCAAACCCGAATACATCGTCAAGGTTACAGAGCACCTGTCTGATGTTACCGGACTTCCACTACAAACAGCTGAGGATCTCGTGGATGCAACGCAGAACACAGATGCCTATCTGGAACTTTCAGCGGCGCTGAAGGTATGTGCGGTTAGCCTTTCCAAAATCTGTAATGATATTCGCATGATGGCTTCAGGTCCGCGTGCAGGATTCAATGAATTGCGCTTGCCACCACGTCAGCCAGGTTCGTCCATTATGCCGGGCAAAGTTAACCCCGTTATGGCGGAAGTCATTAACCAGGTATCCTTCCAGGTGATGGGGAACGACCATACAATCTGTATGGCGTGTGAAGCCGGTCAATTCGAGCTGAATGTCATGGGCCCAGTTATTGCGTTTAACTTGCTGCAATCGCTGAAAATTATGAATAACGGCATTGATGTTTTCACGCGTTATGCAGTTGAAGAGATGGAAGCTAACCGTGAGCGCTGCGAATTAATCATGAACCAAAGTTTCAGTGTGGTTACGGCGTTGAACCCGCATTTAGGTTATAATGTAGCAGCTTCCATCGTGAAGGAAGCGCTCAAGACTGGACTTTCCTTGCAAGAGATTATTCTGGAACGCGGATTGCTCACACCGGAAGAACTGGAAGAGATTCTTCATCCGGAACAGATGACTACACCAGGGATTGCCGGAGAACACTTCCTGCGTAATATGGAACGTTTGTAGGTAATCAGGAAAACTGGTACAGCAACCCATACACGAATGATTAACAAGAACCCCCGCAGACCGTTCATCCGGTTTGCGGGGGTTCTTGTATTCAGAGATGATAAGACGCCACCTACTCAATTAAGCCCACCGTTTACGCTCAAGGGAAGGCAGAATCTGAAGTTCCTCCCTGTACTTGGCAACCGTTCTGCGGGAGATGACAATCCCCTCCTCCGCGAGCAATGTGGCCAAATGACTATCCGAGTATGGACGCTGAGCCTGTTCCGTGCGAATGATTTCTTTTAATCTACGTTTCACCGCTGATGCTGATGTTTTATCCCCTGACGTTGTACTGATTCCCGAGTCAAAAAAAGCCCTGAT
Source organism: Paenibacillus sp. GQ49 (assembly GCF_059759055.1). Classification (NCBI taxonomy): domain Bacteria; kingdom Bacillati; phylum Bacillota; class Bacilli; order Caryophanales; family Paenibacillaceae; genus Paenibacillus; species Paenibacillus sp. GQ49. The sequence goes on from NZ_JCAXEL010000004.1 coordinate 401,792, forward strand.
TTCATATACACCATGCGGGGTCTCAATGTATTTACCGTTCACCGCACGACTAACCGTTGATTCATGCATGCCAATCTTCTCTGCAATAACAGCCAGATTAAGCGGTTTTAGCGCGGATAGGCCTTTGACCAAAAAATGCTTCTGCTCTTCCATCACTGCCGTCAGCACACGTACTAAAGTTCTACGCCGCAAGTGTACACTCCGAATGATAGCCCTCGCCTCTGCCACCCGGGTAGACCAGATTGCGTCCGGAGCCTCTTCCCTGATCCAGCGGAAGCACGCTTCATTCATCGATACACGAGGGTTACCTGCTGCATGCAAACTATAATGGACCTCACCGTTACGCAATCCAACAATGGCATCCGGAATAATGTAATGTGGCCGTTCTGTACATCCGATGGATCGACAGGGCTTGGGATCGAGACGTGTAATATAGTCATAGGCAGTCTGAGCTTCCTGCGAAGTCATGCCTAATCGACTCCCTGTTCTACCTGGGTGAAAAGGAACCAGTGCTTCCAATCCGGCTTCCACCATCCGCTCCGCATTCAGCGCGGCTGATGGATCACGTCTAATCTGGAGCAACAGACATTCTTGCAGATTCCGCGCCCCCACACCAGCAGGGTCCAGCGATTGGAGAAGCTCCAGTCCCGCTGCAATCTTGCTCATCGGAAGCTCAAGTGTTGCTTGCACCTCTGCCAGTTCAAACGTCAGATAACCATCGTCATTAACGCACCCTGCCAAATATACGGCCATATTTTCCAATTCGTCTGAAATTGTCATCACTCGAATTTGCGTAATCAGCAATTGTTCCAGAGTAGGTTCGGCACCTTTGGCCTGAAGCAGCGGATCATAGGAATCATACCTGCGCTGATCCATTCGCCGCGGAATCCGGGCGAGGGGCGCGGCTTGTTCTTCCAGTTCGAGTACTGGATTTTCCTCCGCCGCTTCCAGCAAGTAACGGGTCAGATCCTGGCCAGACATGGTTAGCAAATGAAAGGATTGTTTCATCTCCGGCGTGATGGACAGCCGAATACGTTGTTCCTGTACCAACTGAACACCTAACATCCGTTTCCCTCCTTATGCCTTCGGCAATAAGCATCTGTGTTTCTTATACGAACAAAAGGATTTGCAGGGATAATAGCATACTATTCAAGTGAATGTAAGAAGTTTTTAGTCGGATCATGGGTTTCTGTCTTAGTATTTCTCCGATACCAGCTTTGCCTGTGTAAACAGCAGCAGATAGTCTCTTCCACCTGCCTTGGAATCCGTGCCTGACATGTTAAATCCGCCAAATGGATGTGTGCCTACCAGTGCTCCGGTACATTTCCGGTTGAAATACAGATTACCCGCAAAGTACTCGCGTCTTGCCTGTTCCAGATGTTCACGATTACGTGAGATTACCGCGCCGGTCAGGCCATAGTCGGTATTATTGGCGATATCCAATGCATCCTGAAAGGAGTCTGCTTTGATGAATGCAAGCACAGGTCCAAAAATCTCATCTTGAGCAATCCGGGCTTTTGGGTCCACATCCGCAATTATGGTTGGTTCAATGAAATAACCTTCAACGTTCCCTGTACCGCCGCCGTGCACAAGACGCCCCTCCCCCTTGCCAATTTCAATATATTCCGTGATCTTTGCATATGCCTTGTCATCGATAACCGGTCCAACCTGACTGCCAACTTCAAGCGGACTACCCATCGTCAGTTTCTGTGTCCGTTCAATCACTTTTTGCAATACTTCATCATATACATCCTTATGAATAATGGCACGGGAACACGCCGAACATTTCTGTCCTGAGAAACCAAATGCCGAAGCGGTAATGGACTCTGCCGCGAGTTCCAGATCACTGTCACTGTCTACAACGATAGAATCCTTGCCGCCCATTTCTGCAATAACCCGTTTGATCCACTTTTGACCTGGAGCTGTTCGTGCCGCACGTTCATTAATTCGCAGTCCTACATCTCTGGAACCGGTGAAGCTGATAAACCGGGTAAGCGCATGATCCACGAGATAATCACCCACTTCACTGCCTGGTCCTGGTAAAAAGTTCACGACGCCATCCGGCAGGCCAACTTCTGCAAGCAGCTCCATAAACTTCGCGGCAATCACCGGAGTTGTGCTGGCGGGCTTTAATACCACCGTGTTGCCGGAGACCAGTGCAGCAGAGGTCATGCCTGCCATAATCGCCAGTGGGAAGTTCCAAGGTGGAATGACAACACCTACGCCCAGCGGTATATAACTCAGTTCATTATCTTCCCCTGCAATTCGCACAAGGGGCTGTGATTCACTCAGTCGCTGCATATCCCGTGCATAAAATTCCATAAAATCAATGGCTTCCGCTGTATCCGCATCGGCTTCAGGCCAAGTCTTGCCGGCTTCATAGACCATCCATGCGGAGAACTCATGCTTGCGACGGCGCATAATGGCAGCTGCTTTGTATAGATAACGAGCCCGTTCATTCGGGTCCGTATGTTTCCATGTGTGGAATGTCTCCGCCGCTGTCTGAATGGCCTTTTCGGCCAATTCCTGATCTGCCTGATGGATCGTTCCGACAACTTGATTCTTGGCTGCGGGGTTCACGGAAGTTAACGTGCGGCTGCTTGTTATTTTTTGCCCACCAATAATAATCGGGTATTCCTGCCCAAGTTCAGCTTCTACCTGACGAAGTGCGTCTTCAAATGCTTCCTGGTTCGCCTGGACCGCAAAGGGTGTGAATGGTTCGTTAACAAAAGGGATATTCATCAATGATTCCTCCTTCAGGATGTGGGATTCGCTGGCTGCTCGCCTGAATTATTTTGCATGTTACTCATCACCAAATATATGTAGCAAAATCCGTGCCAACTCCGGTTGGAACTGAAATATTTTTCTCGTTAAATTCAACTACTGAAAATCACACGGGCCACTCCGATGACAGAATAACCTTTCGATCACTGTTATCCCCAGATTTTTTTGATTCCTTTTTATAGAGGGAAAATCCGGGGATAAAGGCGAGCGCGATAATTTTCATGAAAAATAGTAGACCATCGCCAAATCTGGCACGTTTCTTGCTTGAATTAAGGATGCACAATGCTGAAGGAGGAAACAAAAATGAGTGTGGGAACGGAAATATATCGCAAAACCTTATTAACCGTGGCAGGCAACAAAGCTGTAGAAAACCTGTCCATTAGATATGGTAAGAAGCTGGCAGGCAAATTTATTGCAGGAAACACCTTGGAAGAAGCTCTCGAAGAGATCCACATACTCAATAATAAAGGCATTATGGCTACGCTCGATCATCTTGGCGAAGGCATCACCCGACTGAGCGAAGCGGCATTGTACAGGGATGAGTATGTACGACTGGTAGAAGGCATTGCACGTGAAGGGGCAGACTCCAACGTCTCGCTGAAACCGACACAAATGGGCCTCGCACTTGACCCGGAAGAGGGTTATCGAAATATCCGTACCGTTGCCACACAAGCCAAATTGCATGATCTATTTGTCCGAATTGATATGGAGGATAGTCCATTTACTCAAGCAACGCTGGATATTGTTCGAAGATTGCACTCGGAAGGACTGAACAATACAGGCACAGTATTGCAAGCCTACCTGCATCGCACCGAAGAAGATACACGTGATATGATTCGGGAAGGCATTCGGCTTCGGCTGGTTAAAGGTGCTTACAAAGAACCCGGATCAGTCGCCTATCAGAATACTTCTGAAGTCATTCATCAATTCAAAACGATGATTCGTAATCACCTCGATCAGGGTGTGTACACTGCGGTTGCCTCGCATGATGATCACATCATTAACTGGACGAAACAATACGCCAAGGATCGGGGGATCTCGACGGATGCCTTTGAATTTCAGATGTTATATGGTCTGCGCATGAGCGAACAGGAACGTCTCGCCAAAGAAGGTTATCGCATTCGCTGTTACGTTCCTTATGGCACCATGTGGTATCCGTACTATACCCGCCGTTTGGCCGAAAAACCGGCTAATCTCTGGATGGTCGTTAAGAATATGTTCCGATAGTTATTCTCCAGCTGGATCAATATATATGAAAAAAGACAAAAGAAAACCATGTTGCCTCTTTTTTTCTGGGCACATGGTTTTTTCAGTACGAACACCTTACCAGAGCATCCAACATTCCTTTTCTCCGGTTCTTCTCTTAATGTCTAAAAAATTAGCATCCCCAATTTTAAATGTCTATTTATCTGGACACACTCATTTATTAATCAAAATTACAAGCTCGAAAAGTTTAACTGCTTAACTGTTGAATAAGAATAGAAGCATTAGCATTGGTCTGTGTTCCACCTGCTAGTGTTTGCAGATCAACAGCGGATGCACTGGAATGATTCCGCAATGTCAGCACATCACCGGGAGCAGCCGTAATAATGACCATGCCTGGATTCGGTTGAGTCCCAGCTCCTGAACCATAGACACTGCCACCTACAGGGGCTCCGTTTTGATAAAGGGTGAATTGGTTTGCCTGCACACCTGCAACGTTGAAAAATACCGCATAGTCCCCAGCATTACCAATAATAATCGCAGCGGTATTGAGTGTGTGAGTAATACCGGTAAGATTTGCGTTGCTGTCGAAGATTACATCCGCTTCAATAGCTACAGTTTGAGCTGAAGTATTAAAAATATAGGCGTACGAGGACAACCCTTGCCCTGCTGTACCGGTTGCTCCAGTGACACCTGTTGTTCCGGTGGCCCCGGTGCTTCCCGTTGCTCCCGTAACGCCCGTGGCTCCTGTCACTCCAGTGGCCCCGGTGCTTCCCGTTACTCCCGTAATACCCGTGGCTCCTGTTACTCCAGTGGCCCCGGTACTTCCCGTTGCTCCCGTAACGCCCGTGGCTCCTGTTACTCCAGTGGCCCCGGTACTTCCCGTTGCTCCCGTAATGCCCGTCGCTCCTGTCACTCCAGTAGCTCCGGTGCTTCCCGTTACTCCCGTAACGCCTGTGGCTCCTGTCACTCCAGTAGCTCCGGTGCCTCCCGTTACTCCCGTAACGCCTGTGGCTCCTGTCACTCCAGTGGCCCCGGTACTTCCCGTTGCTCCCGTAATGCCCGTCGCTCCTGTCACTCCAGTAGCTCCGGTGCTTCCCGTTACTCCCGTAACGCCTGTGGCTCCTGTCACTCCAGTAGCTCCGGTGCCTCCCGTTACTCCCGTAAACCCTGTGACGCCCGTGGCTCCTGTGGCTCCAGTTACACCCGTTGTGCTCAGCGTTTCTCCCAACAACTCCTGGGATACCAATCGGTGAGCCGCGACTAATTCGCCTTCGCCATCTTTACCCCATACGGATATTTGTGCTTCTGGAGCAGCCGTGTCTGAGGTTGAAAATACAAACTCAAAAGCATCAAAATTCCCATTATAAACTTTGGTTATGACCTGATTAGGTGATACATTGAGCAGTTCTTCTACATATAACGTCCTAACCCCATTAAGATAATAGCCCAAAAGAAGTACGGTGAACACATCTGTTGCGTTCCGGTTATCGATTTTGACCGTAACGGATTGAGTCGGTCGGATCCCTGTTATCCCTGAAATATTATTCTCAATGGGCCCAGTTGATAGAATGGCCATTTCATCACCCTCCTTTGGTTCTTTTTCATGCGGATTGCCTTCATATAGCATTATTCAGAAGTTTCATAATGGTGTGGACAATTCATGTTCTATATGAATAATCACTTCAACTGACCGTGTAACAGATTTAAAAATAACAGTTCTATCAGATAACTCAAATGTCATTTTTAATAACTCAACCCTCACCTAAATCACTGAATGGACAGTTCAAATTAACATTAATTCCTTAAAATATTATTTAAAAGGAAATATCAGAAATGAAAATTCAACATTCATCTCTTCTGTGCGGATAACATGTATGCTTCATGTCAAAAAATATATACACACTACAACTGGAAAGTTATAATATGGGTAGCCATCATTCTCCAGTCATTTCATTTGCAGATCACTTGTAAGTAACTCATGTAAAAGAAGCCGTTTCCGAAAAGTTATGCTCTAACTGAGGTGATATCGATGAAACATTTACTTCCAGAATTAATGTCTTTATTGCGTACGGATATGGATGTTCTGGATACAGGCCTCCCCACACTTACCATTCCGTCATCAACATCGTTGGTAGATGCCTTCTCCTTATTCGACACATCTTCTTATCTATTCATTCAGGATGATGGACCCCTATTGGGATATATCGCCGTATCCGATGTTTTGCATGCCATGATGCATGCGCATCGCTTAATAGAAGCTTATTTTGAGACCACACTGGAGACAGCGGGTTCAGCTCTGACATTAATTAATGAAGACGCCAAGGTGGCCTACTGGACAACTGGCGCGGAGCATGTTTTTTCGATCAGCAAAAAAGACATCATTGGACAACCCGCAGCGGACTTTTTCCCCCCAGATCGGCTACAGTCTCTCAAGACGTTATATACCGGCGAAACGGTCTATCGCAAACAGCATCAGCCACGGCCCGACCTGTTCGCCCTGATTAATGCTCGTCCTGTCCAACTGGATGGACATATTGTGGGTGCAGTTGCTGCCGAAGTGGATATAACAACCGAAATCCGATTGCATCAAGAACTATTACATATGACTTCCAAAGTCCAGCATCTGGAGAAAGCCGTTGCTCGGCTAAGGCCCGAATTAGATCCATTCGCCAGAATCAAGGGCAGTAGCACGGTCATCAAGCAGTGCATGGAGACCATTCGCAAGATCAGTACCACCTCAGCAACCGTCCTTATCCTCGGAGAGAGCGGCACAGGCAAGGAGTTATTCGCCAAAGCCATTCATGATCTTCGTGAATTGCAGACTGCACCGTTCATCGCTATTAACTGTGGGGCAATTCCTGCTTCATTGTTTGAAAGTGAATTATTCGGTTATGAGAAAGGTGCGTTCTCTGGCGCGGATCCCAAAGGCAAAAAGGGCAAGATTGAGCTTGCCGAAGGGGGTACTCTTTTTCTGGATGAGATCGGTGAGATGCCATTGGAATTGCAAGTGAAGCTTCTTCGGGTGTTGCAGGAGAAGAGTTACTTTCCTGTGGGGGGAACACGCATGAAACAGGCCGACTGCCGGATTATCGCTGCGACCAATCAGAATCTACAGGGTATGATTGCCCGCAATCAATTCCGGGAAGATCTCTACTATCGGCTGAATGTCATTAACCTTGTCATCCCTCCTTTACGCATGCGCAAGGAAGATATATATGAATTAACCCAGACGTTCCTTCAAGAATTCTCATTGCTCTATAACCGTCATATTGAGTTGCTTCCACCTGAAGTGTTTAAGTTACTGTTCCAATATGATTGGCCAGGCAATGTACGTGAATTACGAAATGTGATAGAACGCCTGACGATTCTGACGACAGACGGTGAGGTGAAGCAGGAATACCTGCCGGATACCCTTACCTCCCTCACCATGCAAGAACAGTCCGAAGTTCAATTGACATCCGGAATTTATTCACATGCCAATAACGAAAATCAACAACGTCAGGATTTGGCGGGAGCAGAACCAGAACAAGAACCTCGAACGGTTGCAAATGCGGACGAATTAGATCATTCAGATGATTCCGAACTTGTCTCCAACGTTACCTACCAGCAAAAATTGGATACTTATGAGGCTCAACTTCTAATTCAATATCTGAAAGCAGCAGGTGGCAACAAACGAACACTCGCCAAGCAACTTGGCATCTCAAGGGCAACGCTCTATAATCGCATGAAGAGGCTTGGTCTATGACCAGCCTCTTCTTGTCGTTATTATCGGTATGATGAACGAATAGAACCCTACAAAATCCTCGCCAAGCGAGTCAGCGCTGTTCTGAGATGGCGATAAAATGTCGCCCGACTCATGGAACACGTCTGGGCTGCGGCAGTTGGATTGCCAGCATGCGTCCAGTAGGCCGCGTATAACAGCATCTGATCCTGTGGAGATAGGCCATGCACTCTGCCTTCCAACAGATCCATGACATACAGCTGTAACTGGATTCCATCCCTTACTCCTCTAACCCTGCCAGCATATTCATGCAATTCTCCCGGAGAACGAAGGTATCCCAACATCTTGCGAACATCCTGTTCAGTCCAGACTACACCATCCGCTTTCGTTGTTTCCAGGGGTATACGTTTCTCCGTTGATTCTGGGTCAAGCAGAGACATGACCCACTCTCCGAATTGCCCACTACGCAAATCCAAATCAAGTATGTCCGCCCGGTCCTCGAATCTGTCGCAGGCACGGGTGCGGGTTCTTCGCATCTGGAATCCAATACTCTGCAAAAATAGTTTCAAGTGAGGATTCGTTGCAACGAGCATCGCTCGTGCACCATCACCCAGCAGAGATAGTCGGTCCAATGCCATATATCCCACCAGTTCTTCTCGTGTATAACCAGGCACATCATCTCTTGCCGCCGCCAGTAAAGCAAAGTGCGTATCACTCTGATCCGGGTCATTTTCGAGTTCCTGTGGTGTGAAGCATTCATGCATCTCATTTGGAAAATATTTTAGTAACAACTCACTGCTTTCCCTATGTACAAGGATGGTAATGAACATGGCAATTGTCTTCCCAAGCTTGTCACGCATTAATACGATTCCTTCGGGATAACGATGTGCCAGTTCATCCAGGAAGGGGCCATAGGATAAGGCCTGCCATGGTTCCACGCTGTACTCGCACCATTGCTGTAACAGGCTGTGCAGAACGGGCAGATCCTCGCTTCTCATCGTTTCGAGAGGTGAAAACAAGGAATCACGGGACACATCCGCGTACTTGCGGTATTGAAGCATGGATTCCTGACAGAGCAACAGCATCTTCCGGGCGATCTGGCGACGCTCATGTGGCCCCGCCTGCTCATGCAGCGGTTTCAGCAACTTCACGATCTTGATACGCATGGTCTGTAACCGATGAGGCTCACGCTGTCGAAAATCCCGTAGCAGATGCACCCTGGCCATATCATGCAGTCCAAGACCATCCGGACCGGAACGGATAAACGACATCTGTCTCAGCATGTGGTAGTCTTCTTGCGTCACAGTCATATCCAGTACTGATGATAATAATTCCTGATTGGCTGTCTCAAGCAGTGTTAGTACCTCCACCACAGGATGCAGACGGGGTGTCGTAAGTTCCAATAATAATCGAGCACTGATCATATGCGACAGTTCAGCCCATTCGGACTGCGGAAGATTCCTCTTCTGACCCGCAGCTTCTACAGCAAGGGCCAGCCCCAGCGGATGCCCATCGGTCATTCTCGTAATGGTACCTGCCATCCCCTGATTCAGAAAGCCTGCCACCGTGATGTATTCCGTAATCTCATCCACTGTGAAATGTTGAAGCCGCATCTGTATAAACCTCTGATGTAATCGGGGATGTGTCCGCCAGGTGGACGCCAGTTCCGGGCGTGATGCCAGAATGACAAGTATCCCTCTTAACGGAAGTTTGGATACAAAGACTTCCATGAACCAGCTTTCTAACAGAGCAAGCTCTTCATAATTATCCACGGCCAGAACCAATCTCTTCTCGATCGATGTGTCTCTCAGCAGACTCATTGGTCGCGGGTATCCTTCACTATCCATTGTTTCCAAGCCTAATGTAGAGGACAAATAATCCATAAAAACGGAGGGAGTCGCCCCACATGATCGACCATCCATCCAGATTGCCGTCGCACCTCGATCCCGAGAGACAGATAACATCTCTGAAAGCAAGGAAGATTTACCAATGCCTCCCATGCCCGTAATTGAAAATATGGTTAATGGGGCTTCCGGATGATTGAACCACCGCTCCAGTGTCGTCAGTTCCTTGGTTCGACCAATGAAACGTTTGCCATCCTCAACATATTTGTCGTATTTCGCCTCACTACTGTTTCCCATATATGTCCTCCGTACTAGATACTGGTACTTTTAATATACTTTTTTCTCTCACAAAATTGAGACTATATTGAGACGCGCAATTGCATGTGAAGTGATAGAATCTTGTTAAAAGCCAATTTAATGGAAATATTCAAAACAGCGGACATGGAAACGTATAACAAGGTATACATAAACGCCTCTGCATTATTTCTTAACTTAATGAATCATTCCGCCGATCCAGCACAGCCAACATGCATATGAGTATTTACTGATCTCGAATTCATGCTTCCCTTTCATACCCTACTACCAGCCCGATATTCCAGGAAAGGCGGATTTGTGTGAGAATAAACCTCGATATCTGTAATCTGAGCGGACAACTTGGAATCAATCCCAAACGACTTAATGAATGGCTGCACCAAAGTGGCATTTCAATGGAGGACAACGACGCAGAACCGGAAGTACGCCCTGACCGGTCATCCCCCCCGTATCGGCTGGCTGCACCTTCTTCCTTATCACTGGCACCATCCTCCGGTCAAACGAAGCTATATCGGGGCCGACGCTCCACTTCCATTCTGCAACGCCTGCCTGCTTCATTACAACATACCCGGCGGATTAGTAGAAACTGCTAGACTGTGCTCAAAGTAGTGTAAGATGGGTGCACAGTCTGTCTTGCATTTCATTCACCTCATCAAGAGGATTGCCACTGCCCATTCTCAATCATCGCGTGCGCGAGCAGCGCCATCTCCAGACAGATTCTTCTCCCTTGATCCATGTAATCTGGACCCATCAGTTCTTCCAGCTTCTCCAGTCTGTTGTACAATGTTTGCCGATGAATAAATAACTGGGCAGCCGCATCCCGTTTGGAACCAAAGTTCTGCAGGTACGCATCCAACGTCTCCACCAATCGCAGGTGATGCGTTTGGTCATGTTCAATCAACATACCCAGGTGATCCTGGACAAAGGGTTGCAGGAAGGATTGGGGTAACGCTTTTAACATTTGATATATACCCATACGTTCGTAAAAGTGAACATGTTCCATCAGATCTACCGATCTTGAAACTTCGATCACCTGATAGGCCTCCTGAAGGCTCTCCAGCAGGCTGGTCAAACGGTTGCGTAACTTGCCAAATCCCACATGAATCATAACCTGTTTCAAGTTACGACTGGCAAACCGTTTCACGTCTTGCGCAATCCCCTCCAGCAATCGCAGCAGTTGATGACGTGCAGCAGCCGTTACCGCTTCCTTCGCACAGCACACATATACCTGGTTGTTCTTCAGCATAATCAGGCTAGGCAGATTGTTCTTCTTGAGCAGGGAACGCAGCAGGACAAGAACATCCTGATGATTGGCTTCCATTCGCTCCCGGCCTGTACCCTTCAATCGATGCTCAATCTCGATGACCCCTCCTGCAAACCAGTACTGTCCCTTCACCAGCAAACGAAGCCCCATTCTAGTCTGAGCCTGTTCCTCCTGATGGATGTTGCCATTCATCAGATCCTGGATCAGCTCGTTCTGATTGCGGACCATCTTCTCTTCAAGAAACTGGGATCGAAGCGTGAGCGCTGCCGCCGCCTTCGCTGTATAGTCGAGCAACAGCTTGAGATATTCGGCCGGAGCTGCGGGATGCACAATCATGCCTACAGCCGAAAATACCTGGCCAAAACAGACGACCGGATGACACAGCAGAGCCTTCTCTTCGTCGATGTGGAACCATAATTCGGTATCTGAATCATTCAAATCCAGATGTTCTACCTCCTGCTCATACCAGGTATAGATGGCCTGTTCCATCTCCGGAACAAGTTCGGGCACAAAACTGCCTGGCTCCATGGACGAAATGTACACCACCGGTTTGGTAGCATACTCATGCAACAGGTTCAGCACAGCAGACATATCCGTACTCTGTAACGTTCGTTGCTGAAGCTGACGGGAGTATGCTTCCAGACTTTTCAGCAACTGGTGTTGATGATTAATGAGCAGAGAGTGAATATCCTGTGTAATCTCGACAAAACGGACCGGTTGTTCAAATACGATCAGCGGAAACTGGTGTCTGTCCGCCAGTTCAATCAGTTCTTCCGGGATTCCGTATATGCTGGTACCAAACTCCACACATAGCCCCGCTGCCTCACTGCCAATGAGCTGAAGCAGATACTCTTCGCGCCCTTCTTCCGATTGAAGCCACAGTCCAGTGGATAAAATAAGATCATGGGGGCTTACGAATGGAGATACATTGGTAATCTCCAATACATGAACCCAACCAACCTGACGGTTCACTCCATCCTTCCCTGCCGCTAGTCGTGCTCGGCCAAATACCGGACGTGCAAGGATATCTTTGATCGTAAACACACGGTCATTTCGCAATGTCGATCCCTCTTTGTGTTATTTTTTCTTACATTATAATCTATGGACAAATGTCCTGAACAGTCTTTTTCGACAATATGTTGAGTTCAATGCCTAAAAATTAGACATCAAGTAAGGTGCAAAACGATTATCCAAGTCATAAACTTGTAGTATAATCTAACAACCAATAAATGGACGAGGTGCATGGTGATGAGAATCGGAATTCCCAAAGAAATCAAGAACAATGAGAATCGTGTAGCAATGACTCCGGCCGGGGCTGCTGATTTCATCAGAGCCGGTCACCAGGTACTGATTGAACAAGGCGCGGGGATCGGCAGTGGATTCACGGATCATGAATATCAAGCTGCGGGCGCCGAGATTCAGATTGATGCCAAGTCAGTGTGGACCGAAGCCGATATGATCATCAAGGTGAAAGAACCGCTTGCCAGTGAATATGGATATTTTCGTCCGGGACTAATTCTGTTCACCTACCTGCACCTCGCAGCGGAACCGGAGCTTGCCAAAGCGCTTATTAAAAGTCGGGTAACGGCTATTGCGTATGAGACGTTGGAGGTTAACAATACCCTCCCCCTGCTAACCCCTATGAGTGAAGTTGCAGGCCGCATGGCCTCCCAGATCGGGGCACAGTTACTGGAGAAGACCGAAGGTGGCAAGGGCATTCTGTTGTCCGGTGTACCAGGCGTCAGTCGGGGGAAAGTGGTCATTATTGGTGGTGGAACGGTGGGAACAAATGCAGCCAAAATTGCTATTGGTCTTGGCGCCGATGTGACCATCCTTGATCTGAATCTGAATCGTCTGCGCCAGTTGGATGATATCTTCGGCAATCAGATCCACACGCTGGTATCCAGCCCGTCCAACATCGCAACAGCTGTTGCCGCGGCAGATCTGTTGATCTGTGCGGTGCTGATTCCGGGCGCCAAGGCGCCAACGCTTGTCAGCGAGCAAGTGGTTAAGACGATGGCACCGGGTTCGGTCATTGTGGATGTGGCGATTGATCAGGGCGGGATCGTTGAGACCATTGATCATATCACAACCCACGATGAACCAACCTATGTGAAACATGGCGTCGTGCACTACGCGGTGGCGAACATGCCAGGCGCCGTGCCGCGGACGTCCACGGTGGCGCTGACCAACGCCACCATGCCTTATGCGCTGCAGCTGGCCAACCACGGTGCAGCCGCCGCGATTCGCGGCAGTTCGTCCATTCGCAGCGCGGTCAACGTGCTGAATGGACATATCACGTATGAGGCGGTTGCCCGGGATCTCGGGCATGCCTATGTTCCTGCGAGTCAGGCGCTGGAGAATGCCGCCGCTGTCCAGTAATCTTGATATGATCGTTCCACCCGGCGCCTTGTTGCCAGGCCTGTGGAACGCAATAGAAGCGCAAGTCGGGCAGATGATGTTCCCGGCTTGCGCTTCTTGATTTTTTTCACATATGAAATAACTCATTAGTTGGTATAAGGCCTTTAGGTTCCTTTGGTTTTGGCGCTTCAGACTGCTCGCTCACTGCACACTTCGCGGAAGTTGCAATCTCGGCAGGACCGGTGCGAAGGCATCGCAGTAAAGTAGGTAACGTCCTTGGGACGGTTGTAATACTCATCTTCCACGCAGGATCGCATCTCCTCAATGTAACGACCTACGTTCTCCTCCACCTTCCGGATATCCTCTTCTGTCGCTGTAAACTTTCGGTGTTTTCCGGTTAACAGGTACTCCACTCGCAGTTCAATCTGTTCCAGAGGAACCCGGTAGTGTTCTCTCACATAGGATGCATACAGCATTAGCTGATCCGAGAAGTCATCTTCCTTGCCCGTCTTCCAGTCCACAATGACAATATTGCCGTTACTGCGCCGATACAATAAATCCATCTTCACATACACGCGTGTATTGTGCAGCATCATGGTATCCCATTTCTCAATCTCCAGAATATCCGTACTTGCTCGGGACAAGTCCTCCCACGTAAGCGTCTGGTACAGGTTGCTGACACAGGACGAAGCCCGTTCCTTAATCGTGGCAATCCGGTCATTTAACGTATCATCCCCGTAATAGATCTCGGACAGCATCGTGCGATTCTTGGGGTTCAGCCGCCACTGATCCGCGTCCATGGATTCCACATACGCCTGATTCAGCAGCTTGCGTATCGTCTGTTCCAGGAAGTGTTCACGCGGTTTATCTTTGCCCTCTTCCCTGCTGCGTACCGCCGACTCACACATCCGATGCGCGAGGTCCCCGAAGACAAGATACAGATTGCTGAGCTGCTTCAAACGGTACAGACGAACCTGCATCTCATCAGCAGCGTCTGCCTTCCAGCCGTTATGGGCACCGTAATAATGATAATAATATTTGCGCAGGCACTCATCGAACATACTCGCCCGCGACTGCGAATAAGACCATTGCGGGTATTGTGCCATAAGGTATTCTGCCTTTCTGTATGCCGGATCTGCATGAGATCCCTTAATGCTCACAGTATAAAGCCCGGGCAACATTGCCGCAAGCATGCTTCCGTTATTTTCTTCTGACGCAACCGTTTCCGATTCGATCCGTATCGTTTATATAGTAACATCACCAAAAGATGAAATTGCGGAGCAGAACGCTTAATATACTCTATAGAGGGCAGCGAATCCGGAACCGGGATGCTTGTACGGGTCCAGCCCGGGGCCAGTGTGGGCCCGGCGCTAACGAATCTCACACACCTTATCACGTGGATCACGAGGTTTTACGGAATCTAACGAACTCCAGACACGCTAATTAGTCTTATTTTGGTTGTAGAACGTGTATACTGCAAGCTATGAGCCAATAACGTGTCTCTGATTCGTTACATTTTCAGATCTGCTAGTTTACGTGAAATAAGACTTACTCGGTTCGCTAGAAAATGATTATATGAAAAAAATTGTACAGGCATATCCTAAAAGGGGGCACCACCCATGAATCGACCGGATTGGTTCCAGGCGGAAGAAGCATTACAACATATCCAAGTCATCGGAAGCGACCGGAATGAGCTCGTGAACATCATCGGCGATGTAGAAGGATTGAATTGCATTGGCACAGGTACGGATGCGGCTGTATTTACGTATGACGGCTTGCCGCAGTATGCCTTCAAGATGTACTCGGATCATGCCTTGGACAAACTCGAAAATGAAAAACAGGTATACGAGCAGCTCAAAGGTCTGCCATACTTCCCTACCTATTACGGCAGCGGCCGGAATGTACTCGTGATCAGTTTTGAACCCGGGGATACACTGCTAGAATGTTTGGAAAAGGGAATCCCCGTCCCCGAGCAGGTGATGCTCGATGTGGACGCAGCGCGAGAAGCCGTTCGCAGCCGCGGGTTGAACCCTCGCGACATTCATCTGAAAAATGTAATTCTCCAGAACGGACGCGGGAAAGTGATTGACGTATCCGAGTATATTCAGGACGGCAATGACAATCGCTGGGAGCATCTCGTCTGGGCTTATCACAACATCTATCCACGGATCAAAGGAACGCCCATATCTCCACGTATGCTGCAAACGATCAAATGGGGATACAATCAGTTCGATCATGCCAACGTCAAAATGGACGACCTCGCCAAGAAAGCCAATCGTCTGTTCTCCAGGTTTATGAAATGAGCACGTTGTACACATAGATAATTGTCTTGTTATTATTGAATCAAAACCACCCGGATAACAGCCTTGAAGCGGCCTTTATCCGGGTTATTCTTTGTATATGTGCTCTGCTTCTGCTTCTACTTCTACTTCTACTCACAATTGCGACTGCGAGTTACTTAGGGTCACAATCATCTTTATAGACATTTTATTCGAGACTACTACTAAACTGGTCGTACTCAACCTTCTTTTCTCCCCCGTCCCTGCGAGGGGGTCATGCCCTTGTATTGTTTGTATAACTTCGTAAAATAGTTGGCATTGTCGCAGCCGACTCTGGCGGCGATCTCCGTAATGGTCAGACTACTGCCTTGCAGCAGTTGCTCTGCCTCACTCATCCTGCACCCGTTCACGTATTCCACAAAGGTACGTCCGGTCAGCTTTTTGAACATTTTGCAGAAGTGATACGCATTCAATCCCACATGACTTGCCGCTTCCGTAACAGACATCTTACCTGTGGGGTCCGCTTCAATCTGTGCAATCAACTGTTTGAAACGTTCGCGGTTTGGAAAATACGATCCAACCGATTTATCCGGTAGCTGCTGCGGCATAAAGGTTCGCGCAAGCAGGGTGAACAAGGCATGCAGCTTGGATTTCACCACGAGCTGATAAGCCGGGGGCTGTAACGCCATTTCCTCCACAGCTTCATTCAATAAAGAATAATAGCCTGTGCAGGCTGTGTTTTCCTCTGCCGGTTTGACCGGAAATCTCACTCTTCCTTCCAAATACGGCGCGACATATTGCTCATGCACAGGATCATGAGTGAAATCATGGAACAGTGCACGGTTGACCACAACGGAATCATAATGCACATCCCCGTCATCCAGAGCATATCCAACATGCAATGTACCTCCAGGAATGATGATGACCTCACCTGCTCGAACTATATAAGGTTTGCTATCAATATGAAAAAGCGCACTGCCCTTACGCATAATAATCAGTTCAAAATGTTCATGCCAATGCAAATACAGAATACATTCTTCAGCTTTCATATCTGAACACCGATTTTGGAACAGCTGAAATGGATGTGATTTATGGTCAATTCGGGTATTTTCGTGAAGCGCTTTCAGATCCAGCACGACTTCTTCCCCCTCTTCACAAGATCCGACTATTAATACACAAGATTGTTTAGAGCCATCCCGTTAATCCACGGCTATAATGAGTGTCACGAAGTACTATAAGCCAATATTGGAGTGAATTACAACCATGAATAAATCATTACGCATCGGTACCCTTGTAGGCGGGCAGGACGCCGTCCGCGTTATCCCGCAGATCATGCAACACGGCTTTGAATCATTTAACCTGACCTTCTGGCAAACGACTGGTGACCTGGACTTGGCAGAGACAGCCAAACGTGTCCGTGAAATCGTGGACGAACAAGGTATTGTCATCTCCGCGGTGAGTGTATTTGGTAATCCGCTCACCGGAGCCGGAGACAACGCCGATACACTGGCGAGCTGGGAGCGAGTGATCGATCACGCACAACTCTTTGGTGCAGATATCGTCTCCGGGTTCACCGGACGATTGACCGATCAACCCATTAACGAGTCCATCCCCCGGTTCAAGGAAGTATTTGGTGAACTGGCACGCCGGGCAGCAGACCGGGGTGTACGGATTGCTTTTGAAAACTGTGATATGGGAGGAACCTGGCAGACAGGCGACTGGAACATTGCCCATAACCCAACGGCCTGGGAGATGATGTTTGATGCTGTTCCGGATGAAAATGTAGGCCTGGAATGGGAGCCTTGCCATCAAATGTCCAGCCTGATTGATCCTATTCCACAGCTACGCAAATGGGCTCATAAAGTCTTCCACGTACATGGCAAAGATGCCACGATTGCCTGGGATATTGTCAAGGAATACGGTGTGCATGGCCCACGTGAATTTGTCTGGCACCGCACACCCGGCTTCGGGGATAACAACTGGGCAGACATTATCACCATTCTGCGCCAGAACGATTATCAGGGCACGATTGATATTGAAGGCTGGCATGATCCCGTCTACAAAGACGAACTCGAAATGACCGGACAGGTGCATGCATTGCGATATTTGAAACAATGCCGCGGTGGTGATTTTGTGCCCAATCCGGTATAGAACCCTTGCGAGCTGTATAACACAATCCATGCAAAGGAGATGAGAACATGACTCATCCTTATCGGGTAATTATCGCTGGCTGCGGTGCCATGGCAAACACATGGGCGGACTATGCCTTGCAAAGGCCAGATACAGAAATCGTCGGGCTGGTCGATCTGTATGAACAGACAGCCATTGCTTTTGCTACAAGACATGGGCTCACCTGCCCTACGTTCACCGATATCCGTGAAGCCATTCAGACGACTGGTGCAAATATCGTATTTGATGTCACGATTCCGGCGAGTCATTACGGCATTGCCATGACGGCGTTGAAGGAAGGATGTCATGTATTTGGCGAGAAACCACTAGCAGAGTCCTTCTCAGACTGCACAGATATTGTGCAAACCGCTCGCAGCACAGGACACATTCAAGCCGTCATGCAGAATCGCCGTTTCGATCCGCGTATCCGCGCCTACCAGCACCTCATTTCCGGCGGAGCTATAGGGCAGGTAGGTTACGCAGGGGCTGACTTTTTCCTCGGGCCACATTTCGGCGGATTCCGTGATCTGATGGATAGTCCACTGCTGCTCGATATGGCGATACATACATTTGATCAGGCACGGTATATTCTCGGAGCCAACCCGGTATCTGTGTACTGCCATGAGTTCAATCCTCCAGGTTCTTGGTATCAGGGAAATGCGATGGCGTTATGTATATTTGAGATGTCCGACGGGTCCGTATTCAACTATCGCGGATCCTGGTGCGCAGAAGGTGTACCCACATCATGGGAAGCAAGCTGGCGCGTAATCGGTGAAAAAGGAACCGCCATCTGGGATGGTCATGATGACATCTATGCAGAAGTAGTTACTGCGCAAAGCCTGGATGCTGACGGCAAACCATCCTTTTTCCAGCCAAGTGAGCGGATTGAAGCGGAACTGCCTGTCATGGACAAAACAGGACATCACGGCTGTCTCGAAGACATGTTCGCCGCACTGGAATCAGGGCGATTGCCTGAGACCGATTGCAACGATAACCAGTTCAGCATGGCCATGGTCCTCGCATCACTCGAAAGCGCCCGTACAGGACAGAAAGTGTTCATCGCCGATCTGCTGAAAAACACATAGCAAAGCGCCTGTGTTTTTCACCATAAGCAAAGCCCAAACTGCAAATTTCAGCAGTCTGGGCTTTTTGTCTGCCTACTCTCCTATTCAAGTAATGATGTCAAAAAAAGGTCATGCCAAATAGCAGAAGTAGTGCAGGGAACGAAATCGATTCTGAAGAAACGAAGTGCTCGCCTTTATCACCGGATTTCGACTTTACAGAAGTCGATCAGGAAATCCGGGGATAACAGCGATCGAAAGAACGATTCGTAACCGGAACGGCCACTTTGCAGGCAGTGAGCAATTATTTTTTTGAACTACATCTTTTATAGAATTCCTTTTTTCATTGCCTTATACACCAACTGCGAGAACAGGCTGTTGGACCAGGCAAACCATGGTCTAGTGAACGTGCTGGGATCATCGGCGTGGAAACCCTCATGCATATATCCAGTACCTGCATCCGTGTTCTCCAGTAATTCAATCATCGCCAGTATTTCCTCGTCATTGTCTGCGGTCAGACCCTGCATGGATAGCGCCATGTGCCAGATGTATCCCGGAGGGGTATGGGGGCTACCAATACCTTTGGCTACCAGCCCTTCATAATAGAACGGATTTTCTTTGCTCAAAATGAATCGACGTGTGTTCTGATACACCCTGTCTTCAATCGAAGCATATTCGATATACGGAATGGACATCAGTCCAGGCGTGCCCGCATCATCCATCAGACAAAAGTTACCGTAACCGTCCGTCTCATAGGCATAGATCTGTCCATACTCTGGATGACGGTAAGTACCGTACAGGGAAATGCCATGTCGTATTTCTTCTTCCAAACGAGCCATTTGACTCACCAGCTGCTCATCCCGGAACACCCACTTCGCGATCTCCCCCATCTGGCGCAAGGTTACCGCAGCGAACATGTTCGCCGGAATATTATAATGAAAATCACAGGCATCATCACTCGGACGAAATCCGGACCAGATCATCCCCGTATAATTCACCGGCATACCCAATCCTTCATTACGCAGCGTATCATGGGGTGGACAATTGCGCCGCATGAACCGGTAAGATGAACGCTCTGCGTGATGCTGTTCTGTCTCCCACAGGTGTACGATATTCTCCATCACTTTCTTGAAGCGCTCATCGAATATATCTGTAAGTTCAGTCTCCCGCCAATATGTATAAGCCAGCTTCATGGAGAAACAGAGGGAATCCAATTCAAACTTCCTTTCCCACACCCAAGGTGACGTCTCCGTCTCATCATTGGCATCCCAATGCCATCCATTCTCCGTTTCATTGAATGCATTAGCATAGATATCCATCTCAGCGTAGAACGTATGCCGTTTGATCAGGCCTCCGATAATACGTTGCAACTTCTCGTCATCCTTCGCAAGCGGAACATAATGCATGACCTGCTCTACGGAATCCCTTAACCACATGGCGGGAATATCCCCTGTAATCACGAAGGTTGTCTCATCCTCCAGTAGCTTCGTGGTCGTTTCCAGTGTATTCGGAAAACAATTGCGAAACTGAGTCAGCAATCTCGGTCGATGTTGCAAACGCTCGTCCGCCTCAGTCAGAATATCCTGCACAGCTTGCGGCAATTCCAGATGCGGCATAGGGATTTTCGGTAATCTGAACTGTTCCATGGATGTCGTCTCCTTATAACTCTATTGTTATTTTTGTTATGATAAATTATAATAACATTATTATTTGTAAGTGTACTGTGTCAGAAGATGATCGTCAAATGAAGGAGTAATGATATGTCACGCAAAGTATCCATTCAGACGCTGGCTGACCAGCTCGGATTATCCAAATATGCCGTCTCCCGCGCACTCAGTGGCAAGACGGGTGTCAGTGAAGCAACACGCGCACGGGTTCTGGAACTCGCTCGGGCACTGGGGTATCGCCAAAGTACTCCAGGTACTAGCAATAGTTCTGCTGCTGCAAACCATGCAGATCCGTCCGATCCACCGTTTGCTCTCATATGCATGAATCAGCTCAATCGCGGTGAACCTCACTACTGGCAACGTGTTCTGTCAGGCATGATCTCCGCCTGTAATGAGCGTGGTTGGCATCATGCCATTGTATCTCCCTCACTCGGAGTGACGGACGGGAACACCTCTCCCGAAAAAGCTATTGCTCCTCATTTGGACTGGGAACGATGTGCCGGAATTATTGTCATGGGTGCTTTTCCTCATACGGTTCTGCAACGACTCTCTCAGACGGGTCGGCCTATTATTCTGGTGGATCATCAGGAACCATTGTTGAATTGTGATACGATCAGCCATGATAATCTGGAAGCTGGCATCACCGTGGCTAGATATCTAATGTCTATGAATTGCCGAAGGATCGGCCTCATCACAGATGATGGTCGTGCTGCAAGCTTCGCCCAGCGGAAGATCGGGATTGAGTTGGCTTTGAACCATTTCCATGTGGACACCAGTCATACGACCAGCTTCAGAGAATGGAACATTCCGTATGAGAACGGCGAATGGGTTAACCAACTGGCTACCACCATTCAAAACATGCCAGATAACGAACGCCCTGATGCCTGGATCGGTGTTAATGATGATATTGCTTTGCAATGGATGCACAAACTACAGGAGATAGGCATCTCTACACCTAAAGATTGCCTTGTCATTGGTATCGACAATGTACATTCTGCCGTTACGTCCTCCCCGCCCCTGACCACAGTTAATCTATGCAAAGAGGAACTTGGACAGCGTGCCGTTGAAGCTTTACAACGCCGGATCGAACGCCCGGGGACGCCGAAAGAGACGGTTATGTTATCGACCACGTTGATTCCAAGGGAATCGGCATAATTCGGAAAGGGTACTGTTCTCTTCTGAAGATGAATTCGTTAGGTACTTGCCTTCGCCGTAAATCTGGTAACATACAAAAGAGGCCCCGCATACCATTATGCAGGGCCTTTTCGTATATTAGGCTTATATCCTTATATTCCTGTACATTTACACTTAAATCTACTGATCCATCCACCCATCCTTATACATCCATTCGAAGCTTCATTTACTTTATGTCTGAGAATTGTACTACTGGTTATTTCAGCCAAGGCAGGCTATCGTACGACGGAAGATCCACTTCCCAATTCACATCGCGATACTCTCTATTGACTACGGTTCTTTTCAAAGTGAATTTTGTACCCTTTTCTTCGTTAAACCCCCGAATTTTTAATTGCAGGTCATCTTCAACGTATTCACCGTTATTATTAGGTTGATCCGGATAACCGTTCACTTCAACAGGATACTCTTTTCCATCCGAATCTACTGCAACCCAGCGATCACCCATGAAAGCATTTCGGAACGTCCCACTCCCCTTCAGAACTAGTGAATACCCTTCCTTTACATCAATCTTCGGAGGATCATACGATTCCATCAGTGGCTCGTACTCAAAATCATAGAATAATATTTTATCTCCAAGCTGTTCAAATTGTGCAAAAGTATAAAAATTCGTGTCCTTACGCCTCTTCTCCAGATCAACTTCCACTGATTTCTCTTCTTTCACCGGCAAGGTGTAACCATCCAGAACAAAGCGAATGTTCTTCGCATCTACCGTTACCAACGCAGGGTCCCATGTCTCTGACAACTTCAACGGCCCACCATTTCTTAAGTCACTCTGATCTTGGAGCTGGAACTTGGCTTGACGGGCATCTGGTCTTATTCCATTGAAAATTCGATATTCATTTGTTTCAGGAATCTCAAGATGGTAGATGATACTCATATAGCTCGCCCAATTCTCATCAACTTTGGCACGAAGTTCATCATCCAGACTCACATTCAGGTCAAGCCGGGTTCCGTTTGGCGTGCGTACAAGCTGTGTCATATCAAGCTTTAGTCCTTCTGGCGTCGTATATGTGTTATCCATAGAATTTTCAACAGCCAATGATTTGGCTTTGGTCATATCGATCTTGAATTTGAAGCTCCAATCCACCGTAACATCTCTATCTTCGTAGGATTTCTTCTCGTAATCATAATATCTGCCCACATTTAAATTACGCAGTTCACCCCGCACGACCACTTGATCCGGAATTTCATCATGAAACTGGAATAACAATCGTTCAGTTAGAGGGCCCTTTGTTCTTGCATCTCTTGCAAGAGTGGCAACCTGTCGCCCCTCTTCATCCGTAACATGAATTCTCCCCAAATCAGGCAGAAACCGTGATACCCCTAATCCATCAGGTGTTGTTTGTTGCATGGTCATTACCATATGAGATCGGTCTACAAGCACGTCTTCAATTTTAAGCGTGTAGCCCTGGTCATTGATATTGATATCCGGATTAACCACAAGTCCAAGAGGTTTAAGACGTTTATAATCATCCGCAAAATAGGAATATTTCAATGCTTCAGGCACAGGTATGTTAGGCAATGGCAGACGATCCACAGCATTTACCGCGGGTTGTGCTGGCTCTGCTGTTCGTTCGAAAGCAAACCAGGCCCCTCCCGCAAGAATCACAACTGCCGCTGCGGCGATTCCAGTCCGGCGCATCCAATGCGCTCTCTTGGATTTTTTCACGAATGGATGCTCTTCTTCTCCATTTTCCATAGACACGCCATCCAGCTTCTGCATGACCTTAAGCGTAAAATCCGCATCCGGCTCCTCACGGTACAGGTGATCCTCCCACAACCGATCTTCATCCTTTGAAATAGGCTTCATACGTAGCTAAACCTCCTTTGCGTTCCATTTGCTTCCTCAGCGTTTTTTTCCCGCGATAAAGGGCGTTACGCACTTTGGTTGAACTCATGCCTGTAATATCTGCAATCTCTTCATAGCTCAACTCGTTTGTGTACTTCAGTAATAACACCAGGCGATATGATTCCGGTAACTGTTCTAGCTGGCGGTATATTTCACGCTGCATCTCCTTATGCAGCAGACGCTTTTCAGGTGTTTCATTACTGACAGGTTCGATCCCCTGATCGACTGGAGACATGACGGGTTTCTTTTCCCGTATAAAATCCCGCATCCGATTCACCGCAATGGTGTACACCCATGACGAGAAACGACTTCCCTCCCGCCGTGACGGAAGATAACGATAGATGCGAATGAATGTATCTTGAGCGAGATCCTGTGCATCCGGATGACTCGCGCCCATTCCGCGCATGATGCCGTAGACTTTATTTTTATATCGATCCACAAGCACGGAGAACAACTGCTTATCCCCTGCAACAATGCGCTGAATAAGCTCCTCCTCCGGTATCTGTTGAGTCATGTAATCCCCCTTCTCTACAGCTTCCATGCATGGTTCTGTACTATATAGACGGAAGCCGTTCCCGAAACCTCTCACTTTATCCAAAAAAAGAATTCGCCCTTATCGGCGAAGCCGACTGGGTGAACTCTGCTTACTTGCCTCTTAATCTTCCCTGTTCCTCTCCGCAACAAAATCAGCAAGCTGGGAATAGATCGCCACAATCTCATCCATCGACATGCGCACGAGTCCACTGGACGACGGAGCGACGAACTCCTGAATTTCCTTGACGACCGGGTCGTCCTGAAATCCCCATTGCACTTTGGTACGCTTGCTGTACTGGGTGTATACACCTTTTCCGACAAAACAAGCGATGTCCGGTCGGTATTTCTCCAACTTTTGCCGTAAAATCTGTCGTCCTTCTGCGTACTCTTCCTTCGTAATATCCTCCATACCTCTGGTGGGACGGGCCACAATATTCGTGAATCCATATCCCAGCTTCAGCAACTCTCCATCCTCCTGTGCATCATATAAACGCGGGGTTAATCCCGACCGTTCAAGGATGCGCCAGAACCGGTTTCCTTTGTAAGCATAATGATGACCCGTCTCTCCAGACGTAATGCTCGGATTGAAGCCTATAAACAATATCGATAAACCAACATCCAGATGATCTGGAATCATGATGGGAAGCCCCCTTATCTTTTTTAGCTAATTAAATCTTTCGTGTGTGTATAAAATGATATAATAAGCAAAGCATTTTCGAAATCGGATTGAAATTTTCATGAAAAAGGAAGCTGAACTAATGATTGCAGACATCATGCTTGAAGTCGTCCTACCCGTCTTTCTCTTGATCGCCGTCGGGTCCTGGATGCAAAAGGTGTTCAAGCTGGACTTGTACACACTCGCCAAAATCAATTTCTATTGTATTACCCCAGCAGCCGTCTTTATGAGCATGTACCACTCGGATATGTCGGGCGAACTGCTTGGGACCGTGACACTCTTTTACGCGATATATGTATTGATTCTCTATATTGTAGGTTCTGTATTTGCGCGCTCGCTTCGGATGAATAAAGGCATGAAGGCTGCTTTCAACAACAGTATTATGCTGGATAACGCAGGCAACTATGGCCTGCCCATCAATGCACTGGTATTCCGTGGCGATCCACTCGCCTCATCCATTCAAGCGCTGGTTATGTCTTTACAGGCATTACTGACATTCACCTATGGCGTGTTGTCCATTCAGGGCGCGAAGCTCAAAGGTAATTACCGTGCCGTGATTATTGGATTTCTTAAAATGCCCGTTCCGTATGCACTCTTGCTGGGGATTCTGTTACACATGTGGAAGGTTCCCTTGCCTACGTTCCTGTCCATGCCGCTGACCTATGCGCAGCAAAGTATGGTCGCTGTGGCACTGTTGACACTCGGGGCACAGATTGTAAAATATCCAATTCAACTGTACCGTCTTGATGTGTATATTAGCACATTTTTGCGTCTCCTGATTGGCCCGGCTATCGGGATTTCAATTGTGCTTCTGCTTGGGTTGGAAGGTATCGCTGCACAGGCACTCATTATCGCTTCCGGTATGCCGACGGGTGTCAACGCATCCATTCTCGCGGAAGAATACGATAATGAACCCGATTTTGCAGCCCAGACGGTGCTAATCTCAACGTTGCTTAACATCATTACAATAACGGCACTGATCTCTTATGCTAAAACGTTCTAAAATGAAAAATAAGTCCATGACCCATGAGCAGGGTTGTGGACTTATTTTGCGGTGCTGAAACTATGATTCAAACGTCGTTCGTTCCGGGAACTTGCCGCCTTCCCTGAATAAACATCGTACCAGTCGCTGCGCGGCTCGGTTAAAGAAAAAACTCGGGCTTACCCCGTCCACCTGGACAGGTTCCAGTTCCCTCACACTTTCCTTGATCTTATTCATCTCAATGAGCCCCATCTTTCGCTCATTCGGTCCGAAGCGATAAATAACCTTCTCATCGTCCTCCGTCTGTTTCACCAGCAGAATCACAGATGCCATACAGGTTACCCCCTATCGTTACGTTATGAGATTCCATTAATCACTTGCCTACTATAATTATTACCCAGATTCTAGTGGAAGGATATAGGACTTAAGTTAGTTATACCTAAATTAAATATCCTGATATAAAGATTCTCTGGAATGAGTCGTTAGGCTTACAAATACCGTGTTTACACTATCCTAATGGATAGTCACTGTCATGAAAGTGCGTACTGCCCAAGTCGTTTTTCTCCGTTTATACTAACGTTATCTTGAATTTCCAAAGGAGAGAAATATATGTCTACAGCTCAAATCTATAGCCACGGTGTCCCGTGGGAAGAGGCATTCAGCGTTGCTCAGGGATACAGTGTTAACGGTACGATCTACATTGCAGGACAATTTTCGCATGATATGCAGGGAGACTTTATTGGTGTCGATGATATTGAAGCACAGGTTCGCCAGACATTGGATAACTTGGATCGCGTGCTCGCAGGATTTAACGTGACCAAGTCGAACATTGCTGAACTGGAGATTTTTTTGGTTCACCCGCAGGAGCATCTTGAGCCATGTGTTGCCGTATATAAAGAGTACATTGGTACGCATCGTCCCGCTGTTACGATGGTTGGTACATCGGGTCTGGCCTTCCCTCATCAACTGATTGAGATTCGCGCCGTTGCTCATACCAACTGATTCGGAAAATCCCTAACGCAAGTTTATACACAAAAAAGCAGGGTCGGATAAACTCCAAACCTGCTTCATCATTTATTCTTTCACTTTCACACTTTACAAACGCGGGTCTACTCGCTCTGACTCCAGAGATAACGTTGCCAGCACACATTCATGAATTCGTTCCACTGGCTCTCTGCGTATAAAGCGCTCAATCCCCTCCATGCCCAAAGCACTCTCCATTAAGGCGTGACGTTCTTTTTTGGACGTTTTGCGTTTACGAAGTCGGGACAGATTCTCGGGTGCCAGGTAATCCATACCATAGATGATGTGCAAATATGCACGTCCTCGTACTTTAATCGCAGGCTGGATGATTTTGTTGCTATTCCAGGCACGGAACGTTTCAGGTTTGATCACAATTCCCTCATGTCCTTCCGCCGTAATCTCATCCCACCAACGAGTGACATCCGCTTCATCTGCCTCACTTGCGATCACACGATATTCCGTCTCCATCATCAAGGTCGACATCCGGGCGAACTCACGGTTTTGTTCCATATGCCATTCATGGGTTTGCTCCCAAAATGCTCCTGTGCTATGTGCTAGTGTATGAAACGGCGCAATCCGAATGTCCCCGATATCATCCACATCCCAGCAGTATTTTTGGAATACATCGCGGAACGTCTCGGCATTAGCGAGTTTACCTGCTGTCTCCTGCAACCACTCCTCTACGTTACGACCTGCTGCTTGGGCTTCGCGCAGTTTGTCCAGTACCGTAGAGCGTTCCATGAGCGAGGCTTCGGCCACGTGTGCATATTGTGAAGCAATCAGCTCACGCGCCTTCAGATTCCAAGGTACAATCTCCGCATCGAGCAGTACAAACTCCGTCTGATGACGATCAAAATAACCATCTGCGGTCAAGTCCGCATGTAATCCGGAAAGCACGGCCTGCTCTGTCGAAGGGTCAAAAAAGGATCGGCCCGTCCGGGTCACAATGTTCCCCAACATCGGCCTACCCACTCGCTGCACCGCAGCTTGCTCATCGCGGAAAAGAAGCAAAACGGCCCGGCTGCCCATGTGTTTCTTCTCGGCAACCATACGGGTAACGCCCTGTGAGCGATAATATTGGAACGCATCCTTTGGATGCTCTAGGTATCCCTCTACGGAGCATACACCCGGCGGAGGACTCATCGTAGGCGGGATGTAAATCAGTTCTTCCAGAGGCACAGTATAATGGGAAAACGTATCAATCGCCGTCTTCGCCACCTCACCGTGCACAGATACATCAAGCTTAGATGCTGTCTGAACCGTGAAACCCTCCTTGAACTTACGTATGTTGGGCGGAGCAAAACGCCGCTGTTCCCAGCGCTTTAATGGACTATCTGGAACTCCAGCATAATCCTGCCTCGCCGGAACACTGACTGCCTCACGTTCTGGCATTCGCCAAGCAGTGAGCATACCACCAAAAACGACACCTTGATCAATGTTGACCGTATCATTCACAATCGTAGGATATGGACGGGGATCATGTCCCCAGACGATGCATTCACCCGAATTGTGATCCACGTACCAATCCTTGCGCACAGGCCGCCCCTGCTCATCCGTGCCTTCCACATCGCCATATCGGCAGTAATCCTGAATGCGTTTGGACTGTTTTCCGATAAAATGATCTCGAATCCCTGCGTGTGCAACAACCACTTGTCTTACCCCGTTGCGGGAAAAGACCAGATGAGACGGTGCATCAAGCAGAAAGCTCCTTAGCTCTGCACGTACTCGCTTTGCTGTCTCTTGGCCTTGCTCCCGCTCAAACTGTAGCAGTTCCATCTCCACCCGTTCGTCACCATGACTCAACGTAACGTCACGACCATCCAGATAACGCGCGATCTTCCAGCCGTGATTACTGTCAATCATGTAGGCGAGCTCGGCGGCACAATGCCGTTGCCAGAACAACAGACATTTTAACGATTCTGGCCCACGGCTCGTTACGTCACCAACGGAGACCAATTTGCGTCCTTCAGGGTGACGGTACAGGCCACTCCCATCCTCGTCCACATACCCGAGACGCACGATTAATTCCATCATTTCATCGTAACAACCATGAATATCTCCGATGATATCAATACCTGCACCCATGTCGGTCACCAGCGGATTGGATGTGCGGACAAATGTAATCTCATCCGGCTGCTTCATCACATAACTGGCATCAAAGCCATCCTCACGGATTGAGCGCAATGTGCGCTTGAACTGTTGCACCTGTTGTTTCACCCGTTGACGCCCACGCGGATAATCCCGTCGGGCATCACGTTCCAGCAGTTCTTTTTCAGGGATGTCCAGCACCACAGCAATTACAGGCACATGAGCTTTCCTTGCCACCTGAATCAGGCGCTCGCGATCCTCGGGATACAGATGTGTCGCATCGACCCAGGTCAGCTTGTTCAGACGACAGCGGGTTGCGAGCATCGCTTCCATCGCTTCAAATGCTTTGGCCGATACTTGCTGATACTCCGCATAGATCACATCCGCTTCACTGCGGGGGCGGTGTTTCCAATCCACATACTCATCATCTCCAACCAGCATGCGGAATTGATCTGACGAGATGGCTTCTGTACGGCGAATGATACTTTCTGCAACGAGACGATCCAACATCGTACTTTTGCCACTGTTGGACGGGCCAACAAGAACCACAATGCCTGCATGTGGTAGACGAATCTCACGTTGTCTTTCCTCCATCCCATTTTTCCGATCCTGCTGCCCTCTGCCCGCACCAGTTGTTTCGCGAGAACCCTTTTCTTTACTCATGATTGACTCTCCTTTCTCCGCTCAAAAATGACCAGTTGGGTAGGTTGTCCATAGCCTTCTGCATGCTCACCGATGCCCTTAATTTCATAGGCATAGTTCCCTTGTTGCGTCCATTCCTCACACCGGGAAACCAGCTCCGCACGGGTCCACTCAAAGCGATGATCATGGTGGCGGAAGCTTTCCTGCTCCATAGCGTACACTTCGTTATATTCCTTGTTCGGTGTAGTGACAAGCAGCACTTCTGGCTGATATTCGTTCATGATTGTATCCATAATTCCGTTCAGACGATATTCCTCAATATGCTCAATCACTTCGCACAGGATCATGACGTCCTGGTTTTGCATCTGCTCGTCAAAATAAAACAGTGAACCGATGATTGGCTCCGGCATAGCCACCACTCCTGAACGACCCTCCAGCTTAGCAAAGCGCTCCATAGCCCGGAGCCGCGACTGACCGGAAGGTTCAACGGCCAGAATTGCCTCCACACCGGGAATGTACGCCAAACGGGCAGACAGCTTGCCTTCACCCGCTCCCATATCAACAATGCTCCGTTTGACTGGCAACGCTACAACCACATCCGTAATCGCTCGATAACGCAGTTCATTTAAACGCACAGGAGGTTCAGATTGTTCAGATTGCCCACCATCGCTAACAGACTCGGACACACGTTGATCTTGTTCTCTTTCTTCCCTATGTCCTGCTTGTTTCTCCTGAATAATCGCTTCCGAGATGTGACCTATTCCTCTCTCCTGTCCAAGAGACGCAGACAAAGCACCCTCTTGTCGCTCATACTGCCGAATCAGTTCGGCAAATCGTAACGTACGCTTCACAATGAGTTCTTTCAGTGGGTGAGCATCCAGCCACCCTTCACCATACCGTTTGATTTTATCGATCTCATCTTCACTGATGAAATAATGTTTGTAATTATCCAGCACTGGAATCAGTAGAAAAAGCTGACGCAGTGCATGTTGTACCGTATTACGTCCACGCAGGATGATATGGCGAACCGTGCTTTTATTTTTCAGATCAAATGAATACGATAGCTCTCCGCGCTCCACCGAAACTGCGTATCCTAATGGCGAGAATAATTCCTCCACAACCTTATCGGGCAGATCGGAAGCCACTGGGCCAAATTTCAGTTCCAGTTCGAAGGCATGATTCACCCACTGCACATAGTCTTCCTTCGGCTTACCATTCAGGGCCGTCCCAAGCGCCGCACGTATGTAGGAGCAGAACAGACTGCTGGTCACGAACTCACGATCGTTAATATATTGCGTAATGTCATACCCATCAGGTGTTCCTCTGACGAGATCCACAGGATCAGGCTCGGCATGAATCAGCACTTCCGTTTCGTTCTCTGTAGCCGTAGTGTACACCATTCTTACACGCACACCTTTGTCTACGCGGTCATATATATTCAGCGGATTCTTCGCTAACAGATGGGATACAACCCCCGCGTCAGCGCCGCTTGTTTTCAAGATCAGATGCATCGTTTCTCCTCCTTCGGATCAATTCTATTCTCTTTCACGATTTCCGTTGTCATCAAGCCCTAATTAGTTCCCCATACCTCTTGCAATGCAAATCGAAAAATCCGGTCCAATTCTTCAATTTGAATAATTTGCTCATTCTCCATCTGGCCAGCCAGTCGTTCAAAATGCTCGATCTTCTCTGTCAAAAAAGCTTGTATTGCTGGCAACTGCGGCTCCAGATCCAGTTCCTCGCCCGCCCTTTTCCGGCGCAGCAATTCATGAATCTCCGTATATAGCGGTGTAGTCGCAGGTACAAGTTCTTGCACTAGCTCTTCAAATGCCATCGGTGGCATTGCATTATAACGTTCGATCCAGCCACAAGCGAGCAATGGACGAAGCACGTAGAAATACTTTTTGATCTTCACCTGCTCACCTTGTAAATAATCTCGGAAATTGCCCTTCGCCATATTCAGATAATGATACATGCAGGACTTGGGCGAGAAGGTCAACGGTGACAGCGCCCGGATATGCTGTGCCACGTTATACTGTTCATCATACTGAATGGGGGATTGCAGCCACTCCAGCAGCGGTGGATTGGATTTGCGAAACAGCTTCAAGGCCTTGCGCAGATCCCAACCATTGATGTCGAGCTGATCACTGATTGGGCGTTCGATCACATCCCTTTTATCCTCAATCGACAAGTACCATTCCAGCGGTCTTACATACAGAAAACGCACATCATAATCACTATCCTGGGAAGGAAATCCCCAAGCCCGACTGCCCGATTCACAGGCATAGATGATCCGTACCTGCTCCTCTTGTTCAATCTGCTTCAGCTGTTGTCTAATCATATCTCTCATTTCTTCATGAACATGAGTCATGTCAGTCGCCTCCTTTTAAAAAATTACATTATGTATCACAGATTCCTAATCCCTTCTCGCATTGTTCACCAGATCGATTAATCGTGTTTCCCTGCCTCGCTCATACCCTCATTATGACCCAAGCATGATACATACGAACATGGCAGAAGTATGGCGACGAATCACTTTCATCACTCATTAAATTATCGTTTACCTTCATAAGTTTAAATGAAACCTGCCGCTCATCCTGCTACAATGAAGGGATAACAAGGAGTGAATGTTCATGGCAAGAGAGAGTTTTGACAAAGAAATTCAGTTCTTACGCATGTTATCCCTAACAAGCGGTGCGTATAACCGCAAACAATATGCCGAGCGGCTTGGCATATCCGTACATACCTTTGATAAAACCAATCGCAGATTAAAAGAAATCATGCAGACCGTTGCCGACCAGCGCTCAGGTGCCGAAGCAAGCCGGGAAATAGCGGATCTCGTTCGCTTCCAGTATGGAGAGTCGGCTGAACCCATGCTGCTCTTCCTCTTCCGCGCCAAGTCGATGAAAGAGACTGAAGTTCAGCGGCTTTCTGTCCTTTTGCATACCTTACAACATAAAGCCTTAACCGCGATGGAACTGCTGGACGCCTGCTGTGCTGATCTGCCGGAAGATCTGGCGTTACCTGACGAGAAAACCATTCGCTCCGATCTAAAGTATCTGGAAGAGGTTGGGGTTATTCGAAAAGAGCCAGGTGGCAGACCATATCGCTATGCTTTACAACAGGATGTCCTTACCGAATTAACAGTGGAGGAACAGCTGGAGTTGTATGATTTTGTGGATATGATGGCAAACACTCAGGTACCGTCCGTACAGGGATATTTATTGCGGGATAGTTTGAAAAAAGCCATTACGGCAAGTTTCCCGCAAGAAGAAGCTACCGAGCCCTATATCTATAAGTATCACTATTATTCTCGTATCCTGGACGAAGCTCATCTCTACACACTGCTTAGTGCGATTCGTCAGCGCAAACGTGTGCAGTTCCTATACTATTCACCGAAAAAACCATCCAGCTACAGTTCACAGAATACGAATCCACGCTTTGAACGGAAAGCAGATGGTCGATCCAACCGAATCGTGCCCCTTGAAGTGATTTATGACCATCAGTATGGTCGTTGGTATGTAATTGGATATCAGGGCCGCCGCGGCTTTGTGAAATTCCGCATGGAAGGCATAACCCAACTGGAGGAACAGGATTCAGTAGAAGAGCAATACATGCTCAAACTGAAGCAGCAGTGGACCGACATTAGTCGCTACAGTTGGCTCGTGGATACGGGAAATACCGTGACGGTTCAAGCTCGCTTTTTCCACCCGGAGC
This sequence comes from Paenibacillus sp. GQ49, assembly GCF_059759055.1. Classification (NCBI taxonomy): domain Bacteria; kingdom Bacillati; phylum Bacillota; class Bacilli; order Caryophanales; family Paenibacillaceae; genus Paenibacillus; species Paenibacillus sp. GQ49. The sequence goes on from NZ_JCAXEL010000004.1 coordinate 435,165, forward strand.
GTGGTCAGCGCAACTTTATTCTGGATCGGGTTCGTCTGCAAGGTCAATGGGGCAAAATTATACCCGAAACGGATCATACCTTTCTCTACGAAATCCAGGTCAACGGTACCACCGAGATCAAACCGTGGTTACGGAGTTTTGGCTCAAGCTGTGAAATAATTGCACCTCAGAGACTACGCCAGGAGATGATCAAGGAATGGAAGGAGATTGGGGAATATTATGAACCTGTTCGAGAAGATGTTTAATTACCAGATGATGACACGACTGAATGAAACCGGACTGTTCACCTGGACTTCACAGGAACGGGCCTGGCTTCGCATGATGCTGAATCACCCTGCTGCGAGAGAAGCGCTGAGCCCTGTAACATTGGATAAAATGTACAACATGCTTAATGGTGAGCAGGACCTGAACCTTCAGGATTACCTGACCGAAAAAGCCAAAAGCGAAGAAAACAGTGTCTCTCACCCACTACTTCGACAGTTACGGCTAATCATTCTGCATCATCAGGGATTTCGCATGACGGGTCGCGTCCGCAATGGACGCACGAGCCATGATGAATTTGGTTTCCCGTACAAACTGGAGTATTCCATGGTCAAAAAAGAATGGTACGTGCTATGGTATGCGCCTCGGTTCGACAAACTCATGTCCACCAAACTGCACAGCATTGTTACCGTGGAAGCCCAACCGGTTGAACCGGATACAGCTTCGGGTTACACTGCCCGAATTGCTGCGATAACAGAGAAGCGTAAAACGACCATCACCATCGAGGTACTGCCCCAGTTCAATCAGGAACTGTCCCGAATCCTCTATGCCTTCTCCTGCTTTGAGAAACAGGTCGAGTACCTGGAAGCAAAGCAGACATATCGGATCGAACTAACCGTTCCGCGCAATGAGATGGATTACGTCTTATCCAAAATGCGTTTTCTCGGCAAACGGGTTCGAATCGCTGACCACATGGTACTGCGGGAGCGAATGTCCGAAACAGCTGCGAAGGCACTGGCACGTTATGCCGAAAAAGATCCTGATACGCATTCCGAACACTCCAATGAAGCCCAGCACCGCCAACGTGAGGAAAAACCTCTTGCGAAAGCTGATGGTCAATGATTTTGTAAGATTGGGTTAACCATAACTATTGCTCAAAAGTAAACCCATATCTATATCCATATACGAAAAAAAGGTCTGGAGAATCTCATCCAAACCTTTTTGGTATACATGCGCCTAAACTACGTTCCTCCACTGCTAGCTGCCGAGTTCCGTCTTTTGTTAATCGCGTGCACGCCCATGACCACTGCAATTAATTCATACGTGTCCAGTTGTTCAGACTGATTATCTAATACAAATGCGCCTGAACTAAACCAGCCGCTGGTGCGACGGAAACTGGCCACGATGCGGCCACCACTGCCACTTATATCATATTCCTGCGAAAATGCTGGAGCAGACACATCATATGTACCTCGTGATCCTGCGTCATATTCATACTTTTTACTAAAGAAACTGAACCTGGCCCTAAGCACACCCAGATGTCTCCCATCTGCTGCAGTGATATCCCAGCGATTGGTTAACATGCGGAATTTACCGCTGCAGACTAATCCTGAGTTATCTGATACATCGAGTGAAGAACCAAAGACACTTTTCAAATCCAGATGCCCAGCCTGTTCCTGATTCGGATTCATAATCTCGGTGTAACCTGCGTTAAAAAAGTTATCCCTGAAGTATAGTTCCATAACACTTTCTCCTTTCCCTTACAGATCCTTTTGTTCTCTTTAACCTAATCTCGCATCGAGCACACAATATATCTATATTTACGTATCATTAATGGGATTCGATTCAAAAAGTGGATTATTACTGGATGCAAAAAACGAGCAACCCTGGTTGCTCGCATCACGTTCAAGTTATCTTGTTATCAGACTTCAACTTTTTTGTTGTTCAGGTAGATGGTAGCCCACACCAAGATAACGGCTACGATGATTTCAAATACAATGCTTCCCCACATGCCGTCCGACCATAGTACACCATTGGCTGTGATTGCAATACCTGTACTTTCTTCCGTATACCGGAACATCTCATTTGGACTGAAGCGTCCTGTCGTAATGATATTTTCCAACCAGCCAAGCAGATTAACGAGGACCAAGAATGCAACGATGCCGATCCAAGGCCCAGTTTTCCAACGGAAGCTGCCTGCAATCGAGATCGAAAGGAAGATAATGACGGTCATGAATACCATAACCCATGCGCTAAACAGCAACAAACTAATATAATCCGAAACATGCAGACCCGAAAGATCAATATTGCTAGCCATGTTCATTCTGAGCTTCATTGAAATATAGATGTAGGCATGAGTCGTAAAAATAATGACTAACCCCAACCCGCAAAGTAGTCCAAAGATCAAAGGAGACAACACATGTGATAGGCCCGTTACGGGTAACAAACGGCGATTATAAGAGCGGATATTGGACGTGTATGTTTTGATCATTTTCACATAAATAGCCACACCTACTCCAACATATCCCATAATGCCAAGCACAATCCCTGTGACCTCAGACACGAAAAGGGAAAGCCCCACTTGAGCGATAATCAAAATAACTAGCCCAGCCAGCAGTGTATTCCAGTTCCTTCTAAAGTCATACTTCAATAATGTCATCATTCCGCATAAACCTCCTTGAACATCTCATCCACACTTTTCCCATATTTCAGACGGAGCGTTTCCACTTCTTCCCGCATCACCAGCTCACCCTCGCGAATAAAGACAACTTCATCAAAAATCCGTTCAATATCATTCACAAGATGCGTGGAGATGATCAGACTGCTGTCTTCATCATAGAATTTGACGATCGCATCCAGAATCTTGCCTCGTGCAACCGGATCTACTCCGCCAATCGGTTCATCCAGCAAATACAGACGAGCCTTACGAGAAAGTGCCAGTGTTAGTTGTAGTCGTTCATTCATACCTTTTGACAGATGCCGTACCCGGTCACTCTCGACAAGGTTCATGAATTCCAGCATCTCCCGTGCCTTCTCTTCATCAAAATCAGCATAGAAATCGCGATAGTATGCAATTGCATCCCGCACTTTCATCCACTTCTCGGTTAATGGACGATCCGGCATGAACGAAACCAGTGCCTTCGTCTCCAGCCCAACAGGCTTACCTGTAACTTGAATCGTTCCGCTGCTCGGATGCAACAAACCTGCAACCAGCTTCATGAGCGTACTTTTTCCACTACCGTTGCTACCCAGCAGACCTACGATTCGTCCTGGAGCAATATCCAATGTAATATTACTGAGCGCTTTCTTATTGCCATATGTTTTATTGATCTGGTTCAGTTCAAGGATGTTACTCATGCGTTGTTCCTCCCTTTCCTTCCGCAACAGCATCGGCTACGATGGATAAGATGTCCTGCTCTTCGATCCCCAGTTCCTGCATTCCGGTCAGAAAGCGTTCCAGCAATTCACCGGCCATCTCTTTTTTGATCGTCATAATCTTCCGCTCCTCACTGGTCACATATCTGCCCAAGCCCCGTTTGGTTTCGACCACTTCTTCCCGCTCAAGCTCCTGAAATGTCCGTTGTACTGTATTTGGATTGATCTGTAGTTCAGCCGCCAGTTCACGAACCGAAGGAATTTTGTCACCTGCCTGAAGTGTCCCGGTTACAATCTGTCTCTTGATGTACTGCATGATCTGCAGATAGATTGGTAAATTGTTATCAAATTCCATAGTCACAAAGTTCTCGCTCCTCTCTGTACTGGTGTGTTAGTTACATAGTACACTAGTGAAATAGTGTTGTAAAGCCCATTTGTTAAAACCTATTTTCGCTTTGGTCCTGCGGAAGCTTCGGTTATCTGTTTCTGGGAGTAGGTCTGTATAGATACATGGACACAAAAAAGAGCAGATCGGGTAGATCTGCTCCGCATGACTTATTAGTCGTATTTTCATCTATTTCACACGATATCTAGAGGTACTTTGCCTTTAGGTGCAGGAAACGCCTCATCCAAACGGGTGAGTTCCTCTTGTGTCAAAACGATATTCACTGCTGCTGCATTGTCTGCCACATGATTCAGCTGTACCGCCTTCGGAATCGCCAGTACATCTCCATCCCTGATCACCCAGGCTAATGCGATCTGCGAAGTCGTAACTCCTCGATCCTGCGCAATCTTCTGAATGACTGGATGCTGCAACAATTCACTTCGCAGTCTGCCACCCTGTGCCAGTGGACAATACGCCATTACAGGAACGCTACGTTCCCGCATCCAGGGAAGCAGATCATGTTCAATACCACGCGAAGCTGCATGGTAGAGCACCTGGTTCACCATGCACTTAGTCCCCTCCGGCAGACTCCATAATTCCTGCATATCCCTTGTATCCAGATTTGATACACCCCAGCGAAGGATTTTACCGGATTGCTTTAATTGTTCCAAAGCCTCAACCGTCTCTTCGAGCGGTACTCCTCCGCGCCAGTGAAGCAGATACAGATCCAGACGATCTGTACCAAGACGCTTCAGACTACGTTCACACGCCGTAATCATCTGCTTGCGATCCGCATGATGGGGATATACTTTGGATACGAGAAAAACTTCATCACGATGGCCCGAGATGGCCTTTCCCGTAACAACTTCTGCCCCACCTTCTGCATACATCTCCGCCGTATCAATCACGGTCATTCCCTGTTCAATACCGGAACGAAGTGCTCGTACTTCTTCTTCTTGGCTAGATTGCTTCTCTCCCATGTTCCATGTGCCTTGTCCTATCGCAGGCAGGGCAGTTCCATCCGGAAGTAGAATCGTGCGTGTTGCATCACCATGCATCATCTCTATTCCTCCATTCTGAAGACTTATGGACGTTCTGACCTCTCTAACGACGATGATACGAATCATACATCATGTTATCACTCACATGTCTCCAGTGGCTCATCATCATGATATACAATTGATCCAGTGGCACTGTGAGGCTACTTTGGGCAACGCTGATGGTCGCATCGACCATATTGCTGTTGACCGTCATCAATTTACGTTTCATCCCGTTCTGGCGATCCAGAAAGGCTTTCTCGTCCCGCAATTTGACCCCGATCATTTTCTGTCCCATTAATTCATACATAAAAATATTCTCAACGTCTTTCCAGGCCACGGCTCCTCCTGCAGTATAAGAAGATGCATCCACAAACCCATCCTCATCGATTACAAAAGAAGGTTCCTTCTTAATCATCTTTACCAGACTGTAGCAGAAACATAGCCCAAAAAACAAAATGGAAAGAAGTCCAATCACATCCGAAAGGATGGAATCATTCGTAACTGAAGAACTATCAAAAATCAAAAAAAATCCGGCTGCCACAAAGAGTGCCGCCCCTGCCGTAAGCCACGCCATTCGTTTCCGGCTTGGATATTCCACATGCTGCTCATAGGATGTGCTCAACGTGACGTTCCTCCTCCATTGTGACTGAATCATACAAGTTCTATATAAACGAATGGCTATGAACCAAATAGCTGAATGCAGAACAGGAATTGCATTGTACATTAAACCAAATTCACCAATGTTAAACATTAAATGAAGACCGTTTTTCGTCATTTCTGCGCTTATTCAACATTAGGATTCGTCATCCTTCGAGCAAATCCTTTAACACACCTATATGAATTGAACAAAGAATGTTTGCACCGGCCACTCCGATGACACCCTTATTGTCCTGTCCCTTGCTTTCCGTTAATATAAATGGAAAGGTTAGGAAATTAACCAATTCTAATTCATGGCGGGAGGACAAACAATGATGAGTCAGCGCGGCATAACATCGGAAGATCTTTATCAGATTACCTGGGTTAATGATCCAACTCCGTCCCCTCAAGGCGGACAACTGGTATATGTAAGCCGGAAAACGAATGAAGCACGTGACGGTTATTGTTCTCACCTGAGACTGTTGCATCTGGGGAATCAAAAGGACAGGCCCTTTACCTCTGGTGAGAAGGATCATTCCCCAGCCTGGTCGCCGGATGGGTCTCAGCTTGCCTTTTTAAGAGAGGTTGATGGGAAATCCCAAGTTTGGATTATCGCATCAGATGGCGGAGAAGCACAGCAAATCAGTCACCTGAAACATGGCGTCAGTTCCCTGCTCTGGTCACCGGATGGTCATACTTTGCTTGTGAAATCATCCGTGGATATGAGCGGAGATGAGGAATCAGAACCTACAGATCCTATAGACGATGGACCTAAACTGCTGCAAGAACATGTCGTAGACCGGATTCGCATGAAATCAGATGCCAGCGGATTATGGAACGGTAGACGTTCCCACCTCTTCGCTCTCGCACCGATCGATGTGGAACCACTCCCTGTAACTACAGGTCATTATGACGTTGGAGACTACGCTTGGTCACCGGACGGAAGATCCATTGCATGGATTGCCCAGCTGCCCGAAGATGGCGAGGATCATAACGATTACACTCTAACCAATCATGTGTACCTTGCCAAGGCAGACGGATCGGATGTGCAGCAGTTGACCCCGGAAGGATATACGTTCAGCCGGCTGGCCTTTGCACCGGATGGACAATCCATTGCACTGCTCGCCAGTGACCGTTCCTATGGAAATGCCACGCTTGTGAAGTTATACAACCTTCCAATATCAGGTGGTGAACTTGTATGTCTGAGCACCGATTGGGACGTACAGTTGAATCACAGCATTGTTGGCGACATGCGATCACATCTGACAACCACGGGGCCTGTATTCAGTCGGGATGGTTCCTCCATCCTGTGTCTAGCAACCATACATGGCAGTGTCCGCATTGCCAAATTCGCACGAGACGGCAGCAGTGCCGACTATATATGGCCTGACGAACGTGAGATTTATCAATTTGCCGAGTTGGAAAACGGGCAGATCGTGGCCGCTGTTGCCGACACACGAAATCCTGGCGATCTCTATATGTATGAACAACCGGAAAATCCCGGTGTAGAGCCGGTTCGGCTCACCCGCAGCAATCCACAGCTTGAGGATGAGATCCACCTTAGTACACCGGAAACCTTCTGGTTTAATTCCTCGGATGGCCTGCGGTTGCAAGGATGGATCATGAAACCTCATGGCATGGTCGACGGGGTCAAAATCCCGACCATTCTGGAGATTCATGGCGGTCCACACATGATGTATGGTTTTACATTTATGCACGAGTTCCAGATTCTCTCCGCACAAGGCTACGCTGTTATATATATCAATCCACGCGGTGGCCTCGGATACGGGCAGCAGTTTGTAGACGCCTGTCGCGGAGATTATGGTGGTGGCGATTATCGCGATCTCATGGAGAGTGTGGACTATGCCCTGTCCCAATATGCGTTTATCGATGAATCCAGACTGGGCGTAACCGGAGGCAGTTATGGCGGATTCATGACCAACTGGATTGTTGGACACACGGACCGCTTTAAGGCGGCTGTTACCCAGCGTTCCATCTCCAACTGGCTATCGTTCTACGGCGTAAGTGACATTGGCTATTTCTTCACAGAAGATCAGATTGGTGGTAACGCATGGGATGACACGGAAAAACTGTGGAAACATTCCCCGCTCGCTTATGTCGGCAACGTGAACACCCCGCTGCTCATTTTGCACGGCGAACAGGACCTGCGGTGTCCAATTGAACAGGCCGAGCAGTTGTTCATTGCGTTGAAGCGGCGCAAGCAGACCACAAGGCTTGTTCGTTTCCCAGGTGCCAACCATGAGTTGTCCCGTGGAGGCCATCCTCATCTGAGGATACGCCGTTTGGAGCATATTGCCGGATGGTTTAACGAGTACCTGTAACGGACTAATATTTAGACTATTAATTCAGAGTATAGAACCAGATATGGATTCAACCCTAAAAGCCGCCCAATGAAATCAGTTATGATTTCCACGGGCGGCTTTTGCTGTTCACCTTTTATAGAAGGAAAGATTACTCTTCGCCCCAAACTACGGTGATTTCATTCAGATCCTTGTTGGTTGCAGATACCGAACCTGTGATGGTTACGGCATATTTGCCATCTTCACGACCCACGATGCTGAAGCCGTCTGCCTGGATATCCTGCGTGTTCTGACTCAAGTTTTTGGTCTGGTAGTAGTCTTTGTAGGATGTTCCAACGGTTAGCACTGATTCTTTGGTTGTGTACGTGAGCACGACTTTTTTATTGTCGCCGTCTACATTGCTTTCAATGAGACTTGTTGCCTTCGCATCCTTCGGTAATGGGAAATCAGCCGGAAGATACTTGGACTTCACACCTGACGCCTGTGTGTTCGTGCCTGTGGATGGTAATGTTGATCCGCTGTTGCCTGTGGATGTTGACCCACCAGAAGAGCTTGAAGAACCGATGCTTACTTTATTGTTATGGGAATCATACTTCACTTCGGTCTTTAATGCATCGGCAATCGAACGAACGGGGAGATATGTACTACCTTGATATGTAATTGGCGCAAGCTTTTTACCCTGGTCACCCGTCGGTGTATATTTCTGTCCGTTCACTTCGATGGCGAGCCCATGGTTCAGATAAGCTTTGATTGTCTCCAGTTGTGTACCTGCATATACACCTGCCGATCCGGTTAACACCATGCCAAACACACCCGCAGCAATCAACACTTTTTGCTTTTCATCCCTAAACGCCTCCTGAGTTCAAATGTCAGCCCTATGCATAATACGATTCAAGCGATCGCTCGATGTACGCGAAAGACTCATGTAGTTATGCTCATCATGTATGGGTTATGGGTACGAGCTTATTCGGATAACAGCCCGTTGTTCCACCAAATGTTAGCAATATAATAGCATCTGACAAGAGGTTGTAAACGATAAATGGACAAAACAGGAACAAGGGCGTACAAAAATAGTCTTTGTCGTATGCCCGCTGTTCTCTGGCTCGTTAAGTTGTTCTTATATGAATAAAGTCCCGAAATCCGGACCATACATTATGAAGCTAATCATACACGCACAATAGTTGCGAAATTAACCAATGTATTAGATAATTATTTGTCGATTTGTGGTCGAAGGAACGGAACTCAAGGGGGATTAAATACGATGAATAACAATAACAGTACATTTGACCAGCCTATTAACCGGATCTCTACCGGATCAGAAAAATGGGATGCGCTTGAGGATATCTTCGGTGCTGCTGATGCGCTTCCGATGTGGGTGGCCGATATGGATTTTGCTGCTCCACCATCCGTCATTCAGGCCCTGCAAACACGGATGGAGCACGGGATTTTTGGTTATACAGTGCGGACTGAGGCGTATCATGCAGCTGTTGCAGACTGGATGGAACGGCGCCACAACTGGAAAATTAACGATGACTGGATTGTATTCACTCCAGGTATTGTGCCCGCACTCAGCATTGCTGTACAACGATTCACTCAACCGGGAGATGCAGTGGTCATCCAAACTCCCGTGTATGCTCCCTTCTATGAAGTAGTACGTGGTCAAGGCCGTGAACTGATCACCAATCCTTTGATAGAGAATAACGGTCATTACACGATGGATCTGGAACAACTGGAATCCAGCTTGCAGACCGGTCGAGTCAAAATGCTGATTCTGTGCAGTCCTCATAATCCGGTTGGACGGGTATGGACTCGTGAGGAACTTGAAGGGCTTTCGTCACTGTGTCTGCAATACAACGTACTGATGGTTTCAGATGAAATCCATGCCGATCTTGTTCATCAGCGCGGAACTCATACACCACTGACCCTGATCTCGGACGCCGTCTCTGATCTAAGTATCATCTGTACGGCTCCAAGCAAAACGTTCAACATTCCTGGCCTCTGCACATCCAACATCATCATCCCCAATGCCAAGTTGCGGGAATCGTTCGCGCAGGGTGTAAAAACGATGGGACTTGCCAGTATCAGTACACTGGGGGCTGTTGCAACCGAAGCTGCATACAACGGAGCCGAGGAATGGCTGGATGAGTGCATTGCCTATATCCGTGGAAATATGGAATATGTACAGCAATATGTTGCGGAACATATTCCTCAGATTAAAATGCATCTGCCCGAAGCAACCTATCTGTTGTGGATGGATTTCCGGGAACTGAATATCCCACATGCACAACTATGCAATATGCTGCTTCATGAAGCAGGGCTTGCTTTCAATGACGGGAGCTTCTTTGGAACAGAGGGTACAGGGTTCATGCGTATTAATGTAGCCTGTCCACGTTCTACGGTTGAAGAGGCGATGCGCAGATTATCTGTGTTGCTAAGCAATGTGTCGGGCAAATAAGCTTTCAGTCACATCTATGTACGTTGCCAACAGAACGTGTACTGTTCGTTAAATGACGAATATTGGTCAAAAGTGAAAAGGGGTGCCCCGTAGTCAAGTCCATGACTCATATTCATGGTCAATGACTTCACAAGGGGCACCCCTTTTGCATTCGATCATTTTATTTATTCAAAACATAATTAAAATTACAGTCACATCGATATCGGCATCGGTGTAATTCTGTCGCACAACCTGTTCAACAAATCCCGATCATGGCTTATGATCAGTAATCCCAGATCACGCTGGCGAGCCACTTCCATCACGGTATGCCATATCTGTGCCTGAGTGATTGCATCCAGCATCGTTGTCATCTCATCTGCGATCACATAACGTGTCGCTGTGCCAAGCGCCCGCGCCACACAGAAACGTTGCAGTTCTCCACCGGATAATTCAGTCGGCCTACGGTCCAACCAGGTCTGCTGAATACCCAAAGCTTCGAGCAACTGTTCATCCTGCACAGACGCCTCCTGAAGTACACGACGCATCCGCCAGCGTGGATTCACAGCCTTCTCCGGGTGCTGGAACACCAGCTGAACCGGACATACTCCTTTACGGGGGAGTGGTTCACCATCCAGAAGTACTTGTCCTGCCACAGGTTCGGCATATCCTGCAAGAATGCGACCAAGACTTGTTTTGCCACAGCCACTTGGTCCCCACAAGCCAACCACTTCTCCCCGTTGCACCTGCATATTCATCTGCTGGAACACCCACGATTTCGGATCATAACGGTAACTCACGTCCCGTGCTTCAAGTGACATGGAAACACCTCACTTCTCCGCCCCGTACCTTACGAAGTTCTGGACGTTCGCGGGTACATGCAACGGTTGCTACGCTACATCGGGGAGCAAATGAACATCCTTTCGTAATCTCTTGACCTGCCAACGGCTGGGAGCCTGGGAGTGGCTGAAATCCGTTCTGCGGCAACGCATTCCAGAGCGCTTTTGTATATGGATGACGCAGACATTCTCCATTCCCTTTAAAATCATCCACCTGCGCCGTCTCTACATTGGTACCCGCATAAAATACAGCGATGCGATCAGCTGCCGTCAGGGCTGTCGTAACATCATGCGTAATCCACAGGATGCCTACGCCTTCATTCGCGAGCTCGCGAAATTGCCTCATCGTCTCGGCCAACACTTCCGGATGGATGCCTGGTGTCGGCTCATCTGCAATGATCAGCTTCGGCTGACCTGAGGTCGCTGTCGCCATCAACACCCGTCTTGCCATACCTCCGGACAACTCAAACGGGTATTTCCCGGATGTTCCTTGAGGAAGATGATAACGCTCCATCAGCTCCTGCTCCGTCTTTTTCATATGGGATCGAGCTATGAAGCCTCGTTTCCGTCCGGAATCTCGGGTTACCAGCTGAACTTGCCTCCCCACCTTCATCAGCGGGTCCAAATAACTGACGGATTGCGGGATTAACACCAGCTCCTCACCACGCAGATGAAGTTGTCGGTCTGGGGTCAAAGGCTCGCCACTATAGCTAATACGTCCCTCTAACCTGGCATTGGCAGGCAGAATGCCCATGATGGCCTGCGCCAGCACACTTTTACCCGATCCACTTGCGCCTACAACAGCCACGATCTCGCCCTCGTTTATGGAAAGATCAAGATTCTGAATGACATAAGTATGTTCGTGCCCAAACCAACCACGGGCGCGCCGAAATGACACCGATACTCCCTCAATATCAAGAAGAGCCATATTACCTCACCTCCCTTGAACTACCTGTACCCATCAACGTCTTCAGACTGTTGCCCAATACATCAAACGCACGAACAACCAGTAACAATGCCAGTCCAGGGAAAAAGGCGAGCCACCACATGCCAGCAGATAAATATCTCATCGACTCTGACAAAATAATTCCAATTGCCGGTTGTTGCGGGGACAACCCCAGCCCCAGAAACGTAATGGCTGCCTCATGCAGAATCGCATGGGGAAAGATTAGCAGTACGCCCACGAACAGCTGCGGGACCAGATGTGGCAGCATATGCTGCATCGCAATCTGTAACCGCGATTGACCCAACTTGTGTGAAATCTGAATGTATTCTGCGGATTTCAGTTGAATCATCTCCGCTCGTACAATCCGGGCCAGATTCGGCCAGTGCGTCAGCGCGATCGCTGCCGCTACTCCTGCCAGACCTCCACCGAATACAAAGGCCAGCATGACCAGCGATACCAGATGTGGCACACTCAGAAACAGGTCGATGATCCATGAGATTACCCGGTCAGCAACCTTGCTAGAAGCCGCCCCCAGTCCAAGCAGTAGTGCGATCAGTCCGCCACCACATGCAGCAAGCAATCCCACTTGAATGCTGGTTGCCAATCCTTTTAACGTACGCATGAACATATCTCTTCCGAGCCAATCTGTGCCAAATGGATGCGCCCAGGTTGGTGCCAAATTCCGATCCATTAGTGAAGTCAGCGTAGAACCAGCCGGAAGCAGCCTGCCCGTCAACCACACAACGGCAATCCAGATCACCGCGAGGCTTCCCCAGATCACCGCTCTTTGGCGAGGGTTTCGGAAATTTTGGTCTCTGGCAGCCGTATAATCTTTTCTCGTTGGGCGTGTTGTTCCTGTTCCTTTTCCAGTCTCAGCCTGTAGAGACCTTGTATTAATGTTGTACCGTACCTCTTGATTCGCAGTTTTCACTTTCTGTACTTCGGCTGTTTCTGCCGTCTGCTCGGAGGAGCGTTCTACCGTCTGTTTCATGACATCAGCTCCTCCTTCATCCGTGGATCGATCATACGATACAGAATGTCTGCAACCATATTACCTGTAAAAACAAAGATTGCACTGCACATCACAAGTCCGAGCAGCAGTGGAACATCACCGCGCAACCCCGCCTGAACCGTTGCCTGACCAAGGCCGGGGTATGAAAATACCTGTTCTGCAAGCACAGCCCCACCAAACAGTTCACTGAACGAAGCAAATTGTAGTGTTATGGCTGGCAAAACAACATGTCTGAACCCATGTCGACGGAACAGCTGAAATCCACGCTCACCTCGCGCTCTCGCAAACAGAATATAATCTGACTCGAGTACATCCGTGAGTTTCTGCCGGGTATGCAAAGCGATCGAAGCTACCCCAGTCAAGCTGAGGGTCAACGCTGGCAGAATCATATGAATAGCTCGATCTCCCCATGTGACCTGATCAGCTGACATTCCTGCGGGTACCCCAAGGCCAACTGGAAGCCATCCAAGCCACACCCCAAATACCATCAGCAGCAACAGCGCAATCCAGAATACTGGCGTGGAGGCCAGCGTATAACAATACCAACAGATCAGGCGATCCAGCTTCGAATTCCGTCTCATCGCAGCAACTACACCAAGAGTGAAACCAATGATGCCGGATAATATCCAAGCCACAGCCATAAGCGCAACAGAATTCATGAACCGTTCCTGGATAATATCCGCTACAGGCTGTCTGTAGATCATTGATGTCCCCAGATCTCCCTGAATCAGCGTTTGTCCCCAGGTTAGTAATCGTTCCACGGGAGATTCATTCAATCCCCAACGTTCTTCGATTAAACTGCGCTGTTCGGCGCTTACCCGGATCATGTCTCCACCAATGTAGGCTTCGATCGGATCAACAGGAGAGAATTGCATTAATATAAAAGACAACACACTGACTCCAACCAATAGAGATACAAGTCGCAACATTTTAAAACCAACAAATCTGGCCCATCCATTCCTGCCTGTCATCCAATCTCTCCCCAATTCAGGCTAAAGCTACCGTTGCGTTTCCTACTTTGTAATGTTATCCCAGGACCATTCCTCCAGATTTGTTGTCACCGGCCAGCCGTGACCATGAGGATGGATCTGCTGCTCACCAATGTTCAGTCCATTCGTAACCAGATACAGATGATCTATGTTCACAAGCCATGCCCATGGCGCATCACCCTGATAACTGAAACCTGTTGTTCCATCCCATTCCGCTTTCTGCCAGAACGGCAATGCCTCTTCTTCACTTGTTGCCTGAAGGGCTTTGTCCATCCAAGAATCCACGACAGGGTTACTGTACAGCCCCACATTGTAATACCCTTCTCCTTTATGAGCACTGCTATAGAGGTTATAGGTTTCCAAAGGGTCATGACTGCCCCACCCAAACAATACAGCGTTGGAGTAAGCCATCTTTTTTGTCTCTTCACGGCTTTTGCCTTCAACATTGATTTTGATTCCCGCCTGAGCTACCATATCCGCAGCAGCCAGTGCCAGAGATTGTCTTGTTAAATCACCTGCAAAATAAAGCAGATTGAATTCGGCCTTAACGCCGTTTTTCTCGACGATACCATCACCATCCGCATCCACCCAGCCACCAGACGCCAGAATGCGCTTCGCTTCTTCGAGATTGGCATCTGTAAATACAGCTTCTGCATTGCTCCAAGGCAGATCATCACTGACGGAATACGCTGGACGACCGTACCCTTCCAGTACACCCTCAACCAAAGCCTCACGATCAATCACAACATTCACCGCCTGGCGAATCGCCAGATCAGATGTCACATCATTCCCTGCGGGAAGACCATCGCCCGACTTGGCACCAGCAGGTTGCATGGGGAACATGATGCCCCGGTTATCTACGGTTTTCACAGCCTCTAATGTCATGCCATTCACCTCTTGCTTGCTAAACGCTGCTGGGATAGCAGCGATATCCACCGTACCAGCCTGCGCAGCAGCGTAGGCTGCATCTTCATCCAGATAGAGGAAGGTGAGTTTGTGGAATGCAGACTTGTTACCGTAATATTCTTCATTCGCTTCCACGATGGCCTGTTGTCCTTTGTCCCACTGAACCAGCTTGTACGGTCCTGATCCGACCGGATGCTCTGCATAATCGGCACCATAGGCGTGTTCAGGCACAATGCCAAGTGTCGTCAGCAGACTGATGAATGTAGACTGCGGCGATTTCAGTGTAAATATGACCGTGCTATCATCAGGTGCCTGCACATCAGCCATATTTGTCAAATCAATCACAGACCCACTCTGAGCAGCCGTATCAAACGTAAATTTTACATCTTCAGCCGTAAGTGGCTCCCCATCAGAGAATTTTACATCGTTCCGGAGTGTAACCGTCCAGGTCAGCCCATCTTCACTAACGGAGTATGCGGTAGCCAGATCGTTAACCAGTTGTAACTTGGCATCCCTCTTCAGCAAGGTACTCTGGAAAAGCGGTGACCCATATTGCCCCCATCCGGTTGTCGGATCAAACCCACCTTCCGGCTCGGTGCCAACGGCCAGCACCAATTCGTCTTTGGTTAAGGCTGGAACTGACTGTCCATTCTCTGCTGATGAAGCTGTTGGCGCTGTGCTCTGTGCACAACCAGATAAACCAATGGAACATACAAGCAAGATACCTAATCCTGTTCTACCTTTTCGTTTTCCCCATCTCCATGAAAATCTGCCCATTCTGGTCGTTCCCCCTCTAAATATGTGTTGCACTCCCTTTTATCGTGTTACTTTTCAGAGAAATTGTAGCACAAAATACAAATCATATGTCAACAAAGTTAACTTCGCAATCCATATTTTTTCATATTTCAGAATTAATAAATAAAAAGTTGTATAACCGAGCATTTGTAGTGCTCTATAAAGTCAGGTATTATAACAAACAAAAAAAACAGACAGTTGGCATCTAACCACTGGTCTGTTCTTTAGATTTGCTATATTTTCATAGAAATTACATCCGTATTTGTCTTACTCCGCAGAGCGATGATGATGATGGCTGTGACCATGCTGACCTGCACTTTGATTGTGATCCAGACTTTGATCCGGATTGCCCTCCTGACGACTCTGAGCATGAGCCAGTTTGTTGAGTTCATCTACATAAGTCACAGACAGCTCCGCATACAAAACACCTTTTTGTACCTGGATCTGTTGATGCAAATGACGCAATCGTCCCAGGTTACCCCGTACGGCAATTACCTCCAGGCATTGGTCATGGTTCAGGTGCACGTGCATATTGGAAATGATATCATGATGCGCCTCATGCTGGAGCTCCATCAAACGAATGGGAAGATCACTGATATGGTGATCGTAGACCATCACAATGGTGCCTGCCACATCCTGGTCGGATTGTAATGCAGAAGGTTGAAGTAATGTTTTGCGAACAAGATCACGGAAAGCCTCAGATCGGTTTTTGTATCCCTGTTCCTCAATATACTGGTCAAACTGCTCAATTAGAGGTGTAGGAAACGCCACCCCGAACCGGGTCAAATCTTCTTTATCTGCCATACTTCTCCTCCTGCGCCCTCATTTGCTTCGAGTGTACCACAGACTTGTCTGCTCATCGACTATACTGTTGCATGAATCGTACTGCCGAATGTATCGCCTGTTGTCCAGCGTCACTCTCCAGATCAAATTGATAATCATGTCCCAGCTTCTCTGATGAGTTTGAGAAAAACAAGGTTTCCACCTCAACATCAAGGCGCTTCAATACTTGTGCCAGCTCAATCGATTGACTGGTCAACGGGTCATCATTGCCTGAGGTAATAAATGCAGGTGGATACTCTGTTGTGGCCTGAAGCACGGTCGACATTTCATGCAGACGTGGATAGTCTTCAAATGTTTTGACTCCCGTATATGACCAGAGAAATGTCCGTATGAGTGGAAAGCCTGTATTGGCTACCGTGCTTAGATTGTATGGACCACAGAATAGCAGAACCCCACGCAACTCTTCCGGCTGGGCGGCTGGTGTTATGTTCATCAGCTTGGCGAGAGATGGATTGGTCACCACTGCCGCAGTCTGACTTGCAATCTGGGCACCTGCCGAATTGCCTGCGAGAAATATGTTTTCCGGGTCACCCTTATACTCACTGACATGGTTCTTCACGTAAGTCAAAGCCTGATTCGTCTGGATCACGGGAATGGGATATTTCGTATCCGGTGCGAGCGCATAATTCATACTGACCACAACGTAACCCTGTTTGGCTAATTGTACGGCATAATCTGCGATATCCTTTTTGTCACCCAAGACCCA
Organism: Paenibacillus sp. GQ49; assembly: GCF_059759055.1. Classification (NCBI taxonomy): domain Bacteria; kingdom Bacillati; phylum Bacillota; class Bacilli; order Caryophanales; family Paenibacillaceae; genus Paenibacillus; species Paenibacillus sp. GQ49. The sequence continues at coordinate 452,371 of NZ_JCAXEL010000004.1, forward strand.
TCCACCACCATGAACCCATAACACAACAGGCAAAGGTTCCGATGTTACGGAAGGATAATAGATATCCAGTGTACTGTCATTACTCCCTTCGTCTGCATAGGTAACATCCGCAACACGAGTTATCCCACCCGAGAGCATAGTATCCTTGCTATTTGTGTCTGGATCAGTAGTTTCAATTAATGATTTTAATAAAAATACCGTTATTTTGGGTGTCCATTGTGTACCAATCCCAATAAAACCTATGATCAAAATTAGTACAACGCTGGGAATCCAGTAACGTTTACGTTTAAAACCTTTTGCCCCCGTACGTTTCGTTTCCAACTTGGACTGCAATAGCTCCACCTCGTTCCATCATCATCGAAGCGTCTTTACATCTAAAGTTGTGTACGTTGCGGAGAGGACCGGGTTTCCTCTTATTTGGGTCTCTTGGCGATTTCCTGTCTGACTTTCACATACGTAGTGGATACTTTTTGCTCCAGTGTGTGGATATGTTGTTTTGTGCCTGCCCACTTCTCTGCTGCAGACGCCAAGGTGTTCAATGAGCTGAGTACACGTGACGGTTGGCCTTGCTTCGTGCTCTGTTTGAACTGTTGTAGAGCGTTGGAATATCGTTCTTTCGCCAGACTTGCCTGTTTTTTAGCCGTTTGAATCTGTTTCTTCGCGGAGTCGGCCCCTGCTAGCATAGTTCGTAAACGTTTTATTTCAGTGCTCTTCCGTTTGCGTGCTTCAGCAAGTTCCTTTTTCTTGATCCGGATATCTTCTCTGGCAAGCTTCACAACCGGTCTCAACGTCTCTGCCTGAGTGCGGATCGCTGCACTCCATTCCTTATTTTTGATGGCTTTGGCTGCATCCAACTGTCTATTGACTGAACTATAGAGGGCGAATAGCGGTTCATATCGGGCCTGTGTTTGCTTTACCTTTTCAGCTAAAGCTGCGACCTTCGCTTCATCGGTTTGTCTTATTTCTACACGTAATCGCTCCAATTCCGCGGTATTGGCAGCATGAAGTGTCTTTATCTTTTGTTCCCAAGCCTGCTCTTGAGCCTTCCAGTTCCCCACTTTCTCGTAAGCTTGCTTCAACGTTAACTTGGTTTGTGCATCGGCTTTGTTCAATACAGAGTCCCATGCTTTTTGCGCGGTTACGCCAAGATCTATATCCGCTGCCTCGACTGAAGAAGCAAAATAGATCGTGCCTGCGCTGAACAGAATCACAAGCCCTATAAGCAGGCGTGATCTGAAAATAAGATGAGTCATCGATGGCAATTGACGATGCCGTACGTTACTTTGTTCCATCATCTGACTATGGCTACCTGCTATTGCCTCCTGTTCATTTATCGTTTCCTTCCACGCTTCTGTTTGCATGCGTCTCTACACCCTTTCTTCTAATATATTTAGTAGAATAGCCAACGAAATCAGCGAACGACAAAAAAGCACCCGCAAGTCAGGCATTTGCCTGCTCTTACGGGTGCTTCCCTCATAAGCCGTTCCATATGGGATTCGATTGAACGAGTCACTCGAACCCTACCTTTTTCTAATATATTCCATTCATTGTGTCTGGTCAAGTAAATCTGGTTTTACTGGTTGAATAAAACTTTCGATCAACGGGAGAACCCTTCCCGCTTATAGTTAACAACTGATACCGCTCAGCTTATTGATTGACCAAAATAGCTTTCATTTCCTCGGTCAAATCCTCTTCTTTCAACATCATATAGATGTTCTCGCCACGTGTTACATTCAACTTGATCTGATAAATGGTATCTTTCTCTGTTAGATAACCAGACCGTTGACGTTTGAGCAAATCACTAATGATTTCTTTGTTTTTAGTCGCTATCTGTTTGTTACCACTTAGATTTCCATCGATATATTCTGGCTGCGGAGTAGTCCACTGAAGCGAACCCGGACTGTTAATCTCCTGCTTCGCAAACTGAGCGGAGACAATCTCATCTGCCTGGACAAGCAACTGGTCGTATAATTTGTTCTCCTTCAGCCAAGTCAATACCCGATCATAGCTAGGTTTGATCTCAAAATTCCACATCTCCCTCGGTTGAAATGGATCTTTCGAAGTAGAGTCCTGATTCATCTCCGCGTAAGCAAACGACTGCCACGGGGAGCGCTGTTCTTCATAGGTCTGATCCAAAATGTCCTGTTTCAACAATGCTTTGAACTCACGGACTTGCTCCGGATTGCTAATATAAACCTTCCGGTATGAACTTATGGCAGAACGAATGCCGAAACTTAACGCATCTTCATCCAGCTTATACGTTTCAAAGGCGACTCTTTTGTAATCCTGGGACTGTTTCAGAGCCATTAATTCCTGATGGAATTCGGCTTCTGGAATGTAGTATTTACGTTTCATCACTTTGCCGTTATCCAGCTTGTAGTTAATTAATATAGACTCATCATTACGCATACCTGTATTAATCGGATCATCCAGTAAAGGAAGATCGGAATCCACAATATTTTGATGAAGAGCGATAACTGCCCCCATGTATTCCGGATCATTAGAATAGAGGTGAGCATCGTCCTTTTTCTGCCTGACACCGTTACTGTACGTATAACTCTCCCCACCAAGCTTGATGCTGTTCACCTTGCTCATTTCAGGCACTCGAGCGGCGTATCCATTCCAGTCGGCAATAGGTACGTACAGTATCAGACCAGCGATGATACCATATAGAATCAGCTTGGGTAGCAGCCTGCTGCTCCAGATCAGCCATGTTTTGCGAATAATCATCTCCGCAACGATATAACCTACAATTCCTCCGAGGATATATCCGAAGATTCCCCATCCAGATGATCCTCTTGGAGCAATCATTGTAAAGTAACCTCCGCCAATCAGAACCAATGTAAACATCAATCCAAAGTGGAATATAGGTTTTATAAGCTTAAACGTAACTGCTTGAGTAGCAGATTCAACCTGTCTCTTCGCATAAAGTACATAGGTTAGAGGAATAAGCAGGATTGCAAATATAGCATAGATAATTAACTCCTGACGGATTACAGGGAGGTTACTGATCGAACCCACACGCAGGACAAGTGAGAGTTTCTCCGCATTAAAGCCCACTTCTTCAAAAGCATATCCGAGCAAATAATGCTGGAGATGAAGTGACATAATGAACCACACGACTACAGGTAACAAGACGAGCGCGTACACGGTAAGTCCCTGCAATACAGATTGACCAATACACATGCCCACCGCCACAGTTAGCATGAACATAAACAGCGAGTAGATACTCATGCTCAAGCCCCACATCCAGATTGTACTGCCATCAAACAGAAACGCAGGTTGATCCAGTACCGCCCATACCCAGCCGGTAATCGCAGTTGTAATCCAGATTGGAATCAGGATCATGGCATATCCGGTCAACAGATTCACCGTTAACAGATGTTTACGACGTAACGGCAAACTATGAAATAGATCAGAAGGTGCACCGGATTGAACATAGCGGAAAAGAAAGATACCCGCAGCTACCGGCAGTGTAATGGCGAACAAAATCTGCACTTCACCATTAGCCTGAAACAAACTTGTAATCTGTTGTGGCACATCCCTGTACTCGGTAGCGATATATAACGGAAGTGAGAACAACAATGTGATCAGGTAGAGGATGCCTATCCATCCATGCTGTCTGAAATTTTGGATCAGGATGCCCCGGTTACAGAACAATCGGTTGAATATCATACCCTGCGTCCTCCATTTCGTAAATAAAGATTTCTTCGAGCGTCAAAGGCAGTACATCCAGCAGATACGGATCATGTATACGGAATTGATCCGTTACCTGTTGTCGGTTGCCTTTGACAATGTACAGGGATACGCTTCCCCGTTTCTCTTCATGCAAAATATCAATCTGCTCATCCATGGCTTTGGCATGGTCCGGGTGGCGGAAAGCAACCTGGATTTTATGCGTATCGGCCTTCAGATCATCAAGATCCTTCTCTACAATAATTCGGCCTTTGTGCATAATCGCCACATGGTCACACAGATCTTCGATCTCACGCAAGTTGTGCGACGAGATGACAATGGTTACCTGACGTTCAGCTGCTTCCTGGAACAGCAGGTTTTTGATCTGCTGGCGCATGACCGGGTCGAGGCCGTCAATCGGCTCATCCATCAGCAGCACTTCAGGCATACAGCTAAGTCCCAGCCATACGGCTGCCTGACGGCGCATGCCTTTGGACATGCGATGTAACTTGCGTTTTACATCCAGTTTGAACACGGTAGCCAGTTGCTTGAACCGTTCCTCATTCCAGCGCGGATATACCGAACGATAAAATGCAGCCATCTGAGTTATTGAAGATTGCGGGAAAAAGTAGGGCGAATCGGCCATAAAAATTGTGCGGCCTTTGAGATCCATATTTTCATAAATCTCATTATCTTCGATACGAACAGTCCCGCTGTCCTGACGATAGATGCCAGCCATCATTTTGAGCAGCGATGTCTTGCCTGCCCCGTTGGAACCGAGCAAACCATAGATCGACCCCTTATGTATGTGCATCGTTACGCCATCCACTGCCTTTTCCTGTTCAAATGCTTTGACGACTTGATTCAGCTCAATCATGAGGCTCCTCCTTCTCTATACGGGCCATCGCTTCCTCAAACAAAAGCGTCATATCCGCTTTGGTCAAACCGGAATACGAAGCTTCTGCAATCAACTTCACCAGAGACTCTCTGATCTCATCTCTCATGGCTTCATTCGGATGTTCCACTGATGATGATACGAAGCTCCCTTTTCCCTGCAAAGAATAAATGTAACCTTCACGTTCAAGCTCACGATACGCTTTCTGAATCGTATTTGGATTCACGGTCAGCTGCGTGGATAACGCACGAACAGAAGGAAGCTGCTCGTCGGGCTTTAGAATACCGTATACGATCATTTCTTTGACTTTGTCCACTAGTTGCTCGTAGATCGCCTTACGGCTGCGTACATCTAATTCGAACATCCCGCACCTCCTTTCTGTAAATGTGTGAATAACCTATGGGTTTTAAATGACTGTATCTGAGGTGTATGTGTAGTTATCTAGGTGTAAAAAGGCGGTACCTAAGCAGTACAGCTGTAGAGCCGTACATATTCAACTCTTAGGTGTATTAACTGTACTATTATTATTAATACAGTTAAATCGAATTGTCAACCGTTGACTTTGACTTCTTGTTTTATTGGGAGTACGTTAATAAAGATAGGTTATATGGTTTAAATGACATATATAATTTGGGGAAGCAGGTTCATTTCGACTTAGGACGGGGCTCGATCAGGATTGCGTTCACATGAAGTGAAGCAAAACCGCTATCTGAAGCGATGTGGCTAGATGTGGCTACTTGAAGTGATACGGCTACCCAAAACTTTGCTTGACCGCTTTTGACAGAATTACATGCAAAGGTTGTTCAGGTCTTTCCCCTTCCGTTATGATGGGGATGAAATATTGTTCAATAATCACTGTATCTTTGTTACTTTTTTGTGCGCGTTTAATCTGATTGATTGTTAGGTCTGTTATGCGTTATATATGTTTTCTTGCGTTATAGATCTATTGTCTGCACTATTGTCTGAACAGTAGTTGGCTGTTTAGCAGGCAGATATATTAGAGTTAGCAAGACTGTGTATTTGCTTTAAATTCGGGTTTGCACAAATGAGCTACTATGCAGTGGTCGAGTGTAGACTGGGCCCGTTATTCATTTGGCTTGTTGGTCTAAAATCCGAAGGCTATATATGATTCGCGTTGGATGGGTCGGGCAGACTCCAGCCTTTTCAATCGTTTATCTGTTCGTTTGGAGGGCCAACTCGAGCTGTCCGCACTGAGCATACATATTGTAGATATGTCTTTCAAAGGGTGGACACAGACATGAGAAAGCACTTCGGAATTGATATTCTACATATAGATCATTTTTAATTTTATATCTAAAAACATCTATATGTAGTGTTTCATATTCCTGGATGGATATAGTATCTTTTTAGAAAAAGTGTCCACTCTTTGAAAGACAAAATGAAGATAAATGTCCTTTTGTAGTGGACAAATATATCCCCGAATTCCATTTATATAAGTTGAACTATACATTACAAGGAAATATAGAAGTCAGTAATAACCCTAAGAAGTGTAACTAGAAGCTTGCTGTAAGAAAGATACTATGGAGGCATATGTTACACTTCTAATACCTCATAAGGAGAATCCGAGATGAATGAACATAGACAGGATAAAGATCAGAATAATAAACCAAACGCATCATTCGAAAATAGTGGACACCACGGGGATTCAACTGGGGAAATAAACACTTCAGATATAAGTCCGGTACAAGGAAATTCATCACAACGTGTGTTAATTGTAACCGCGGTTGATGCGGAGAAAGATGCGGTCCTCCGTGGTTTGGGAGACACGGGGGCGGAACGATTTGACGTCATCGCAGCGGGCGTTGGCCCAGCCTCGGCCGCAGCAGGAACAGCCGCTACATTGGCATATGCCGTAGCGGCTGCAAGCACAAGGGCGTTGGCGCAGGGTTCCAATGCGCCAAGCCCATCCGATGTGGCACAGGCATCTGCCACATCTTCAAGGCCGGGGCCCCTTGCCGGAGCCGGATCTTCACCAGCCTACATGCTGGTGATCAGTGCCGGCATCGGCGGCGGGTTCCCCGGCCGGGCAGACGTCGGCTCCCTCGTGGTAGCCGACGCCATGGTTGCTGCCGATCTGGGCTCGCAGACGCCAGACGGCTTCCTTAGTGTGGACGAGCTCGGATTCGGCTCGTCCATTGTGGCGGCGGACGCGGAGCTTGCCGCTCGCTTGCGCCATGAGCTGCAGCGGGCCGGGCTCGCTGTAAGCGGAGGCACTGCGGTCACCGTGTCCACGGCGACCGGAACAGCGGAGACGGCCGCGGAGCTATTGCGCCGCGTGCCGGATGCCGCCGCCGAAGGCATGGAAGGCTTCGGCGTGGCAACGGCTGCCCAGCAGTTCGGCGTGCCAGCACTCGAACTGCGGGCCATATCCAACGCGGTCGGTCCACGCGACCGCGACGCTTGGCGCATCAAGGACGCCCTCGATGCGCTCCAGGCCGCAAGTTCCATTTTACGGGAGGTTATTACATCATGAAAATTGCATTTTCCCCTTGTCCAAACGATACATTTATCTTTCACGCGTGGGTGCACGGGTTAATCCCGGGCGCACCTAAGCTGGATGTCCGTTATGCTGATATTGATATTACCAATGGTCTGGCAGCAAATCCGGATGGACCCGACACACCTGAAGTGATGAAAATATCTTATGCAGCACTGCCATACGTGTTATCTGACTATGCTCTGCTTCCTGCTGGAGGCGCACTTGGCAGAGGCTGTGGTCCTTTGGTTCTGACCGAAAATGGCACGACCGATCCAGCATATCTGTCTGGACGACGGGTTGCTGTGCCAAGTGAACGTTCGACAGCATATCTATTATTCCGTCTATGGGCAGCGCAAAATGTTCCTGGCGGTGTAGGCGAGATTGTTGTCATGCCATTCGACCAGATCATGCCTGCTGTTCGTGACGGCAAGATCGATGCCGGACTTGTTATCCATGAAGCACGCTTCACGTACCAGAACTATGACCTCAAACTAATGACAGATCTTGGGAACTGGTGGGAAAGCGACACCGGCCTTCCGATCCCGCTTGGAGCGATCATCGCACGTCGCAACATGGACGCTCATGCCCTCGCCGGATGGGCACGCGCCTCCGTTGAATATGCATGGGAGCACCCGGATGAGTCGAGAGCATACGTTATGGAACATGCCCAAGAAATGGACCCTGACGTAGCTGCACAACATATCGGCCTGTACGTTAACGAGTTCAGCGCCAACCTAGGTGATGATGGTTACGGTGCAATCACTGCACTGCTTGGCCGCGCCATGAAAGAAGGACTCGTTCCCGAGTTCGACCTTGATCTGTTGCGAATCTAACTTTGATTTAATTTGAGTTAGTTTCTCTTCGCTCTATATCTAAAGAACACAGCACATCTTATTTAGCCGAATAACGTGGTATGAGAATTCTAAAGAATCTCAGACACCGTATTCGGCTAAAATTCGTTCATATCACCGACAAACTCGCTTCATTCCACACAATAACCCTTCTTCGGTTCGTTAGAAATTGGTATGTGCGGATTTTCGGCAAATAGCGTGTGCTCGATTCGTTAGATTACTACGTAGTGATTCGGGGCTAGAAACCTCTTAGCTAGCCAGGGTGATTGCGGTATCCTTGAGTTTTTTTTTTTAGAGCTTGGTTACTTAGGATCAGTATAGGTCATATTCAGGAGGGTCACGAATCGGAGTCCTACTTTTAAACTCCCCTTACCGATTTTGCTAATCCCTACTTTCCAGCAAAAGTTGTATAAGCCTTATTGGGTTTCGGGTTTGTTGTTTGCGGTTTTAGAGTCTAATTTTTAACTTGGCAAAAAACTTTCATCAAGATAACTGATGCAAACTAGTAACCTCACTAACCATGTTGGACTACACTACACATGACACACGAAATAGAAAGAGCTGTCCCCTAACGTCAGACTTATGACGATGGGACAGCTCTTTTTTCACTTTATATTCAACTTCATATTTATACTCATATCCAACACTCTGCTCAACCCAAGATCGAAGCAGACAAAAACCATGCAACTACACGCTCTCCACGTCATCTTGAACCCTACTGTAACCGATCCCAACCCACTGCTCTCCCTCTCACAACAGCGGTCTACGAATCCAACCAACCGTCACCTACGATCTGCTGCAACCGCAACCGAACGATCGCAACCATCCCCTACGACTCAGCAACAACCGTGCGAATCATGATCCGCAGCGCATCCAGCATCATGGGAATAGGCAGCGATGGAACGGAAGGCTGCAACACAGCCATCTCTGTTGAGGCCGGAAAGTGTACAAATCCGGCACGGATCGGAAGTTGCCCTACACGAATGTGATCCAGAACCCGGTACATCGTGTTGTTGCAGATATATGTACCTGCTGTATTGGACACGGCAGCTGGGATGCCTGCTGCAGACATTTCACTCACCATGGCACGTATGGGCAAGGTGGAGAACAAACCGTCCGGGCTGCCATCTACAATTGGCTCGTCCACAGGACGCTGTCCTTGGTTATCCGCGTAGGAGCCTGGCGGAATGTCTTTGACATTCACGGCGATCCGCTCCGGTGTAATGGATGTTCTGCCCTTGGCCAGCCCACAGGCGATGACCACATCTGGCCGAAAGGCTTCCATCTCTGCGATCAGCAGGTCTGCACATTCATCGAAGTGCACGGGCAACAGTACTGTTTTTAGCTCAACACCCTCGATCACTTCGTTTGCAAGAGCTTCCATTAACACCCCCGTCGGATTCACCGCATCCCCGCCAAAAGGTTCAAACCCGGATATCAGAATCTTCACCATCACACGTCAGCTCCTGTCTGTTACTCCGATTTGTAACGTAATCCCCACTGGCCCCGAATTGTGTCCATCAGCTTCATGATTTCCAGGGATTCGTCCAGTTTAATGGTGTTGCTCTCCGTCCGACCTTCGAGGATACAACGTCCCGCTTCTTCTGCCTCAAAAGCATAACCAATACATGTTCGATCATCCGTGAACTTCTCCGGCTCGTCCTGACCATTCACATGCAGATAGGCTTCTTTACCCGCCAGGAATAAAGGAAGACGAATCTTGCCTTCCGTACCGTATATGACCGCTTCATTGCTAAGGTTCAGACGAATGGCAGCACTCAGTGATGCAGAACGTCCCTCGGAATAGGACAACAATACGGAAAACTGCTCGTCCACACCCGTCTCACCGATATTGGCCGTACTCCATACATGCTGGGGCTGTTCACCAAAGATCATCGATGCAAAGGAGATCGGGTACACCCCTGCATCCAACAATGCGCCTCCACCCAGATCCGGATTAAGCAACCTACCTTCCGGCTCCCAGCCGACACGGAATCCAAAGTCTGCCTGGAGCAAACGTACTTCACCAATTCGTCCTTCTGCAATCCATGCTCTGGCTTGAGCGATCGGCGGCAAAAAGCGTGTCCACATCCCTTCCATCAGGAAAAGGTTACGCTCCCGTGCCGTCTCCACCAGTTGCTCCAACTGACGCGCGTTCATCGTAAACGGCTTTTCACATAGCACCGCCTTGCCTGCCTCCAGACAAGCCATTACATTCTCCTTATGCACAGGGTGAGGTGTTGCCACATAGATAATATCTACTTCAGGATCTTGCAGCATTTCCTCATAAGAACCGTAAGCGCGTGCAAAACCATATTCAGCTGCAAACTTCTCCGCACTTCCCGCTGTCCGTGAACCTACCGCTGCTTTCACAGCGTTTCCCGCATGCTCCAGATCCCTTGCAAACTGGGATGCAATCCATCCCGTGCCCATAATGCCCCAGCGTACTTTGTCCCGTCCCACTACTTCTGTCATATTAAAGCCTCCCTACTGCAATTTGAGTTGAAAAGGTTCATGATTCTGATCAGGCCAACATGTTATCCCCTTTATTTTACCAAAAAGAAACGCTTACGTCAGAAAACGATTTCGATTATGTGCTTTCAATAGAATTCAAGCTCATCAGGGCCTCGAACATATCTGGGTACATTTCAATTCTCCAGTAGATTTGCTAAGATTATCAGCAGACTAGGGCCAAGAAGTCTTGTCCCTAAGCATACTTGTAACTAGCAACAATCTGGTTAAACTATCGATCACATCTGATAACGGGATCATATACCCTGTGCTATTCATAAAATATCTGACTATACTGCAAACGCGCTTTTGACAAGACAGCCAGTAATCATAACATCATGCGAAACGCATCAATAGATGATTCGTTCAAGAAAGACGCTCAGGTCCGAGAAAATATGGTGTGTTCCATATTCAATTATTACCTAAACTGTTCCAAAGAGAGGAGGTCGCATAGCAACATGACTACCATCCCCGGTACCGCCCACAGCGGCATGAATCCACACATGTTACACCAGCAGACGAGTCCCAATTCAGAAAAGGAATCCTCAATCCGAGCAGACCTGGATACATTCTTGAATGATACCCTGATCGAACTTCGTCAGGCAGAACATATTATAACCCGTGAGAAATGGCGCTGGTCCACAACTGAGTTAGCTCATCATACCTTCATATACATGCACAAATTCACAGGCCAACTGATTATGAATGGGATCAAATCTCACGTGGTTCGCAAATCAGCTTGTCTTTCCCTACCAGGAACTGCAATTGAACTGATTAGTGATGAAGACCATGATATTGAACTGTATATCATTCACTTTGATATGTATCGGGCTACGGAGAAAACAAAAGCCAGACGAATCTACGAACGTGAGCTCAGTTCACCTGTTACAGGCTGGATTCAGGGCCCATTTTACGGTATACAGCGCATTGCCGCACAGCTTACACAATTAACCAATGAAGGTTTGGAAACAGGCTTGAAAGCACAGCTCCTCCTGACGGAACTGTTACATATGCTCTGGCCTCAAGAAGACCAGACTGACGTAGGGGCTGGGCAGGATGAACCCGAACAGTGGCTCAGGTCCACCCTGCAATACATGCGCGAAAACTATATGCACGAGGTCAAACTGGAAAAGCTGGCTGAACTGGCTGACATGCACCCGTCCTATTACTCACAGCTATTCAAGAGCCGCATGCAGAAAAATCCGATTGAATACATCACTCATCTGCGTATGAACCGGGCCAAGGAATTACTGCTCACTTCCGATCTGCGTATCCGTGATGTGGCTCGTGAAGTGGGTTACCGTGACGAATTTTATTTCAGCCGACGTTTCCGAAACCATGCCGGTTATGCGCCAACTTCCTATTCGAAGCAGGTCCACCGAAATATCGTGTCGCTCTCCTATCCATACACGGACCACCTGATGACACTTGGCATCACGCCATGCGCAGCTCAGATCCAAGGCCATCTTCCTCATATGCCCAAATCGCTGACGCTGCCCTTCCACGCCTATGAACCTTGGGAACAGGGACGTCAGGCTTTCCTGGATGTGAATCCTGAATTGATTCTGACCAAGGACAATGCAGCTGCCAAAGCGATGGAGCATATTGGCGATGTCGCGCCCATCATCACGATTCCCTGGAACCAGACAGACGTCTTTGGTCATCTGCATCAGATTGCATCCATTGTGGATCGCACCCAAGCAGCCACAGATTGGCTGGATCGACATGAACGCAAGGCAGAGCGTGCACGCAAAAAAATCAAGGAATTCGTCGGGGACATCACCGTTGCCGTTGGCACGTTAACGCCTAAAGGTCCACGGATGTACAGCCATCGGAACTTTGGACATGTCTTTTATCGAACCTTGCAACTGGCCGCTCCTCAGCGTATTCAGACCGAACTGGCTGGCAAATCTCCCGGCATTGGATTCAACTGGCTGCCCTTCACACCAGGAGAATGGGACGGACTGGAGGCAGATGTGCTGGTACTGGCGATTAATTCCATGCATGAAAAGGCAACACTGTTGAAAGAGATGGCTTCAAATCCACTGTGGAACAGCCATCCTGCGGTAAAAAGCGGACGTGTACATCTCATCGACTGGAACTCATGGGTCGTATATGCTCCATATTCCATCAACATCCAGCTCGATGAAGCGCTCTCTATGTTGACGAACAAACCTTCACTTTTGTAATCTAAAAAATGTCCATCTCCAGAATCTTAATTTATGCCATGTACGGGCCTGAATTAAGATTCTATAATGATCACTAATTGATAATGATAATCAATAACAATGAAACACGTTGTTGGTACCAAAGGAGTGACCCGTATTCAACATCCGGGACTGCCACATCGTCCGTCTAATTCAAGAAAATCTGCAGTAACCGTTGGGCTGACGTTTTTGTCTGCCATAGCCATACTGCTGCTAAGTATGTTTGTCGCAATCTCTTTAGGTGCCAAAGGGTTAACTCTGGAAACCGTATGGGCTGCCATATTTCAGTACAACCCAGCTTTGACACCTCATCAGATTATTCATGAGCTGCGGCTGCCTCGTGTCCTTGCCGCGGTTATTATCGGCGCTGCTTTTGCCGTTGCAGGAGCTTTAATGCAAGGCATTACGCGTAATCCGCTGGCAGACACGGGCATTCTGGGCATCAATGCTGGAGCCACTTTTGTCGTAGCACTGAGCTTTGCCTTTTGGCCCGGACTGCCATACGGCTGGATTATGTTTTTATCATTCGTGGGGGCTGTTCTGGGCACACTGCTTATCTTCCTGCTTGGAATGGCAGCACCTGGTGGTCTGAATTCCATCAGACTGACCGTTGCCGGAGCGGTTATTGCAGCCATGTTAACCTCGCTCAGCACAGGTGTTGCCATTTATTTTGACCTGAGTCAGGATCTGGCCTTCTGGTATGCGGGTGGTTTTGGCGGAATAGAATGGCGGCATCTGAAGTTAATTCTTCCCGTGCTGCTCGTGACGCTGGTACTGATCATGCCACTCGCCCGGCGTGTATCCCTTATGTCACTCGGTGAAGAAGTAGCGATTAATCTCGGGATCAACTTGCGCTGGACGAGGTTTCTCGCCCTCGCAGCGGTTGTTGTGCTGGCTGGTGTGTCCGTGTCGGCAGTAGGCTCGATTGGATTTGTCGGACTTGTCATCCCTCATATCTCACGCAAACTGGTGGGTGTGGATTATCGACTCATCATTCCGATGTCTTCTCTGCTTGGAGCGATTTTACTGGTGCTCGCCGATCTGGGCTCACGCATCGTGAACCCGCCCGAGGAGCTCGCGGTAGGCATTATGGTCGCTTTTGTCGGTGTACCTTTCTTCCTCTATCTGGCCCGTAAAGAAAGGAGGGCCTTGTAGCGATGAATTTTAATACACCTTCACGAGGTAAACGTTCGATAATTGTCAGTATCACGCTGCTCTGCATCGCCATTGCCGTTATTGTGATCAGCCTGAACACGGGAACCATTCGTCTCTCTCCAATCGCTGTGTTACAGACTTTGTTTGGTAATGGCAGTTCGGATGATCAGATTGTACTGTTTGATTACCGACTGCCTCGCATCCTGGTAACTGTACTTGCTGGAGCAGGACTTGGTATTGCTGGAGCAGCCTTGCAAGGGATCACCCGCAATCCACTGGCGGACCCGGGGATTCTGGGATTACATGCGGGGGCAGCATTTGGACTAATGGTGTTTGTTAGTCTCTCCTTTACAATGGATGGCTCTGTAGCCTTGTTAATTCCGTTGTTTGCTTTTGCAGGCAGTGTTGCCGCCGCCCTAATCATCATGCTGTTATCTTATGATCGCCATAACGGCGTATCACCCATTAAGCTGATTCTGGTGGGAATCGCGGTAGCGGCCGGGTTCCATGCGTTGACACTCTACCTATCCCTGCGTTTGGATGAAGACACCTATTCCTTTGCCGCTCGCTGGTTGGCAGGTAGCGTCTGGGGCCGAGATTGGATTCATGTGCAAGCATTGCTTCCTTGGGTGGTGTTATGTATCTCGTACATTTGGAGTCGATCCAAAACGCTTGATGCCTTCAACCTTGGTGATGCTGCCGCAACCAGTATCGGGACGCCTGTTCGATCCCAGCGTGTTATTTTGCTGCTCTGTGCCGTGGCCTTGTCTGCCGTTAGTGTATCGATGGCTGGCGGGATCGGCTTTATCGGTCTGGCGGCACCACATCTGGCGCGCAGGCTTGTAGGTCCGATGCATCGGCATCTGATCCCTGCTGCCGGGCTCATCGGTATGGTTATTGTGGTGACAGCCGATACGATCGGGCGAACGATCTTTCAGCCTAATGCCATTCCGGCAGGCGTGGTGGTTGCTGCGATTGGTGCACCTTACTTTTTGTACCTGTTAGTACGAAGCAAGTAATCTTTTTTTTCAAAAAAACAATAAAGACATCCAAGAGATGTTCAAGGAGAATGTGACTACCCATGTTAAAGAAAAATCTTATGCTTGTCATGAGTATCTGTCTGGTGCTTGTGCTTGCAGCCTGTGGAACGACCAATAATTCACCATCTGCTTCTGGTGGTTCGTCTACGGATACTTCAACCAAGAATCAAGACAACAGTGCAAGTTCAGGTGAGCAACGCATTGCCTCCATGTCGATCCATCTGACCAATGATCTGCTGTCTCTCGGCATTACTCCGGTTGGTTCCGTTATCGGTGGCGAAGCCAAAGATTTCCTGTCCCATGTTGCTGATCAACTTCAAAATACAACGCCACTTGGTCCGGTTAAAGACCCGGATATGGAAGCTTTGCTTGCCCTGAAACCCGATGTGATCTATCTGGACGAAGAATTCTCCGGTGATGATATTGCCAAATTCGAAAAAATTGCTCCGGTGCATGTCTTCAATCTGGATAACGGTACATGGCGCGACCATCTGAAAGAGATTGGCAAACTCGTAAATCGTGAGAAGGAAGCCGAGCAATACATTCAGGACTACGCGACCGAAACGGAAGAAGTGAAATCTCTGATTCATGACACGATTGGTGATGGTACTGTGATGGCGATCCGTGTTACTGCCAAAGAATTACGTGTGTTCAGTACACGCCGTCCCATGGGTCCCATTTTGTATGAGGATCTCGGTCTGACTCCTGCCAAAGGGATCACAGATATCGATTCGACTAAACCGTATCAAGTCGTCTCCCGTGAAATATTGCCGGACTATGATGCAGATGCGATCTTTGTGGTTGTGAATTCGGATGATGAAGCCCAAACCATGTTCAAGGAGCTACAAAACAATCCGATCTGGCAAGGTCTGAAAGCAGTTAAAGCCGGCCATGTCTACCCGATTGGCGCACAACCTTGGCTGGATTACTCATCGATCGGTAATAAAATGGCCATGGATGAAGCCAAAGAAATGTTCTCCAAGAAGTAAGTTTCCGTACACTCAACACTAACGTGTGACAATACCAAAAAACCTCTCTTTAGAGACCGGAACAGAGTTAGTTATTTTACTCTCTTCCGCTCAAAGTAGAGGTTTTTGTTTTTTTCTTATCTATTTTACTTGTTTACTTTTCAGCCAATCGACCCGGAAATACCTTAAATTCAAAATAAATGATCTGTATTCACTTGACGATATATTAAATCGAACTTAAAATTTATTTAGTCGACTAACTAAATTTGCGTGTTCAAAAAGTCTGGTTTTCAGTACCGAGAAGATGGAATGAAGGTAGAAATGGAGTAGATGATATGAACCCAGTCCAAAATGATCGTTTAATGGGACAGCTATCCGAACTCGTGAAACTGAAACGCTACAAGGTTCATGAGGAACTTGTGAACCACCCCGAGTTATACCCGGGGCAGCCCCCTTTGCTGTTCCAGCTTGAACGGGAAGATGGCCAATCTCAGAAAAACCTGGCCGAACAACTTCAGCGCAGTCCCGCAACGGTAACCGTGATGCTCAAGCGCATGGAATCATCCGGTTATGTGAGACGTGAAGCAGACCCGAAGGATCTGCGCAGTCTGCGGGTATACCTGACGGATCAGGGGCGATCCGCGCTACAAGAATTGAGAGAAGTGATTCAGGAGTTGGAACAGCAGGCCCAGAAAGATTTTACACCGGAAGAATCCCGGATCATGTCTGCACTTGCACAGCGTATGCTCCAAAACCTGCGTGAATCCTGAGGTGATGCAGACTCGCGATTGAAGCAGCTAAAGGTATCATGAAATTGATTCACTTATGCTATGAAGATTGAGGTGATTCCCTATTGTGGACGTTAAAACGATTCTTGACCCCGTATAAGTCGGCGGCAATCGTCGCCCCGCTGCTCATGGTACTTGAGGTTACCATGGACCTGCTCCAACCCAAGCTGATGTCCAGCATCGTGGATGATGGTGTACTTGCAGGGAATCTGCCCCATATCATAACTACAGGTCTGATCATGCTACTTGTTGCGTTAATCGGCTGGGTTGGCGGCGCAGGCTGTACACTCTATTCAAGCAAAGCTGCTGTTGGATACGGCACGGATCTGCGCCAGGAACTGTTTGACCATATTCAAACCTTCTCCTTCCGCAATCTGGATACGTTTCAGGAAGGATCTCTGATCACTCGTCTGACGAGTGACATTACCCAGATGCAGACCTTTGTGCAGATGCTGCTGCGGATGTTTATCCGTTCACCAATGCTAATCATCGGTAGTATCATCATGGCGTTTACGATCAGTGTGAAGCTGGCTTTGATTCTTATTGCGACTGTACCGGTACTGTTTATTATTTTATTTATTCTGATAAAAGCATCCTATCCGCTGTTCGCCAGTGTGCAGAACAAACTTGATCAGGTCAACGCTGTGCTTCAGGAGAATCTTGCCGGCATTCGTGTCGTCAAAGCATTTGCACGTGCACGTCTGGAGAAAAAACGGTTCAAGCAATCCAACGAAGATTACACTACAACCGCCGTAAAAGCCTGGCGGATCGTCACACTGAATGCACCCGTGCTCAGCCTCATGCTGAACGCTACCATTGTAGCGGTGCTGTGGTTCGGGGGTTTCCAGGTAGTGGGAGGCGATATTGCTGCTGGAGATCTGATTGCTTTTATCAACTATGTCACGGTTGTACTCTCGTCCCTCACGTCGATCGGCATGATGATGATGAGTTTCTCCCGCGCCAAGGTATCAGCTGCACGGATCAACGAGGTGTTACATACACAGCCGGATATTCAATCGGGAACCGATAACTCCGGGAATGTACAGTCATCCCCGTCTACTCGTGATCAGTCCCGAAACCAAACGTCTTCTCTTCCCTCCCACACAGGCGGTCAAGTGGAGTTCAGAGACGTATCTTTCCGTTATGACGGAGACCATGCACTCACTGACATTAACCTGAAGGCTCGCCCGGGTCAGAAAGTGGCCCTGATCGGTTCAACAGGTTCAGGCAAAACCTCGCTGGTGCAGCTGATTCCCCGTCTATACGATGCTTCGCAGGGTGAAGTGCTCGTGAATGGAGTGAACGTTCGCCACTGGGATCTTCAGGATCTTCGCAGCCGTGTGTCCATTGTGCTACAGGAATCCATCCTGTTCAGCGGCAGCATCCGGGATAACATTTGTTTCGGCCGGCCCAGTGCAACAGATGCTGAATTGCGTGCTGCGGCACAAGCTGCGGCAGCGGATGATTTTATTATGAAACTGAAAGATGGGTATGACACGGAGCTGGGTCAACGCGGGGTCAATCTGTCCGGTGGACAGAAACAGCGGATATCCATTGCACGCGCTCTGCTCATGCGACCGGAAGTACTGATTCTGGATGATAGCACCAGTGCTGTGGATCTGCGTACGGAAGCGAGCATTCAGAAGGCTTTGCAGTCCTTGATGAAAGACAGCACGACCTTTTTGATTGCACAACGGATCTCCTCCGTGAAGGATGCAGACTGTATATATGTTATTGATGAAGGACAGATCGTATCCAGGGGCACACATGATGACCTTATGGCTCATTCATCACATTATCAAGCCATCTATTATTCGCAGCAACGGAAGGAGGATGTTCAATTTGGCTAAACCTGCATCTTCCTCCATACAACAAACGGTCGTGCCTCCCATCGGAAGACCCGGACCAGCGGGCAGAGGACCTGTTCCCAAAGTCAGAGCCAAAAATGCTCGCCACGCCCTGATTCGGGTATGGTCGTACATGGGGCGTCATCGCAAAGGAGTCATTGCTGCATTAGTGCTGACGGCTCTTGGAACACTGCTCAATCTGGCAGGACCCTATCTTCTCGGCCGCGCCGTTAACGAACATATCGTTCCCAAAGTAACAGCGGGTTTGCTGAAGGAATGTCTTCTTTTGCTGAGTGTGTATGTCCTTGGCTCACTCCTGATGTGGGCTCAATCCTATGTCATGATTGGTGTGTCCCAACTGACCGTTAAGGATCTGCGACATGCGTTGTTCTCCCGACTACAAGAGCTGCCTGTCAGCTTTTTTGATAAAAATCAAAGCGGGGATCTCATGAGTCGGGCGACCAATGATATCGATAACGTATCTACAACGCTGAACCAAAGCGTAACCCAATTGATGTCCAGTGCCATCCTGCTCGTTGGTTCCTTGTCGATCATGTTTGCACTCGATGTTCGGCTTACCCTGCTCAGTCTGGTGACTGTACCCTTGATTACCATCGCCACTCGCCTGATCGCGTCAAGAACACGCAAACACTTCACCGCCCAGCAGAAATTGCTTGGTGAGCTTAACGGGTATGCTCAAGAAATCATTGCTGGACAAAAAGTCGTAGCGGCTTATAACCGTCAGGATCAGGCACATCAACATTTTGAGAATTTGAACGAGAAACTGCGCACATCCAGCACACAGGCCCAGACCGTTTCGGGTTTGGTTGGACCTACGATGAACGTGATGAACAATATCGGGTTTGCCATACTGGCTTCTGTAGGTGGATGGATGGCTTATCATGAAATGACGTCCATCGGACTGATCGTCAGCTTTCTCGCTTACTCCCGCCAGATTGAGCGGCCGCTCAACGATCTGGCCAATCAGTACAATCTGATTCAGGCTGCAATCGCAGGTGCTGAACGAGTGTTCCACATCATGGATACACCTAGCGAATACGTAGAGGAACAGAAGAAACAACTGGATCAGATTCAAGGTAAAGTGGTATTTGAAGACGTCTCCTTCGGGTACAGTGCGGAGCGAGACATTCTTAAGAAAGTTAGTTTTACTGCAAAACCTGGTGAGATGATTGCACTTGTTGGACCCACCGGCGCAGGCAAAACGACCATTATCAACCTGTTGCCCCGTTTCTACGAGATTACAGGCGGACGGATTACCATTGATGGATGTGACATCTCGGAACTGGAGAAGGATCAACTCCGTCGACAACTCGGCATTGTACTTCAGGATGCCTACCTGTTCTCGGGTACCATTCGCGACAATCTCGCCTACGGCAAGCCGGACGCAACCGATGAACAGATCAGGCAAGCGGCTGAGCTGGCGAATGCACATTCGTTCATCCGCAAACTGCCACAGGGTTACGATACCCACATCATTTCCGGGGGAAGCAACCTGAGTCAGGGACAACGACAACTGCTGACCATTGCCCGGGCAATTCTGGCTGATCCGGCCATTCTTATTCTGGATGAAGCAACAAGCAGCATTGATACGCGTACAGAGATGAAGATCCAGGAAGCGATGCGCACTTTAATGAAAGACCGCACCAGCTTTGTCATCGCCCACAGACTGAGCACGATTCGTGAAGCCGATCAGATTCTCGTCATTGATGATGGACAGATCGCTGAACGGGGCAGCCATGACGAGTTGATGCAGCAACAAGGATTCTACTATCAGTTACATCAGGGACAGCTCAATAAGTCGAACTAATGATTATTTACACAGACACTACGATGACAGAATAACCTTCCAATCGCTGTTATCCCCAGATTTTATCGATTCCCTTTTCACAAGGGTAAAATCCGGGTATAAAGGCGAGGTGCATGCTTCCGAAGTGGGGCTGTCTCAAAAGCCT
>NZ_JCAXEL010000040.1:0-6152 GCF_059759055.1 Paenibacillus sp. GQ49
AGATGCCAGAGTTACAGGCGGAGAAGAAGGCTCCAATTCTATTTAACTATTTGGGAGAGATCGGAGCATCCGCAAATTCCGGGTGGGTTCATGCTTCGCATTTTAAACCGGGAGAAAGCATGGGCGAGCACATTGCACGCATGAACCCGATTGAGCTGAATGTAGCCATCTATAACGGAAGCCTGGCCCTTAGCACAACCTATACCAAGTCTGCGTTTTCAGAAGAAATGATTCTTAATTTAAACCATTATTATATCGAAGCAATTGAACAAGTGATTAATCACTGTATCAGCAAAGAACATACGGAGAAGACATCTACCGACTATGGATTTAGTGACTTGTCATTAGAGGATCTTGAAGATTTATTAAGCGAATATGAGCTGATTGAGGATTAATATTTGTCTATTTTCATCCCATGTTTAGGACAGCTTAGGTACGATCCAATAAGGAGATGATATCGGTCCATGAAGGCAAAAGTCGAGAAAATATACCCATTATCCCCGATGCAAAAAGGAATGCTGTTTCATGCGCTCGAAAATCCGTCTGAAGATGCCTATTTTGAACAAACGGTACTGGATATACGCGGGGAGATTGATCCCGAAATTCTGGAGCAAAGCTTCAATCAGTTGCTTGAACGACATGAAATATTGAGAGCCTCGGTTCATACCAAATTGGAGGAACCCGTTCATGTTGTTCTTGCTAGGCGGACGATCGGGTTTACCTTTCACGATCTGAGGGGCAGGTCAGACGATGAAGTCGCTGCCTTAATGCAAGATTTTATGGAGAAGGATCGTGCAAAAGGGTTTAATTTGTCTAAGGATAACCTGCTTCGAATCGCTCTTGTTTGTAATGGTGAACAGCATTTCCAGATGATCTGGACGTTTCACCATATGATACTGGATGGCTGGAGCATGGGCATTCTCTTCAATGAATTGCTGGATATATATGCTGATAGATCCAATGGCCTACCGTCTAAAATGGCAGATACCCGTCCTTATAGCAATTACATGAAGTGGCTCCAGCAGCAGGAACAGGAATCGGGCCTTGGGTACTGGGAGCATTATCTGTCAGGATACAGTGAAAAGACCGGCTTGCCTTCGATAAACCGATCAACAAGTGAGATGTCGTTCTCCAGAAGAGAGAAGAAAATAGAGTTTTCTCAAGCTCTCACCACAAAAATAAAAGAGATGGCGCAGAAACATGCCGTGACACTCCACACCGTCATTCAAGCGATATGGGGGTTTCTGCTCGCTAAATATAATGATAACGAAGATGCTGTCTTTGGGACCGTTGTATCCGGGAGGGATGCAGCCGTTGATGGCATTGAAAATATGGTTGGTTTGTTTATCAATACCATTCCTACACGTGTTACCTTTTGTGGAGAGCAGCCATTTGTGGAGCTTATGAAAAAGATTCAGTCGGACGCATTGAACAGTCAGGCGTATCAATATTTAAGTCTGGCCGAGGTGCAGGCCCGCACTGAACTCAAACATGATCTGCTTGATCATGTCGTTGTTTTCGAAAATTATGCTCTGGATACGAGGAAGATGGCAGAGCGGTCCAATCTGGGTTTTGAAATAAACGAGATTACTGGAGAGGAACGAACCAACTATCCGTTTACAATGGCTGCTGGACTTGGAGAGAAATTGACGCTGCTGCTCATTTATGATGAACATGTTTATGAACCGGCTCTGATGGATCAGATTGAGATGCATATGAAAGCGATTATCCATCAAATTACGTCAGATGAGAGTATTCATATTCAGGATATTACTCTCGTCTTGAACGATGAACTTCCGGTACTTGAGCAGCATTCCATGGGGGTTGTGACTAATTATCCTCAATGGAAAACCATATCCCAGCTTTTTGATGAACAAGTCCAGAAAACGCCTCATGCCACCGCCCTTATTATGGATGACGTGCATATCACCTACCGTGAATTGCAGGAAAAAGCGGATCAAATGGCATCCCGGTTATACGAATTTGGGCTACCCAAGCAGGCAGTGGTAGGACTGCTGGCAGACCGCTCGATAGAGATGATTGCGGGCATACTCGGGATTCTGAAAGCAGGGGCGGCTTATCTTCCCATGGACCCGGGTTGGCCGGAAGAAAGAATAAGTCATATGCTTCAGGATAGCAGGGCTGCGGTGCTCTTGACACAGCCCGAATGGATCAGCCAGGCACCGCTGAATTTTCCAATGTTACCGCTGTATGTGGACTACATGGATCATATGCCTGCGGTCATGGAGATGGCGGCTGCCACACAGGTAATGGAAGTGAAACCTGACAAGGAGAACCGCATGAATGATCTGGCCTACATGATCTACACTTCTGGTTCTACCGGATTGCCCAAAGGAGTGATGATCTCTCATGCAAACGTAATTCGGGTTGTATGTGAGACGGATTACATCGATATTTGCCCGGAAGACCGGATTTTGCAGCTTTCGAATTATGCGTTTGACGGATCTGTCTTTGATATTTTTGGCGCACTATTGAACGGAGCCAGTCTGGTTCTGCTCAAGCAGGATACGGTTCTGGACACCCAAGCGCTCGCCGAAGTTATCGTTCGTGAGAAAGTCACGGTTTCTTTCATGACGACCGCACTGTTTAATCTGCTTGTTGATCGTGAGCCGGAATGTCTCCGTGGCTTCCGCAAAATATTGTTTGGGGGCGAGCGGGCATCCGTGGCCCAGGCCAGGAAAGGACTGGATATTCTCGGAGCGGATCGCCTGATTCACGTATACGGACCCACAGAAAGCACGGTTTTTGCTACAGCTTATCCCATCAGGTCCATCGAAGCAGCGGTTACCAATCTTCCCATCGGAAAACCAATTGCCAATACTTCGGTCTGGGTTATGGACCGGTACCAGAATCCCGTTCCAGCTGGTATTCCAGGAGAGTTATGTATCTCCGGAGATGGTTTGAGCTTGGGGTATTTGAATAACAAGGAACTAACCGATTCCCGATTCGTTCCACATCCCTTGCTTGAGGGAACACGGATGTATCGAACAGGTGATCGGGTACGCCGGCTCCCAAACGGAGATATTGAGTTTCTCGAACGCTTGGACCACCAGGTTAAATTGCGCGGTTACCGCATTGAGCTGGGAGAGATTGAGCATGTTCTGCTGGAGCATGAAGGGATTCGTGAAGGGGTCGTAGTGACGAGAAAAGATGCAGCCAATCAGGACATATTGATTGCATATCTAAAGGCTGATCCAGCGCTGACAACCACTGGAATTCGTACGTATGTATCGGAGCGCCTGCCGGACTACATGGTTCCTTCCTATTTTATCCTGCTCAATGAGCTTCCCTTAACAGGAAATGGGAAGGTTGATCGCAGGGCGCTGCCTGAACCGACAGAATGCATAGAGCATTTGAAGCATGACCAATATGAAGCACCAAGTACGGTGCTGGAGAATCGCATTTGCACCATATGGAAAGAAATTTTGGGAGTGCAGATTGCGGGGGTTCATGATCACTTCTTTGAGTCCGGCGGTCATTCACTCAAAGCGACATCACTGGCATCACGAATTCACAAAGAGATTCAGGTGATGGTGCCGATCCGACAGCTTTTCCTTGCTCCAACCATCCGAGGTATTGCCAATTACATTGAATCTGCTGCCAAAGAGGACTATCTTTCCATCCAACCGGCCGAATCAAAGCCCTATTATGCACTTTCGTCTGCTCAACGCAGACTTCATATGCTGCATCAGATTTCGGATACCGGAACTTCATACAATATGCCTGCAGTGATGAGAGTATCTGGAAAACTGGACGTGGCGCGATTTGAAGAGGCATTCCGGCAATTGGTACAGAGACATGAGTCATTCAGGACGTCCTTTGTCATTGTGGATGGCGAACCCGTCCAACGGATTCATTCACATGTTCCGTTTGCTGTTGAACATATTGAACCGGGAAGCCGATCATTGGAAGAAACGCTTTCGGATCGAATTCGTCCATTTGAACTGGACAAGGCCCCATTAATGCGGATCGAACTTGTGAAAATCAGTGAACAGGAACATGTAGTCGTGATGGACATGCACCATATTATCGCAGATGGTGTGTCAACAGATGTGCTTGTTCAGGAGTTTCATGAATTGTATGAGGGGAAATCTCTGCCTGAGCTGACGTTACAGTACAAGGATTACTCCGAGTGGCAAAAAGATTGGTTTAATAGTGAAGGACTGAAGACACAGGAAACCTACTGGCTTAATCGATTTGAGGGAGAAATTCCGGTTCTTCAATTGCCAACAGACTGGCCAAGACCGCAAGTGTACTCTTTTAAAGGAAACCGGGTGCGATTTGTTTGTGACGAACAGCTCACACATGAACTGCATCAATTGGCCAGAGATCATGAAGCGACATTATATATGGTACTGCTGGCGGCTTATACAACTTTACTTTCCAGATATTCAGGACAAGATGACATTGTCGTGGGATCTCCGATTGCGGGGCGCAAACACGCAGACCTCCAACAGGTGATCGGTATGTTTGTTAATACACTTGCCATGCGGAATTATCCTGTAGCGGAACGGTCCTTTAATGATTTCCTTGGAGAAGTGAAGGAGAATGCATTACAGGCTTACGACAATCAGGATTATCCCCTTGATGAGCTCATCAACAAACTTCATGTTTCAAGAGACAGAAGCAGAAACGCATTGGTGGATACGATGTTTGTGTTGCAAAATCTGGAGCTTGAGCGTGCATACGGACAACAATGGGGTGATTTACACGTTGAGCCTTATGAGACGGAGCTACCCATTGCCAAATTTGATCTGACTCTTGCTGCTGTTGAACAGAATGGCCAACTTGAGTTTGAACTGGAATATTGCAGTGATCTATTTTCCCTTCAAACGGTTGAAAACATGGGCAATCACTTTATTCAATTATTAAAAGGTATATTAAGCAATCCCCAAGGCAAGCTGGGTGAGTTTGAAGTCGTATCTGAGGAAGAGAAGCAGACGCTGCAGTATGTCTATAATGATAACACCTGCTCTTATCCGCTGCACCAGCGGGTATACGAGTGGATTGAGCAAAATGCTCTGCGGACACCTGATCAGGTTGCTGTTGTGCATAACGGCAGAAGCATGAGCTATCATGAGCTGAATGAAGCGGCGGATTTACTCGCAGCTCGTCTGCGTCAGCTTGGTGTAACCAGAGAAATGGTCGTTGGTATTATGATGGATCGGTCTGTAGAAATGATTGCGGGCATTCTCGGTATTATGAAATCAGGAGGGGCTTATTTACCACTGGACCCATCAACTCCGGTTGAGCGAATCCGGTATATGCTTCGGGACAGCGGAGCAAGGTTGATAGTGACCCAGAACCATTGGTCAGATCGGCTCAGGGCTGCTGATTCCGAATGTGTGACACTCATACTGGATGAGGCAGCATTGAAGGATTGGAATGCTGCGGCATCACTCCAAATTCCGTCTGTCGCTGATTCGGCAACGATGACAACAAACCCTGATGATTTGGCCTATATCATCTACACGTCAGGCTCTACAGGTATGCCAAAGGGGGTACAGGTTGAGCAATGCGCCTTGACCAACTTCTGTTGTGGATATATAGATGCTCTACAGTTAACAGAGAGAGACCGGGTGGCAAACTATCTCCAAATGACCTTTGACGCTTCGATTAGTGAAATTTTCCCTGCACTAATGTCAGGGGCTACACTTCATATCATTCCGACCGAGCTGAGATTGGATATATCGAGGCTAAATGAATACTTATCCGAGTATGGAATAACGGCTGCAACGTTCTCTTCCAAAGTATGTGAATCATTTGTTGAACTGCCAAATTCCTCTTTGCGTTTGCTAGTTTCGGGGGGAGAGCAGCTTAAACTTCATGCCCTTCCGAATTACAGGCTGATCAATGCATACGGGCCAACGGAAAATACGGTGGTTACCACTCTGCATGAAGTTGATTCCATAGACGGTGTCATTCCTATAGGCAAACCTTTCACGAATACAAGAATTTTTATTCTGAATGATCATCTTCAATTCTGTCCGACAGGTGTGACCGGGGAGATGTACATTACCGGTCAAAGTCTGGCACGGGGTTATTTGAATAATCCAGAACTGACAGCCGAGAAATTTGTAGACAACCCGCATGAGCCCGGCGGCAAAATGTACCGGACAGGTGATCTGGTA
>NZ_JCAXEL010000041.1:0-3833 GCF_059759055.1 Paenibacillus sp. GQ49
TTATTGTGTTAAATACAGTTTTAAATTATGTGAAATTCAAAAAAAATGAAGATGATTATTTAGCAAAAAAAAGGCTCACATTGCCCTTGTGTGCCGCAGAAAATAGGATGTCACCTTTTGCTAAAATACCTTTACAACAAGATTATCAAGAAAGATACATTATGAACGGGGTTAATTCATTTCGCTCTGAGGATAATTTTATTGGAAGTGAACATTTATATGAAATTTATCAGCTAATAAATACACAATGTTCTAAATTATTTGCATCTAAATATGCTGATGCTAGAACCTTATCAGGTATGAATTGTGTTACCTCAATTTTGATGTCCCTTACTAATATAGGAGATAAAATCATGCTTTCCACTAGTTCGTCAGGTGGGCATCCTTCAATGGAACATGTATGTAAAAGATTAGGTTTAGAAATCATTGATATGCCATATAACTATGAAGAATTTGATTTAGATTATGAAAAAATCTACAAAACTTTAATTGAGGAAGACATAAAATATTTGTTATATGCGCCATCGGATATTATAAAGGTTCCAGATTACAATAAATTAAAACTTCCTTCTCATACTTTATTTTTATATGATGCTAGCCAAACCCTTGGGTTAATCGCGGGGAAACAATTAGCCAATCCACTTGAAAATCCAATAAATTGTGTGCTATTTGGTGGAACACACAAAACACTTCCAGGTCCGGCCAATGGTTTGATAATGACTAATAATGAAGAAATAGCAAAAGAACTTGACGAAAATATAAGTCCTAAATATCTTAGGAATACTCAAATGCACCAAGTAGTAAGTTTACTTTATACTTTATTTGAGATGGAAATATTCGGAGAGGAATATGCTAAAAAAACTATAGAATATTCAAAAGGATTAGGTATAGCACTTGCAGAGTACGGTCTTGATATTCCTCTTCTCAACAAAATTCCAACTAATACTCATCAAGTATTTTTAAGAACAAGTAAAGATGCTATGAATACTTTTTTCAGTAATGCTTTTAAAAATAATGTTACTCTTAATAAGAAAAATAAAAAGCTATTTAATGAGTACGGTATAAGGCTAGGTACTCAAGAAATAGCAAGACTTGCATGGCAAGAAGATCCTATAGATCAGATAGCAAAAATAGTACATAGTTTACAATTTACCAATCTAAATACTCAAAAATTAATTGCAGATTTGAGAATACCAGATTCCTTAAATTATACTTTTAGTACCCCTTCCACGAACTTATAAAAAATTTTAACTGAAACCCCTATAAAGAAGGACTTCCCTTTCCCAATGTTCCCCATATCACTTTATAAATATAACGTGGTATGGGGGCCACTATGAAACTCGTTTATATGCAGGTGTTACAAAGTGACTTGGATGTAGACAAATACCATCGTCCCGAATACGACTCCTCTAGTTTGGCGAGATTACGAAACAATAGTATAGCTAACGCGTCCTTAACCCGTGCCTGCCTCCAAGAATATTATAATTGGAACAGGAACTTAGTTATTAAAATAATGGGAGAATTCTGCTGTAAAAGCTAGGTCCGTTTGCATTTAAAATATCGAGCATCTCTACTACATGTTGTTTTCCAAGTTCAAAACAAACATCTTCATCCTCATTTCGACAAAGTTCAAAGCAGTGTTCCAGTAATTTAAATTGTTCCTCTTTGGACTTTGTAAAATAATGTGTGTTAGATTCAAATTCAACCGAGAGTATACCTAAATTGCTATAAAGCTCAATGTTTTTATCTCCATTTATAAGGGAGGCATCTAGGCTCTTTTTGAAGTATTCAATTGATTGTTTGAAATCTTTCTTACGTCTTAGCAATTCTCCTTTTTCAAATAATAAATTAAATTGTAGACGTTCACTTTTCTTTTCATATATTTTTATCGTTTCATCTATTAACTTTATAGCATTATCAAAGTTTCCTTTCATTCCCTGTTCTATAGCTTTGTATTTATTGGTTGATAAATCAGCTACAGAGTTTTCCTCCTCAATTAAGGCATCAATATGATCGAAACTAAATGGATGTTTTTCGTTTCTATAAAAGAAAATGTTATTGAGTTCGTTCATACATTTAATATATATTGCTTTTGTTTGTACAGTGTCGAATTCACAAATGGTTATAGAATTCTCATAGTAATCTATTGCTTGATCTAAATTACCGATATGACGATAACAATGTGCTATACCCCAATAACATTTTGATTTGTAATACAATGATTCTTTTACATTTTTTGATTCACTCATGATTTTAAAATGTTCTATAGCCTTTGTGTATTGATTTTGTAAATGAAATAAATTACCCAACAAAAAAATTACATCGAAGTTTTCTGATGTTACGGTTTCAGGCCTCAATACATAATAGTTTGTATTAGTTTTAATTTCTTCTGTAGCTTCCTTATATGCGCCATAACCAATTAATGCATCTGCAACAAAGTAAATGAGTTTTTCATAAAATGAACCTCCATCAATTTCTTCAATCTGTTCTTTCAGCTGAGGTACATTCCTTAAAAGGTAACTGATTCTTAGTGTAGCTGTATAATTTTTAGAATCACTATTCTTTTTTAGAGTATCTAATATTTGAATCAGTTTTGCATCTGTTTTCATAGGTTGAATGAATTCATGGACAATTTCATTTTCAACCATAAGTTGCATCTGTTGTACTAAATTCAGTACTCTGGTTTGATTTAATTGAACAGACTGAAACTCCTTATTAATCGCTGGTAGTAGCAAAGATTCAGTAACAGAGTATGACGAGTTTCTATTTTTTCTAATTAATCCTACTGATTCTAATTTATCAAATTGATCTGTTATCACAGGTTTATGGGGACCATTAAGTAATCCCAACATACTAATGAAAACCTCATTTTTTGATACGCATAAAGATAATATTTGTTTAAACGTTGTTTTCTCATCTTCAGTTATGTAATTGTAAAATAACTCAGTGATATCATTCAAATTTTTATAATTGATCTCGAAACATTCTTCTTTGTTATACTTATCTGCAATCAAACTAAGCATTTGAATATTTCCCGCCGTTAAAGCAAACAATTTATCATATTCGTTTTCATCTAGTGAAATGTTTCTCTTATTTAAATATTCAACCATGTATCCTTTTTCGAAGTTGTGTATACTGGAAATTTTAAACACATTGTTGTTAGACTGTTTTTTTTCCAATAAACCAGAATAAAATAGCATAAAAGTACATTCACTGTTTGTATTTAGTTTTTTCAGTCCATTGGTAATTTCGTGCCACAGATCGCAAAATTTATTTTGTTCATTATAATTCTTTATATCATCAAAAATAAAAAGAGTTTTCTTCTTCTTTCGAATTTTTTCAATGATAAAATGTGCTGCGCTAGTAACATTAATGTCTGAATTTTCATTAATTGATAGCATTTCAAAGATATTTTTAACTGCCGTCTGATAAGTGTTTTCATTTTCACATTTTATGAAAAAAGCTTGTACATTTTTTTCTTTTTTATATCCAACTGAACTAATAAAATTCTCCTCATCTTTAGTTTGGCAATTATAATTAACGGCCATATTAATTAATTTAGCAAACTCGGTTTTCCCCACTCCTGGTGAGCCAAATATTTGAAACATTCGCCCTTCATAAGAATGTTGTAATGCTTCAAAAATCTCTTCTGATATTGCGATCCTGTCCGTAAAGTATGCAATATTGGGTTTTACATTAGAAATGAGACTTTTTTTCTTTTTTTTCCTCCTTATATATTCAGTTATTGCTGCTAAGATTGAAATTGAAGTACCAAGAATAGTGACAATTTTCTCCCAAGAATCTAAATTCCAGAAACTGCTTCCAGACATAAC
>NZ_JCAXEL010000042.1:0-1877 GCF_059759055.1 Paenibacillus sp. GQ49
TTGCGTTCTGGGGATGAGAACCCCAATGGTTCGTCGGAGCATTCACTTCGTTAGCACTACTTCGCAGTCTCGACTGCAAGGAGAGTATCCCTCCTGGGACGTATTAAAAAGAAACTTCCTTCGGGAAGTTTTTTTGCGTTCTGGGGATGAGAACCCCAACGGTTCGTCGGAGCATCCACTTCGTTACATGCTCTATGTCGCTGTATTGGAGCGCCGCATTTGCTCACTCTATAAGCAACACGTTGAAGTATCGATGTTCTAACGAACATAGGACACTTTATTTGCTCCCAATTCAGCATTGTGGAATTCTAACGAACCTTAGAGAGCTTATCTCACCAATTCTGGGGTATTAACTCACTTATTCGCACTTCATAGCCTGGATTAACGTCGCTGAGTTTCGTTAGAATCTGAAAATAGCAGTTTTACCCATTATAAGACCTCGTGGATTCGTTAGAATTCACAGGCTAGTCAAGGCACCCATTGTCGATTGGGTGTTTTTTCATTTCATTGCTCAATATTGACATAGAATGTTATGCTTACGGAGTGGATTATGTAACAATCCATACATATTAACTTCTTTGGAAACAGGAGATTTTATCAATGTCATCATCAATACAGCAACACTCATCTATCCATACTGAGGAAGAACATTCTTCAACATCCAAAAGATTCGGCCTGTTATTAGCAGGCATTATCGTCATAGCAGCTACCATGAGGTCACCGATTACAGCAACCGGACCTGTAGTGGAGATGATCCGCTCAGATACAGGTATCGGCCATACGATGGTCGGGCTTCTGACCTCACTTCCTTTGCTCGCCTTTGCAGCAGTCTCTCCTTTTGCACCACGTCTTGCCAAACGTTTAGGACTCGAATCTGCTCTGCTATTGGCTGTTATGATTGTAACCATTGGGGTGGCATTACGCTTGTTGCCTTCCGTCCTCTCCTTATATGCAGGAACCGCAATTTTGGGGTGCGGCATTGCATTAAGCAACGTGCTTTTGCCAAGTTTGATCAAACGTGATTTCCCATTGCGGGTAGGTATCGTCACCGGATTATACTCTGTATCCATGAATATATTTGGCGCCATCGCCTCAGGTGTGAGTGTGCCCGTAGCAGGAGCCACATCTATGGGTTGGCGTGCTTCGTTAGGCATGTGGGCCTTGTTGTCCATATTGGCGCTTCTCTTGTGGCTCCCCCAGATCGCCGCAGGACGTCAGCGAATGTTATTCATAGCCACACAGAGTGAAGGGACGCCTGTACGTCTACGGACCTCTTCCCTTGCCTGGTTCATTACTTTATTTATGGGTCTGCAATCTCTAATATTCTATACAACGATTACCTGGCTTCCCGAGATTCTCGCTGAGCAAGGATTCAGTCCCACCTCAGCAGGGTGGATGCTCTCCCTAATGCAGATGGTTAGTGTACCGGCTACCTTTATCGTTCCAATCCTCGCCGGCCGAACGCGAGATCAGCGTGTTCTAACCGCGATAACGTGCTCTTCTTTAATTGTCGGGTATGCTTTATTGTTAAGCGGCATCGCTTCGCTCGTTACCATCGGTGTCACGTTGGCAGGAATAGGTGCTGGAGCTTCATTTGGAATGGTAACAATGTTCTTCGTCCTTCGCACAAAAGATGCCAGACAAGCTGCCAGCCTGTCCGGTATGGCCCAATCCTTCGGATATATGCTCGCCGCAGTTGGACCTCTACTGTTCGGTATGCTTCATGACTGGACAAAAGGATGGACCCTGCCGTTGCTAATACAGGTCATTCTGGCTATCGCTTTGCTAATCGCAGGGATTCAAGCCAGCAAAAATAGAATGATCGGTTAGTCATACAATTCATTTATAAAAAAACAAAACGGCCTCCATCCTGAAAT
>NZ_JCAXEL010000043.1:0-1594 GCF_059759055.1 Paenibacillus sp. GQ49
CTATACCAGCTAATAGCTTGTCAAGATTACCAGTAAATGATACTAAATCATGTGGTATAGTAAAAATGAGCATGCCAAATAACCCTCCAATTTCCGTCGTGTCTTGGAAGGTTATTCCAATAGCAATCTTTTAAATTGGACGAAATTCCTTTTTGTTTCTCAAGATTGCATAGAGCCAATGGACGAGCTTATTTGCACATGCGATTAGAGCTACTTTATGTGGTTTGCCTTCTGCTCTCTTGCGATCATAGAACGCTTTGATTCGTATATTTCGGGAGCGTATAAGCCCACACTGGACAGCCATTACCAGGGCATAACGCAACTGCCTAGAACCGCGTTTCGTGATTCGGTTTCGAGTTGCTGTAAATTTACCCGAAGCAAAGACACTCGGGTCAATGCCTGCAAAAGCCACTAGCTTTTTTGGGTGATCAAATCGGTCGACTTCTCCAATTTCAGATAAAATTGTTGCAGCAATTTTATGCCCAATACCGGGAATCGACTGAATTAATTCATACTCTTCAATTTCTTCAGCCAGAGCATTTATGTTCTGTTCCAGTTCAGCAAGATGCTCTTGGTACTGAAGAATAAGGGTAATAAGAACTTTCAAATTGATTAAGTGGCTTGCATACATGGTTTGCTGAAATGGGTTTTGCTTTGCCGCGTGTAGCAGTCGCTGAACCCGTTGGTTAATCCAGCCCTCAGAACGCCCCCGTTTCGAAGAAAGCAGTTCTTTCATCTTAGCTTTGAGTGTAATTTCATCCGTCTGCAAAACTGAATATGAGGTTGGAAAATCACTTAAAAACCGTAGTGAAATACGGGAATACATAGCTCCAAAGACGCCTTTATAAGCTGGGAAAACCTGATCTAAAACGGCTTGGAATTGCAGCTTCGTCTGTACACACATCTTTGAAAGGGACTCATACTGTCTTGTAAGATAGCGCAGATTGAGAAGTTGCACACCTCTTATCTTAAAAGGTTCAAACTCTTCCTTGTAGTACAACTCTCCTAGTAGGTAAGCGTCCGCAGCATCCGTCTTTACTTTACGAAGTTGAGACTTTCTAAGCCGATTTGAGATGAGCGGATTAATGACAATGTAAATGTAGTGATGTTCTTCTAAGAACTGAACAACGGGACTTTGGTAATGGCCGGTTGCTTCTAGAATAAGCAGAGGACGAAGTTTGGATACAGTCTCAACATCCTTCAAAACCTCATGTAAAATGGCTAGACCATCACGAGTGTGCTCAAAGTGGAACGTCCCTCTGAAAGGCTTTCCGCGTGCTAAAAAGGCTTGTCCATGACTTTCTTCTTTTGAAATATCTAGACCGACAACTGGATTCATTTCATCTCTCCCTGTAAGTTTAGATTCACCGGCATCCCTAAGGTTCTTCTTGTCGCTCCATAGCATCGCTTGTTATACGGGATCTTACGTCCCAACCAGCCTCAATCATGGTCATGACAAGTAGGGCGAACACTATAGCACTCGGGATCAAGTCCCACGGGCAGGTACGTTCGACCGGGCTATCTTAATCCTCTATACAAATGAAAAA
Source organism: Paenibacillus sp. GQ49 (assembly GCF_059759055.1). Classification (NCBI taxonomy): domain Bacteria; kingdom Bacillati; phylum Bacillota; class Bacilli; order Caryophanales; family Paenibacillaceae; genus Paenibacillus; species Paenibacillus sp. GQ49. The sequence continues at coordinate 1,548 of NZ_JCAXEL010000043.1, forward strand.
AGGATCAACCAGAAAGAACTGGTTGATCTCATAATACGAACGGGCAG
>NZ_JCAXEL010000044.1:0-1491 GCF_059759055.1 Paenibacillus sp. GQ49
TTAAAAAGCGTATCGGCAAAAAGAAATAACACTCATAGGTTCAAAAAAGGACAAAGCAGAGGTTTATCCTGCTTTGTCCTTTTTGCGTTTTTCCGTCATTGCGGCTTTTTTAAGCAGATTGTGGGCAAGGCAAAGCCACCCGACCTCCAGGCTTACTTTTTGCAAGCCGCGAAGCAGGAATCTTCGGAATCCCCGGTTGTTTTTGATTTGTCCAAACACACTCTCTGGCTCCGTCATGCGCTGAACAGAAAGGGTGTATCCTTCCTCGCTGCGCAGTCGTTCCCGCATCTCGTTTTTTTGCCGCATATAGGTTAGACTGATCGCGATCTCCCGATTGCCTTTGGCTTTGGTGCATGTTGCTTTCAGAGGACATGTACTACAATCTTCACTTCGATAATGGCGGGTACGAATCGTGTAACCACTTTCCGTGACCGTCTCGCTTTCGTACCGAAAATGTAATGTCTTCCCCGCCGCACAGGTCCATGTATCTTCCGTTTCGTTATAGCTCCAGTTGTCCACCTTGCCAATCGCCTGCTTCCACGCCCTGGTTTTCTCCTTGTGGTACGTCCCATATTTGACGATTGCCTGGATGTTTTGCTCTTCGAAATAGCTGTAATTCTCTTCACTTCCATATCCTGCATCCGCAATGACGGTCTTCGGTCTTTTGCCGAGCGTTTCTTCGAAATGGTCGAGATGGGGCTTCAGACATTTCGTGTCTGTGGGTCGCTGGTGCACCGTGTAACCCAAAACAAACTGGTTTTCCGTTCCAATCTGCACATTGTACCCTGGCTTCAATTGACCATTTCGCATATGATCTTCTTTCATTCGCATGAACGTTGCGTCTGGATCGGTTTTGCTATAGCTATTCCGCTCCCCTGCGGTTTGGATCTGGTGCTCATACTTTTGCAGCCGCGGTAGCAAGTCTTTGCGTAACTGGCGTACGGCTTTCTTTACGATTTTGTTTTTCGGTTTTTCTTGTAAGGATTCCTCCAGTTGCTCAACGACTTTTTCCAGCTTTTCTGCCGTGAGTGCAGAAGCTTCCCCGAGCTCAGGGAGGTCTGTACCCGCATGGAGCGCATCTTCTTCACTTTCGGCCGCTTCGATGGTTTGGAACAGGGTATGTACTTTTTCTTGCAGCTTGGCCTGGTACTTGACGACAGCCTTTTTCCAGACAAAGGTGTACCGATTCGCATTCGCCTCAAGCTTGGTTCCGTCCAGAAAGTAGTGATCCATGGACACGTATTGCTCCTGAACCAGCAGTTCCAGCACGTGGGTAAACACCGTTTCCAGTACCTCTTTCATCCGGTCGGAACGAAAGCGATTGATGGTCCGAAAATCTGGTTGTTGCCGCCCAGCGAGCCACATGAACATGATATTTTCGCGAACAGCCTTGGCGATTTGCCGGGATGAATAGATGCGTTGGGTATAGGCGTAGATGATGATTTTGGTGAGCATTTTGGGATGATAGCTATGGCGGCCCCCGCCAGGATA
>NZ_JCAXEL010000045.1:0-1296 GCF_059759055.1 Paenibacillus sp. GQ49
TCTTACTCCAAGGAGCTAAAGCTATCTGCCATTCAAGATGTACGCTCTGGCGAATACTCTGTACGAGCGGTGGTGAAAAAGTACCATATTTCGAGTAAATCTGTGTTAGAGAGCTGGATTTCCAAGTATACTGAAGGGGTGAAAATGAAACCAACTCGGAAAAGGATTGGATCCCCTCATATGAATAAAGGACGGAAAACGACTTACGAGGAACGTATTGAAATTGTACAATTCGCCATCGCCCATGATTTAGATTACCAGAAAGCCATCGACAAGTACGGTGTCTCTTACCAGCAAGTGTACGCATGGGTTCGTAAATATCAAGCGAGTGGTCATGAAGCTTTAAAAGACCTCCGAGGTCGTAAAAAGCCGCTAGAAGAGCTAGACGAACAGGAACGGCTAAAGCTTCGGATCAAGGAACTCGAGGCACGAAATGAGCATTTAGAAATGGAGAATGCACTCGCAAAAAAGTTGGCAGAGATCCGGCGAAGAAATACACGTTAACCTTTGTTCGACATGCAGACATCTATCAAGCGATTACAGAGCTGCATGCCGAGAAAGGGTATGCGGTCACCAAGCTCTGTGAGCTAGCAGGAATCGCCCGATCTGCCTATTATAAGTGGCTGAAATGGATGCCATCCGACAGGGAACTTGAAAACCTTGCACTAGCCAAGGAAGTCAAACTTCGCTATGACAAACGAAACGGGATACTCGGTTATCGCCAAATGCGTACTCAGTTGAATCGTAAGCTTAAAAAAAGGTACAACCGTAAACGGTATTACCGCATCATGCGAGCCCTTGAATTAAAGGCAGTGATTCGCAAAAAGCGGCCCAATTACGTGAAAGCTCCAACCCTTCATATCGCTGAGAATGTCATGAACCGAAAATTCCAAGCGGAGGTCGCCAACCAAAAGTGGTGCACCGATGTAACAGAGTTAAAATACGGAAATGGCCGTAAGGCCTATCTGAGTGCCATTATCGACGGTTATGACAACTCTATTGTTTCATGGGTGCTCAGCCACTCCAATAACAATGAGCTTGTCATGAACACGGTAAAGAAAGCTTATAAAAGAAACCCGAATGCTACGCCGCTCTTGCACAGTGATCGCGGCTTTCAATATACTTCGCTGGAATACAAACAACTTCAAAAGAGATACAAGTTTACAAAAAGTATGTCTCGTGTAAGCCGGTGTTTGGACAACCAACCCATTGAACGATTCTGGGGTACCTTTAAAGCAGAAAGCTTTTATCTGGAGAAGTACGATACGTATGACAGTCTCCTTCGTAGCGTAAGAA
>NZ_JCAXEL010000046.1:0-781 GCF_059759055.1 Paenibacillus sp. GQ49
TCGGCTTTGGAACTGGTCGCCGCCTCTTCAATCAAGGCTTTTTCCAGTCGACCGATGCGTTGCTCGATCTCGTCCATGGCATGAAGGTACTCCGTAAACGCAATCTGCATGGGCACATTCGGGAAGGTCAGTTGTCCAAGCCATACGCGATATTTTTTCGTCCAGCGACGTTTGATATGTTCCGGCGGATGGATCTGGTGGCGCAATAAAAATTTGAGTACGCGTTGACGAGCCCGGTGAGCATCTTCTTTTGCCGATTCGCGTGCCCGAACCAATTCACGAAGCGCCTCATCTTCACGTGCTGGAACGTAAATCGGTGTAAGCTCGCCTGCACGGAACAGACGTGCCAGTTGCTCGGCATCCCGTCGATCTGTTTTCACATGATCGCCGGAGCGTTTCGGAATGAGTGAAGGGGCAATGACGACACAGGCAGCTCCCATCGATTCGATCCAGCGGTAGGTTTCGTAACCTGTAGGACCGGCCTCATAACAAAACGACAGGGTGCTTGCCGGGCCCAGTTCTTTGATGAGTTTGCGTAAGGCAGCAGCCGTATGAGCAATGGTACCGTAATACCGGGGCTTGTCGTGACCCTCGTCAGCAATAGCGACAGAAATTTTTTCTTTGGATACATCTAAACCGATGAATTTTGTGGTAGACTTCATAGGGATAGCTCTCCTTTGCTGTGTAGCTCTGAAATGGTGGTCTTCTTACTGTCCATTTTAACCTACGATGTGCAGCAATATGGAGGGCTATTTTTTGCGGTTACGTTCATCATAGCTAG
>NZ_JCAXEL010000047.1:0-764 GCF_059759055.1 Paenibacillus sp. GQ49
AATCAGGACCACCCGTCCAACGGGTGGTTTGCTCTTGGGGTATAACCCCCTGTTGCCAAACTGCGCCTAAAGACGCTAGCCTAACAGCAGGGCTGTTCAGGCTCAGTGTTATTTGTCACTTTCACTCACCAGTTAAACTGGTTTTACTTCTTTTTGGTCCGATTACTGCTGAATGGATCTTCGTATTCTTTTACACTCAGCTTATCTAACGCTTGATCATGTGCTTCTTGTTCACGAATATACTTTCTTACCGTTGCTTCATTTAGACCCACTGTACTCACATAGTACCCTTCTGCCCAAAACTTTCGATTGCCGTATTTATACTTGAGCTGGGCATGCTTCTCGAATATCATTAACGAACTTTTTCCCTTTAGATATCCCATGAACGTTGAGACAGCTATTTTCGGTGGAATCGCTACCAACATGTGAACATGATCGGGCATCATATGACCTTCTATAATTTCTACTCCCTTGTACTTACACAGACGTCTAAAAATTTCGATTAAGTCTTTTCTCACTTGATTATAGATTTCTTTCCGTCTATACTTCGGGGTGAATACAATGTGGTATTTGCACATCCACTTTGTGTGAGCTAGGCTATAGCTCTTGTTTGCCATCGAAGACCATTCCTTTCTTTGAGCCTGAACATCTCAATTTTATCGGAATGGTCTTGGTGGTCAAACCCTTGATCCCTCCACCCGCATAGCGGGTGGTTTTTTGTTTCGCGCGTTTCACGCACTCAACTGGCTAAAGCCATAATAAAA
>NZ_JCAXEL010000049.1:0-738 GCF_059759055.1 Paenibacillus sp. GQ49
ATTGGATAAGCCCTCGACCGATTAGTACTGGTCAGCTCCATGCATTGCTGCACTTCCACCCCCAGCCTATCTACCTCGTCGTCTTCAAGGGGTCTTACATACTGGGAAATCTCATCTTGAGGGGGGCTTCACGCTTAGATGCTTTCAGCGTTTATCCCGTCCGTACATAGCTACCCAGCGGTGCTCCTGGCGGAACAACTGGTACACCAGCGGTACGTCCATCCCGGTCCTCTCGTACTAAGGACAGCTCCTCTCAAATTTCCTACGCCCACGACAGATAGGGACCGAACTGTCTCACGACGTTCTGAACCCAGCTCGCGTACCGCTTTAATGGGCGAACAGCCCAACCCTTGGGACCTACTTCAGCCCCAGGATGCGATGAGCCGACATCGAGGTGCCAAACCTCCCCGTCGATGTGGACTCTTGGGGGAGATAAGCCTGTTATCCCCAGGGTAGCTTTTATCCGTTGAGCGATGGCCCTTCCATGCGGTACCACCGGATCACTAAGCCCGACTTTCGTCCCTGCTCGACTTGTAGGTCTCGCAGTCAAGCTCCCTTATGCCTTTGCACTCTTCGAATGATTTCCAACCATTCTGAGGGAACCTTTGGGCGCCTCCGTTACTCTTTAGGAGGCGACCGCCCCAGTCAAACTGCCCACCTGACACTGTCCCCGCACCGGATTACGGTACCAGGTTAGAACCTAGATACGATCAGGGTGGTATCCCAACGTTGCCTCCA
>NZ_JCAXEL010000005.1:0-382678 GCF_059759055.1 Paenibacillus sp. GQ49
GCCAATAGATATGCATCCTTGCCCAGAACAAGAATTTGTACTGTCCGTTTCCGAATTTACGATTATACCTCTAATGCTGGGATAAGATTGTGATAATTCAAGTTAATTTTGTTCATTTAGATGTTGAAGAGATTACAGTACACTGAAAGAACATACAAACGGAACACACTTAACATGAAAAATGTGAGGAATTATAATTCGTTGGAGGTTTTAACGTGAAGACCAAAAATATCTGGTTTAATCAACCTGCTGGAACATGGGAAGAGGCATTACCTATCGGAAATGGAACTCTTGGAGGCATGATTTTTGGGAAAACACAGATCGAGAGAATTCAGCTTAATGAAGATAGTCTGTGGTATGGTGGTCCGATGCAGCGGAATAATCCTCAAGCACTTGAATCTTTATCTCAGATCAGAAGCCTGATTTTTGACGGTAAGATTAGGGAAGCAGAAGAACTCGCAGCAGATACTCTGGTAGGTGTTCCCGACGGGCAAAGACATTATGAGCCATTAGGGGACTTCTATATCGCTATGGATCACAGTGAACATGAACCAAATGAATATCAAAGACATCTCGATCTGGAACAGGGCAAGGTAAACGTGAATTATACCGCAGATCAATCCATTTACAGCCGAGAATATTTTGCCAGCTACCCGGATCAAGTGCTCGTTGTTCATCTCAAATCTAGCGTGCCTGGAAAGTTATCTTTCTCCACTGTTTTTGGCAGGGGAACCGTTCTGGAATCAACATCCTATTCAGATATTCTTAATCATCCTGTTGGTTTCCAATCCTATCTGGACCGGATCGAGAAGCGTGGAACGAATAACTTGATCATTCGGGGAAAAAGTGGGGGAGAAGAAGGAATCCGATTTTGTTGTGCGATTCGCCTTATATCTGAAGGGGGGCAGGTTCATTATTCAAGCGGTCAGCTTTCTCTGAAGCATGGTAATTCAGCGACTATTCTAATCACGGCTTGCACGGATTTCCGAGTACCCAAGGAACAACTCGAAGTGGAGTGCCTCCGCAGAATTGATGCTGCTTCCGCAAAACCATATAGCGAACTGCTCGCCGATCATGTCTCGGACTATCAATCCTTATTCGAAAAGATGGATATACATCTCGAAGATGAAAATAAAGATGTTGTATATTCCGAACTTCCAATCGATCAGCGCCTTGAGCGGCTTAGAGCTGGCAAGCATGATCCGGAACTGATGAGTCTATACTTTCAATTTGGTCGTTATCTGCTTATCTCAAGCAGTCGTCCAGGTTCTTTACCGGCAAACCTTCAAGGGATATGGAACAAAGACATGCTTCCTGTATGGGATAGCAAATATACGATTAATATTAATACACAGATGAACTACTGGCCTGCAGAAAGCTGCAATCTGTCTGAATGTCACGTTCCATTGTTTGATTTTATAGATCGACTGCAAGTCCGGGGAAAGGAAACCGCTAGAACCATGTATGGATGCAAGGGGTTCGTTGCTCATCACAATTCGGATATCTGGGCAGACGCTGCTCCGCAGGATGTATGCATGACATCGACGTTTTGGACCATGGGAGGAGCATGGCTTTCATTACATCTATGGGACCACTACGAATACAATAAAGATGTTCAATTTCTCAAAAAAGCTTACGCCACGATGAAAGATGCGGCTATGTTTATTCTGGATTATCTAATCGAGGATCCTTCCGGCAATTGGGTGATATGTCCTTCGTCCTCACCGGAAAATCGCTATATATTAGATAATGGAGAGTCGGGGGCTTTATGTTTTGGTGCTTCAATGGACAATCAGATTATTAGAGAACTCTTCACGCGTTGCATTGAAAGTACCCGAATATTGCAAGAAGATCAGGAATTTGGAGAATTACTTCGTAGTGCTTTAACCAAAATACCGGAGACCTCCATTGGCAAACATGGCCAGATCCAAGAGTGGAGTAACGATTATGATGAATTGGAACCTGGTCACAGACATATTTCCCATTTATTCGCTTTGCATCCTGGAACGCAAATTACGTTGCAATCAACGCCTGACCTGGCCAAGGCAGCTCGAGTAACACTCGACAGAAGACTGGAACACGGTGGTGGACACACAGGATGGAGCAGGGCGTGGATTCTCAACATGTGGGCACGATTAGAGGAGTCGGAACTTGCACACGATAACATCGTGGAACTTCTACGATCCTCCACGTTACCCAATCTGTTTTGTGACCATCCTCCATTTCAAATTGATGGGAACTTTGGAGGTACTGCAGGTATAGCAGAGATGCTTCTCCAGAGCCATAACGAAGTAATCAGATTGTTACCTGCTTTGCCGGCAGCGTGGCCAAAAGGATATATTCGTGGTATTCGGGCTCGGGGCGGATTTGAAATAGATCTGGAATGGGAAAATGGTCGTCTGTTAAATACCAGAATTCGTTCTATTGAAGAAACAAGAGTAACCGTGTCCTATCTGGACCAAAAAATAGAATTAACCTTTCCTGGCCCCAATGCTATGATTGAACTAAAAGGATACGACTGGAATAATCAATAAGAATTTACCGATTACCTGAGCGAATACCGGCTGACAAAATTGCCGGGTAAATTCGCTCTTTTTTTTGCTGAAATAAGATATAGGCAAAAGTTGGCGTGTTTTTGCTCAATGCAATGTTTAAAGAAGACTTCTATATTTAACAAATTTACCAGGTGAAGTGCCGACCTGCTTGGTGAAGCTGCGAATAAAATTGGCATAATCTCCAAAACCGGATTGATAACAGGCCTCTGTAATACTTAAACCTTCGATTAAATAAGATTTCGACAGCTCTATACGGCGACTAAGAATGTATGCTCGAATCGTGAGTCCGGTATGCTTTTTGAATTGTCGACTAATATAGCTGCTATTCGTGAACATAGCCTCTGACAATTGTTCGAGCGTCAGTTGCCTCGTCAGATTACATTCAATGTAATCCATCGTGTTTCGAACTAGTTCAGGCATAATATCCGTTGCAACAAAATCCGTATTTTGAAAAGTTAGATTCGTTAGAAGAAGTAGCTGTGTAATCAAAATATTCCCCAGAATATCCGCTCCATAGTCACTTGATGAGAGACACTGTTCAAGCTCGCCAGTTAATTGCAGCACTCGTTGAAGCTCTTCCTCTTCAAGATGTACGATATTACCCTTACCCTTGGGACGGTAGTCGAAACATGCGGATAAGTTGGTGCTTGAAGTAGACAAACGGTTCAGATATGACTTTTTCAGATTTATGGTAATTCTCTCATATTCGTTTTTGTCCAAGGCAAAGGAACGGTGCATCTCCTCCGGGCTAAGAACGAGCAGATCGCCACGTTGCAAATGGTAACAACGGTTCTCAATATAGAAGTTTACATTGCCACGAAGAAATATGTAAAGTTCATATGCATTATGCCGATGATAAAACGTTCCCATATTATACGTGGTGGTGCGATGAAGGTACAACAGCTCATTCTGGATTGGATCAAACAGGTATTCTGAATTCTCATTCATATCAGATATATGACCTCCTTGTCGTTTCGCGCAATAAATATAGCCGTTTGTGCAATGAAATTGCAGACGTGAACCTATAAAATGTAACCATCCTAGCATGATGGATACATAATTGCAAGCGTTTCCACTCAGGTGTGTACAACGCGATTGGAGGAAAAGATGGATCTGATTTTCACGGCTAGAAGTAGAGTGCAGGACAACGTAGAGTACACGGCATTGGACAAGCATGCTCTCAAGGCTGACGTAAAAGTGACAAGCGGGAACGGCAGTGCAGAAGACCCATGGCAAGCCGACATTCAGATTTACAACGAGGGCCAGAATGCCTGGGCAGGGGTTATTCATGTGGAAATGCCGTTGGACAAACAGAATCCGAGGTTTTTTTTGCCTGCATTTATGTATGGCCGCAACCGGGGCGAAGCACCTCAGAATGTTCCAAATGAGTTCCCCAGACTAAGGGAGGGGAGATCTTCTCGCCCTTCATCACCCTGGTGGATGGTAAGAAGTGATCGTCTGTCTCATCCAGCTGCACTTATCTATGATGAAGGTCGGATTGTTGGTCTAAGCGCAAGCCCCTACTGGATCAATACAGGAAACCAGAAGCAGCAATGGTATCCAGGAATGGAAGGAAACTTTGTGCAATATGGGGGATTCACATGTTCTATTGAAAAGGGTACGGTCGGATATACGTTGGGATATGAGAATGCTCCGTTGTTATTTATCAAATCCAGACTTGTTCATGAGCGAGCTGCCCTTGGAGAAAATTGTTTTGAACTTGCGGAAGGTGAATCGGTTCGGCTGACTCTTGAACTATATAACTACGAGTCTGAATCAGAACTGGGCATCAATTCTGCACTGGAAACAATCTATAAGAGGTATCACGAAAAACCAAGAGAAGGAAGTGACATTCAGACAACGGTAACGGATTTGTCCAATGCCATCTATGAGTATGCCTGGCTTCCGGAGGATCGTCATTATTCCACATTTGTATATGAAGATGCTGCTGAAACCAGTGGCTACCGATACAACAAAATTATCTCAATCAGTTGGACCAATGGTATGACCATCGCTGCACCAATGCTTATGGCCGCACTGCGCCTGAATAATGAGCCCATGCGACAGCAGGCGTTATCCTGCATTACCAATATTATCGAGAATGCGATGAATCCCGAATCCGGACTTCCGTATGACGCCTATCAGGATGGGATCTGGAGTGTTAAAGGCTGGTGGTTCGACGGCATGCGTACCCCAGGACATTCCTCTTACCTTGTAGCTCAAGCGATGTTCTACATTCTGAAAAGCTACGATTATGAGAAGCGCATTCGAAATGTGAGACACGATGATTGGCTTGCTTACGTCAAGCAAGTACTTGATCGTCTGGAGTGCACGAAAAATACGGATGGAGAATATCCCACTATTTTGTCAGAGCGGACAGGAGCGGGTCTTGAATATGATGCTTTTAGTGGGGTCTGGTGTCTTACTGCCAAGGCATATTACTGTTGGTTAACCCATGATGAATCTTCTCTGGAAGAGCTCAGACGAAGTGAATCCCACTATTATAATACCTATGTGCAACACATGGAATGTTACGGTGCTCCGTTGGATGCGGATAAAGCTGTTGATTCGGAAGGTATTCTGGCTTACATCAAAGCTGTTCGGTTTCTACACGCGTTGACTGGCGACGAGCTGTTTCTAGATCACATGAGAGATGCAATCAGCTATGAATTCAGTTTCAAATTTTGTTACAACTCACCTGTTAAGATTCCGCCGCTCAGTACACTAGGCTGGTCCAGTTCCGGGGGAAGTGTCACTTCAGTAGCTAATCCGCATATTCACCCCATGTCCAGCAATCTAGTGGATGAGCTGTTGTATTATGTTGGACAGCGGGAAGAGAATTATGTTCGTCAACGTATGATGGATACCATCGGGTGGGGGTGTCAGACCTATAATCGCTATGATCAAGAATTCGGCTATGGCAAAAAAGGGTGGATGTCTGAACGCTTCTGTCATTCGGAAGGACTAGTCACTGAAAAATATGCGGATGGTACACCAGCCAGCACCTGGTTTTGCCTGATGCCATGGGCCAGTGGATCGATCATTGAAGGCCTCGTTGGCGACTATTGGGATTATGCACGCCATGAATGAATTTATGTTGCACTAACTACAACAGTCACCATATTAGATGCCGCCGATAGGGAGACATGCTACCGGCGGTTTATTTTCGTTGGAGGAAAGGGGACACACGGATGTTAAAAGTATTACTGGTAGATGACGAGATGTATGTACGAAAGGGGCTGTATGAACTCATAAGCTGGATTGAACTTGATATGGAGATCATCGGAGAGGCAGAGAATGGTGTAGAGGCACTGAATCTGATTGAACGCCTGCAACCAGACGTGATTATTACAGATATCCGTATGCCAATCCTGGATGGCCTGGAACTGATACGTGCCGTAGAGAAAATGCCACATCTGGAACCTGTGTTCATTATCATCAGTGGTTATCATGACTTCAAATATGCACAGCAGGCAATCAGGTACGGTGTTCATGACTATATCCTGAAGCCTATTGATGATGAAGAACTGACGGCGACGTTGCAGAAGTCAGCTAATCTGATTTGCAATAAAAGAAAACATATTCTTTTGGCTGAGGGACAGGCCAGTAACATCATGCTGGAGGATGTGATCAAAGGCCATGTACAGAAGGAGGATGAACATCGATATGCCGAGATGCTTGGGATCAATCGTAACTCCAGTCTGCTCATGACTTTGATTGAACTTCAGACCGGATTAGATGCAATTAAAATTACGATTGAACAGCTACGTGAAGCAGTACATTCTCTGGAGAGTAATTTATGCAAAATGTTCATAAGTGAGCAACAACGCGGCACGTTTGCTTTATTACTGTTGTGGCCTGATCATCATCAAGGAGGCTCGGCGTTACAGGATAACCTGCATAATATTCATATAACACTGAGCAAAAGGTTCAACCTGGATATCGGTCTTTACGCAGGAACACTCGTCAAAGAAATTGGTGATGTCACACAATCCCTTATGGCGGCTGAAGAAGCAACCAAGCATAAATATGCTGAAACTGGTGGTGTCGTAAGTTATACGGAGATCAAGGACAAACCGCTGTTTGTTTTCAATGTATACCAGGACGAGGTGGATCAATTAATTTTGAGCCTGGAAGAGGGGAATAGACCTGCTTACCACAAGATTGTAGAAGAGAAATTCAAATTGTTTCATATGAATCGATTTTCTCCTCAAGCTGTATCGGGTTCTCTTTTGCGTTATATAACGGGTATTCTTGCTGTAGTCCACGAAATGGATGGTAATGATGAAGGGTTACAGCAACTGAAGGAGCTGGCACAACAAAGTCATGAAGGTTGGAATTTACGACTATTGAAAAATGCATTTCTCATCGCCTTGGAGGAAGCCGAGGATTATGTCTCTCATCTGCGGATGGAGCGATCCAAAGGAGATATCAGCAAGATCAAACGATATATTGATGCAAATTATACCGAGAACATCAATCTCAAAAGCATTGCTGCGCTCTTCTATATGAATCCCGTTTATCTTGGGCGGTTATTCCGCAAAAGCTACAATCAATACTTCAATGACTATCTGCTGAACCTGCGGATTCATGAAGCGAAGAAGTTATTGCGCCAGACGGATCTGAGAATGTACGAGGTTGCTGCACGCGTAGGATTTCAGAATGCGGATTATTTTGTAACCCAGTTTGAGAAATTGGTTAAGTTATCGCCTACAGAGTATCGCAATCTCCTTATGGCAAATGAGGAGCGAGGTGCACAATGCCAAGATGGAACCTGAATTACATGAAGCTTCGAGATAAGTTACTGCTCATGTATGTCTTATCTGTGTTTATTCCCATCGTTGTTACCAATGTGGTGTTCTACAATGTCACATCCGCCAATATTCGCAGTCAGAAAACGCGTGATGCCGGCATGGCCTTGAACAATCTGAAGAACGACCTGCGGGTAACCATTGATCAGGGCGTCGGCCTCTCTTATTCGTTATATACTGACCCTGTATTCAATGACACCATCTCCCGTTCATTTCAAAGTCATTTTGAGTATATTGACGCTTATAATTCCTATCTAAAAGGGCAATTCTCCGGTCAAATGAATCAGGGAATTCGCTGGTATCAAGTGTATACCGATAACTCTACCATTTTATCTTCCGGTTATATTGATCGTTTAACTGACGATGTCCGCAACTCGGACTGGTACGTTCAATTTCAGGCATACTCCGCCCCTTATCCGGCATTAATCTCATCGGATCAGATGTTAAGTCTGGTTCAAAGGCTCGACAATCTGGACACTGGGGGGAGAGAGCAGTTACTTAAAATTGACCTGAATATGGATATGATCAAGCAGTATTTCCACAACAGCGGATTTGATGGAAAAGTGTATCTTCTTGATCCGGGGGGACACATCCAATTTTCAAATGATCCTACAGCAGAAGAAGCTCAGATAGGGAAACGTTACAGCGATATCCAGTTTCCGAACAAAATGATTCCCTTTGAACTTACGTATACAGGTATTAACTATCTGGAAGGGTGGTCCCTACATGGAGTGATGGATGAAGAAATTGTGTTGAAGGAGGTGCGAAAGTCCCGTTCCTTCGTCGTATGGCTGGCTTGCATTAATTTTGTCCTGCCTTCTATTATCATCGCGGCGATGTCCAGATCCATCCATGTCAGGCTGGTGCGCATTCTGAAACATATGAAAAAAGTAAAAACACAAAATTTCCAGACGATTCCCCCTGAAGATGCAAGAGATGAAATAGGTCAACTCACGATGGAATTTAATCGAATGACCGAGACGATCCATAACCTGATTCATGAGGTATATCTCGCCGACATCCAAAAGAAAGACTTGGAGTTAAAGCAGCAGCAAGCACAGCTTCATGCGCTCCATAGTCAGATCAACCCACATTTTTTGTTTAATACGCTGGAGTCGGTACGTATGCGGAGCCTCATCAAAGGCGAGAAAGAGACTGCCAAAATCGTGCATAACATGGCCAAGATGTTTCGCAAGTCGATTAGTTGGAATCAGAATGATGTGACAGTGAAGGAAGAATTGGAACTCATTGAGAGTTTTTTGCAAATTCAAAAATACCGCTTTGGAGAAAAACTCCAATATACCATTGAGGCAGATCCTGCGGTACTGATGTACCGAATCCCCAAGATGGTTATCCTTCCCTTTGTTGAAAATGCAAGTATTCATGGAATTGAGTCATCTCCGGGTGTAGGCATCATTCAACTCTTTGTTTCAATGGAAAATGACCAGCTCCATATCAGACTAACGGATAACGGTATAGGGATGTCTCAAGCAAAATTGGAAGAGTTGTTAAGTTACCTGGATCATAACACCGATATGGGAGAGCATGTTGGCATGAAAAATGCGTATAGTCGCTTAAAACTTTGTTATAAAAATCACTTTACATTCGACATCCAGACATGGGAAGGAGAAGGTACGCGTATCCAAATTAAGCTTCCACTTGATCCATCAGCCATGCCGTGCGACTAAATACGAGGGATATACTTTTCAAAGTAGGAGGTACACTTTCATGGGTAACTTTGAAAGCGCTATCTTGGTATATTGAGAAGGCTTAAAGACACAAACAATACTTCAAGGGGGCATTTGCTACATGTTTAGAAAAAGAAACATTATAACAGGTCTGGCCATTTTACTGGCTGTAACCCTGGCAGGGTGTAATAAAGCCAGCCCGGAAGCCTCTTATCCTGACAGTAATGACAACACCCCGGTCACCTTTAAATATTTCACGTTTGGGGGTGGCAAGAAGGACATTCTGGCAAGCAGCACGACCATTGGCAAGAAGCTACAGGAACAAACAGGTGTTGACTGGAAGATGGAATATCTGGTCGGAGACGGTGCAACCAAGGCAGGAGTGATGATTGCGAGTGGGGATTACCCCGACATCATCGACTCCAGTGGTGAAATGGCCAAGTTGATGGATGCAGGATCTTTTATCCCGCTGGATGAACTGATCGATCAATACGGGCCTAACATCAAGCGGGTATACGGGCCTTATATGGACAAATTCAGACAGGAGGATGGAAAGATCTATTTCTTGCCATACACTGCCAACATCGGTTATGTGTCAGAGCCTAATTTTCAGACCGGCTTTTATATTCAGCGTGCTGTGTTAAAAGAGTTTAACTATCCCAAGATCAAAACACTGGACGAATATTTTGACTTGATTGAGCAATACAAGCAAAAGCATCCGCAGATCGATGGAAAAGAAACCATCGGCTTCGCCACACTTGCGGGTGAGTCGGGCAGCTTCTTCACCCTGCTAAATCCGGCTATGCATCTGGCAGGTTATCCAAACGATGGCAGTGTGATGGTGGATATGCAGAGTCATGAAGCCAAACTGGTAGCCGGATCAGATTATCAGAAACAATGGATTCAGAAGCTGAGCGAGGTTAACACACAGGGGATGTTTGATCCTGAATCCTTCACAATGAACCAGGATCAGTATCTCGCCAAGTTGACATCCGGTCGGGTGCTGGGATATTTCAGTTACTCCTGGCAGGTTGGAGACGCAACGAACAACCTCAAGAAGGCTGGTATTGACGATAAACGATACGTATCTCTACCAATCGTATTTGATGACAGTGTCAAAGACCAGTATGTGGACCCGCCAGGTTTTGTGAACAACTACGGTGTCGGAATTACCGTAAATGCCAAAGATCCTGTGCGAATTATTAAATATTTTGATAATTTGCTCAAGGAAGAAAACCAGATTCTGGTTCAATGGGGAATTGAGAACGAGACGTATAGTGTGAATGATGAGGGCCGCTTTTACTTTAAAAATGATGACCAACGCAAAGCACATGAAGATCCGGAATTAAGTCGTAAATTCGGCTTTGACTATTTTAATTACAGCTGGCCTCGTTACGGGAATAACTCCGTGCTGGAGGATGGCAACGCCTATGGACCGGGCAACCAACCAGAAGTGGCTACCTTTAGTTACACGGACGGTGACAAGCTGTTGTTAGAGGAATATGGTGTGGAGACATTCACAGAACTATTCAGCACACCGGATGAGCGTCCTTGGTCTCCTGCTTGGTCTATTGCACTGGAGCAGGGCTCTCCTGAACAGATTTTTATCACCAAGGCAGAAGACCTCCAGAAGAAATATTTACCCAAAATGATTATGGATTCGCCTTCCACTTTCGAGAACACATGGAATGAATATATGAGTCAATTGAATCAACTCGACAAGAAAACATACGAAGCTACGATAACACAGGCCGTTAAGGATCGTGTAGCTGGCAAATGGTGAGTGTAATCCATAAGAGAAAACACGGAACGGGGGAATATTCACATGTTAAAACCAAAATTTAGAACAGCAGGTTTAGCTGTATTACTAACAGCTTTGCTGGCTGGGTGCAGTCAGAACAGTTCGTCATCAGCGCCTTCAGCCACAGGTGATGATGAGAACAGTCCAGTCACGTTCTCGTATTACATGTTCTCTCCAGGCAAGAAGGATGTTCTGGCAAGCGAAACAACCATTGGTAAAGCGTTGCAAGAGCAGACGGGTGTGGACTGGAAGATGGAATATCTGGTAGGTGATAGTGCTACAAAAGCCGGTGTCATGATTGCCAGTGGAGACTATCCTGATGTCATTAGCTCCAGTGGTGAGATGTCCAAGTTGCTGGATGCCGGTGCCTATATTCCGCTGGATGATCTGATTGAGGAATACGGCCCTAATATCAAAAGGGTGTATGGACCATATTTCGATAAAATGAAAAATGCCGAAGACGGAAAAATCTATGCCCTGCCTTATACGGCTAATCAGGGTGAGTATTCAGGTAGTCCAAATGTTGGCGGAGGAGCTTTCTGGATTCAACGATCTGTACTCAAAGAGTTTGATTATCCCAAGATCACTACACTGGATGAATATTTTGATCTGATTCAGGATTACAAGGAAAAACATCCAACTGTCGACGGTGCAGAGACAATCGGATTTGTGTCACTTGCGGGTGTGGCTAATAACTTCTTCACACTGCAAAATCCAGCGATGCATCTTGCCGGTTATCCGAACGATGGCAGTGTCATGGTGGACATGACTACCCATGAAGCAAAAGTTGTCGCCGGAACAGATGCCCAGAAAAAATGGATTCAGAAGTTAAATGAGATCAATGCTCAAGGCATGCTTGATCCGGAATCCTTTACGATGAACAAAGACCAGTATTTGGCCAAGCTGACTTCGGGTCGTGTGTTAGGATACTTCAATTATGGCTGGCAGATTGGAGATGCTTCGAAAAACCTGCTCTCGGCAGGCATTGATGAGAAACGTTATGCACCACTTCCGATTGTGTTTGATGAAGGAATTAAGGATCAGTATGTTGATCCTCCGGGCTTTGTCAACAACTATGCAACAGGTATCTCGGTGAATGCCAAAGACCCTGTTCGTATCATCAAATATTTTGATAATTTGCTGAAGGAAGAGAATCAGGTTCTGGTGCAATGGGGAATCAAGGACGAAACGTACAGTGTGGATGAAAAGGGCCGATTCTATTATGCAAATGAAGATCAACGCAAGGCTCATGATGATCTGGAGCTCAGCCGTAAATTCGGGTTCACCTACTTTGGGACAGACTGGCCGAAATATGGCGGTGAATCTACACTAACCGATGGTAACGCTTATAGCCCTGGCAACCAGCCGGAAGTGGCCGCTGCATCTTACACCGAGGGAGACAAGAAGTTCCTCGAAGCCTACGGTATCCAAACCTTTAGTGAATTATTTAACAAACCGGAAGAGCGGCCATGGTTCCCCGCATGGTCCATCGCTCTTGAGCAAGGATCACCTGAACAGATCTTCACCACCAAATCGGATGATCTGCAACGTAAATACTTACCGGAAATGATCTTGGGAGCACCATCGAATTTTGATAAGCTGTGGGATGCCTACATGGCTGAATTGAACAAATTGGACAAAGCTGGTTATGAAGCGACCATTACCAAAGTTGTGAAGGATCGTGTTGCAGGAAAATGGTAACACAAACACTTTAAATGCGTGTTCAATAAGACCGGTTTTCAGTACCAAGAAGATGGGATGAAGCTAGAAATGGAGTAGCGGAGCGTAGGGAAAACTACGTGAGCAACGGACATTTCGGCTAAATTCCATATTCGATGCTGATGATGCCGCAAGGCGTCTTTCGTAATCAAAAGCGGACTTTTTGAACAACCTCTTTAAAATAAACTGTTACATGCGCAGGAGAAGATGACAGAGCATAAACTCTGGTTTCTCCTCGCATGAATAACAGCACAGGAAGGGAGCAGGTTCACCGTGGAGAAACCTAATGTCTCCCTTAACTCGATGCCTCCAGCCTCGAGTCCGAAGGGAACCAGAGCACACTCGTTCTTTAAGCGACTTGTGCAGCAACGAACGCTTGCCTGGATGTGTATTCCTTTTGTCATCTGGGCTTTTATCTTCAAGTACCTGCCGTTATGGGGATGGACCATGGCTTTTCAGAATTTCAAACCGGCGAGGTCCTTCTCCGATCAGCAGTGGGTCGGCTGGCATCATTTTAGTATCTTGTTTGAGGACAATACCTTCTACCGGGTGCTGCGAAACACACTCGTTATGAGTTCCATCAAACTGGTGTTGGGATTTGTGACAGCAATTACACTGGCCCTCTTGTTGAATGAGCTGAAGAATGTCATATTTAAACGTTTTGTGCAAACCGTCAGTTATCTGCCTCACTTTATCTCGTGGGTTGTTGCTTCCAGCATTGTATTAACAGTCCTGTCACCAGATGGAATTATCAATCTGCTGCTGATGAAGCTTCACCTGATTGACAGTCCTGTACTATGGATGGGGAAAGGTGAATACTTCTGGGGTATTCTGGGGGCAACTGAGGTCTGGAAAGATGTCGGTTGGAACACCATTATTTATCTGGCAGCAATTACGGCAATTGATCCGGCGCAATATGAGGCTGCCGAGATTGATGGAGCCAGTCGCTTCAAACGGATGTTATATATCACCCTGCCTGGCTTGAAACCGGTTATTGTCATCTTGTTGATCATGAACATGGGAAGTATTCTTGAATCCGGATTCGAACCACAATATCTGCTGGGTAACGGGATGAATATGGACTATTCGGAGAATCTGGACATCTTTGTACTGAAATATGGATTAGGGATGGGGAACTTTTCCTTAGGTACAGCAGCCGGCATATTCAAAACTGTGGTCAGCTTCATCTTCCTTTTCTCCGCGAACTATATAGCGAAAAAAATGGGAGAGAGCAGACTATTCTAAAAGGAGGCCTATGCCATGCGAAAAGGAAACACATCCCGCTTGCGGAATAGCAGCACCGGGGATCGAGCGTTTGACACCTTTAACATCATCTTCATGGTATGTCTGATGATTGTGACGATCTATCCCTTTGTTAATATGATTGCCGTATCCTTCAATAATGCAAACGATGCCATACGGGGTGGAATATATCTATGGCCTCGTGTATGGACACTGGACAACTACAAATACATTTTTGGCGAATCCGATATATATCACGCAACTCTGATCTCGGCGCTGCGTACGGTCATTGGAACCGTGGTGTCCGTCTTCTGTACAGCCATGCTCGCGTATACGGTTAGTCGTCAGGAATTTGTGCTGCGCAAGTTTGTTACGATGTTTTTTGTATTCACCATGTACTTTAGCGGAGGTTTGATCCCCGGTTATCTGCTGATTCGAGACCTTGGATTGATCGGTTCCTTCTGGGTATATATCATTCCGGGTGTAATCGGTGTCTTCAATATGATTGTCATTCGTTCTTTTATTGAAGGTCTTCCTGAAGGTATTCTGGAGTCAGCCCGTATTGACGGGGCAGGGGAGTTCACGACATTTATCCGCGTTGTCCTGCCGCTAACGATTCCCGCAATGGCAACCGTATCACTCTTTGTAGCTGTGGGACAATGGAATTCCTGGTTCGATGTATTCCTGTACAACTCTTCCAATAAAGAATTAAGCACATTGCAATATGAGTTGATGAAGATTCTGCAAACTTCGACAACCTCAGCGACTTCATCAGCGAGTGATGCTTATCAGTCTGCCGAGAGCAATGCAACGGCGGTCACACCAACCTCGATTCGAGCGACCATGACCATTATTGCAAGTGTTCCTATTCTGATGGTGTATCCGTTCTTACAAAAATACTTTGTACAGGGTATGACGATTGGCGGTGTGAAGGGTTAGTCATGACCTGAATAATTTCATAGAAGTATGAAAACGCAACAAACGGTACCGTAGTAACGTCTATTCATCCATAGAACACAACAGGAGTGAAACAAATGCATGTAAAATGGATGACAATTATTGGTGCCGTTGTTGGCTCTATGCTTATAGGGGTGGGAACGGCAGCTGCGGAAGAAACGTTTGTTGATCTAAAGTATTCAAAGTGGGCAGAGGATGGCATCACGTATATGGCGAAACGGGGAACAGTAGCCGGATACGGCAATGGGATCTTCAAGCCAGAGGCACTTGTGACAAGGGCACAAGCTGTCACTTTTATGGTGCGCGAGCTCTATTCAGATCAGCTTCAAAGAGCAGTGGAAGGCACAACTTATTCCGATGTTCCAACTACACATCCTTTCCATCGAGAAATCATGATAGCTGCTAAAAATGGACTTGCGAGTGGTTTTCCTAACGGAACCTTCCGTCCGGACGCACCACTTAGCCGCGCAGAGACTGCGGCCTTCCTTACACGGGCTTATTCACTAGCGGAAGGTAAGAATTCTGCAAAATGGATAGATACGGACAGGCATTGGGCAGCGGCACCCATTCTTATTATGAGTTCAAACGGCTTGGTCGGTGGTTATTCAGATGCCACCTTCCGTCCAAATCAAGCTGTCACGCGTGCTGAATATGCCGTATTTATGGCGAGAGTAATTCGCTTCGAACGTGAAGCGGCCATTCGGACACAAGATTGGGATAAGCTGATATCCTATATGACGGTGAGCGAGCAAGTTGGTCAGATGCTTATGCCTGACATTAGGCAATGGAATGGTAAAGCGACAACGACCGTTAATGAGGGGCTGAAACGCACGATCCATGATCAGGACTTGGGCGGACTTATTCTTTTTGACAAAAATATTGTAGACATGACGCAGCTTACAACGTTCACACATGATATACAAAGAGAAGCAGGTGAAATTCCTCTATTTCTTAGCATCGACCAAGAAGGTGGCGTTATTAAGCGAATACCAGGCGGTACGAACCTGCCAGGTCAGATGGCGCTTGGTGCAACTGGAGATGCAAGACTAGCCGAAGCAGCTGGTCAGCTGACAGGGGAGGAGCTGAAGGCACTGGGATTGCAGATCAATTTTGCGCCAGTGCTGGACATCAACAGCAATCCAGATAACCCCATCATCGGTATACGGTCGTTTGGCTCGGATGCGGATTTGGTGACACGGCTTGGTCTGGCAACGATAAAAGGGCTACAGCAATCAGGGGTGATGGCGGCAGTTAAGCATTTTCCGGGACATGGAGATACAACGGTAGATTCCCATCTTGGTATGCCTGTGCTTGCCCATAACCGAGAACGGCTTGATGCGGTAGAATTAAAACCGTTTCGGGCTGCAATCAAAGATGGTGTAGAGATGATTATGACCGCACATATTGCTTTTCCTGCTATAGACAACGAACATGTCACTTCGCTCAAAGACGGTGAACGAGTGCCGATTCCTGCTACCTTATCAAAAAAAGTACTGACAGGACTTCTTCGCGGAGAGCTGGGATACGAAGGACTCATCGTGTCGGATGCCTTTACCATGAATGCAATTGCGGAGCATTTTGGGGAGAATCAATCGGTAGAACGCGCCGTTTCCGCAGGTGTTGATATCATCCTTATGCCAAAAGATTCAGCAGCGGCCCATCAAACGCTGGTGAACGCGGTGAACAATGGAACGATCAAGGATGAGACCATACATGCATCCGTGAAACGAATCTTGAAGATGAAAGCGAAATATGGTTTATTTGAACGCAGTCAAACTCTTGCGCAAAAGCTAACTCAGCTTAACGGTATCATCGGATCGAAGGCGCACCGAGCAGTGGAGCAGACAATCGCAGAGCGAGCGGTCACTGTACTCAGCAGTCGCGCAGGTGTGCTTCCTGATCCAATGAAGCAAGGCGACCGGGTTGTTATTGTTGCAGCCGAGCAGGAACAGGCAAAACAGCTTGAGAAACAATTGTTGCAAGCCGTTAATAATCTGTCGCTAAAGACTGAAATATCACTTGTTGGACAAGGAAAAATGAATGAAACGCTCCAGGCGATTGGCAAGGCGAATTATGTCATTCTTGCTTCTTACCAATTCCGCAATGTGGCCAGCCAGTTCGGATGGAGTGATTATCAAACCTTGATTGATGCGATGAACAAAAGTAATCAGCGATACACGCTATTGTCACTTGGTAACCCTTACGAGATGATCTATCTTCAGAACGTGCGCTCAGGGCTTGCTGTGTATGGTAAGCAGGAGCCAAATACGTCTGCCGGGATCAAAGTATTGCTTGGTCAACTGAAAGCTGGAGGACAATTGCCCGTACTAAAGGATTAACGCTTAATTAATGAAGAAAAAAACGGATTCCAGCATACGGAATCCGTTTTTTATTTCAAACTTTTGTTTTATCGATCCATCTACCATGCCATTACTCGGGTATTTCTTCGCTACAAACAAAATGAAGCAGCATCTTCACAAATTGCTCCGTCATCCGCATATCCAATGAATTATCATGAGCAGCACGAATAGTTACCATGCGTTGGAGCATGCCCATCATCGTTGTGAAGATAAACTGAGCCAGATCCAGCGGAGGAGATGGGTTCTTAATACTGCCGTCAACAGCGCCTTGGGATAAAGCGTCCATCAGGAAATGATTTTCTTTCCCGTTCTGGTTGAACTTATCATACTCTTCTCTTAATTCAGGGCTAAAATCATACATCTCATAGTTGATATCAAACAATTGAATAAACCGGATGTAGTCTGGATGATTCTCGGCATAAACAACCCATGCATTCAACATAACCGTGAGTTGTTCCCGCCCGTTCAAGTCCTTCGTTGAAGCACGGCTAACCTCATCCGTTAAATGTTCGATCAGTTGCATTTGAATGGCTAGAAGAAGCTCATCCATAGACTGAAAATGTTTATAAAAGGTCACTCTGCTAAGTTCAGCTTTCGTACATACATCCTTAATCTTCACCTGGAGCAATCCATATTTCAAAAAAAGCTCCTTACCTGCTGCAATCAAATCATCACGATGTTTATTTCCCAATTGTTGATGCCAGTTTTCATTCACTTGTATACAATTGTCCTTTCTTCGAACGAAATGCGTTCAAGGTCAGTCCGAGAGAAGCGAGCAGCATAATTGCACCAAAAATATACGGGAAGTTTATGTTTTTGTCAAACAATAGTCCTGCGATCAGCGGGCCAATCACCGTTCCGAGACTGGAAAAAGTAGTATTCAGACCGGATGCATAACCTTGCCGATCTCCTGCATTTTTGGATATTAACGTGCTGACCGAAGGTCGCAAAAACGAATTGAATGCAAAGAATAACGCAGAAGCGAACAACAGAAACACAAGGTTGACCTTAATTAACATTAACAATAAAGCTATGGGTGTGACTATTAAAGATAGACGTATCAACTTAACTTCACCGATTCTCTGTACGAACCAATCCAAAAGCCAGATCTGCACAACGATACCGATAATCGCGCCCAAAGTAATAATGATGGAGATTGTTGCAGCGTCGAATCCGTATTTTTGCTCTGCGAAAAGCGCGAATACTGTCTCATAACTCATGAGACCAAAGGTCAGGACAAGCAACACAATCAAGTATTTGAAATAGGGGACTTTAAAAGAACTCCAGATTTTCTTGCCCAAGTGATCTCCTTTTTGAAGACGGATGGAGACCGTTCTTTTCTCCGAGGGAAGTGTCTCAGGCAATAGCAACGTCATTAGGGCCGCAATCAGTCCCAGCCCCGCTGCGAAGAAATAGGGCATGCGAATGCCCATCTCGGCGATGAGACCGCCCAGACCAGGTCCCAGAACCATCCCCAAGTTCATAGCTGCGCCGAAATAGCCCATGCCTTTTGCACGTGTCTCTGGCGTTGTAATATCAGCGACATATGCGAGGTTGGCAGGAACCATTAAACCAAGACTGATTCCACCGATAAACCGTGCGACATAGAGGAACGGCAATGACGTCGACAGCGCAAATATGATATCTGAAATGACAGACAGAAACATACCTGCGATGATCAACTTTTTGCGTCCAAATCGATCAGACAGTTGCCCCCCAAGAGGTGAAAAGAAGAATTGAGCGGCACCAAAGGCGGCAACTAAAAATCCTGCTACTGTGCCTCCCGCATGAAAAAGCTTCAAATACTCCGGCAATATGGGGATGATCATCCCTTGCCCCAATAAAGCGATAAACAGATTTAACATCAGAATGAACAGTGGAAAGCGAACTGATTTTGGTAATGTACTCATGTACGTCATTAACTCCTTCATTTACAACTTGTTAACCTTTACATCGTGTAAACCATATTAAATGATTTAAAGGAAATATGTAAATCTTTTTTTTAGTGAGTAGAGTTATAATTGAATTCATATGGAGGTGGGAACACGTGATATTAGAGGAATTGTTTACGGTACATGTGAACATCGAAGAATCATTTGATTTGCAGAATAGCGAAGATGATTCGGTTGTTATGATTACTTTTACAGGCAGCGTAACCGGAAAGTACTTTGAAGGAATCGTGCTGGGTGGAGGAGTGGATACGCAGATCATCGGGAAGAATGGTGGTCCGCATACTCTATCGGCAAGATACATGCTCCAAGGAACCGACAACGCAGGTCATTCCTGCAAAATTTATATCGAAAATAACGGAAATATTGATAAAACGCTGAAAACTGCTTTATTTCGTACTTCCCCCAAAATGATTACAGACAGCAAAGCCTTATCCTTCTTGAACCGTGAGACACTTGTTGGAGAAGGTCATCCGACGGAGTCAGGGATTGATATAAAAATATATAGAAAACCGCTGTAACGCGGGGCAAATAGCAATTATCTTTTTATTGTATGGCAGAGAAGATAGCTTTTTTATAATGAAAAGTCAGAGTCGCTAAATAAAGCGGCTCTTTTTGTCGTATGAGACTTTACGTCAATATTTATATGTACTCTTTTACAATTAATTAACATAGGATGGATACGGCGCAGACACTTCTCACCTATAGTATGATGAGCGAAAATAAACCAATATCAGGCGGAATAAGGAGAAAACTAATCAATATGATGATCAAAAAAATCGGGATTTCAGTAGCATCACTCGCCATCTTAACGTCTGTAAGTGTGTTAGACGTATATGGCGCAGGCTCCAAACGCATGATCGAAGTTTCTGAACAATCGGCTAACGTGGTTGTGAACGGTCAAAGGGTGGAGGGCGAATCGTTTCTCTACAATGGAGTCACTTATGTACCTGCAAGAGCGATTGGGGAAGCCTTGGGGCAAGAGGTAGACTGGGATAACAACACCCAATCGGTGTTTGTTGGACAAAAAATGAACGATCAGCAGGGATACCGCGGTACCAAAACGCCATATCCTTTTAAGGAAACAAGTTATACAAAAGCTCCTAGTGGATATGAACCCATATTTATTAACTACATAGGGAGACATGGTTCCAGACATCTATCCAGTTCCAAGTACGACAAGACGTTATTTGAACTGCTCGACATCGCTGAAAAGGACGGGCAGATCACTAATCTGGGCAAAGAGCTGAAGAAGGAAATTGGCAATCTGATGAAGGTTGAAAAAGATCATTATGGATTGTTATCCACTACGGGTGGAGAAGAACTGAAAGGAATAGGGGCCAGAGTTGGGCAGAATTTCAAAGAACTATTTACATCGGATAAAAAAGTGATTGCTCAGGCAACCTTCAAAGATCGAACGCCACAGAGCAGAGATCAGTTTATTGACGGGTTAAAGGAAAGCTTGGGAGATAATAAGGTAGACATTCTGGCTTCAGCCTTTGAAGAAGGGAAAGACCCCTATCTACGGCCCTACGACTTGGCTACGAAGTATAACGAGTACGTAGAAGATGGGGACTGGGTTAAGTTATACGAGGATTATGTCACACAGAGCACTGGAACGCGTTATGCAAAAGAGGTCCTTCTGCAATTTTTCTCTGAAGACTTCTATCAGAGATTGAATTCTGGAGAGTTTGAATTGAAGGATGAGAAAGGAAAAGTGAAGCTCAGCAACCCAACCGAGGCTGCTTCTAATCTATATGAACTCTACATCATTTCTTCGAATATAAAAGGAGAAGGTGACTTCGAATTCGGGCGGTATTTCACGGCTAATCAGTTGAAATGGTACGAGAGCATTGACAATATCAATGATTTCTATGAAAAAGGTCCATCTTTAACGTCAACGGATCTGCCGCAGAATATCATTGCACCTCTGGTCAAAGAGTTGATCGTGTCTTCCGAACAGTCCATTCAGCAGAAAGACACGGCTGGTGTATTTCGTTTTGCTCATGCAGAAACCATTATTCCACTATCTTCATTCCTTGATATCGCCGGAGCTAATGTGAGTATCGACAAACCGCAGGATGTAACCAAAAACTGGAACGGCTCGGTCATCTCACCGATGGGAGCAAATATTCAATGGATTCTGTATTCCAATGGTAAGGATGTTCTCGTGAAAATGCTTAGAAATGAAGAAGAGATCGCGTTCCCGATTGAAACAAAGACCTATCCGTACTATAAATGGGAAGATGTAAAAGCATATTACCAAAACAAACTGCAGAAGGTAGGCGTAAGTTTGGACAGCAGTTTGGAAGACAATATCGAGCTTTTACAGAAGAATTTCTAGTTGGGGATACGATATGCATTTTATATGAAAATAAAGACGAAGATGAAGAAAGCAACTCCTCTCCATGGAGCTGCTTTCTTTTTTTGCATTTTGAATGAAATGGATCAATAAAAAAATCCTAAAACAAAATGTGACCAAATGCCGTCCGTAAGAGTGTTAGAGGTATAAAGGAGGGCATAACAACCATGCAGCGATCAGTGCCCCAGCTGGGCGATCATGTGATGAAAGTTTATGAGACATACGCAGATACGCTGTTCCGGATTGCCATGGTGCACCTCGGCAGACGGGAAGACGCGGAGGAAGCCACTCAGGATACCTTCATCAAACTAATAGAAAAAGCCCCTACGTTCAACGATGCGGAGCACCAGAAAGCATGGTTGATTCGGGTCATCACCAATCATTGCAAATCCTTATTAGGCAGAGGCTGGCGCAAACGGGAGGTCAAGCTGGAGGGAGTCGATCCTCTGACAACAGACAACCCTGAAGATCACGCGCTGATTGAACTTGTGCTGTCACTGCCCGTCAAGTATAGATCGGTGGTTCATCTGTATTATTACGAAGATTATCCGATCCGAGAAATCAGCGAGATCCTGGAGATTAGCGAATCAGCAGTGAAAATGAGATTAAAACGAGGAAGACAGCTGTTAAAACTGGAGCTGGAAGGAGAGGAACTGTAATGAACGAAGAACAATTCAAACAAAACTACAAGAAAGCGGTGGATCATATGAAAACAAACGAGCAAATGAAAAAACGGGTAGAGCAATCCTTAAACACGCAACATCAGGGACCAAAACGTCAACGTAAACCACTATACATTGCAGCAAGTGTTGTTATCGCTGCCAGCATTGGATTGGCTGCGCCAAGTGTATGGCAACAATTCAATGGGCCAGCCGAACCAACACCACAGGTGGCAGCGGTGACTCCAGGCGCGTCGGTTGACCCGATCGTGATTCCGAAGATGGAGTTGCCGAGTTCACAGGGCAAAGGCGCGATGGCTGATATGATGCAACTGGTTGTATATGGAGGAAGCGTATATACACAGTCCCCAACATTGCTTGAAGGTGCAAATGCACTCAGCCTGCGGGGGGATAAACTGGGTACCACCACTGGCGGCATTGATGAGCTGAGCGGCCAGGATAAATATACGGGGCTTGCTTCCAACATTGGCGAAGCTGACATCTATGCGGTTAATGGCTACGATAAGGACTTCCGCATCATGTCCTACACCGAGATTGATGGTCAGGTGTATGCTCAGTTATTCGACAAGAACAACGAGATCACTATTGGTACTGGTGCCGACCTGATCGGCAAGCTTCATATAGAAGGCAACATCGCCTCGGCGCAATGGGAGACGTTCGACAGCTGGAACAACGGATTGCAGCAGCTTCAGCCGTTAGCAGCAACGGACGGATCGCTGGATAGCTTTATCTCATCGCTGAACGCTGCCAAACCGATCGCAACGAGCCCGGAGTTGGAAGAGAGCCTCTACGGCAAGGAAGATCGCAAGATCATCTATCTCACGCTGGAAGACAAAACGCAGGTCCCACTGGTTCTGTTCGGTGAAGGTCTGGTTCGTTATGGTAATGTTCCGGCATTCCTGGAAGTGGAGAAAGGCGCGTTCCAATCATTCTGGGACAGCTTGGGCGAGTAAGGCGAAGACAGTAATATGGCTGTACCAAGAAGAGCGAACAGGGCACGCAAGTGCTTTGTTCGCTTTTTTAATTATCGGTGAGATTAGATTAATTAGAATTTTTGTAATACACCAAGTGATCGGTCCATTCATTATTTTCGTGTATAAACCCTTTACGTAGACATTCAAATTCCATACCAACACTCTCTGCTAGTTTCATGGAAGGGGTGTTATCCACATTAATATGAGCTTCTATGCGGTGAAATTTCAGATGTTCGAATGCAATATGAAGTGCTCCATTCACTGCTTCTTTCCCATAACCTTTTCGCCAATACTGATTATGGATCGTGTATCCGAAACTTCCCCATTGAAAATCATCTCTTGCCAAGGTAGCAATATCAATCATACCCAGATGTGTACCATCTTGCTTTCTAAACACACCAAATACATAAACCGCATCTGTACGCGCTAACTCCTGGTGTCGATCTACCAGATCATGAAACCAATCCAGCGTACATTCACTCATATCCATTTTCCCTTTATCATGGCGGTGTTGGGAGGGCAAGCGGTTTTCAAACTCATTCAACCAATTTTCATAGTCGTCTTTCTGTAATGGTCGGATGACTAGCCGTTCTGTCTCTGAAATATGATCAAATTTTTCTGCTTTTAATATCAAAATGACATCTCCTTTGGATTGAATTTATGCTCATGGCATAGCACTGAAATAGTCCATAACCACGCTGCGAAACTCTAAAGCGGCTTTGGAAATATACCTGTTTTTGTGCGAAAGTAGAGCGATTTCCCGAACGAGTCTGTGTTCCTCTACCTGAAGATATCTAATGCGCTCATGCGGGTTTCTGGCTGTGCTAGGTATAAATGCTAGACCGATCTCCGCTTCAACAAGGGCTGTTAATCTTGCAGGCTCATCACCTTCATACACATACTTCGGTAGGAAACCAGCGGATTGACATACGGAATCTACCATATCACGAACCCCATACCCTTGCTTCACCCCAACAAACCGCTCGTCCTTAAGCTCGGTTAATTGAATGCTGCTTTGGTCTGCATATTGATGACCCATAGGAACAGCGACTACAATCGGGTCGTCATATAGTATCTGACATTCGATATCGTCACCTTCAATCGGAGGGGAGGAGAGACAAAAGTCCACCTCGCCCCGATGTAGGAGTCTGGACATGTTTTCTAACGAAACCATTTGCACATGGAACTGAATATCCGGCTTGTTTTTCCGGAATTCCCGCAGTATATCTGGCAATGTGCTCGCCGTAGTCACCGCCAATTGCAGTGTACCCTGATCCGGATTGGAGAGGTCAGCAATTTCCCGCTTTCCTTGTTCCAATTCAAATAAGGCTTTTTCAGTTCGCTGAAGAAATGTTCTTCCAAAGTCGTTTAATCGCAGCTTTCTCCCGATTCGATCAAATAAAGGGACTCCCAGGTCGTCCTCTAATCGTTGTATCGTTTTGCTCAGGGAGGATTGCGTGACATGCAGCTTTCCCGCAGCTTCCGTAACATGTTCGCATCGGGCCACCGTTAGGAAATATTTTAGTTGAAGAAGCTCCATTTGCACCATTCCTTCATTCCTTCTAGTTCATCAAATCATAACATATAATGCGTTGGAATAAATGAATAGGTTCAAGTAAGATAACAGCAGAAGAGAGAGAGGTGCACCAATGAACGTTCGAAATAAAGGATTGATGTTAGCTGTTGGACTTGGAATTATGTTGAATCCGTTGAATTCCTCCATGATTTCGGTGGCAATCTCCAGGCTACAACAAGTGTATCAACTTAATTTTACAGCCGTTTCGTGGATTATTTTATCATTTTACATTGCCAGTGCTGTCGCTCAACCCGTTATGGGCAAGTGTAGTGATTTGTTTGGCCGCAGGAAGATCTTCCTCATGGGTCTTGTTATTGTTTTTGTATCGTCCATGCTAGCTCCGTGGTCTCCCAGTTTTTCGTGGCTCATCGTATTCCGGATCGTTCAATCGATTGGCACAAGCATGATGGTGGCCGTTGGAATGGCGATTGTCAGAATGAACGTGACTGAAAAACAAGCCTCCGCCTTGTCCACCTTGGCTATATTCCTTTCAGGAGCGGCTGCAGTTGGACCTTTTATTGGTGGAGTATTGATTCATTGGTGGGACTGGCAGAGCATATTCTTCGTTAATATTCCGTTTGTCATGGCAAGCTTTTGGTTCGCCTGGAAAACAATCCCGAAGGAAGAGCAATCTCCGTCTATCTCTGGTCACAAGTCCATTCGGCAAGGGCTTGCGTTAATTGACGCACCAGGTATCCTGATGTTTACGGTAGCTTTGGTGACTCTGCTCATCGGTTTACTTTCAGTAAGTTCCACAGGAGATATTTCAACATGGCATCTGCTGACAGGGGGGATCGGGTTAATCACACTCGTCATGTTCATCCGACATGAACTAAAAGCAGCCACGCCTTTTATCCCTCTGCGAACGTTTGCCTCATATCCCGAGATGACTTGGGTGAATGTGCAATACATGCTGGTGAACATCCTGTTTTACGCACTTTTTTTTGGAGTTCCTACGTTTTTGAAGCAGGTACGACATCTCAACGAAGTTCATACAGGAATAAGCATGTTAGCTTTGGGGTTATGTTCAGTCATTATTGCTCCGATCGCAGGGCGCTGGATTGACAAATCAGGATCACGGCCAGCTCTGATTGTATCCGCTTCTTTAATGACATTTGGCTCTATATTGATCGTTATTATGAACGAAACTTCTCCAATCTTCATTGTCATTGTTGCCTTAGCTTTATTTGGAATAGGTAACGGCCTAAACGCGGTCGGCATGCAAGCTGCTCTGTTCAAAAGCACACCCAAAGAAATGATCGGAGTCGCATCGGGTATTTTTAATACATCACGCTACCTGGGGACCATTTTATCGTCGTTATTGATTGGTATTGTTATGGGAGATACATTCAATGTGACAGGATTTCAGATGCTTGGAATCATCCTTACGGTATTAGCTGCATCACTGATCATCATGAGCGTACGTCGTGAGGCAGGTGCGGTGAGTCCGGAGCAAGTAAGCAAGTAAAATAGCGAATCTGCCGTGCAATAACACGTTTACACCCAATGAATCAATAGCTCCATTGGGTGTATTTTTTGTTTTTCACCAAGTTGTCAGAAAGAGTTGATCCTTTCTTGAACGTTTAGGGTAGAAGACGTGTCTTTGATTGAATTAGGTAAAAATAAAGATATAATAATTTTGATTAATAGGCTTGGTTAGTACTTTAAGTGCATCAAGGTGTGGCAAGATATCGTCATACCTAACTTTGTGAAATTTTTCGCAACTCTGCATTGAGCTTGGCCAAAGCTGATATTGAATGTTTCTAAATTGAACAGAGTTTGAAGGAGGCAACACAAAGAATGGCTATTGATACGGTTTTATGGAGCAGGCTAGTGACTGGTTTGACGCTCGGGTTCCACGTGATTTTTGCAACGCTTGGTGTCGGCGTACCTTTGATGATTGCTATTGCAGAGTTCATCGGCATTCGGAAGAAGGATCACCATTACATACTTATGGCAAAGAGGTGGTCCAGAGGGTTCGTCATATCTGTGGCTGTTGGTGTTGTGACAGGTACAGCGATATCACTGCAGTTGGCCTTGGTATGGCCGAATTTTATGAAACTGGCCGGGAATGTCATTGCACTGCCACTATTTATGGAAGTATTTGCATTCTTTTTTGAAGCTATCTTCCTGGGAATTTACTTGTACACGTGGGATCGGTTCAAAAATCCGTATATCCACTGGTTGCTAACTATTCCGATTGTCGCCGGGGCAGGCATGTCTGCTGTTTTTATTACAACAGTGAACGGATTCATGAACCAGCCTGAAGGTTTTGTCATGGAAGCAGGTCAATTCATGGCAGTGAACCCCGTGCAAGCGATGCTGAATACGGCGACGTTCTCCAAAGTGTTCCATGTATTAAGCTCGGCTTATCTGACAGGAGCTGCCCTGTTAGCAGGAATAGCAGCCTTTGCGATGCTGAGAAAAGGAGTGTCAGCCTACCACAAAAAAGGCTTGAATCTCATGATGGCCGTTGTGCTGGTATTCAGTTTATTAAATTCCTTAGCTGGAGACGTATCTGCCAAGTTTTTGGCTGAGCATCAGCCGGAGAAGCTCGCAGCTGCCGAGTGGCATTTCGAGACGGAAAGCGGCGCGGATTTGATTTTTTTGGGATGGCTGAATGCAGAACATGAAATTATAGGCGCTCTTCATTTGCCGAAACTGCTCAGTTTCCTTGCCTTTGGAGACTTTAACGCCGAGGTAACCGGGCTGAACGAATTTCCACCAGATGAACACCCGCCCTTACTTGTGCATTATTTGTTTGATCTAATGGCTGGTATTGGATTCGCTCTGCTTGGTATATCAAGTCTGTACTTCCTGTTTGTATTCTGGAAGAAACGTAATCAGTTTAACAAGTGGATGCTTCGTATGGTTGCACTCAGTGCACCGCTTGCTTTTCTGGCCGTTGAGATGGGCTGGTTCTATGCAGAGATCGGGCGGCAGCCATGGATCATCCGAGGTTATATGCGAGTGGAAGAGGCAGCTACTTCTTCACCGAGTGTGAGAATTTTATTTTTCGTGTTCTTGCTTCTATACATCGTGCTCGGCGTCATCTGTGTTCTCGTATTGAGACGTCTGTTCAATAATAATCCTGCTGAGCTTGAGATGGAGAAATGGTTGAAAGAGAAGCATGATCAATCAGCCAAGAAAGGGGATCAGGCCTGATGAGTTATGAATTGATTGGTATATCCGTACTCTGGCTGTTCTTGTATGGCTATCTTATTGTAGCTTCCATTGATTTTGGAGCAGGTTTCTTCGCCTTTTATGCACGCCTGACAAAGCAGGATCACCTGATTAATCGTCTGATCTCCCGTTATCTATCACCTGTCTGGGAGATCACCAATGTATTTTTTGTCTTTTTCTATATTGGCATCGTTGGATTCTTTCCGGATACTGCTTACTATTATGGCTCCGCGCTGCTTGTTCCGGGAAGTATTGCCGTCATTTTACTTGCCATTCGTGGTTCATTCTATGCTTTCGAAAATTATGGTTCCAAAAAAAGTATCGTGTATTTGTTCTTATACGGAGCTACCGGGTTGCTTATTCCAGCCTCATTGTCAGTGGCACTGACCCTGTCTGAAGGTGGCTTTATTTTGAAGCAGGGAGATACCGTTTCTCTAGATTACTGGGCACTATTTACGAATCCATTATCGTGGAGCATCGTTGGTCTAGCCATCGTGTCCGTATTGTTCATTAGCGGTTCATTTCTCACATTTTACGCTTCTCGGGCAGAGGATCATTCGGCATTAAAGCTAATGCGGAACTATGCTTTGTTCTGGAGCACACCGACCATTATTCTCGCGCTGACTGCATTTATATATTTAGGTCAACACAATGAGCGTCATTTTCAAAATATGATGGATTTATGGTGGCTGCTGGCGCTTTCCGTTGCATTTTTCATGATTGCCATGTGGCTTTTATATAACGGACGCCGTTACGGTTTAGCTTTTATATGTATCATGCTGCAATTTTTCACAGCCTTTTTCGCCTACGGAATTGGTCAATATCCTTACATTCTTGATCCATACATCACCATTCAGAGCAGCGCCACATCACCTGCAATGGGCTTTGCACTCGTCGTTGTGTTTATCGGTGGACTGTGCCTGTTAATTCCTTCTCTGATTCTGGTCTTCAAACTGTTCCTGTTTGATGCGGATTATGTGAAAGGGAAAAAATAAAGGAGGAGCGTTCAATGAAAAGGAGAGCCAAATCCAATCTGATCTCGCAGCAAATGTCTTTACAACGAAAAAACAGGCTTCTCCTTGCGATCATATCGCTGGCGCTTGGTGTAGCTATAATAAGCCAGGCCACCTTGGTGGCTGAAGCAGTCCAGCGAATCTTTGTAGAGAAAGCTTCCTTTTCATCCGTGGTTCTGTTACTGGGCCTATTGCTGGCTGTCATGGCTGTACGTGCACTATTGTCGTATGGAAACGGGAAAGTGGGCTTGCATATGGCAGCACGCGCCAAGACGAATATGCGAGCATCTGTATTGCAGAAGCTGACCCGCGCTTCCATGCCTTCAACCCTGAGTGGACAGACGGGAGGAAAGGTCAGTGTTGCTTTGGATGCTGTGGATGAAGCCGACAGTTATTTCAGTCAATATATGCCTCGAATGATGGAAGCCGCGATGATCCCGATTCTGATTCTGGTTGTTACATTTACGCAGCACGCCAACACAGGCTGGATTATGCTATTCACGGCACCGTTTATCCCGCTGTTCATGATTTTGGTTGGGCTCCAGACAAAGAACAAATCAGAAGAAAAATATGCGCAACTTGCCGAGTTTTCCGGTACGTTTCTTGATTCGCTTCAAGGGCTGGTTACGTTGAAAATATTCGGACGGGCTAAACGTCAGCAGCAGGAGATTGAACGCAGCAGTCTGGGGTATCGTGATGCCACCATGGGCATTTTGAAAATTGCCTTTACAAATACGTTTATACTGGAATCGATCGTGATGTTGAGCATTGGTATTGTTGCGCTTGAACTGGCTATTCAGTTACTTGTGTTCAAATCGATGAGCTTTCATACGGCCTTTCTTGTGTTGTTACTCGTGCCCGAGTTCTACAGTCTGTTGAAGAATACGGGAACGGCTTTTCACAGCGGTCGAACCAGTATGGGGGCGATTCGCAAGGTGGAACAGATGCTTGCGGACACTAGTGTCAAGAGCACACAAACGAAGCCTGAAGAAGGACCAGATCAAAGCGAATTAACCGATGTCGATGCAATTGCACAGACAGAAGAGCTTCGTACAGCTCGTGCCGAGTTGATAACAATGCCACCAACCATTGAACTGAATGATGTCCGATTCCAGTACACACCTGATTCCTTTGGACTTGAGACAGGACAGATCTCAATTGGACCAGGAGAACAGATTGCTATTGTAGGCAAAAGTGGCTCAGGTAAAACCACACTGCTTCATCTCATTGCTGGTTTGCTGAAACCAGATTCGGGAGCGGTTCTGGTTAACGGAAGCCAGCTTTCGCAACATGATGAGACTGCATGGTTCGAACGTGTTAGCTACATTACACAGCATCCGTATATTTTTGCAGGTACATTTGCCGAAAATATCGCGATTGGCGCGGGTCGGAACGTCTCCAGAGTTGAAATTGAGCAGGCAGCAGAGGAAGCAGGACTTGCTGGCGTTGTTGCACAATTGGAGCAGGGACTGGACACGTTTGTTGGTGAAGGTGGCCGGGGGTTGTCTGGTGGGGAAAAGCAAAGACTTGCCTTGGCACGTGCTTTTCTGAAGCGACCAGCCGTCATTCTGTTCGATGAACCCACCGTAGGTCTGGATTTGCACACCGAGCGGGTACTGCAACAATCCATTGCGGCATTAGCCAAAACGGCAACGATGATTACCGTGGCACACCGTTTATATACAATTCAACATGCAGACAACATTTTGTTTATGGACAATGGGGTGTTGGTGGATTCAGGACATCATAAAGCGCTTCTGGCGCGCCTGCCTCAATATGCGGAGATGGTGAATGTACAACGGAAAGGAGGGTTAGCATGAATGAGCTGACGATTCTGTCAAAAGCGATGATTCAGGAGCGCAAGGATATCTTGCTTTCGATATTGGGCGGATTTATCGCCGGCATAGCAGGTGTAGCTCTCTTTTCCGCGAGTGGCTATATGATATCGCAAACGGTATTTGCGCCACCGCTGTACACCTTAATTGTACTCACTTCCATGGTCAAACTACTTGGTTTCCTTCGAGCGGCAAGTCGTTACGGAGAACGCTTGTATTCCCACAGGGCGACATTCTCCATGCTGAGCCGCTTGCGGACGTCCTTTTTTGCCAAACTGATCCCGGTAACGCCAGGTATATTGAACAAAAACCGAAGCGGGGATCTGCTTGCACGGATTGTAGGTGATGTGGAAAGCTTGCAAAATTACTTTTTGCGGGTCGCGTATCCACCCATCATGGTTGTTATGGTGTTTTTGGCTACCATGCTGTTCACTTCGGCCTTTTCGATCTGGATTGCGTGTTTGTTAGTACTAGGTATGCTGATCACAGCATTTGTTGTACCGGGTATTGTCTTGTTGGGTCAGCGAAAAATACATGGACGTGTTCGTCAGCAACGGGCTGTACTGTCCACGGAAGTAACCGAAGTGTTGTATGGTTTCAGGGATTTGAAAGTATACGGCCAATTGGAACAGCGCGAGCAGCAGCTTCAGCAGGCTTCCGCTGCATTGGCAACGGAACAGAAACAAGCCGCTTCGCACCTGCTACGCGGGCAATCTATGCACGTTTTTGTGACGTATCTTGTTACATGGGGTGTGTTAGCACTCAGCGCCTTTTTAATTGTGAATGGAGCGTTTGCCGGTGTATTCCTCGCCATGCTGATCCTTGCCACGCAGACCGTGTTCGAAGAAGCTGCCGCAATGGCTATATTGCCTCTATATAAGCAGGACAGCGAACACGCCGCTCAGCGACTGGTGGAAACAGTGCCAACCTCCGATGTACAACTTGTACAGTCAAGCGGTGAAGTGTCAGCCGATCAGGCGGTTTCGATTGACCTATCCGGTGTTAACTTCCAATATGAAGGGGAATGGAGACCGGCGCTGAGGGAACTATCCCTGCAACTTGAAGCAGGCTCCAAAACAGCGATTGTCGGGCCGAGCGGGTCAGGCAAGTCAACGATTATCGATTTGTTAATCAAGCTACGTGCACCAACGTCTGGCGATATACGATTAAACGATGTTCCAGTGCAGGAACTGAATGAAGAGAGCATATGGCAAAGGGCAAATGTTGTGTTGCAGCAAAGTCATTTTTTCCGGGGAACCATCCGGGACAACCTGTTGCTGAATGGAGAAGGACATTCAGATGAACAACTGTTGGCTGTGCTGGATAAAGTCCAACTGCCGAATAAGTTGTTGACCGACATGGTGTATGAAAAAGGGGAAAACCTGTCGGATGGCGAGAAGCAGCGGCTGGCTCTCGCACGGGCCATGCTGCGCAAAGGACGGTTATGGCTTCTGGACGAACCGACGTCTTCACTGGATTACGTCACAGAACAACGTGTATTGCAGCATCTTCTGGCACAGGCATCCGAAGATACACTTCTCCTGATCTGCCATCGGCTGACGGGATTGGAAGAGATGGATCGGATTGTGGTCATGGACCAAGGCAAGATTGTAGAATCAGGTTCCTTCTCCGAGCTGATGGAGCAAAAAGGTTATTTTTATGAAATGAAACAAATTGAACGACAAATGATTGGAGACGTCGGGGCGTGAGAATCTAGTCTATTGAGTAGGCAGTCCTGCCGGTTGTCGTTAATGAAGAAAATTTCAATAAATCAATTTTTATAAATTTAACTAAACCCCAGAGGATGCAGTGCATAGACTCCTTGGGGTTTGTTTTGATATAATAGTTTTTTTTGTGTCTATGAAGGAGGTGGATGATGGGAAAATATAAGTGGGATATTGTTTTTTATTTGGCCATATTTTTAATTGTTGTGTACATGAAGATGAATGACCAATCTCTGTTTTGGATACTTGGGGTTGTTCTCACCGCTACTCTGATCATGTTAACCATTCGTATTTTTTATCCTCTGGGTTGGGAAACACGCATGGACCGCGTCGAGGCTTTTCTACGCAGACAGGAGAATACCCCAAAGCTTTATATCTATTACGCTCTTGCAAACAGACTTGATGATGAATTGGAACACACAATAGAGCGCATCAGAAATGAGGACACAAATAAAAGGACACAAGCAGTATATAATGCAGCTTACGGCTCCTATCGCAACGACGTGGTAGCTGTTCGTACGGCGGTGCAGAATATGCGTAGATCGGATTATCGTACATATTATGAAACGTATTTGCTTATGGAAGAAGGAAGAAGTGAGCAGGCGAGGGAACACTTGAAATCCATTAACAAGGTCTGGATGAGATCTTCGCTTCTTGCAGCGATCGAACTAAAAGCGGGACAACGCGAAACTGCGATTCAGCTATTACAAGAAGCAATGCATGCTGTCAGAGGTGTCCATCGTTATATGATATTTAAGGAATCAGAGAGATACTAAACGGTGAACAACAATCTTTCTTGGCATATAGTACAACTGACACGGATAAAAGCTTGTTCCACATAGGAGCAGGCTTTTATCTTTGGTATTAAAGGAAGGACAGGAAGGACAAGAGTATACTGAGGCGCTAAACTGTTCGGCTGAACGGAGAACACCCGAATTAAAATGTACCCTAACCAGTTAGCCTGTTTAAGGAAAATCTTAAACTTGTATACTGGTGAAGATAGCCTCATTGAACATCCAATTAATCATAATGTTATAGCGTAGAAACTCGAATGATGTATAATGACGCAGGAACTCTATAATCAAATTGAAATAAATACAAATTCAAAATAGCATGAGCTGAGGTGTACGATGAATCGCTTATTACTTGTCGAAGATGATGAAAATCTGGTGTTTGGTATGCAGTATACACTGTCCAATGAAGGATATGAGGTTGTGGTGGCGGGTAGCTTGGAAGAAGCCAGACAGGCACTGCAGGCAAAGTCGATCGATCTGATTCTGTTGGATGTCACTTTGCCTGATGGATCGGGATATCAACTATGCAGTGAGATTCGGGTAACGTCGCAAGTGCCCATTATCTTTTTGACAGCTTTGGATGAGGAAGCAAACGTAGTCGCAGGGCTTGATCTCGGAGCAGATGACTATGTAACCAAGCCTGTTCGAACCAAAGAACTTATTTCACGAATTAAAGCTGTATTACGACGTAACAACAAGGGAAAACAAGAAGTAAGCTTATGGATATCCGATAACATCCAGGTGCGTATTTTAGAAGGAACTGTACTCAAAAACAATAGTGAAATTACACTGACGGCGCTTGAATATCGACTACTATTGATGTTGATCTCTCATCCGAAGCAGATATGCAGCAGAAGTTCGATTCTGAATCATCTCTGGGATCTCTCGGGCGACTTCATTGATGATAATACGCTCTCTGTCCATATCCGCAGGTTAAGAGAGAAAGTCGAAGATATTCCTGCAGCACCACAATATATCGTAACTGTTCGGGGGATCGGATATAAATGGAACGTGGAAGTTATAGGGAAATGAACATGATCGAAGTTTTGCGAAATCCAGAGTGGAAATCCATCGCCATTAAAGTCCTTGCTATGCAAGTTCTTTTGTCGTTTTTGATGTTTTTATACATGCACCATCAAGTTGATAGCATCAACACAACTATAGTGAATCAGAATAGCGCCCTGATCGGACATCTGTTGATGAAAGATCCCCAGTTGGAGAATGAGGTGATTCACTTTGTTACCCAAGGTGCCCAGGCCGATGAACTTGCTGAGGGGCAACGTATCCTTGCACAATACGGATATCAGGCGGGTATGTCTTTAGAAGATCAGCCGGCTCTTTCAGGACTAGCATTACCCTTAAAAACAGCGACTCAAGTATTGTTGTTCCTGATCCCACTCATGGTGTTGCTTCTGTGGGAGTATCGTAAATTTTTTGTAAAAATCAGAACGATTTCTCATGCAGCGGAGCAGGTTGTGGAACAGCAATTCGATAAAAAACTGCCTGAGACGGAGGATGGAGACTTCGGCTCACTTGGCCGGAGCTTCAATGCGATGGCTGGAAGACTAACTAACAGCCTGGAGCTACTCCAGCAGGAAAAAACCTTTCTGCGCAATCTGTTATCCGACATTTCCCACCAGCTCAAAACACCCCTGTCTTCGCTGATTGTGTTCAATGAAAATCTGCTGAATGATTCCGGGATGAAAGAAGAAATGAGAATGACGTTTCTGGAACGAAGTCGGCAACAGCTTGATCGAATGGAATGGCTCATCATCAGCCTGCTGAAGCTGGCACGGGTCGAAGCGGGAGCTATTGGATTTCGAAAAGAAAGGATCGAGCTAAGGGAGATGGTGGAGAGCGCTGTCTATTCACTTCGAACGGTAGCAGACCAGAAACGGCAGACGATCTCCATCCTCGGTAGTGAAAATGCGTTTGTACAAGCAGATGAAGAATGGCTTAAGGAAGCTGTCATGAATTTGATAAAAAATGCACTGGAACACACCCCACCAGAGGGGGAGGTTCGAATCCATTTGGAGGAAAATGCACTGTTTGATACAATTATTATTCAGGACAACGGCGAAGGTATTCATCCCGATGATATGCCTCACATTTTCAAGCGATTCTATAAAGGCAAGAACCATAACAAGCCCAACAGTATCGGCATTGGTCTGGCTTTGACCAAATCGATCATTGAGGAACAACACGGGATCATAACGGTGGAGAGTGTGCCTCAAGAAGGGACAACATTCAGAATTTCGTTTTTCAAAAAAGAGTGGACTTAAGAAGAAGCTTACGATAATGTAAGCTTCTTCTTCACTTCAACGTAAGCTTCCACACCTATAATAATAATCAAGCAATGCTAATCATACAACTGGAGGTACAACAGGGTGGAAATTTTGAAGACCGATCATTTATGGAAAATATACGGAAGTGCTGAGGCTAAGGTGGAAGCATTGAGAGATGTTAATCTGTCCGTCAATCAAGGAGAATTCGTTGCGATCGTGGGCGCCAGCGGATCTGGTAAAAGCTCATTGCTGCATCTGCTCGGGGGAGTGGATCAACCGACAAGTGGCCAAGTCATTATTGACGGTATGGACCTGTATTCTCAAAGTGAAAATGAACTGGCTGTGTTCAGAAGACGCAAAATCGGTTTTATTTTCCAATCATACAATCTGATCCCGGTGTTAACTGCGGAAGAGAACATTAAATTGCCGATGCTGCTTGAGAATAAACATGTGGACGAGGGTTATCTTGAGGAATTATTGAGCGTGCTGGGACTCAGCGATCGAAGGCAGCACCTTCCGTCCCAACTATCAGGCGGGCAACAGCAGCGGACTGCAATTGGACGCGCATTGATTAATAAACCATCGATTATTCTGGCGGATGAACCAACCGGCAATC
Organism: Paenibacillus sp. GQ49; assembly: GCF_059759055.1. Classification (NCBI taxonomy): domain Bacteria; kingdom Bacillati; phylum Bacillota; class Bacilli; order Caryophanales; family Paenibacillaceae; genus Paenibacillus; species Paenibacillus sp. GQ49. The sequence goes on from NZ_JCAXEL010000005.1 coordinate 36,125, forward strand.
TGGATAGCAAGAACAGTAAAGAAATCGTGGATCTTCTTACCTTCTCCGTCAGAAAGTACAATCAAACCTTGATTATGATCACACATGATTTGAATGTGGCCCAGCGAGCGGACCGTGTTGTAAATATAAAAGATGGCACACTCTTGCAGCAAACAGGGGTGAAAGATCGTGAATAGGTATACTAGTCTTACCCAAAAATATTTGCTAGGGCAGAAAAAAAGATCAATACTAACGATCGTTGGCATTATTTTGTCTGTGACTCTACTTACAGCCATGGGAACCATTGGCCTCAGCTTCAGAGACAAGGTGGTTCGGCAAACCGTTCAAGAGTACGGTGATTACCATGTTTCTTTTAACGGATTACCCGGAGAAGCCATCTCTAAAGTTGTCAATAATGCATCTGTGGAGAGTGCCGGAATTATTAGTAGGGAAGGATATTCAGTCCTTAGTAAAACGAGTGAGAAAGAGAAGCGAGAAAATCCATTTGCTGCGCCTTATCGGTATTTGAATCTCAAAAATTATAACATCGATGCAATGAGCAAACTCCAGATTCAATTGGATGCGGGCAGACTTCCCAAGAATTCTCACGAAATTATCCTACCTACGTTGAGTCTGGATAGCTTTCCAACGAAACCGAAACTGGGTGATTCGATTAAGTTAAATCTGGGAGATCGGATTGTTGCATCAACAGGGGAAATGAAAAAAATTAATGGTTTGGGAGATCTCGGCTGGGATCAGGATGAGGATTTTCGCCCCCAAACAGAGAGGGAATTTACCGTCGTCGGGTTTAGTAACCCAGGCACTAAGGGTTCCTGGTCGGCTAACTTCATATTACCGGCCATCACTTATGATGATAACCAAACGATCAAACCGGATAAAAAATACTTCATTTACGTCAAAATGAAATCGATGGATCAAATCGAGCCAAAGACAAAAGCTATCATATCATCATTAAATGTTGAGAAAGTGGATCAAGGTTCTGCCGTAAAACTAGATAGGGCTATCGACATTAAAAATGTTCGGATTGATTACAATAATGAACTGCTCAAGTTATATGGCAAAAGCACCTACGAAGGTGTAAACCATAGCCTACTATACGCATTCGCTGCAATCATCATCATTATTATGGGTTGTACGAGTGCGGTAATTTATAACACGTTTCATATTTCTGTTTTGGAGCGCACTTCCCAATTCGGTATGCTGCGTTGCATAGGAGCAACCCCATCACAAATACGCAAATTAGTTCTCAAAGAGGCGACAATTCTCAGTCTGATTGGCATTCCCGTAGGACTATTCACGGGAACGGTCTTTATGAAGCTTCTGTTTTACAACATTAGCTTTTTGGCACTAGGTTTTCTGAATGATATGCAAATGGTCATTTCCCTACCGATTCTGATTATTGCTGGTGTACTTGGACTGCTGACTGTGTATCTTTCTGCCATCGGACCGGCTAGACTGGCAGCGAAAGTATCCCCACTTGAAGCAATAAATGGCTCGGGAAGTACAAAGGTGGACAACGTAACGTCCATCCGAAAATCAATGCTGGTGAAAAAGCTGTTTGGTATGGAAGGCCAGTTTGCTAGTCGAAACATACGACGAAATAAAAAACGCTTCCGCATCACAGCCTTTTCCATGGTTGTCAGTATCCTTTTATTTATTGTCTTTAGCGGCTTGGCCGGATTCTTAGGACAGACGTCTCAATCGGGGATCGAGTATTCCTATTCAGTTCAATATGAAGGGGATTCCAAGCAGATCGATGATTCCGTATATTCAGACATTGTCAAAATTGACGCAGTAGAACATGCTTATAAGTTATATAGCCATCAAGTGATGGCAATTCTTCCGAAGGATAAAGTCAATCCCAAATATTATGAACTCAGGAAGGGAATGTATTCTGTTGAAGAAGGAGAGGGGTATCGAACAGACAACAATTTCCTCGAATCCTACGGACATAACGGACTCGATGCTCTGAAATCCAAACTAACGGCGGGTACGATCGACAAAGATAAGATGAACCAGGAGAATGGCGTCATTCTCAATCAGAAGATACGAATTATAACGACGGAGGAAGGCAAACAGATTATCATCGACCAAACCCAGTTTAAGGTTGGGGATCACATCCAAGTACGTACTTTAGAGGGGGGGAATCAAAAATACAAGACACTGACGGTGACGGGGATCGTTGAACAAGGGGTGTTATCGAAAGATTATAATGAGAGCGCGATGCTTGAACTCATTACGACACCTGAAGTCATAGAGAAAGTTACAGGTAACGATGCATATTCAAGGATCTTTATTCTTGCGAAAACCGATATATCAAACAAACCGATCACGGATTACCTCAAGTCCCTAACCGAAAAAGATGCTGGTTACAGCTATATGGACAATGTGATGGCGCAAGCAAAGGCCAAAAACGACGCCACCACAGCAAGCATCTTTTTGTATGGTTTTATCGGTGTAATTGTCCTTATTGCATTCCTGAATATACTGAACACCGTCAGCACCAATCTCATTCTACGCACCAAAGAATTTGCGGTGCTCAAAGCTATCGGCATGACACAGCGTAATGTTGGGAAAATGATCCTATTAGAAGGTGTTTTATACGGCCTGTACGCTGCATTATACGGTAGTATACTCGGAACAATACTGAGCTATGGGATACATCATCTCTTCAAAGGTGCTCTCGATGTAGGTTGGGCCATTCCATGGTCTAGTATTGTTCTTGCTTGTGCAGGCGCCATAGCAACAACACTCGTTGCTACAGCTTGGCCGATGTATCGATTAAACCAAACGAGCATCGTTGAGGCATTGAGAAAGGAAACATAGAGAAACTGGAGAACTATAAAATAGAATATTCCTTGAAAAAGTCGCATAAATAGAGTGCGACTTTTTTTGTTTTAAGAAGCTTGGTACTTATGCGGTACATCAGAAGAAAACCTCATAATTGTAATTAACATGAAAATCAAACAACGATTGAATGTGTTCCGGTTCACTTGTCTTTTCTTACATCTTGTAAAACACCTTTACATAACAGCAGATGATTCAGCCGATTTATTTTTCTTCGCAAGCGGCTTTTTCTTTAGTGTCCTATCATACAAATATGGCTTTCCGTGATAATCCCGTGCATGCTTTTGTTTCTGCTTTTTATGTATATCAACCTTGATCTCCAGATTGGCAACGTTATTCTGGAATTCAGAAGCAACTCGTTTGCACCATTTCAATCCACTTTCTTCAGATGCACTGAAATGCACGCGTAATAGATATCCGTTCACCGTTAATTCAAACTTGTATAAATTCATCATATGTATCCTTTCCAGACGGGCATGTTATGCTACACCAAATACGATAATCTGATTATAACAGGAACATACGTTCTGTAAAAGTGTTATTTATGATACCCGCAATGTAATAAGGTTCGCCAGACATCTTTGCAAGAGTTCGTTTAATGGTAAAATATCTAAAAATGGTTCATGTTGGGGGATACGCATGTATAAACTGATGATCGTAGATGATGAATTGCTCATGCGGGTTGGAATTCGTTCCATGCTGAATTGGGAAGAGTACAATTTCTATGTTGTTGGTGAAGCGGGAAATGGAAAAGAGGCATTAAGCCTTGCGCTTGAAGTGATGCCTGATCTAATCATTACAGATATTAAGATGCCAATTATGGATGGGCTGCAGCTTATACAAGAGGCCTCCTGCGTACTGAAAACCTGTAAGTATGTCATCCTGAGTAATTTTGACGAGTTTCATTATGTGAAAGAGGCGCTAAAACTTGGTGCTTCAGATTACTTGATTAAAAGCGAGATCACCGAATCCTCCCTTATTGACCTCCTGAGCACGGTTGGACAGAAACTGCAAAGTGAACATGTTCACCCAACCAACACACCCTCTATAACACAGGACTATTCCAAGAGCCTGAGATATCTAAAGGATAGTTTCTTCCAAGATATTGTAAGCGGATTCATCGGTGAGGAAGATATCGTCACCAAAGCGGAAGAATTACATTTTCGTTTACGTTCGGACCAGTTGGTTGTCATTAAGTTCATCGTGAATTATTACGAGGATGCAAAGCGGAAATATGTAGAGAAGGGGGAAAAGCTGCTCCGATTTTCAATTCTTAATATTATGGAAGAGATCATTCCTTCGAAATGGGAGAAAGAAATTTTTGTTGAAAGTTCCTCTGAATATTGGGTGATCGTCAATGTACTTCCTGAGAGCCAATCTGTACACGCCGACTTGAATAAACTATGTAATAAATTGCTGTCTTCGATCAAGGATTTTATGAATCTGTCGCTCACGGCTGGGGTAAGTAGAATGACTTCCGGTTTCCCTCACATCAGGAAGGCCTGCCAAGAGGCGGAAATGGCTCTACAACAAGGTTTCTTTACAGGTAGCAACCAGGTATTGTATTACGAGCATATGGTTCAATCCCCAGATCGACATGAAGTTAAGGGGGCTTTGAGCCCGCAACAAGAACGAGATTTGTTGAAGTTGTGGGTAAGCAAAGACAACCAAAAGGCGGAAGAGTTCCTGGAAGGAATCCGATCCAATCTGGAACAGTTACGAGCAGATGAGAATAGCATTCGCAAGCAATATATCATGGTGATGGAAACGATACATTCCCATCTATCCCGCGCTTCGGAAAGAGGTGCCCCTTCTTTAACAGAAAAATCGCCCTATGAAATCGTTCTCAAGGGGGAGTATTGGGAGGATATCCACCAAGATATGCTTGCTCATATTGCGTATTACTTCCAAACCGATTCCCAAATCAAACAGGAAAGCACTTACACCGATCTCGCTACTGAATTGATCGATAAGTATTATGCGGAAGATATCTCATTGCAAAGTATTGCTAGCCAAATCAGTGTGAATCCGTCATATCTCAGCCGCGTGTTCAAACAGGAACGAGGAGAGAACTTTATTACGTACTTGACCCGAGTTCGAATTGAACATGCCAAGGCGTATCTATTGAGCAGAGGAATGAGAGTGTATGAAATCGCAGAAAAGGTGGGCTACCATAATTACACGTACTTCAGCAAGATTTTCAAAAAATCGGTAGGTGTCACTCCTGAGGAATATCGAGAATTACAGCAGGGATGAATGTAATCGGTGAATAGAGGTGCAGCATATGAAGCATGTTCGGCCCTTCCGAATCAAGTACAAAATTATGGTGATCTGTATGACGGTCATTATCCTGCCGGTATTGGTGATGACAATCAATTCCTATTACTCCTCAGAGCGTTTGTTGGCACAGAACTATACAACGTTGCTAAACGATCTGGCCAAACAAACGAATATTCGCATTGACGAGTTCCTCAAGGAGATTGAGAAAATTTCGTTGCTAGCCAGCAATGGGCTTAGTGACAATCTGTCTGCGACTCATGAAGGGAGTTTCCCGATCCAGGATTTCCTGCGAGAGGGTGATGAACAACATGAGATTGCCGCATACAATATTCTGATGAATTATATCATGATGAAAGATCGCGTATTCTCCATCTATCTCTACAATATGAACGGGGGACAAGACCTTTTTGTCAGTCCACATCAACCCATTGATCCAAATTTCAAAGTAGCGAACGAATTGTGGTTTAAAAAGTTCATGCATGATAAGGATCGAACCATTACCCTCACAACACGAATCGACGAGCAATTGGAGAATAAAATACTGGCAGTGTCACACGCTCGCAAAATTCATGATGTGACTAGTGGAAAACTGCTTGGCGTGATTGTTGTCAGCATTGATATCAAATTCATTGAAATCGTCAACCGCAACTTGCAGGAAGGGCTGCGCTCCAGATTCATGATCGTTGATGAGGATGACAAGATCGTATATAACGTGAACGAACGATTAATCGGGACACTGTTTCGAGATAACGTTCGTCCGCCTGAATCACTAAATGTCGTGGTGACCAGTCCCCTTAGTCAGCAAAAATGGACAACTTACTTATATATGCCTTTGGATGAGCTGACTGCTGATGGCAAAATATTGGGCCGTAATCTGGTGACGCTTGCCATTGTCATTGTTCTTTTTGCTGCCGTCATATCCATCTTTTTATCTCACGTGATCACAACTCCCATTAAAAAACTGCTACGGAATATTGCTTTAGTCGAGAAAGGTCAGTTTGAACAAGTTGAACCTATTGGCTCCAGAGATGAGATTGGACATTTATCCATTCGATTCAACAGAATGTCACACGAATTGAAGCGGTTGGTCGAACGGATGCAGCAGGAAGAAATAGAGAAAGCCAAGGCCGAGATGCGTGCGCTCCATGATCAGATCAAGCCTCATTTTCTGTATAACACCCTTGGGTCGGTGAAATGGATTGCCTCAATGCAGCAGGCTGATAAAATCGTGGAAATGACCGATGCACTAATCTCGATGCTCCGCTATGCAACAAAATCTGATGGAACCCTCGTAACCATTCGTGAGGAACTTGATAATATAACGAATTACGTAACGATCCAGAATGTCAGGTACTACGATTGTATTCAGATGAGATACGAGATTGAGGATAGACTGCTGAATTATCGCATGCCCAAAATGATCCTGCAGCCGATTGTGGAGAATGCGATTTTTCATGGTCTGGCCGAACTGGAAGAAGACGGAATCATCACCATTCGGATTCAATCACAGCTGGATGAAGTTGTGATCGAGGTCTGCGATAATGGCGTGGGTATGGATCATCATACGATGCAGAATCTATTGGAAGAGAAGCCCGGTGCAAGTACGGGAACGAATGGGATTGGATTGCATAATGTGCAACGGCGGATTCAACTTCATTTTGGGAAACCCTATGGAATACAGGTGGAGAGTAAAATAGGTGAAGGTACCATTTTCTCCATTCTGCTGCCTGCCATCATAGAAGCCAAATAGTCATAGATGCTTTCATTTATGTATCTCATAATGCGATACAGCGATCATAAAAATAAGTTTAGATATAAACAAAGGGCTCGCAGTATGGACTGCAAGCCCTTTGTTTACCCTTTGACGCTACCTAACACCAAACCTTTGGTGAAATATTTCTGTAAGAATGGATACACGAGCAAAATCGGAATGGCACCCAGGAACATCTGAGCGGCGCGCCCCGTTCTGGCGTTCATCATGGACAACAGCTGTGTATAATCTGACCCGGATTTCAGCATGATTTGCTCAAAACTTTGCAGGAGGGTCTGGAGGTAACTTTGTAATGGATAATTGTCTGGATTGTTCATATAGATAATGCCATCGAACCACGAATTCCAGTGGGCAACGATACTGAACAAACCAACCGTAGCGAGAGCGGGCTTGAGAAGTGGGAGTAGAATACGAAGCAATACCTGTACAGGCCCAGCCCCATCGATAATTGCTGATTCTTCAATCTCCTCGGGCAGCCCCCGAATGAAATTCATGAGGATAATCATGCTGAATACGGGGAGGGCCCCAGGCAGGATCAGAGACCAGATGGAATCGATCAGTCCCATTTTGACGACCACGAGATAGGTTGGAATTAGCCCTCCACTGAATAACATGGTTATTATGAAAAATCCCATATAGATATTACGCCCCATCAATTTTTGTTTGGATTTGGAGAGGGGATAAGCCGTGAGTACGATCAGAACCAGATTCACCACCGTTCCGATAACGGTTCGTTGAATGGCTACCCAGAGAGAGGAGAAAAATGATCCTCCCGTTAATGCAAATTCATAGGCTTTTGTTGTAAATTCCACAGGCCAGAACGTAACACTCCCCGCAGATACAGCCGCGCTGCTGCTGAATGAAACAGCCAGCAGGTTGATAAACGGCAGAATACAGAGGAGAGAGATTAGAAGCAATATGGTGTAGTTTATGATAAGAAAAACACGCCTGCTCATACTTTTATCATAGATCATAATGTGAGTTCCTCCTTCTTAGAAGATACGATAGCCAGCCACTCTGTAAGCCAGGATGTACGATACAGCAACGAGAACACTGGAAATGATCGATTTGAATAACCCGACAGCGGTACCAATTGAATACTGTGCTTGTTGAATTCCTAAACGGTAGACATAGGTATCAATAATATCACCGGTCTGATAAACAACAGGGGAGTAGAGATTATAGATTTGGTCAAAGCCAGCATTGAGTACGTTCCCAAGTGAAAGTACGGTCATTAAAACAATGGTTGGCATGAGGAGAGGCAACGTGATGTAGACGGTCTGCTTCCACCGTTTCGCTCCGTCGATCACTGCGGCCTCATAAAGTCCCGGATCAATACTGGTCAGAGCTGCCAAATAAACAACCGTGCCAAATCCGAAGCCTTTCCATATGTCACTCACAATCATCGTCCAAGGAAAAATAGAGGGTGTGCCAAGAAAGGAGATCGGTGCAATCCCAAATACACTTAGAAATGTATTGATAATGCCGTCGGAGCTAAGGATATCCAGCATGATGCCGGCCATAATGACCCAAGAGAGGAAGTTCGGAATGTAGACAAGGGTTTGAAATGTACGTTTAATTCCACTGTGTAGTACCTCGTTAAGCAATAATGCGAAAATTACGGGTACGATTATACCACCGATAATCTTAAAGACAGACATGTACAATGTATTCCAGATCGTTCTTACGAAGTTCGGCTGATTAAATATGTGGGTAAAATTATCCCACCCTACCCATGGCGAGTTGAAGCCGAGGCCCGGATTGTACTTCTGAAACGCAATAATAAGTCCGTAGAAAGGGATGTAACAAAAGATGAAGACCAAGACCAGGCTTGGAATCAACATGAGATGGTAAGGACTCTGCTGCTTCCATTTTCTCAACATTCATATTCCTCCGTTCCTTGTACGCCAAATGTAATCGCTATCAAATAAAGGGGAGAGATGGCCCTCATCCCCTCTTTGTGACAAACGAGATTATTTCTTCCCGTAGGCTTCATTAACTGCCTGGGTTGCGTTATCGCCCCCGGCTGCACGCCAATTCTGGACAATAACATCGAAATAATCGATACTTTCGCTACCCATAATGATCTTGGTGAAACCTTCGGTCAGGATATCATCCAAGGTTGTGCCGTAGCTTGAAAGTATTTCTGGCGTAACACCCCATAAGGCCGTCTTTGTATAGTTCTCGCTGTCCAGTACTTTCTTGGCAAGACCATACGCGTTCTTTGGAGCCCCTTGTTGCAAATAATCACCAACTGCTCCTGGGGTTGCATTCTCTATGAATTCCACACTGTTGTTATATTTTTGCCACATACCCGAAGTCGTGAGTCCACTGGTATCCTTGGATTGAAGGGCAGCGGAGACCGCCTCAAATTGCTCGTAATCGGAATTCGGATTAAGTACACGGAACGCTCCAACAACATGGGCAATATCGTTGTCCAGCAAGGCGGATAACGTTTCTGTGGATTCCTTGCCATTGCCTTCATCCACAATATAAGCATAGTCGTTCAAAATTTTGATCACTTCTTCAGGACTTTTAAATCCCTTTTTCATGACGATATAATTGTTGTTAGCGAAAAAGATGGATTGTTTGGCTTCTTTCCCATCAACGGTAGGGATGATATAAGGGTAGAAGATGGCGTCCTTACCCAGATTGGATACCGTATCGACACCCGGATTATAACCCCACCATTGGTAATAAGGCTGCATTCCCACTTTGCCGGCTACGATATCCGCGTTCATCGCATTAAAGTCTTTGATTGCAAATTCCGGATCAATGATGCCTCGCTTGTACCATTCTGACCACTCAGCCAGCGCATTTTTCATCTCAGGCTGCACTGAGCCGTACACGAGTTTTCCAGTGCTATCCTCCATCCACATATCCGGATGCGCATTCCATGCAATGGCGAGCAGGTTGAGGTAATCCAACGATTGGTCTACCGCTATACCATAACCACCGTGCTTTTCCATGAATTTTAGTGCGATATTTTTGATGTCTTCCACAGATTTCGGATCTTGGACTCCCAATTCTTCTTTCCAGTCGTTCCGAATCCAGATGAAGTCTGGTTGTTCAATTAATCCCCAGTGCATCTGTGGTATCCCGTATAGCTTACCGTCTTTCTTTCCAGATTCGTAACTGTCTGCATCTGCTTCCATGTAACCTTTGAGACGATCTGAAGCGTGTTGATCAAATACCTCGGTAAGGTCCATGACCATATCTGCTTCGACTAACTGTCTCAGTTGTGATGGATTAACTCTGAATACGTCAGGAAGATCGTTCGATGCGATAGCCAAATTGAGTTTTGTATCGTACTCATCGCTAACCCAGTCTGTTTTGACGTTGATATTAAACTTCTCTTTGTATCGCTTAATCCATACATTGTTGGTGATATCGTCGCCCTTTGGATATTTTGCAGAAGAGTATTCTGATGTTACGGTATGAATGGTTGTTGTTCCAGCCTCGTTGGAATCCGTGTCCGTCGTTGAACCTTTATCAGCACCGCTTCCATTGCTACAGGCTGCGAGTAATAAGGTTGACATGCACACAGACAAGACTAAGGCTTTCGTTTTCTTGTTCATTTCTTTTCCCCCTTATCAGTCGTATTTCAATAACGCTTACTTGAAAATATTCTAAACGAGAAAGGGGGAATGTGATATAAAGGTTATTGACGAGAACCCGTATCTTTTTTTACTTTTGAGTTATAGCGAAGAAAAGAGAAATGAGCTTTGTGCACTTTTTTTACTTTGTACTCCTTCTTTTTTTACTCATGTCTCCAAAAATTGCTTTAGATGACGATCGATAACGAGTGAATCCTCTTCGTTTGCTCCGATTCCAAAGCAGTGTCCCCACTTGGACTCTACAGGTTGATACACCGCGTTTGGCATATGCTGAGCATCATACGAACTGTCTTCTGGCGTGAAGAACAAGTCACTTGATCCTGGCATAACGAGTGCAGGAGCAGTGATCTTGCTTAACGCCTGTTCGAAGTTGCCGTCATCTACGGGATTATCGCTAATGTCACCATATATTCCTGTACGCAGCATGGTAATCAAGTCGTTAGCATCGAAGGGAAGAAATACCTGATCCCAGTAATCTTCTACATAAGATTTCAAGGAGTCGTAACCCTCAGATTGATACAATTTCTCCAAATAGTACGCCTGTGAGAACCCCCATGGAGCATAAGCTCTTCCCATCGCTGCGAGACCGGCAACCGGAGGGCGCTCATATCTACCATTTTTATAATTTGAATCTGCCTGTAACGCCGCGATCATTGCTTCAAATACCAACTGTGTATGGGGTCTGCTCTTTGCCGTTCCGCCAAAGGGGGCAATACGCTCGACCATCTCAGGATAACTGGTTCCCCATTGATAAACCTGCATGGCTCCTAGAGACCAGCCCACAACAAGTTTGATTTTGGAGATACCGAATTTTTGAGTGATGAGTTGATGTTGGGCACGCACATTGTCATACATGGAGATGAGGGGAAAGTTGTCCTTATCGTATGGGGCAAGGGTATTACTTGGAGAGGACGATAATCCGTTACCCAACATATTGGGCACAACGATAAAATGACGACTGGGGTCCAGTGCCTTGTCTGTTCCAATTAACCATTCATTATCTGTGTGAATTCCAGCAAACCATGTTGGGACAACAATAACATTGTCCTTTGCCGCATTTAAGTTTCCATAGGTCTTGTAAGCGATAAAGGCTTGAGGGAGCTGTTGTCCCGATTGAAGTAATGTATCTCCAAGGTTATATGTTTCATAATCGTTCATAGATTGATTCTCCTTATAAAATAGTAATAACTTGATTTCACTCTACAATACGTCTATTATCAATTCAACGAAACGTTATCGAACATATCATTCATTTATTTTGAACTTAGGAGGTGCCTGACTCATGGAAATACGCCAGCTAAAAACCTTTTGGACACTTGCATCGACCTGCAGCTTTAGTCAAACTGCTGAATTATTGAGCTATGTACCCTCTACCATAACCATGCAAATCAAATCGCTGGAAGAAGAGCTTGGTGTGAAATTGCTGGATCGATTAGGCAAAAAGGTCGTGTTAACGGATGCTGGCCAACAGTTTCTACCTTACGCCACTAAGATTTTAAACGATGTAGAGGAAGCAAAGTGTATATCCAGTCAGCACGGAGAATTGGCGGGAACGGTTGTGATCGGAGCAGACGAAGTGCTGTGTGCATATCTTCTTCCAGCCTTGTTCAAACGCTTCCGAACGGACTATCCTGGTGTGCGGTTATTGTTCCGCCCCTTGTCTGGGCAAGAGCTTAAATCGAGTCTGAGAGAAGGGCATGCCGATGTCGTTTTTGTATTGGATGAGCCAATTAATTCCAAAGACCTTCAGTCAGAGTTTTTAAAGGATGAGACCTTTCAAATGGTGGTTTCTCCCGATCATATGTTAGCATCGCGTTCCGTGTTGGTCATTGATGACTTCCACAAACAGCATTTTCTACTGACCGAAAAGAACTGTTCGTATCGCACTCATTTTGACCAATCCATAACGAAGAAAGGTGTGGATGCTCTGACAGAGCTGGAGTTTCATAGTGTAGAAGCCATTAAACAATGTGTTGTGGCTGGTCTAGGGATCGCTTTATTACCTGAAATGGCTTTGAAGAAAGAGTTGAGCGATGGGGAAGTGGTTGCTCTGCCGTGGGATTTATCAGATGTATCCTTTTCTGCGCAAATGCTCTGGCATCGGGAAAAATGGATCTCTCCGTCCATGGCTGCTTTCATGGAGGTCGCCAAGAGTGAGTTAATTTGATTGTTCAGAATTTGTTTAGATGTATGTGTTAAAATATTCTTCATGGAGATCGTGAGGTTAAATGGAATCAACCTTCAACAACATGATACAGATATATATGGGGGATTAGCAATGGAGAGAAAGATTAGAAATTCTGCAAAAGCATTGATCATTAAAGACGGGAGAATGCTTGCAATGAAGCAGGATGATAATGATGAAGTCATCTACATCCTGCCTGGTGGGAGCCAGAATGCAGGTGAAACCCTGACGGATGCTGTGAAGCGTGAAGTTGCGGAAGAAATCGGAATAGATGTAGAACCGTTATCACTGGAATTTGTCATTGAAGGTGTATACGGTGAAGCTCTTCATCGTGTAGATTTTGTTTTTTTATGCGAGTACATAGGTTTGATGGACCAAGATAGTTCTATTCTGCCAAGTGACGAAAATCAAGTGGAATATGAATGGCTCGAAATTAAAAATATAAACGAACTACCTTTATTTCCTTCAAAATTACGAAAGCAGATCATTAGATTGGTTGAGGGAGAAAAAACGGTTATGTATTTAGGAAATGAGGAAGATGACGACCTGAATAGTTAGATGTGCACACGTCGTAAACAAGCGACCGTCTTGTATTTATAAAGGAAAGGCTATTTCAAAGGACATGATGGTCCAGTGAAATAGCCTTTTTGCCGTTGAACAAAGTGTACAGAGCGATTCGAAAATGAACATCTATGCTAAGGGGTTACATGGTTACATTAGGCCAGGAGTTATATATCTTGTTCCTTCACACCTGCTGTCATATTTTTCTGGCCCCACAGTACCATGGATTCAATTAAGGGAACCAATTCCTTACCCGATTCTGTGAGCGAATACTCCACTCTCGGTGGCACCTCGTTATATTGCTCCCGATGCACGATGCCGGAATGAATCAAATCCTTCAAACAGTTCGTTAGCATCGTTCCGGTAATGCCAGGAAGTCTTCTTTTTAATTCATTGTAACGTATACAGTCATTTTCACTAAGGATTGCCAGGATCGGAAGATTCCACTTGCCTCCAATGACCTGAAATGCATAAGTCGCTGGACATAACTGATCGAAATTAAAGTCGTATTTCACTTGATACCCTCCAATAGTATACTTTTGATACTAAGTCAGAAAAAGAATCGTACTTGTTCAGAAGATTGTAGACATTATAATCAAACTAACACAAGAAAATCAATTCATAAGACAATATAAAGGCGGGATAACGTGAGTAACGAATCTATGATGTGTGATCTGGAAACAGGCATATGTGGTGTGAGCGAAGAAGAGGCGATGCAAGAAATCAATCTGAATCACGTTGAGAAAAGGATAACTCTATATTACGCAACAGATCCGATCTGCTCTCACTGCTGGGCACTTGAGCCTGTGCTTCATCGGTTTATTGAGGAATACGGCCATTATTTTACGCTACAAATCAAAATGGGTGGGCTATTGGCTAACTGGAATGGTTTCTCAGATGGCGCTAACGGGATTCAGAAACCTTCGGACGTTGCAGCGCATTGGAAGGAAGTGGGTGAACATTCACGCATGCCCATCGAGGGTTCCTTATGGCACGAGAATCCAATACTTTCTTCCTATCCGCCATCTCGCGTATTTAAGGTCATTCAGAGTACACATCCTGGGAAAGAGCAGGACTTCTTAAGACGTGCGCGTGAAGCCGTGTTTGCATTTAATCGAAATATTGGAGAAGATGATGTGCTGACGGATATCGTAAATCAATTGGGCTTGAATGGAAAAGAAGTGGTTGAGGCGGCTGCACAGCAATCAGCACAAGAGTTATTAGAGGAAGACTTTGAGAGTGTCGCTAGTTTGGGAGTTAGAGGTTTCCCATCAATTATCATTGTGAATGAAGAGAACCAGGGTATAAAAATTGTCGGAGCCCGTTCTCTTGAAACATATGTGCAAGCACTTCAGCAGGTGCTTGGTGGTGATCTGAAACCCAAACAGATAAACTCGTTGGAGCAGAAAATCAATGAGGGACACCTTCTTTTTTCTAAAGAAATTGAGGTCTTGTACAGTATCGAAAAGAGTGATATTGAATCATATGTGAAATCTGAATTGGCAGAGCACACATATCGTATGGGTCATATTTTGAATGAGATGTATATTGAGCATATCTGAGGCAGGAGCCATGTCAGAATCTTCCTGCTTTCGGCACACGGATGTGTTATTCGCACAGGCAAGTCGTCCACCCATTGCGTAGACTGAAGTAGATCAAGTCAAGTGAGGTGAATTCCATGGCTAAAACCAATGAAATACACGTCCGGGTGAAACGGCTCAAGGATCGCCCAGTCTGCGTGACTCTTCATAATGGCGAGACGTATGTCGGGTACATCTCTGGTGTTAACAGCGAAGGCGTAGTGCTTACCGGGGGCGGAAAGCTTACACAGGCCGCAATCACAGCACCCTCATCTGAAGGCAGTGCTCGCAAAACCAAACCTAAAGCAGGGGCTACGAGAAAAACAACATCCTCTCGAAACCGTAAACGGGTGAACAGCACACGTAAGTCGCAAGTACGATCCCGGTCGATGTCTCGCTCAACGTCTAGGCAAGCCCAGGTATCATCTTTCATGCCTATGCTAGGCTCATTGTTAGGTGGCTTTGGCGGTGCAGGCTCGATTGGAGGGATGTTAGGCGGTGGTATGCGGTTGTTTGGCATGATCCAGCGGTTTACACCTGTGGTCAAAATGGGGTATGGCATGATTAAGCAGATTCAGCCATTTATGGGGGCAGTTCAAGGGCTGATGACTCCAGCAAGCCAAGCAGCTCAGGCTGAAACCGAAGGTGAAGAGGAAGCACAACAAGGATAATACTTGAAATGAAAATCGTGAAATAGAACACAACCTTCGTTGCATTTGGGAAGGAAGGATTGCTAGTATGTTGGGTGATCTGATTTCTTTCTGATCTGGTCTGTTCCTTATCTTCTCCGCTAGATGCTTAACTGCAAGCTGCTCTCCGTATGCCAAACGGAGGGTGGCTTATTTGCTTATGCTGTATATGAGGTTCGAACCAGCTCGATTTCGCATGCTTGCTCAGTGCTAACGAACCTCAGAAACCTTATTCGGGTCAATATCAAGCCATTAAAATGCTAACAAACATGGCAAACCCTATTCGCTGCAAAATGTAAGATATAGTGTGAAAAAGGGGCTGATTCTGCAGCATAGCTCCACCTGTGTTCGTTAGAATTAGAATCCGCCCTAAACGGGTTAAATAAGACTCCCTGTGTTTGTTAAATTCGTTCGTTGCGAGGAATAAAAACTGAGGTTTCAAATACGCGTCTAAAATCTAACTTTGATACCATGTACTTCGACCGACCACTGTAATACAGCAAAAAGCACCGCGCGCAGGGAGCTGCACGCGGTGCGGAAAACAATGCTGATGTTGCAGAGTAGAAACTGATTCTATTCCGCTGTTATTAAGCCTCTATGCCTGTTTGGTTTTGAGGCGAATCACGTTCCATGATGCTTTGTTCAAGACTGCTTGCACTTTACCCTGGTCAACCGTTGTATATCCGCCGTTGTGAGGAACAACGTTACGTGGGTTTTCTTTGGTATTGGTGGCTTTCAAGTCGTTGTTCTCCAATACGATATGCTCCACAAATGTGGTTTCTCCGAAGGAACGCAGATCCACATTCAGTTCCAACTTCTCATCCAGATGTCTGTTCACCGCAAAGATTGTGATCGTGCCGTTTTCTTCATCATGCACACTGATCGCTTCGAGATAAGGCACATCTGTAAAGTCTTTGGAATCATATTTAGGTGAAGAGGTAATGGATCGCAACACCGTACCACGACCGAAGTTGGATGCGTGCATGAATGGGAAATACGTCGTCTGGAACCAGATTGCTCCGTTATTTTCCGTCATGATTGGTGCAATGGTGTTAATCAACTGAGCAAGGCAAGCCATTTTTACACGGTCGGCGTGCTTGAGTATGGTAATCAGATAACAGCCCACGGCCAGTGCATCTTCATGTGTATACACATCTTCAAACTCTGGAGGCGCAATCTGCCAGCGTTCTTCCATACGGCTTGTGCCGATGGATTTCCAGACATTCCATTCATCCAGAGACAGCATTAATTTCTTTTTGCTGCGTTTCTTGGCTTGTACAAAATCACAGATTGAAGCCACACTATCAATAAATTGATCCAGATCCAGCGATGTCGCCAGGAAGTCATACGTGTTGTCTTTATTATTGTTGTAATACTGATGCAGGGACAAGTAGTCCACATTTTCATAGGTGAGATCCAGCACGGTTGCTTCCCAATCTGCAAATGTACTCATGTCACGGCTGGAACTGCCGCAAGCAACAAGCTCGATATCCGGGTCTACCCATTTCATCGCTTTAGCGGTCTCATTGGCAATACGGCCATATTCATATGCAGTCATTGCACCAATCTGCCAAGGGCCGTCCATTTCGTTGCCTAGACACCAGGTTTTGAATTTATGCGGGTCTTTGTAACCGTGAGAGATACGCAGATCACTCCAGTATGTGCCAGATGGGTGGTTGCAGTATTCGATCAGGTTTCTGGCCGCATCAATGCCGCGAGTACCCAGATTTACAGCCATCATGACTTCGGTTCCAACCAGTTTGGCCCAATCTGCAAATTCGTTTGTTCCTACCGCATTTGTTTCAATCGTCCACCAAGCGAGTTCAAGTCTGCGTTTACGCTCCGATACCGGACCAACGCCGTCCTCCCAATTGTAACCGGATACGAAATTGCCGCCCGGATAACGAACAATTGGCACATTCAAAGCTTTAATCGCTTCAATGGCATCCTGACGGAAACCTTGAGCATCTGCCGTAGGATGACCTGGATCATAAATACCGCCGTATACGGCCCGTCCCAGATGTTCTATAAATGAACCATAGACACGCGGATCTACTTCAGCAATCTGAAAGTCTTTATCGATAAGCATTTTGGATGTAAGCATGGTATGTACCTCCATTGGATGAATTCATATTTTTAAAAGAATTAACAGTGGTATTGAATTCGCTTAAAAGCAAAATCAAATCATTGATTTGTTATCTAATATGTATCATAATGCTTATATATTGAGCAAGTTCATTTTTATGAGTTCGCTAAATAACGAATCCTGAGATTGAAATAGATCGTTTTACTCAAAAAGGAAGTGAACATCATGATGCTTGGGACAGATGCAGCTTCACTGCTAATTTACGAGGCACTGGCAAGTGAAGCCCGATTAAACATTGTGCGCCTGCTACTACAAAACAGAGAAATGCATATCAATGCGCTTGCCCAAGAGCTTTTTCTGAGCAAAGCTATTGTAAGTACACATGTCAGCAAGCTGCAAAAAGCCGGAATTGTCGGTAGCCGAATGAAACGGGAGAACGGCGGAACTTATAAGTACTGTTTTATCGTACGAGAGTTCATGACTATTAACCTGTCACCAGAGCCTGTTGACGCTCCTTACCATGAAATATCCATACCGGTAGGTCAATATACAGATTATGAAGCATGGCCGACCTGCGGGATTGCGACAACTACGCAGATGATTGGACAGTACGACACGCCTGCCTGCTTTATGGACCCGGATCGGGTGAACGCGGGAATCCTTTGGATGGCACGAGGTTTTCTTGAATATAAGATTCCCAATTATCTGTATAATGATCAGCATCTTCGAGAGATTGAAATTTCCCTTGAACTAAGCTCGGAAGCGCCAAAGGTAAACGAAAACTGGCCGTCTGATATTCGCTTTACCCTTAACGGCAGTGATCTCGGTACTTGGACAAGCCCTGGCGATTTCGGGGATCGGAAAGGTAAACATACGCCACAATGGTGGAAGCTGGATGTCAATCAGTATGGTGTATTGAAAATGCTGCGTATTAACGGGGAAGGCACGTTTATGGATGGTCAGCGCATCTCGGACGTGCGCGTTCAAGACCTGAATCTGGGTGCATCCACCTATTGGACCTTTGGATTGAAGCCGGAAGAGGGAGTAGATGGCCGAGGCGGGCTTACCCTGTTTGGCAAAGGTTTTGGCAACTATGATCAGGATATTCTGATTCGATACTATTATGATGCTCAGGAAAATAAAACTCCAGACGAATAGGATTTTCGTTTTGATGTCAGTTTATAGAGGGAAAGTTCCACGATGAACCACCTGCAGAACAATTCCAGAGTAATGGTATTGACAACGATTACATAGCTGATATAAGATACAGCTATATAAGGAGTGTCACTGATTCGATCAGGCACCACCAGAGTCTGGATTCCACAAGTTTGTTTATTACTTGTGAATTGGACATTGGTGGTGCTTTTTGCATACTGGGGGTGATTGCATCATGAGGTTTAAAAAATCGTTAAATAACAACATCGCACTGGCGGAAGACGCCGAAGGCTGCGAAGTCATTGTCATCGGAACGGGTGTTGGCTTCAAAAAAGTAAAAGGACAGCCGATTGAGCAGAGCCAGATCCAGAAAATGTTCCGAATTGGCTCGAATGATAAATATCAGCGAGTCGAGCAGTTTCTCAGCGATATCCCTCTGCAAGTCATCGATATTACGGATCAGATTATTGAAGAAGGCAAGACGATGATCGGAAAAAAGCTGAATGACTCGATCCTGTTAACACTTGCGGACCATATTCATTTTGCGCTGGATCGTTTCAAAAAAGGCGTGGATGTGCAAAATCCGCTTCATTGGGACATTCGCCATCTATATCCTGCCGAATACCGTGCCGGAGAATGGGCAGTTCGAAAAATCAATGATGCTTTTCAAGTCTCGTTGCCATCTGGTGAATCAAGCTCTATTGCCCTTCATTTCATGAACTCACAATTCGACTCGGGCAGTATGAACCAAACGATTAAAATTACACAGATGATTAATGAGATTTTAGGTATCATGACAGAACATTTTGGAATGGCACTGAATCAGGAATCTGCTGATTTTTCCAGGTTCATCACCCATCTGAGATACTTCATTGTTCGTCAGTTGAACCGGGAAGTGCTCTCGTTTAAAGATCAGCAATTTCTATATGATGTATTGTCGGAGCGATATCCTGTCAGCTTCCAATGCGCACTCAAAATAAAGGAGGCGATGGAGCAGCAACGCGGATTCGTGATTACTCCCGATGAGATGGTATATCTCATGATCCACATCGAGAGAGTGACATCCCGTACCGATACGGATTGATCTCCATACAACCTGTTTGAAGTTATACCATCATCAATATGAATTGAATATGGAGTGTTACTGATTCGATCAGGCACCACCAAATGTTTCCGACTCCGCATCTGCGGCGGGCCGGTATTACATTTGGTTTTTTTTTCGCCAAAAAAGGAGGAAGCAACATGAATCATCGGGAGTTGTCCAAAGAAATTATCCAGTTAACAGGAGGGCAAGAGAATATTACCCAAGCCTGGCATTGCATCACACGGCTTCGTTTCAACGTTCGAGAGCAAAACAAAGTTCAATTGGAACAGATCAAAGCGCTTGATGGTGTGCTCGGCGCACAGTTTCAGAACGATCAGTTTCAGGTGGTCATTGGCAACCAGGTTGCAGCCGTATATGAGCAGATCGAGGATCAGATGAAGCAGAGTGGCATATCGAAGCCCGAAACAGACGCGCCACGCTCTAAAGGGATTAATGCTGTTTTGGATACGATCTCCGGCATTTTCACTCCGATTCTGCCTGCCATCGTAGGTACCGGGATGTTAAAGGGGATTCTGGCATTGCTCGTTACACTTGGAGCGATACAGGAGAAAAGCGGTGAGTATCAAGTTCTGTCTTCCATCGCAAACGCGGCCTTTTATTTCTTGCCTTTTCTTCTGGCTCTATCATCAGCCCGAAAGTTCAAAGTGAATGAATATATCGCCCTGACGCTTGCAGGTACTTTATTGTATCCTACGATGCTGAATGCGTATCTGGCAAACCAGCTTGAACCGATTCGTTTTCTCTCGCTGCCCGTGTCCATTGTGAATTACACCCAGTCCGTTATTCCCATTATTCTGGGCGTGTGGCTTCTGAGTTATGTACATCGCTGGGTGGATCGTTTTATTCCCGGTCCGGTCAAAGTCATCTTTACCTCGATGATTGTACTAGTCATCACGGTGCCGATTCTATTAATTGCGATTGGCCCCCTAGGGAATTACATGGGCATCTATCTGGAAATGGGCACTTCTTGGCTCTTTGCCCATTCGGGTCCGTTAACCGGCATTATTCTTGGCGGCCTCATGCCTCTGATTGTTATGACGGGAATGCATTATGCGTTCTTCCCGGGCACATTGCAGAATCTGAGCAAACTCGGATATGACGTACTTTTGCTGCCGATCAACCTGATAACCAATATGAGTCAGGCTGGTGCAGTCACGGCTGTTTTCCTCAAGACCAAAGATAAAAGAATGAGATCCATTGCTTTATCCAGTGGCATATCTGCCTTGCTTGGCATTACTGAACCTGCACTGTACGGTGTCACCTTGAAGCTGAAAAAACCATTTTACGCTTCACTCATCGGTGGAGCAGCAGGGGGTGGCTTTATTACCGCAGTGGGTCTGAAATGCTTCGGTTTTGCTGTACCAGGATTGCTGTCACTTCCGTTATACATTGGCCCGAATGGTGGCATGTCCAATTTCTGGTATGCATTAATCGGAATTGGCATCAGCTTTAGCGTTTCCTTCGTGGTGACTTTGCTGCTCAAGTGGGATGAGCCAAATGCACACAATTCTGCCATGTCCGACTCAGCACAAACATTAACCGAACAGGAACTGAATACAACTACTGCCTTTTCTCAAGAAACGGTGACACCTGTCACAGTACATTCCATCGAGGAAAAGAAGGGGGAGGTGTTCAGCCCGCTCACTGGTGAATTGGTGCCGCTCTCAGAGCTTCCGGATCAAACGTTTGCTGAGGAAATGACCGGGAAAGGTATTGCCATTCGTCCGCAGGATGGACGTGTTACAGCTCCTTTTGACGGAACCGTCACGTTGGTTGCCAAAAGTAAACATGCGATTATGCTGACCTCATCCAGTGGAATTGACATTCTCATTCATGTTGGACTAAACAGTGTATCGCTCAAAGGGAAATTTTTTGACGTGAAGGTTGTTGCCGGACAAGAAGTGAAGAAGGGTGATTTACTTCTGGAATTTGATATGGATGGCATTCAGGGTGCGGGTATTGACCTTGTGACACCAGTCATCGTAACCAATACGCCGGATTACCTCGATGTAGTACCTGTTCAGGTGAAGGGGGTGATCCCAATGAATGAATTGCTTCTCCTCACCGTTCGTTAACAGCTTCATGAATACCATATACAAAAAAAAGGAGAGAAACAACATGACAAAAACAATTAAACACTCATTTCCTAAAGGATTTTTATGGGGCGGAGCTACTGCTGCCAATCAGCTGGAAGGTGCATATGACGTAGACGGCAAAGGACTCTCTACCTCAGACATGGCTCCATTCGTTCCTCATGAGGAGCGCAATGGTAAGGATTTCACCTTCGACGTGGATTCTGTTCAATTGGAAGAATATCTGAGCGGTAACACAGACGTATATTTCCCGAAACGGAACGGCGTTGATTTTTACCACCGTTACAAAGAAGACATTGCCTTGTTTGCGGAGATGGGCTTCAAAGTGTTTCGTCTTTCGATCGCGTGGACACGGATCTTCCCTACAGGAGAAGAAGCAGTTCCCAATGAAGCTGGTCTTGCCTTCTATGATAACGTGCTTGACGAACTCTTGAAATACGGCATTGAGCCGCTCGTAACGATCTCTCACTACGAGATGCCCGTAGAGTTAACCCGCAAATACAACGGCTGGGAAAGCCGCGAGATGATCGATCTGTATCTAAAATTTGCCAATACGCTGTTCGACCGTTACAAAGACAAAGTGAAATACTGGATTACCTTCAATGAAATGAATATGATGCTGACAAGTCTGTATACTGGCGGCGGCATTCTGGAAGATAAAATCAAGGGAAACCTGGAGCAAGTGGCTTATCAGGCAACGCATCATCAGTTTGTAGCTAGTGCGCTGGCTGTCAAAAGCGGAAAAGAGAAAATGCCGAATGCACAAATCGGCTGTATGATCTGCCGCCTGGAAACGTATGCTGCTTCTAGTAAACCGGAGGACGTTCTGCAGACGCTGAAGGAAGATCAGATGAACCTGTTCTACCCAGAGGTGCAGGCACGAGGCGAATACCCATCCTATATGCAAAGATATTTTGAGGAAAACGGCATTGAACTGGTTAAAGCTCCTGAGGACGATGCCATTATCCGGGACAATACAGTGGACTTTATTGCTTTCAGTTATTACATGACATATATCGGAAAATATGATCCCAATGACAACAGCAACTCTGGTATGCTGGTAAGTCAGATCAAAAACCCTCATCTGAAAGCTACCGAATGGGGATGGCCTATTGATCCGATTGGTCTTCGCGTCGCGCTGAACCGATTGTATGATCGTTACCGTATGCCGCTCTTCATCGTTGAGAACGGGATGGGTGCTATCGACACACCGGAAGAGGACGGGGCAGTCCATGACCCTTATCGCATCAATTACTTGCGTAGCCACATTGAGCAGATGAAAGAAGCTGTCGCTGACGGCGTTGAATTGATGGGTTTCACTAGTTGGGGGCCTATCGATATCATTAGCTGCTCGACTTCTGAAATGGGCAAACGTTATGGTTTCATATATGTAGATCAAGACAATGCTGGCAAAGGTTCGCTTGAAAGAACTCGCAAAGACTCCTTCCACTGGTACAAACAAGTTATTGAAACAAACGGAGAAACGCTGTAATTATAAAAAATTTTACACGCCGCCCATATGGGCGGTCTTTATTTTGTACTAGTCAAATAAGGGATAATTATGTAAAATTGTTTTATTCAAACAAGAGGAGTGAATTCAATGTCTAACAAGGTGATTATGCTTTAGGTTCACAAAAGGATATTTGCGTTACAGGGATTCCTTTTGTGGACATTGCAGTGCGGGGAACCGTCCAAACAATGTTTACTGGAGGAGATTATTATTATTTTTAACGAAGCTGTTAACATCAGCAATACGCATGTACTGGCATTGGTATCCGAGTTGTTTGACCTGGAGGGTTACAATATTCAGCTTATTCCGCCTCATGAGGGTGGACGTAATGTCGTTTACACATGCGAGCAAGAGGGGCGTGAATCGCTAATTCTACGGGTGTCTTTTTTGCCTGACAGAAAGCGGGAAGATTACATTGCCGAACTGGAGTATGTCCGGTATCTGTTTGAGCACGGTGCAAGTGTCTCGAATGTAGTTAGCTCGAAAAAGGGCTTTTTGTTAGAAGAGATCACTTATGATGAGCATACATTCTTTGTCTGTATGTTTGTGAAGGCCAAGGGAAAGTTGCTGGTAGAGAACCATTATCAGTATCGTGAAGGGGTCCCACTTACCGAATACTATTATAGTAGCGGCAAAATTCTGGGCAAAATACATCAACTATCGAAAGGGTTCACTCCCGTCCATCGCCGGCATCATTTGATTGACAATTACAGCGGTGAATATATCGATAACTTGGTACCTAAATCATTCCCTTTGCTTAAAGAGAAGATGGTTGAGCTCCTGAATACCTTACAAGGTTTGGATACAAATCAAGAGACATTTGGCATGATCCATTTTGATTATAACGATGGGAATTACTCGATCGATTTTGATACCGGTCAGATCACCGTGTATGATTTTGATAATTCATGCTTTGGTTGGTATATGTATGATCTGGCCGATCTATGGACACACGGAGTCGGCTGGGTTCAATTTGAGCCGGATGCGGATAAACGCAGACAGTTCATGGATGACTATTTTCAAAATGCCCTCGCTGGATATACTTCCGAGACCAAGATCGAAGATTCGATGTTGGAGAAGCTGCCTTTATTTATTCAAGTCACTCTCTTGGAGAATATTCTAGGTCAATTTGAGGAAATGCAGCGTGCTGGCGAAGAACCGGAAGCTAACGAAGAACTGTTGTATCTCATTAAATGTCTGGAAGAGGATATACCGTATAAAGGATTTTTCCATGAGATGTATTCCACTGAAGCTCCTTTTGAGTATGAGGGACGCTGAAGGGACCTGTACGTAAACTATACCCTGAATAACCAAGGATTCATCAAGTTGGGGAGGCAGCCGGATTGACCGGTTGCCTCTTTGTTTGTCTGTGACATGTTATTCGAATTTGGAAGGAGGCACATTGTAAAATTTTTTGAATGCTTTGGAGAACGTAAAGGGATCGGGATAACCCAGAAATTCGGCAATTTGCTGGATCGTATATTTTTTCTCGTACAGATAGTCTCTTGCCCGATTCATTTTGATCTGATTGATGTACTGCCCAGGTGTAATACCGAGAATTTTCTTAAACAAAGAAATAAAATATTTCTCAGAGACGCCGGCAATATCTGCAAGCTCGTTAACTCGGATGGCACGATGGAGATTCGCATCCACGTATGGGAACACGTTCTGCAGAACCTCCAGACTTCCTTCAATTTTCCTCGGTTTTCGGTCTTTCAGAAACTCACCGTGATACAGGCCTTGCCCGTGTAATTCAAAAATTTTGGCGATGACGAGAAGCAGAGAGGCTTTCAAGTAGAGTGGACTTCCGGAAACGCCGCTACTCTGCTTGAACCTTCGATAGGACGAAGTGAACAGCGTTGCTTCGTCCCGTAGCAAGTTGCCAGGTACGATGCCCGGGAGTTGAAACTCGCCGAGAATTCGCTTTTGCTCAGCTATGCTGAAATCAAAGTGCATGTATACGAATCGGCACAGCTCTCCGGTTGTGGAAGCAGTGTAAGGCATATCCGGATAGAAAAACACGACGTCCCCCGGTTCTGCCATATGCTCGATTCCATCGATGGTAATCTGCACGGAGCCTGCTGTAATGAACCACAGATCATAATCGGAATGAGACTTGTGCTCCGTCCAATTACTGTCGTGCGTTTGTTCCAAATAAGAGCTCATGCGAAGTGTGATATATTCGGAAAGTTCGTCGATTACACTCATATTTACAGTTCCTGCATGCATCTAACTCAACTCATTCCTCTCTACTTTATGACATCCTTTATTTTTGACTATCATATCAAAGGAATTATCTCTTGTTAACTACCGTACGATATGACATGTATTGAAAACTATCACACATTCCGATTCCAGCCCACTCACCTATAATGAACCTATATCGTTACGAGGAGGGGTTATTAATGAATGCTACAAGTACTCAGCATCCAAAGGTAGTTGTTATTGGGGCGGGCAGCCTGTTTTTTGGTCGTCAGTCCATCTGGCAGATGGTACACTCCCCATATTTGAATCAGGGAACGTTGGCTTTGGTGGATACGGACGAGGAACGGCTCTCGAAAATGGTAAAACTAGCGGAAATGGTCGCCAAGGAGAACAACGTATCCCTAAAGATTGAGGGTTCGTTGGACCGAAGACAGGTACTTCCGGGAGCCGACTTCGTTGTGCTCAGCTTTGCGGAAGAATCGGTGAAATATCGGGGCATTGACTGCCAGGTTTCTCTAAAGTATGGGATTCGGATGTGTTCCGGCGATACAATTGGCCCTGGTGGAATCTTTCGCGCGATGCGGGAACTGCCGGTTATCATGGAATGCGCCAAAGACATAGAGGAGCTGTGTCCAGATGCGTGGGTGATCAATTATATTAACCCGTCTACCATTCATGGCATCGCATTACATCGATATGCACCGAAGCTTAAATCATTTGCACTGTGCGATAGTCATCATATGCCGCATAAGAAAGCCTATTATGCCGTACGAGCCGAAATCATCGAAAATACAAGCCAGTTCACCGCAGAAATAGACCAGAAATTCGATTTTCGTATCGCGGGTGTCAATCATTTCACTTGGCTGCTCAAAGCAGAATATGAAGGAAAAAATGTGATGCCCACAATTGCAGAAGCCATGCGTAAACTGGCAGGTGATGAGAATAACGGAGGTGATCGCGGCGCAAAAGCTCTGTATAACGATGCGATTACCTATGAACTATATGATATTTTCGGAATCATTCCCACTTGCACGGCGCATACAAAGGAATACGTGCGGTATTGGCAGGGTCTTGGCAAAACTGCGGACACGATTCCTCCATTATCAATCTGGGAGACAGAGGACAGGTATGAGCGTCATGACGAAATGTGGCGTCAGGTGGATGACTTTCTTGCGGGGAACATTCCGATTGCCGATTACATGAGCACCTTCGGACCAGATCATGCGACCGACATCATCGAGAATATGGTGGGGAACTTGGGCAAAAAGTTCTTCATCAATACGCTCAATCAAGGTGCGGTAACCAATATGAATAACGATTCGTTCCTGGAACTACTATGCGATGTAGATATGGATGGGGCGAAGCCACTCCATGTAGGCGAGATGCCACGCGGAATTAGAGGGATGCAAGAACTTGTACTGGATACGCATGAGCTTACGGTTGAAGCTGTTCTGGAACAGAGCTACGAGAAGCTGAGAAGGGCGATGCTCACTGACCCGCTCGTGAGTTCCATCAGTGACGCGGACAAGATCATCCATGAATTGTTGGAACTGGAGCGTAAGATGATTCCGGATGTTTGGTATAAGGACAGATTGCAGTATAGCTAAGAACGATAACGATCAAAGACCACGTCGGTTCCTTCTATGGAACTAACCTGGTCTTTGTTTTTATCGTTTGTCATTTATCAAGAAATCCTACTTCACTTTAAACAAGCCAGCATGGTCTTCATAGTACGAAGTAATAAAATCACGAAATTCTCGAACAATAGGAGATAACCATTTTTGTTTGACCCAGGATAGGCTAATGGGATATATAGCGGAATCATCAGCAATTTTTACATAACGTAACCCCAGTGCTCTACATACGGAGATCGGAAGTAATGCAACACCCTGATTAAGCCTGATAATTTCAAGCAGGGTATGAGAATCGACCTCAAATGCATGATTGGGCAGGAAGCCTGCTTTTTCACAAAGCATGGTGGTAAACCGGCTGTACTCCTTATTATCGGCAAGGGAAATAAAGGGCTCATTTGCAACAACATTTAATGAAATACTTGTCTCTCCGCCGTATGCATGATTCGTGGGCACAACCAGAACAATATCCTCCTCAACAAGCACAACACTCTCAATCTCCTCATCCTGAATCGGATGCCCCGTAATCCCCAGATGCATGTCGCCTTTCTTCAAACCTGTAATAATTTCACTGCGGGTTCCAATACCCTGATGAAGCTTGGTTTCGGGGGAAGCGTTAATATAGTCACTAATGAGGCCAGTGAGAAATCGGGTATTGGTAATCGAGATCCTGATCGTATTGGATATTTGCTGTTCCTCCGCTTTAATTTCCATCTCTGCATTTTCAATTTCAATAAAAATCCGGTTCACATGTTTCAATAAAATTTCACCTGAGGAATTCAATTGAATGTTTCGTCCTCTCCTATGAAATAGAGGAGTACCCAGTTCATCCTCAAGTCTTTTAATCGTCAAGCTTAGGGAAGGTTGAGCAATATTCAATTGCGCAGCTGCCTTGGAGATATGTTCGGTATAGGCAACGGTCTGAAAGTATTTTAGCTGAAGCAATTCCATTCATTCGCACTCCTTATTTATTCTGATAAATATATATAGTACTTATTATGTATTATATTAAATTTAAATATTGATGTAGAATTTTTTTATGAGATACAAATCAAATTTTAAATACCAAAAACCTGACTATATAAGTTGAACTACTCATTTACACAATAACGGAGAGGACAGAAAAAACCTGAAAAAGCGAAGCGCTCGCCTTTATCACCGGATTTTCCCCTTTAGAAGGGAATCGAAAAATCTGGGGATAACAGCGATTGGAAGGTTGTTCTGTCATCGTAGTGTCGGTGTAAATAATCTTGAGTTCAACTCATATAGAACCAAAACATAAGGTAGGTGTCTTTGATGAAAATCGATGTGAATAACATAGCTAAAAATCTGAATACACCCCTAACGGCTCCGGCATACCCGATGCCACCGTACAAATTCGTGAATCGTGAATATTTGAATATTATTTACCGGACCGATGAAAAAGCGTTACGGGCAGCCGTACCAGAACCTCTCGAAATTACGGAACCACTGGTTAAATTCGAAGTGATGTGGATGCCGGATGTTTCTGGACTGGGTGCTTATACAGAAGCTGGACAAGTCATTCCTGTGCAATTTAATGGAGAGGAAGGCGATTATGTGCATTCAATGTACGTAGACAATTTCCCCGCGATTGCGAGTGGTCGAGAGCTTACAGCCTATCCGA
The DNA here is from genome assembly GCF_059759055.1 of Paenibacillus sp. GQ49. Lineage (NCBI taxonomy): Bacteria > Bacillati > Bacillota > Bacilli > Caryophanales > Paenibacillaceae > Paenibacillus > Paenibacillus sp. GQ49. The sequence continues at coordinate 65,085 of NZ_JCAXEL010000005.1, forward strand.
AAAAGCTGGGTGCGCCCAAGTTGTATACCGATTCAGATACACTTGTCGGCACACTTGATTATGGAACGCTGCGTGTAGCCACAGCAACGATGGGCTATAAACACGTAGAAATGGATAAGGATATCGCCAAACGTGAAATATGCGCACCTAATTTTATGATTAAGATTGCTACTGACTATACCGGGAATTTAAGAATATGTGATCTAATCCGTACTCAAATTACGGACATCGAAGTGAAGGAAGCTTGGACAGGACCTGCCCGGCTTCAATTGTTCGAACATGCGTTGGCACCTCTTGCAGATCTGCCTGTGTTGGAAGTGGTGTCCGCTTCTCATATCCTTACCAACCTAACCTTAAACGCTGCACAACCTGTATATAACTACCTGGAAGAGAAATAAGGAGGAAAAATAAAATGAGAATTGCAATTGTAGGCGCAGGATCTTTGGGAACCATCGTAGGTGCATACCTTGCGGATGGTGGACTGGACGTTGAGTTAATTGATGCATATCAGGAACATGTAAATGCTTTAAATCAGACGGGTGCTAAAGTGACCGGAACCACGGAGTTTCAGGCCAAAGTAAAAGCAATTACTCCTGATCAGAAATCAGGACAATATGACCTTGTCTTACTTTTAACCAAACAACTTTACAACGATTCCATTCTTCAGGAATTACTTCCATTCTTGAAAGAAGACAGTATGGTGTGTTCTTTGCAGAACGGGATTCCGGAAGAAAAAGTCGCGTCTATTGTGGGTGAAAAACGCGTCATTGCAGGCTCCGTTGAATTTGGCGCTACATTCATTGAACCAGGTGTATCAAGTCTGACTACCGAGTACACTCAATTTAAGCAGTATGCTTTTCAGATTGGCGAATTAAATGGTGAAATCACCGAACGAATTCAACGCGTAAAATCGGTGTTGAACCTTGTGGGTGGAACTCATATTTCCGATAACCTGGTTGGAACAAAGTGGTCCAAATTGCTAATCAACAATGCCTTCAGTGGTTTATCGGCTGCGTTAAATGGTGAATACGGGGACATTATCGATCACGAAGCCGGCATTGTGAGTGCAGCTCATATTGCGGACGAGACAATTAAAGTGGCTCACGCCAATGGGGTCACATTGGTTAAAATGAATGGATTCGATATCGCTTCACTGGAACTGAACAGCAAAGAAGATATCCCTGAACGGGTGAAAACATTACGTTACGTAATGGAGCCCTCCAGATTGCTCAAAGCAAGCATGCTTCAAGATCTGGAGAAAAACCGCAAAACGGAGATTGATTATATTAACGGGGTTGTTTCAAGCAGAGCAGAAGGTACTGGAATTGCGACACCCTATAATGATTTAGTTGTAAAACTGGTCAAATCTGCTGAAGAAACGCAAACCGTTCCTGATTTTGACACGAATATAAAAGCTTTTGAAGAACTATTAAGTGCTATCTAGGGACATGTTCTGAAAGGAATACGTCTAACGAAAAACGAAGGAATTAATAATCGTTGGATAATAATGACATTGACAACTGCAGGTTTTTCCAAAATAATAGTATGTAATTGAATACTGGTACCTTTAATTCAGTCCAGAGAGGCTGGCAAGGGCAGCGGATTTCATAATCACGCGAGAATCTGGGCATATTCCGTAATAGGATGCTCTGTGTCTTCGCGCGGATTATGATGCAAAAAGAGGCTACTTGTCAGTGTATAACTTGACGAGTAGCCTCTTTTTTTCTGCTTTTTTTGGTATCAGATACACTTTATGTTGGGGGTATTCTGATGAGCAAACAAGATCAAGAATTTTCATGGCAAGCGGTGCCGAAAGCACAAAGAAACCAATTTTGGAAGACGTTATCCGTCATGCTCGGTTTCACATTTTTCTCTGCAAGCATGCTGGCAGGAGGGACATTGGGCGTCAGCTTGACGTTCATGGAGTTCATTGGCATCGTACTTGCAGGAAATCTGGTGCTTGGTATCTACACAGGGGCACTGGCACATATCGCCGCCAAAACGGGCCTGTCCACTCATTTGCTCGCTAAATATGCGTTCGGTGCAAAAGGGTCGTATCTGCCTTCGTTCCTGTTAGGCTTCACTCAGGTTGGATGGTTCGGTGTTGGTGTGGCCATGTTCGCAATCCCGGTTGCCAAAGCCATGGACTGGAACGTGTACCTGCTCATCATCTTGTTCGGACTTGCCATGACAGCATCAGCCATTTTTGGCATGAAGTCACTCGTCATTCTCGGATATATCGCAGTTCCTGCGATTGCCATTCTCGGTGGTTACTCCATGTTCGAAGGGGCAGGTTCGCTGGGTGGTCTGCAAGGGTTGCTTGAATACACGCCGACTCAGTCGCTCACCACGGCGGCAGCATTAACGATCTGTATCGGATCATTCATAAGCGGCGGAACACTGACACCCGATTTTGCGCGGTTTTCCCGGACATCGAAACAGGCAGTTACCGCAACAGTGATTGCATTCTTCCTGGGTAACTCACTCATGTTTCTGTTCGGTGCAGTTGGTGCGATGGCCTATAACCTGGCCGATATCTCAGAGGTCATGTTCCTGCAAGGGTTAATGATCCCGGCAATTATTGTTCTGGGCCTGAATATCTGGACGACGAATGATAATGCATTGTACGCTTCGGGTCTTGGTTTTGCGAACATCACCAAAATTTCAAAGAAATTCTTCGTCATCGTTAACGGCATCGTGGGTACCATATTCGCCATGTGGATGTACAACAACTTTGTCAGTTTCCTGAACGTACTGGGCGCGGCGGTGCCGTCCATCGGGGCTATTATTATCGCAGATTACTTCATTGTGAAACGTAGAAACTATAAGCCATTTGCCGACATGTCATTCAAAAATGTAAATTGGGTAGCAATGGTGGCTTGGGCCATCGGCGTGGCATTTGCTCAACTGGCTCCTGGCGTAACACCATTGAACGCACTGCTTGGTACAGCAGTGGCCTATATCGTCTTGATGCTGATTGTTCCTGCGAGAGAATCCGAAGAAATGGGGAAAATAAATGATTATACAGAACGCAAAATTGCGGGGTAAAGAAGGACTATGGAATATCATTGTGAAAGACGGAAAGTTTGAACGAATCACACAATCGTTGGAAGTGACTGAAAATGAGGAAATCCTGGATGTCAACGGATCGCTTGTCCTGCCACCTTTCATTGAGCCTCATATTCATCTCGATACAACGCTAACCGCAGGCGAGCCAGAGTGGAATCTAAGCGGAACGCTGTTTGAAGGCATCCAGCGCTGGTCAGAGCGCAAGGCTTTCTTAACACATGAGGATGTGAAAACACGTTCCAAAACGGCACTCAAGTGGCAATTGGCACAGGGCATCCAGCATGTACGAACACATGTCGACGTTACCGATCCAAGCTTGATTGCTGTTAAAGCAATGCTTGAAGTAAAAGAAGAGATGGCTCCATATATGGACATCCAGCTTGTTGCTTTTCCACAGGAAGGCATTCACTCTTATCCAAACGGGGCAGAATTGCTGGAAGAGTCACTGAAAATGGGCGTTGACGTGGTCGGCGGCATTCCACACTTCGAATTCACGCGGGAATATGGCGTTGATTCAATGAAAGTTGCGTTTGATCTGGCCGAAAAATACGACCGTCTGATCGACATCCATTGTGATGAAATCGATGACGAGCAATCCCGTTTTGTTGAAGTTGTTGCCAAGGAAGCTTATGAACGTGGACTGGGTTCACGCACAACGGCAAGTCATACAACCGCGATGGGGTCATATAATGACGCTTATACGTACAAATTGTTCCGTTTGCTGAAGATGGCCAATCTGAACTTTGTCTCTAATCCACTGGTCAACATTCACCTGCAAGGACGCTTCGACACGTATCCGAAAAGAAGAGGGCTGACGCGTGTCAAAGAGTTGCAGGAAGCAGGTCTGAATGTGTGCTTTGGTCACGATGACATCTTCGATCCTTGGTATCCGCTCGGTACAGGCAATATGCTGCAAGTACTGCACATGGGGATTCATGCTTCGCAGTTGCTTGGTTATGACCAGATCGTGAATTCAATTGACCTCATTACAAAAAACAGCGCAAGAACGTTACACATTGAGGAAGTATACGGCATTGAAGAAGGTAAACCTGCTAACTTCATCGTACTTGAAGCAGAGAATGAATATGAGGCAGTTCGCAAACAAGCCGGCGTACTTTATTCCTACAGAGGCGGTCGTAAAATTGTGGAATCGAAGCCGCGGGACACGTCCATCATTTTTGAGGGTGGTTCAGAGAAGGTTACTTTCAATAAATAATGAAGAAGAACTAATCCCATTAAAAGTCGCTATTTAAGCGGCTTTTTTTGCTTTTTCACCTTTAATACTGCCTGGCGGTATTATACTGCCTGGCCTATACGATGTATTTTATAAGGAACATGAAAGGTATCAACAGACAAATTGAAAAACCTCCCTATGTTTATAGAGGAGGTCTTTGTGTACTCATATTTTTGCCACAGAGAGTAGAGTACTGCTGCTTGTTTTTTTTACAACAAACCTGCCCATTTCAGACCATGCCAGATCCCATCCTGCTCTGCCCTTGCTGTAACATGAGACGCCAGTTGTTGTAGAGAATGCGGGGCGTTGCCCATGGCAATGCTGCAGCCTGCATAACGGAACATCTCCAGATCATTGAAGTTATCGCCAAAAGCATACACATCTTCAGGGGAAAACCCCGTTCGGTCTGCAAGTCGGGAAACACCTTCGGCTTTGGAACCTCCGGCGGGCAGAACGTCCATGGACAACGGATGCCAGCGTACAAAGTGGAGATCACGAAACCTTTCACGGTATACCGTTTCCTCATCTGAGGAGCAGAATAACATCGTCTGATAGATGAGTCTATTTGTACAAAAGCTTTTGCTAAACCCAGGATGCGTGACACCAAGCGAAGTTAGACAAAGGTCTACATGCGGATGATATTCCTGACTGCAGCTCATCTGTGAATGATCCAGATAAACGAGTGGATGTTCCGACAACTCAGCGAATGCAGACAATTGCTCCAAAGCTTCCGAACGGATGGGATTACTGTGAATGAGTTCTCCTTGATGCATCACATATTGTCCATTGAAACTAACATAAGACTCCAGCTCCAGTTCAAGCCGCACTTGTTCCAACATAAACGGAGATCGTCCTGAAGCTAAAGCGACCACATGTCCGGCTTCTTTTAATGCAAGAACAGCTTGCTTGGCGGAAGCGGGAATTCGATTATGGCGGTCGAGCAGCGTACCATCAATGTCAAAGAAAATCAGTTTTGGGCTTTGAGTCATAACGTCACACTCCTTCACCACCGACGGAAGAAAGACTCAAACTTACTTGTTCATTCAGGGCGAAAGGAAGAGGGGAGATGACTTCCCAACGTTTCGTATCACTACGAATATCATAGTGAAATTCTTTCCCTTGAAACTGAACATTGGCGATCTCGCCCATTATTCCAGCTTCACTGGAAGGTTGTAAATGGAACTCATCGGGTCTAACGGGATACAAACCGTTGGATTTAAAATAGTGTGCAACATGCTTGCCAGGCCAAGCAATATTCGTACCGTCTTCAGGGACGAACATATCTGCATCCCAGTGACCTTTGACCATATTCGACTTCGATACAAACCTCGCCACGAATTCGGTCTCTGGCCGCAAATAAATCTCCTGCGGCGTGCCAGCCTGTTCAATACGTCCATCCTTCATCACGATAATTCGGTCAGCCATGGCAAGGGCTTCGCCCTGATCATGCGTAACATACACTACGGCTGATTTCGTATTCCGATGTACTTGTTGAATCTCACGCCGCATATCCATGCGAAGCATGGCATCCAGACTGCTGAGGGGTTCATCCATCAGTAGTAATGAGGGCTGGGGAGCGATGGCGCGTGCAATAGCGACGCGTTGTTTTTGTCCTCCAGATAGCTCATGCGGCATACGTTCAGCCAGATGGGACAACCCCGACATATTCAGGACTTCCTGAATGCGGTTCTGCTCGTTATTTTTAATATGAGGAGGTGTTGATTTATGTGTTCTAATGGGAAAACGGACATGTTCGGAAACATTCATATGCGGCCAAAGTGCGAAGGACTGGAACACCATGCCAATTCTCCGTTTCTCCGGAGGTAGTAATGTCCCTGAACCTGCAACTACCTTGCCATCCATCAGAACATTACCGCTGCTTGGCTGCTCAAATCCGGCAAGGATGCGCAGCAATGTGGTTTTTCCACAGCCTGACGGTCCAAGAATCGCCACGAATTCGCCATCCTTAATCGTTAAATCAATGGAATGAAGAGCCTGGTAACTTCCGAAAGATTTGCTAACCTGTTGAATCTGGATACTCATGACTTCACTCCCTTACGAGTTGCCCAGCGTTGAGCGATGAGCAAAATTACGCCGCCTGCCGCAATAAGTGCGACAATCAGACTGGACAATGCAGTTGAATAGAGGGTATCTCCTGCCTGTTCAAAACTAAATATGGTAACACCAATAGTCTGTGAACCTGATGAATATAACAATGCTGATACAGTAAGCTCGGTCAAGGCAGTCAGGAAGACCAACATGCCTCCGGTCAGAATACCCGGCAGCAATAAAGGCAGCAGAACAGCAGTCCACTTACGCCAGAAACCGGCTCCGGATATCCGCGCGGCTTCTTCCATGGATGCATCCAACTGCATGAATGAAGTGACACTTGAACGGATCTGAAGAATAAGGAATCGGCAGATGTAGGCAATAAACAAAATGGTCATGGTGCCATAGATGCCAGGGTTCCAACCGGGAACCGGCTCCATCCATACCAGAATCATGGACAGTGCGAACACAATGCCGGGTAATGTATAGGGAACAGCAGTGGCCAGTTCGGCCATTTTATTGAATTGATTAGGTTTGCGAACTCGTATATAAGCAAATCCTGAACCAATAATCAGACAAGCCAGCATCGTGACAAGAGAGAGGACCAAGCTGTTCTGGATCGCCTGCCATACACGCTCATTCTCGAAGAGAATATATCTATAATTGTCCAGGGTCATATTGGCACGAGTCAGACCGAGACCATACGCTCTTTTTAAAGACATCGAGATCATCGAAGACAACGGAATAATTGTAATCAGTGCGAGACCTGCCCATATAGCGAAGGTCAGTGGCTTGCGCATGCGACCCAAATTATACCTTGGGGTAAGATCAGGTTGCATCGTATCCGAAGCATGACTTTTACGTAAAAGAATCCATTGCAACAGACTTCCGACTACCGCAGCAGCGCCGAGTAGTACAGATAACGATGCACCACGGGCAAATGCCGAAGGCCCGAATCCGATAATCTCTTCATATATAAGTGTACTGAGAACGGAAATATTCACAGGTGTGCCAAGGAAAGCAGGTATTCCGAAATTGTCCAGCGAAGCCAGGAAAACCAGCAATCCGCCCGCCGTTAGACCCGGAAGAGCAAGAGGCAATGTAATACGACGGAAGACCTCGATCCTGCTGGCACCACCGGCTCTAGCCGCCCACTCCAGATCACGCGGGATTTTGCGGAGTACATCCAAAGTGAACATATACACCAACGGAAAATGATGAATACCCATCACAAACACGATGCCGCCCATACTGTACATGCTCCAAGGAGCCAGATCGGGATGAATCCATTGCAGCAGATGTGCGAGCCAGCTCTGTGACCCGGTAAATGAAGACCAAGATAATGTGAGAACATAAGAGGGAAGAATAAAACAAAGCATGATCCCCATATGAAGGGCCGATTTGTGTCGTATATCCGTATAGGCGACGACCCAGGCCAGTGCAGTTCCAATCACGAGCGAGAACACGGTTGAACCGATGACGATATATACAGTATTGCGTAATGTGGACCAGAAGCGCTCCTGCTGAAGCAATTCGTTATAATGTGATAACGTTAACCCTTGCTCACCCTGAAAGCTGAGAAGAACCAGCTTCAGGATGGGGTATACAAAGAATAATAGAACAGCTATAGCACCCAACAGGGCGATCAATCGATTCCAACGAAACAGGCCGGGGAGGGAGAAGACGGACTTGCGCCCGTTATCTTGCCCCCTAAGAATGATCATGTTTCTCTTCAATTTCTCCATTCAGACAGCTCCAATCCTTACTCGCCAAACACATTAATGAATTGCTGTTTATCTGTTTCACGATCCGCTGCAAGTTTGGCCGCATCGCCAGGCAAAATCTTCATTTCTGATACACCTTTCAATCCTTCAGGTGGGGCAATACCTTCACGAATAGGGGAGTAACCGATCTCGGCAGACAACTTCTGGCCCTCTTCAGAGAGAATGAAATCTACAAAGGCTTGAGAAGCCGGTACGTTGGCAGCTTCTTTCATAATCCCGATCGGTTCTGTAATGATGGGAACACCTTCTTCTGGATAGATCAGTTCAACTGGAGAACCTTTCGCTTTTTCACGTGCTACGAGGTAATCAACAACGACGCCATATGATTTTTCACCGCTGGCTACAGCTTTCATAACGGCACCATTTCCTTTAATTACGGCCATGCCATTCATCTTGGTTTCCTGTAGAAAATCCCATCCAAACCCATCTGTTCGACTAAACACACCGATGTTGTATGCTGCTGCACCAGAGTATAAGGGACTCGGCATAATACTTGCGTCCTTACTCTCCGGCAGGGTCAGCACTTGCCAAGATGTCGGTTGAGTAGTGACTTTTTGGGTGTTGGTAGCGAGTACCGTTGCCATAACCTTCGTACCGGCGTACATACCGTCCGGATCAACCAGATCTGTCGGGATTTCACTTAGCTCTGGGGACTTGTATGCTTGTAGAAGGTCATCTTTTTTCAGATTTTCAAAGGTAACGGCATCGGCCAGCAGGAGTACATCCGCCTGAGTTTTACCCGCCTGGCGCTCTGCCTGAAGTTTGGCAGTGACTTCTTCGGTCCCGGAACGGAAGATGCTGATTTGAACATCAGGATATTTATCGTTAAACGCCTTTACCAGTTTGCCTGCATCTTCTTCTGGTTGGGATGTATAGAATGAAAGCTTACCTGAGACTGTGCTCGAAGCTGCGCCTGAACTATCTTGATCTGTCGTAGCTTGTCCCTGTGCAGAACAACCGCTGAATACAATCATGCCTGCCAAAAGGGGCAGTAGTAACGACTTTTTGAATGGAATCACAGATAATCTCTCCTTTGGTGTCTAGCTGATAGATTAGAGTAAGAACGTATAGATTGCCTGCGCAACGCCATCTTCAGCGTTGCTGCCAGTGACAACATTAGCGATTTCCTTCACATGAAGCTCTGCATTTCCCATGGCGATTCCTAATCCTGCCCATTGCAGCATGTCCAGATCATTATCATAATCCCCGGCTGCAGCTACCTGTTCGCGTTCGATCTGATGTGCATGACATAAACGTTCCAGTGCGCCTCGTTTACTAACTCCGGCTGAATTAACATCAAACCGCAAACTTCCTGTTCGTGTACATTGGAATAACCCTGATTCTTCAAGGGTACGAAATAGGTTTTCGCGTGAGTCGTGGTCTGTACAGATCACGGCTGCTTTGAACAGCATGCCTGGCATCTGGTTTACAAAGGTTCTGAAATCCTTTCCGACTTCAACAAAGCGAATAAGACCAGCCTCAATAGCATCAAGTTCATCACGTTCTTCGAAAGAATCCAATTCCGGTCTGTTGACCCTATTGTTGATGGCCCAGTTCCTATTGATATCATTAATCTCTTGAACATAGAGGACATTGTATCCATAGAAATGGATGTAGGCTCCTTCTTGCTGGATGACATCCAACATGAACAGCATATCTTCTATTTTCAACGCAACGCCATCAAGCAGTTGTCCAGTCAAGGGATCTACCGTCACGGCACCGTTTAGTGCAACCAGTGGAAAATTCATGGAGACTTCCCTAGCATGTGACCATACGGAAGCGGGAAATCGCCCAGATGCAATCGTGACATTCACTTCCGCTGAGATTAATTGTTGAATGGAACTTCGTGTCATAGGTGTTATTATTTTATCTGGATTGAGCATCGTACCGTCCAGATCAAGGGCTAACAATCTGTACATGAACATATTCCTCCCGAATCGATTAACTTACACAACATACATACGAAGTGGTTCGGGTATATCCACAGGTCCTTGGAAAGAGCGACTTGCTTCATCCCGCATGAACTCCAGATCGCCATCTCCGGGAAGATGGACAAGGACGAGCTGCTTGACGTTAGCCTGACCTGCAATCATGCCTGCCTGAAGTGCATTCATATGTCCTTGGCCAGTTGTGTGTACACTGCCTTCACAGATGGTAGCCTCACATAGAAAGATGTCTGCATCACGAGCAAGTTCGATAAGAGAATCACAGTACGAGGTATCACCGGAATACACCAGCACCTTGCCTTGATATGTGATCTTAACGGCATAGCATGTAATGGTATGCTGCACCTGTACAAATTCGATTTCTGCGCCAGCAAGCTGAATTTTGCATGAAGGATCAATCGAGATGACCTCGGTATGTTCACCATATAGACCATTCAGAATATCCACTGGATTATCCGGTGCATACAGCTTCAGTTTATTCAACATGCGACCATTGCGGATCGCACCCGCTGCAGCATATTGAAGAACTCCCAGATCGGCGATATGATCATGGTGCAAGTGAGACAAAATAACACCTGATAGATCTTCCACGCATGTCTCGCTGGGGAGTTTACTCATAACGCCGCTGCCACAGTCCAACAAAATCTGCCCTTCATCTGTGGTTACAAGGTATCCCGCAGTTGCTCCGCCAGCGGCGGGATAACCACCCCAGTAACCTAATATCTTCACATTCATCTTTGCACCTCTGTCTGTCTTGATCTGCATTCTTTACAAATGTTCCGTACAGTTACAATTGTAAAAAGGGTTTGTTTCTCTCGTGTCAACCGAAAGTCAATCTTTTGTAAAACTGCTTTTGGCAAAGTTATCCTGGCTTGACTCCGCCGCGAATCCCATTTTATAGTGGGAAATGTGTAAGAAGGGAAATTTAAACGTCAAAGGCGGACTTATATGTGAATATAGACGAACGCAAAAATATGATAAGAGTCTGTAAGTTGTATTATTATGAATCCTGGACACAGGAGAAGATTGCGGAGAAGTTAGGTGTATCCAGGCCAGTCATCTCCAAGATGCTGCAACGTGCGAAGGAAGAGGGCATTATTGAGATTGTCATTCATGATGATGATTATGAAACGTCCAAGTTGGAGAAAAAACTGGAAGACTTATTTAACCTCAAACAGGTGTTGGTCGTTCCAACCACGGATCTGAATAAAGAGTTGTTGTCGAGTGCTGTAGGCAAGGCTGCCGCTCAATTTGTCCAAAAATTGATTAAAAACGGTGACCGTGTGGGTGTCTCATGGGGCAATACGCTCTATCATATGGTGCGAGAGTTCCCTTTGGAGAAAAAAGAGAATGTCAAAATCATTCCACTGGTGGGTGGAACAGGGAATTCGCGCAATGAAATGCACTCTAATCAGATCGCCTATGAGTTATCCAAAAAAATGGGCGTAACCTGTGATACGTTATATGCTCCGGCCGTTGTGGAAACAGAAGAGTTAAGGGAGCAAATTGTTGGCATGCCTAATATTTCCGCCGTTCTTAAAGAGGGGGAGAATATCAATCTCGCGCTGGTTGGGATCGGAAATCCATATTCCATGTCAACGATGGAACGATCGGGTTATCTTAATGAGCAAGTGTTAACTGAATTAGAAGCACTTCACACGGTAGCGGATATTAATTCTGTGTTTATTACTCGTGAAGGTACAATCACCGAGCATCCCATTAATCATAGAGTCATTGGCCTTGGACTGGAGCAGTTAAAGAAGACTAAAACGGTGGTAGGTATGGCCTTTGGTTTGCACAAAATAGACTGCATACTGGCTGCTTTGCGGGGTGGATATATTAATATGCTCATTACGGATGAAGCCACAGCAAGTCATATTACGAAAATTTGATGTTCGAGAAACATCCTTTCGTTTCGCTAATGAAACTCATTTTATGCTCTTTGAGCCAGGAGAACAAAAAGGTTCTCCTGAGCAACTATAAGAAGAACTCACTATTTAGCCTACCTTTATGGCTTCACTAGAAGCCTGCTTCCCACCTTTTTTACGAACAAAACTAATGATCAGCAGCAGCAGTGGCAACAAGCCAAATAAAAAAATGGAGATATTGCCAAGAAAATCACCCAAAGCTAATGTTTCCTCCAGGTTTTTAGGCAAGTAAGCAATTACATATAAGACTGGCAACATCGCGAATTGTATGCTCGTAATATTTTTGAGACAAAACAAATCTCGGATCCCGATTGCCTCAAAATAGTGTTTAAAAGCATAGGTTGCAAAGATCTGCATCAGCCAAAACACAATGAACAACGATTCATATCGCTCAAAAAGAAACCCCTCAATTTCAAAACTTCATATCCAGAATAGGAGAGACACGAAGGTTTAAGACCCTTCAACACAGGCATGAATCCATCGCCCAGGAGTGGTCTGAGGTTATTAAGTTCAAACATCTTGCTGCCACCCGTTAACATATAAATACCAATCCACAGACTGACCATAATGGTGACCCAAGTAGGCGTACGCTCAAGGATATACATACTTGTAATTTTGGCCATGACTCTAACTTCGAATGAACAAAGAACAACAAAATACACGATAATTAAAAGTCCCAATAGATAAGCAATCCATTGACCTGTGATTTCGGGTATAAATTCGAACACCGTTTTACCGGGGAATCTACGACACAAGGTTACAAGGAGAATGCTGATTGTGGTTACAATTAATCCTGATAAAATGACAGCAATCCATACATCTGGTGTTCCTACTGCTTTACTAATTGTGCGAGGGAGTGTTAGAATTCCAGCTCCGAGTATTGAATTGATAACTACAATAATGACCTCGGAGGTATTAATATTAGATGTGGATTGCTTCATTGACCTTCGCTCCAAACCGGAGAATATATTTCTAGGTAGTATCGCCTAACGCAGTTGTTTTATGTAAAATATGCTGTACTGATATAATGTAGTGATATCCAATAACGAATTGAAGATGAGGATGTAGGTATGCCAAAGAACGATAATATGTTAGCCATTCTATGGATGCTGAATTCAGGCAGCAAAGTAACTGCAAAACAGATGTCCGAAAAGTTAGAAATCAATATAAGAACCGTATATCGATATATCGATGCATTATGTGCCAGTGGAGTACCGATCATTTCCGATACAGGTCACAATGGCGGGTATAGCTTGCTGAATCAGCATATTAAAGCACCTTTGTTATTTGATATTGAAGAAAAAAAGGCACTTCTCCAAGCTACTGTCTTTGCAAAAGAAGCTGGATACCCTTTGAGTGAAGCATTGGACAATGCAACATCCAAATTGAGAATGTATTCAAATCAGGATCAGGAAAACACAATTCGTCGTCATTTAGCAGGGTTTAACGTTATCAATCGCATGGGAGATCCATCCGTTCAGCCGATCTTGGCGGAATTGGAGCAAGCCGTTGCTAATGATTGTTCTGTCGAAATTGATTATCTCAGAAGCCGAGATGAACAACCCAAGAATAGAGTAATAGACCCGTATGGAATGGTTTACTGGAATAATAAATGGTATACCATTGCGTTTTGCCACTTGAGAAATGAATTCCGCAGCTTTCGGGCAGATCGTATTCTGCGAATCAAGCTTACTCCGCTCCACTTTAAGCGTTCGGAAGCTTTTTCAGCCCGTGAATTTTTTCTGCGAAATTTGTTACCTGATGTAGGGGGCAAAGAGGGGTTAATTTCCTTGGTTATCGAAGGCCGATCAGAGGCATTGGATGACTTGGGGCTGCATTGGTTTATGGGACATTATCTGAAAGAGCGGACTTCTAATCAAGCCATCTTTTTATTTGATGAAAAATCAATTGATACATACGTCCCCTATTTTCTCCTCTCCTATGGGAAATCCATTCAAGTCATCGAACCACGGCGTGTGAAGGACAGACTTGTTGCTGTGGTATCTGAGTTAATGGAATATTATCAACTTTAACAACTTCACTGACAGTATTGGAACTCATCGAATTTTGATCTGTGAACTTGATAAAAAAGTTGCGAAGCTTTGCTGCTTTGGATATGATTATCTAATGTTCAATCAAAAAAATACTTATGTAATCATTTAATGATAAAAGATAGTGAGGTAGAAAAAAATGATCGCAAGAACAGAAGAAGATTTTAATGGCTTGAAGGAAATTGGCAAAATTGTAGCTTCTATTAGAGATGAATTGGTTCAAAGAACCATCCCAGGCATAACCACTAAAGAACTTGATGATTTGGCAGGAGAGCTTTTTGAGAAAGCTGGCGCAGTTTCTGCTCCAAAAAGTGAATATAATTTCCCGGGATTTACTTGTATTAGTGTTAATGAAGAAGTGGCACATGGTATTCCGGGAGATCGGGTTATTCAAGAAGGGGACATCGTCAATATTGATGTGTCTGGCTCCAAGAACAGTTATTTTGCAGATACGGGACTCTCGTTTGTTGTAGGCGAAGGTGCAGAAGTGTTAACGAAAATATGCGACGTTGTTAAACTGGCATTTGAAGCAGGTCTTAAAAAAGCAAAACCGGGCTCCAAAAAAAGCGGAATCGGAAAAGCCGTATTCCAAACTGCCAGACAGCATGAATTAACGGTTATCAAAAACCTTACAGGACATGGTGTTGGACGTGGAATACACGAAGCACCTGACCACATCTATAATTATAATGATCCATCGGATGATGAATTGTTAAAAGAAGGTATGGTTATTGCTTTCGAGCCATTTATCTCAACTTCAGAAGAAGAAGTAGTCCAAACTGGAGATGGCTGGACCTTTGTTACTAAAAACAGCTATGTAGCTCAAATAGAACATACCATTATTCTTACTAAAAATGGTCCAATTATTGTCACTCTTTAAGGTGTTCAAACTGAAAGTCGCTAAATTTAGCGACTTTTTTTGTTTTTGTTTTATTGGTACGTCAAAGTAAATCAAAATATAAACGTTCACTTATTAATTTATGTTGAAATTATGGAAGGATTTAACGTATATTTAGATCTGATCTTTATGTTATAGACAGAGGTGATTAATTGAGCACATCAAAAAAGCGCGTTCAAGTCATTGATGGACTGCGCGGATTCAGTCTGGCCGGCATTGTGCTGGCGAATATGCTGGCTTTCCAATATGGAATCTATGGCCAGAGCAAACCCCAACTGTTCGGGATCGGTGGAGCAGATCAGGCTTTCCTCTCCTTCCTGCTGATCACTGTGGTGGGCAGTTTTATGCCGATTTTTGCATTTATGTTTGGCTTTGGAATGGTTAAGCTCTCGGAAAGCCTAAAATCACGAGATTTACGACCAAAGTGTCATCTGGCACGCCGTTTTCTACTACTGTTTGGAATCGGATTATTGCACATCATCTATCTGTGGGAAGGGGATATCCTGACTTTTTATGGCGTACTCGGTTTCTTCCTGCTCATGTTCCTTAATCGGAAGCCTATAACGCTGCTCATTTGGGCGGTACTGCTACTCATGGGAGCGGGGATACTTGGTCTCCCGGCATCTAATCCGATGAACCCGCTGGCAATTGAGTCCATTCATATGGAGAACTACATCATTCAAAGTCAGGATGTATACGGTAGCGGCACATACGCGGAAATAAGGAATTTCAGTAATAACGGCGATCCATACGGCGGGGATTTGGAGCTGTCATACGCCCTGATAGCCCTGATGTTAGCGCCACTCATGACAGTGCCGATGTTCCTGCTCGGCATGCACGCTGCCAGAACCGGCACGTTTAGCGATCCACAATCGATGCGGACTATGTATCTTCGCCGGGCATCGTTATTGATCCCAGTTGGTTTGATACTCAAAGCATACGGCGTATTGGCGCCACAATTGGGTGCGGAAGGTTGGCTCGGTATCGGTATCGGGGGGACGGTTGGAGGATCGTTGCTTGCGCTGGGATACATATACGCATTTGCGCTGTTGTATGCTGGAAACCGCCGTTCCAGCCTGATGGACAGGTTCGAGGCGGTCGGCCGTCTCTCGTTGACGAATTACCTGATGCAGAGCGTAATCTGTACGACAATTTTCTATGGATATGGCCTGGGACTGTTTGGAAGTGCTGGCGTGTTTATCGGAGCGATTATTGCACTTGCAGTCTACGGCATTCAATTGTGGCTCAGTCCGCTATATCTTAAGAAATTTAGCAATGGGCCTGTCGAGTACCTGCTACGGATTTGGACATATCTGTCCTGGAAAGGGCAGCCAAGAAAGAAGAAAAGATCGAACTTATCTTCGCATGAAAACGCGCCGGGTGTCCATTAAGCATAAAGTGCTATCGTGAAACGCAAAAAGAAGCTAGTTCTACCAAAAGAAAGAGCTTCTTTTTGCCGTAACGATCATCTTCCTAATGTTTCCTGTTATAATTAGTAATTATTTATAGATTAAACATATCAACCCTAATACATAAGCTAACTAATATAGTGCGGGCAGTGGTGAGGTAATGCGAAATGAAAGATGAAGCATATACATTCAATTGTGTCCACTCAAGCTTGAAAGGATCATTATTGTGCTAAAAATAATTAACTTTCTTCTTTTCTTGCTGATCATTTGGGTAGTCATCTTTTATCCTTTTCGTTTTGCTTGGTTTGAAGGTTTGAAACAGATTCCTGCAGATCTTCATGGTGTTTATTTACTTTTCTTGTTCTTTGGGTATCTGATCTGTTCATCTGCTATGGGACTTATGGTTGGCAAGATGTTTTTTAAACGAAAAGAACAGTGATTACGGGTAAGTGTGGAGGTTGGAGAATGGACAGTGACATTTTAATCAATCAATTCTTAAAACATTTTCCTGAATTCCACGATTGTTATAAAGAACATTTGGAATTAAATCAAGAGTTTCTAGGACATGTGTTTTTTGGTGATGAAGTGGCTACCTATGTTGAAGGATTACTTCGTGAAAATGATGACAAAGAGCAAATTGAGAAGTTTTTCAATTTTTTTGAATGGATGGCAACTCAAACAAGCCTTTATATTGTACAAGTGTTATCTACTACAATCTTGTATGATTTAGGTGGGCATACAGATATTTTGCAAAAAGCTCAATGTTATATGAAGTTACATACTAAAAGACTTTCCCAAGAAATAGAAGATTTGCACTCAGGGAAATATTTTTCATAGAATACTCTGCTGGAGATGAGGTATTCAAGAGTTTGAATCGTTGGTTTTATAAAAGTCGCTAAAGCAGCGGCTTTTTTTTGTTTTATTCATGTAATTGCCTATCTCAAAGGTTGAGGGGAAAGAACTTATTCCAATGAGCGATTAGATAATTATGCATCACTTTTGCTTTCGATACGCGACCCAATCACAGTTGGAAGTGATGAAGGAGTTTAATACATTATAAGTTTTAAATAAGTTCATTTATAGAAGCCACTCTATTCGTCAGAGGGACTTCTTCTTTTGCTAATGTTCAAACAGCATCATAACTAGGAGCACTTTTTCGGAGCACCGAGAAGCAACTACCACATTAGATTGGAACAATTTATCCATCGGGACTTATTTCCGTTGTCTTAGAATATGGGAAAAATAGGTTCTTGAATTTCTTTCCCGATGTACAGCCGAATCCGAGATTGTGTTAGGCTGTATCTACAAAAGTATTAAATGTTTTAAATGGAAGGGGATGATTTACCTGGATCAGGAACTTGCGACCACGATTGCTATCGAATTTAAGAACAATCAGAAGGTGTTGAATGCGATCGGAGACGAAACCCGGCAAGCCATCCTCATAGCCTTGATTCAAGGGCCGCAAAAACCCGGCATGCGCGTAGGAGAGATCAGGATGAAAACTCACCTTTCCCGACCGACCGTATCACACCATCTGAAAATATTGAAAGAATCACAGATTATAAGTGTTCGTAAAGAAGGAACTCTCAACTATTATAGCCTTGACTCTGGTAGCAAGTTGAAATTGTTAAAAAACCTGGTGAACCAAATAGAAAAGTTGCTAGCGCAATGCGAAGAACAAGCATCGGACAACACGGGGTGGGGGAGTTGCGAATGAACCAGACAGTCGTAGCGGCAAACGGAGTGGGCATTCCACAACTCGGTTTCGGCCTATATAAGATCAAAGACGGGGGGACCTTCGAGAGGACTGTCCAGGAGGCCATTCGAATTGGTTATCGCCATTTCGATACGGCCAAAATTTACGGTAATGAAGCGGTGTTAGGTCGGGTCATCCAAAACAGCGGCATTCCCAGGGAGGAGTTCTTCATTACCTCCAAGGTATGGACGACAGATCTGGGGTACAGTGCGACGAAAAAGGCGTTCGAGCAGACTTGCCAGAAGCTGAACGTGACGTATCTCGATATGTATTTGATTCATTTTGCCGGTCCTCAATACGTGAATGCCTGGAAGGCGATGGAAGAGTTATACGACGCAGGTAAAATCAAAGTTATTGGTGTAGCCAATTTCGAGATCCGGCATCTGGAGCATCTGAAGAAACATTCCCGGATTTCGCCGATGGTAAATCAGATCGAGACCCATCCGGAATTCCCGCAACACGAGTTGCACGATTATATGGTTCGGCATCGGATTCTGCATGAGGCTTGGGGACCGTTGGGGCAGGGAAGCAAAGCGCTGCTGGAGCATCCGGAGCTAGCGGCAATTGCCCTTTGCCATCAGAAGTCGGTTGCGCAAGTCATTTTGCGCTGGCATCTGCAACGCGGAATTATTGTCATCCCCAAATCATCGAATCCACAAAGGATAAAAGAGAATAACGAAATATTCGACTTTGAGTTGAATGAGAAGGAAATGGAACAAATACGACGATTGGATACGGGTAAGAGATATTCAGTAAGTCCGAATGGCTACATGGTCAACCCGATTTATATCAATTTGATAAAGTTATTTATTCGCTCTCATTGATGGATCATATTTCTGTGGTACTGGTAGGGCGTAACTCCGTATTCGACTTTGAACAACAACCGAATACTCAAATTTGGTGGTTGTTCCCCAAAAGCTTCTTTCTTCCCGAACATAAAGCGACACTTCGATTCCCGAAGTCCAGTTGAGTATATAAAAAAGGTGTCTATACGTAATTGTTTTATTGGGGCTGTCCTGTGAGTCATGAGCATGACCGGGTACGCCCTTTGTCAGGGTTATATGTTCTCGGTGATCGGTTTGAAAATATTGTAAATCTATGTAGAGCATGATAAAATGAGAAGAGATATTTTTGAATGAGGTTACTTAAATCAAAATTCGGGAGTGTTATTATATTGAACAACAATAACATTAAAGTTGGTGTCTCTAATAAAGAAGGCCAGTTAGGTTTTGTCTTTTCGAGAGGTGGTCTGCGAGAAGGTTCCGGGAGAAAGAGTATAGGTGTGACCAAAAAAATATCTTTAACTCTAACAGAGGATATGTGGGAGAAAATCGAAAACCATTGCACAGAGCATAAACTTTCTCGTTCGGAGGCTATACGTAACATCATTGAGTCCTTCTATACAAAATAATTTTTTTATTCAAGGTAGGTGAGGTTTTTGCTGGTAGAGATAACAAAAGATTCTCTTATGAATGCCATACAACATGTGATAAAGGCAGTAGCAGCAAATAGTTCAATACCTATTCTTCAAGGAATACATATTCAAGCAGGTACAGATGGCGTTACTTTTACGGCAAGTAATACAAGTATGACGATACAGTCTATGATTGCTCAAGATGGTGTTTCTCTGACTGTAAAAAGAACAGGGGCTATCGTTATACCATCGCGTTATTTTCACGATATTATTCGTAAACTTAATGGTGACAAAGTTATACTTGAAATTAAAGAGCCAATGATTCTTTCGATTGTATCCGGTCATTCTCAATTACGTTTATGCGGAATGGACCCTACAGAATTCCCTTCCATTGATGATGGAGAGGCGTTCCCTTCTACTAAACTACGCATTAATACTTCCTTACTTCGTTCGACTATTAAACAGCTAGCAATCGTAGCATCAACGTCCGAGACCAGCCCCATATTAACAGGAGTTTCTTTGGAATGCAGTAATGATTGTCTTAACTTAATTGCTACAGATGGAGTGCGGCTTGCATACCGTGCTTTGCATTTAGAAGATGCTACCCACAACAGTTTGAACGCTGTTATTCCAGCGAAAAATCTCTATGAATTATCGAAAATATTGAACAAAACAGATGACACAACTGAAATTGAAGTGAGTAATAATCGAGTTAAATTCGTGACAACTGGACTGAAAGTGGAGTCTGCTCTTATTGAAGGAACGTTTCCATCCATTAAGAATGTAATTCCTCAATCTTATTTATGTGAAATCGCAGTTGATACAGCATGTTTGTTGAAAGCAGTTGAATGTGTAACTGTGATGGCCAGTGAACAAGTGATTAGATTAGTAGCTAATGCAGACTCATTAAAACTATTGTCCAAAACAGCCGATGTTGGAGATATTCAGAATGAAATTCCACTATTTGAGATGTATGGGGAAGAATTTGTAGTATCACTAAATGGAAAGTTTTTTATCGATATACTTCGCAACATGGATTGCGCTAGCGTCCGATTAAGATACGCCGGGAAAACAAGTCCCATTGTCGTACTTCCAGATGATTCGCTCATGTCTACTCTGTTCTTGATTACTCCAGTGATGACCCGGTGAACCGTATCATATATAAGAGCAAGTTTTTTACTGACTTTTTCGTGCAGAAATTGCAAGGTATTCATTATTTATTTCCCATAAAATTACCTTGAAGGGAGGGAGTACGATGGATTGGTTGGTCAGGATGAATAGTGCCATGGAATATATCGAAACAAATTTAGCGGACACTATTTCATTTGATGAAATAGCACATAGAGCCTGTTGCTCTACCTATCATTTTCAAAGAATGTTTCCATTTATTACTGGCGTAACGTTATCGGAATACATTCGACGTCGACGGTTGACATTGGCGGCATTCGAACTGCAGACAACAGGCTCAAAGGTTATTGATGTAGCTATGAAATATGGATATGATTCGCCGGAGGCGTTTGCACGCGCCTTTAAGAATCTTCATGGTATTATGCCTATATCCGCGCGTGATACAGGCGTTTCTCTAAAAGCCTATCCTCGAATGTCCTTTCATATTTCAATAAAAGGGGATGTCGAAATGAATTACCGTATTGAGCAAAGAGATTCTTTTGAGATGTTTGGAGTATATGGAATTATAAATGCAGACCAGAAAACAGCGTTCTCTGAAGTTCCTCTATTCCGTATAAAATGTGATGATGATGGCAGCGTTGATATGATGAACGACTTACTGGGACGTTTTGGTGACACCATGTTACACGCCGCCCTTTATGATCACACTAAAGAATCTTTCAAATACATGATCTGTTATCATGTACCTAAGGGGCTTGAGATTCCGGAGAGATTCACAAAACTTGCTATCCCAACATTAACGTGGGCGGTCTTCCCGGAGCCGCAGTGTGATATGCAAAAACTATGGGAACGAATCTATTCTGAGTGGTTTCCGACATCTGAATACGAACAGGTTGAGGGCCCTACTTTCGAAATGTATTATGGAATGGCACGGCATGGGAATGGTTCAGGAGAAATCTGGATACCCGTGAAGAAAAAATAATGCTTTTATATGAGCGAAATGCAGGCGTTAACGAAGATGTAAACTGAACAAATCTAGATTAATAAAGGGTCATCCCCACAAAGGATGGCCCTATAACTTGCCGTTGCAAATAGCGCGGAGAACCTTAACACAAATAGAGGGATAGGGATATTGTTCGATTATTTTATCTTGAGGAGGTTGTTTAGTATGGATATTAAAATTCGAGAAATTATATCAGATGATTATGCTGAAGTTGTTCTTTTATGGAATGATGTACTTGAAATT
This sequence comes from Paenibacillus sp. GQ49, assembly GCF_059759055.1. Lineage (NCBI taxonomy): Bacteria > Bacillati > Bacillota > Bacilli > Caryophanales > Paenibacillaceae > Paenibacillus > Paenibacillus sp. GQ49. The sequence goes on from NZ_JCAXEL010000005.1 coordinate 86,997, forward strand.
CGTAATGTTAATGATGCAAACTTCCGAGTGACTATGGAAGAGATGAATAAGGCCGGGAATTACAAAACATTTGTCGCATTGATAGAAAATAATGTGGTCGGTTTTGTAACTATTGTACAGGCATTATCCGTAGGAGTTCCAATTGGTTATCTACATATTCAAGCTCTTGCTGTTAAAAGGGATCTGCAACATAGAGGATTAGGTACAAAACTACTAAGACAGACTGAAAATTTTGCTAAAGAACGGGGAATATCAAGTATTATTTTATGTAGTGGAATGAAGCGAACCAACGCCCATGCTTTTTATGAGCATAACGGCTATGACAGAGATTCATATTGCTTTGATAAGATGATCGACCTAACCCAAGATTAAACGAATATTCACTCACCTCCACAGCGTCTTAAACAAATAAAACAAAAATCGCTACGTCATTCATTAAAGTTTCTTATATATTAATTGCACCAAAAAGACCCAACTCACTCTTTAAACTGAAGAGTGGAAGTTGGGCTTTTTCGGTACTGCATTGGACATATCCATTATGTAACATATTCAACCGAAGTCATTGATGGATCATATTTCTGCGGTACTGGTAGGGCGTAACTCCGTATTCGACTTTGAACAACTGGATAAAATATTGATTTTTTCGGTAACCAACCATCTGAGCTATATCGGCTACACGGAGTTCCGAATCTTGAAGCAGTTGAGAAGCCTTCTCCAACCGCTTCCTGGAAATGTAGTTTGACACATTTTCTCCTGTCTCCTGTTTAAACAGTTTGGAAAAGTAGACGGGATGGAGATGTGCAACTTTCCCCAGTTCATCCAGGCTAAGGCCATGTGACAGATTGTCTTCGATATACGTTTGTACTTTGTCAACGATGGTTTGAATGGACATCTGTTTGTTGTTTCTGATCCGACTGACCCGATCCATGAGAGTTGAAGCTAGTTCATCAGGATGCCGTAACAGGTTGAATATCCAATCCACAGTTTCAGAGGGATCGCGATCCTTGTCCGTCAGATATACATATAGAATGGTCTCCATGAGAAAGATTATTTTTTGCTTATGGAGGTGGATTTGATCATATTTTTTAATGATATTTCCGGCAGACTCCCAATCACCGCATGACGGAGAATGGTTGAATATGCTGCTGAAGTCGGCTGAGTGTACGTCCTCATTAAGAAAGAATCGGTAGAACATCTGTCGGGTCACGTTTCGATCAGTCAATGAAAAGGGAGGAGACGCGACTGATTGCTCCAGTTGGATGGTCAGTTCTACAGCAGCTTCTTCCGGAACCAGACCGAACAGTCCCGTTCCCGCATTCCAAAGGAGACGATCCAATTTGTCTCCGACAGCGTGTTTTATAACATCCTCATGTTCCTGTGTGAAACCATCCAGCTTGAAGCAGCACATACGACGACGCCCTAAAAATTCAGTATACGCATCATATTGCTTTCTTAATGTCTCATTGTGACCAAGCAGGGAAAGCAGATACTCCAATCCATCGAAGTTCTCCCATGCAACAGATTGAGCGGGCCTTGTCTTTGTAATATGGTTGATGGCTTTGGACATGGCTTTCTCCACATCATCTTTGTCTACAGGTTTGAGCAGATAGTCCAGCGCTCCTAAACGAATTCCTTGTTGCGCGTATTCGAACTCAGAGTAGCCGGAAAGGATGATCACTTTGGTTGGCAAGTTATGTTGGTGGATATGTTGAAGCAGATCAATACCGGAAACCTCAGGCATTCGGATGTCAGTAATCAGAATATCGATGTGGTTTTGAGTCAACATCTCTCGGGCTTCAATCGAATTGGTCATCGTCTCGATCTGATCAATGCCAAAGGTGTTCCAATCGAGTAAATGCTTCATATATTCAACGACATAATGTCCGTCATCCACAATTAATAATCGCATTAGTTATCTCCTTTCACCTCAGGAATGCTGATGAGCAGCAGGACGGACAAGCCGCCCCAATCATTAGTAGTAAAATGTAACCCGCTACGTTCGCCGTACGTATTTTTCAGACGTTGATTTACATTCCAGAGACCTACGCCTTTAATTCCTTCAGGCGGGGTATCACTCTCAAGCCGAGCCTCCAGGCTGCGGATATCATCCAGTGAAAGACCTTTGCCGTCATCGGAGACCTTGATCGTTATCGCAGTCTCTGTCTGTTTTACATCAATCGTCACCCGATGGGCACCTTGTTGTCCTTCAATTCCATGTTGAATCGCATTTTCAACCACTGGCTGGATGATCAGCGGCATGAGGGGAAGAGAGGACAGTTCTGGGGGCAGATCAATGCTGTACTCCATTTTTTTGCTAAGAGCCATAATAATCAGGAAATGTTCCGCAAACTGAAGCTCGCTTTCCAGCGTGACTTCATGCCGGTCCAACTTGGTTAAATAACGATAATATTCAGCCAGATGTTTGCTCATGCGCATGACAGAATCAGGTGAAAATTGAGCCACAGACATAATGAAAAACAAACTGTTGTACAAAAAATGAGGATTGATCTGAGCTTGCAGTTGTTGAAGTTCCGCACTTCGTCTTAGTTCCGTTTCAGTCTTCAAGGATACGAACAGATCCTGGACCTCGGTAACCATATGATTAAAACTTCTGAACAGGCTGTAAAACTCTCTATCCGTATTTTCGGTTATACGAGTATTATGATTGCCTTGTTCGACCTGTGAAAACTTCCGCTCCAACAAACGAATATTACGGTAATAGTTCCGGTAAAACGTAAAGATCACAACCAGACCAAGCGTGAAAACGGCTAAAATGCTGGCAAAAAAAACTTTACGGTTGCGGTCAATCGGTTGCAGAAAATCATTCGTCTGTGTATATGTAATCAGGTAGGCGTCGATTGATTCAATATATCGGGAAAGAACATAGTAATCGTCCGACTTGGTGTGATAATCATATTTCAAAGTGATCTCCGGCTGTGGAGAAAGCATTTCAGTAACCGCTTTCAATAAATCGTTGTCAACTTCTTTCTCACTCCATAACTGATGGGAATTAAACCAAAAAAAAGCGTTTGAGCTGTCGTTGTTCACAGCCTTTTTCAGCAGATTTTTCAAATAATCGGTATTCAGCTTTACACCAACGACGTACTGAGTCGGTTCATTTTGTCCGGATTTTTGGATGTAAGGGTAGAGAGCAAAGTAATACAAGCTATTGCCGACGATTTGCCATCCCCGTTGATGAACATCCTTGAACGGAAGTCTCGCCTCCGGCATACTGTTGGTGGACAGAAACGTTTTTTCAGACTTCCAGTAAATGCCGATCGATTCAATTGATCGACTGGAGAGGAGCGTTTGCCGCAAGCGATCAACAATATCGTTTTTCTTCATTTGGGAATCGTAATTGCTCAGCTCGATAACATGCCTCTGATAAAATCGGACATCACTGTCTGCCGCATATTGAACTCCATACATGTTAGCCTCGTATATAATCCCGTCCAGAATGCCTTTCACATAATCAAGCTGGTTTTTGGAAGCGCCAATCAGATTTTCTTCAAGTGTCTTGGAGCTTAATCGGTTCATCACGAAAAACAAACTTAACGTCAGCAGCAGAAAAAAAACAAAGAAATAGATGAATCGCTTCATATACATTTTTCTGATCATATATGTTTCCTTTCATATCGCCAAACGCAGAAGTTTAAAATCCAGATCGGATTAACTTTAATATAAGCCAAACCTTAGAAAAGCGGAAGGGCAGCAACGGCGATAAATGAAAGCGGTTTTAAAGTGCTTCAGGGTGGGGTGATGATCTTGAAATTTTGGCATTTTGGAGTGAAAGCGCTTTTGTTAAGCTTATCTTCAAGGATAGCTTTCGAAGAACCATCATAGAGGAGGTATGCAACATTAACGAGATTGTGCCCGCCAGATCCGCGAAAAAAACAAAAACAAAGATTTCCCAGCGGAATTCATTCAAAAAGGAAATCAAGAAAAGCTGGCCTTTGTACGTACTGTGTATTCCCGCATTTGTGTTTGTCTGCATCTTTTCTTATGGCCCGATGGTAGGTTTGCTCATGGCATTCCAGGACTACAAACCATGGCTGGGCATCACAGGTTCACGGTGGATCGGGTTAGATAATTTCGAACGAATTTTCCAGTACAAAGAAGCCACACAAGCGATCGTTAATACGTTAATTATCGCTGTTTCTAAAATTATCGTTGGTATTATCGTTCCGATCGTCATGGCTATTCTGCTGAGCGAGATCCGAAATATGGGCATTAAGAAAAGTGTACAGACACTGGTGTATCTGCCACATTTCTTATCTTGGGTTACGGTCGCGGGGTTGATGATTGATATTCTCGGATTAGACGGAGGAATCAATCATATCTTAACAAGGGTTTTCGGCAACGATCCCATTTACTTCTTAGGTGATCCTGATCTGTTTCGATTCACGGTTGTGATCAGCGATGTGTGGAAGAGCTTTGGCTTTGGCATGATTGTTTATCTGGCGACCATTGCGGGAATTAATCCATCTTATTACGAAGCGGCCGAGATTGATGGTGCCACACGCCGGCAGCAAATTCGATACGTCACCTTGCCTAGCATGTTGCCCATGATCATCGTCATTTCTACGCTGAGTCTGGGGAATATTCTGGACGCGGGTTTTGATCAAGTCTTCAATCTTTACAATCCGCTAGTCTACAGTACGGGAGATATCATTGACACCTATGTCTACCGTTCATCCTTGTTAAACGGGCAATACGGCTTCGGGACCGCTGTAGGACTGTTCAAATCGGGGATTAGCTTGATCTTGATCGTTGTCTCTTACAGGCTGGCCTATAAATACGCCAATTACAAAATATTCTAACAAGGAGGGAGAGGGATCATGTACCATAAAACGACGGGCTATAGAGTATTCTCCTATTTTAATTACGCGTTCATGATACTGGCGGGGCTGGCGTGTTTCCTACCACTGCTTCATCTATTGGCGCAGTCGCTCAGTAGTAAAGCGGCCATCAGCGGTAATATGGTTTCATTTTGGCCGATTGGGTTCAATGTGGATGCCTATATCAAAACGTTCAACAATTCTAATTTCAACGGTGCCATGCTGACATCCATCACTCGAACCGTATTGGGTACAACCATCAGTATGTTTATTCTTACCTGTGCAGGATATGCCCTGTCCAAGGAATTCAGGGGACGCAACGTGCTCATGTGGTTTTTTATCTTTACCATGCTCTTCTCGGGGGGATTGATACCTTCTTATATATTGATCACAGCCCTTGGATTAAAGGATACCATCTGGGCTCTTGTGTTACCGGGCGCTTTCGGTGCTTATAATTTGATTCTTCTCGTCAATTTTTTTAAAACGATTCCCAAAGCCTTGGAAGAAGCGGCTTTCATTGATGGAGCGTCCTTCTTTGTAATACTCAGCAAAATATATTTACCATTATCTCTACCTGGCATCGCGACCGTATCCTTGTTCATTATGGTGGGGCACTGGAACTCCTGGTTTGACGGGATTTTGTACATGTCGGATGCAAGTAAGTATCCGTTGGCTTCGTTCTTACAGACGGTCGTTGTGCAGAGCAATATGCAGAATATGGCGATGAGCCAATCTGAAGTTGCAGCAATGTCGGAGCAAAGTATCAAAGCAGCTCAAATTTTCGTCAGCACACTACCGATCATTTTGGTCTATCCTTTTTTACAACGATATTTCGTGAAGGGGATTGTACTTGGAGCCGTCAAAGAATAGTTGTTGTGACGAAAAATTCGATCTATATATGTTCAACTAAAATTTACACGATAACAGCGATCGGAAGGTGTTCTGTTATCGAAGTGCCAGTGTAAATATGCAATTAGTTGAACTTATATAGAAAACAAATTGAGTATGAGTGAAGGGGGCATCTTTCCATGAAGAAAAGAACTGATTTATGGAAAATGGTAAGTATGGTTATGCTGTCGGCTATTCTTGTGGCTGGTTGTAGCAAAGGGGAGAGTGCTTCCGAGACCACACCGGCATCGGTGCTTAAGGACGGAAAATATGATCCACCGTTTACGATCACCATCGCCAAACAACAGGACGAAAATGCTGGAAAGTACATCAACGGTGAGACGTTGAATGACAATGTATTGACCCGCTGGGGCGAACAAAACCTGGGTATCAAAATCCAAACCACCCTGCTGGGAGGTGATGCTTCACAATATAATACCAAGTTGCGGCTGGCGTTGACGGGTTCCGAGAAACTACCAGACGTTCTGCCCGTCTATGATACCATGCTGGTCAATGATCTGATTGAGTCGGGGCAAGTCAAGGAGATTACAGAAGACATCTCAACCTACATGCCTGACCGGATAAAAGAAATATACAAACAATACCCGACCACCTTCAATCCAGTGGTTAGGGAGGGCAAGGTCTACGGGATGGCGATTGCACCCAATCTGACGGAAGGCGAAGTCATGTTGATCCGCCAGGACTGGTTAGACAGGTTAAATTTGAAAGCGCCAACAACGATTGATGAGTTTGAACAAGTCATCGCGGCGTTCACTAATGAGGACCCGGATGGGAACGGCAAGAAAGACACATACGGCTTTACTTTTTCAGGTAAAGATTCCTACAATACGGGCTGGGTCAGCGATCCGGTCATGATATTCAGCGCATACACGGGCAAACATCTTCCAAGGCAATGGCATAACGACAACGGCAAACTCACCTATGGATCTGTGGCTCCTGGCAACAAAGAAGCACTTGCCAAGTTACGCGATTGGTATGCAGAAGGGTACTTGAACAAAGAATTGGCCACCCAAGGGGCCTGGGATGCACTGTCTGATTTTACGGAGGGGAAAGCTGGTATCATCATTGGTCGTCCTTGGCTGTACGACAGTGTGAAGGACGTAGAGAAAAATGTGGAGGGTGCAAAAATTAGTGCTTATCCGACCATTCAAGGTGTAAACGGTGATAAGACCTACCAATCCGCCCAGTTGAACGATGGTGTATTCATGTTTAACAAGGATTTTCAGAACATGGAAGCCTTCTTCCTGTACTACGATAAAATGTACGACGCAGCGTTCAGCACAGGGGAGTTCAAATACGGCTACGCTCAAGGATACGATTACGATATCGTTAACGATGAAGTCACTTTTGATCCAACGAAATTTAATACGCCATTAGAGGCTGTGCAAGGCGTTGGGAAAATGGCATTTACCAAAAATACACCGAGTGTTGATGGTCCCGGCCAATCCTACTACGATCTGGCGAATGGAGTTAAAGCCGACACGGGTGTCCTCATTCAGAGCGCCTCGAAGGATCAAACGACGCAGGACGGATACCGGATTTCGTATGAAAACAGAGATGTTTTACTGCCAAATGAGTTTAACGGTCCACCAACGCCAACGATGCAAAATGTGTGGGAACAGTTGACCACCATGGAACAAGAGACGTTCACCAAAATCATATATGGCAATGAGCCGCTTGAAGCATTTGATACCTTTGTGAAACAGTGGCATGAAAAAGGCGGAGACACCGTGATCGAAGAAGTTAACGAATGGTACAACCAAGCCAGCGAGACGGATGTAATGACACTGATGAATTTGAAATAAAGTCTAGTTTCACCTGAACCAGCCTTCCGGCACCAGGAAGGTTGGTCTTCTAAAAAAGGAGATGATGAGACATGATCAAAGGTAAATCGTGGATGGCTATCGTCATTGCATTGATGTTGTTAACAGTTCATTTAACGTCCTCAGCTCAAACTATTCACGCTGCTGCTGGTGAAGAGACCAAGATCGCTGCAACACTGTTTGTCCTGAAGAATGAATCCGAAGTATCCAATGCCAAAATTCATTGGGCACCTGTCCAGGGAGCGACTGCATACGAGTTATACAGATCCGAGAACAATGCGCCTTATACGATATTACAGACCCTAACCGGTACAACGACGGATGATTATGACCTCAACATAGGTAGCACGTACAAATACCAAGTGAAGGCATATGCCGGGACTTCCTTAATTACCTCCGCTGTCTCAACAGAATATATCCCTTACAGCCTACCAGAGAACCTCACAACTTTTGATAACACAACACAATCTACTCTCATGCTCCCGAATGAACTCAAAGTTGGAGACACCTACTACAGATTTAACTTTGTGCAAAAGTCATCAGGCGGTTTTGGCGAAATGATTCAACAGACGTCAACGGATGACATCTCCTACGGTAACGACAAAGTGGTCCTGTCTTACACGGATCATCCCGATCTGGCCAACTCTAAATTTGAAGGGATCAATATCCTATATCACGCGCCCACGAACAAATTTGTTTTTTGGGCTCACTATGAAAACAGTACAGACTACACACTTGCCAGAGTATCGGTGGCTTCAGCCACGCCTGGAGAAGAATTTACATTTCACAAAAGCTTTCGACCAGAAGGGAACCAATCCCGGGATATCTCCATTTTCAAAGATGATGATGATTCGGCGTATCTGATCTCTACGGCCAATAATAATTCGGACACGATTTTGTATAAATTGACCTCCGATTGGCTGGATGTGGATCATCAAGTTTCAGTTATTTACCAAAATCAACACAGGGAACTGCCCAAAATGATCAAAAAAGATGGCATTTATTACTTGTTCTCTTCCCAAGCGGCAGGTTGGTATCCGAGCATACCCTTGTATTCTTCAGCAACAAGCATAGACGGCGATTGGTCTGAATTACGGACGATTGGCAACACGTCAACCTTCTCGGCGCAGTCGGGTTCCGTCATGCGGGTGAAGCCAGATACGGGCAACAACGTGGTTATGGTTGCGTATCGCTGGATGTTTGGCTGGGCAGGTACGCAAAATGGAACAACAGAGGAACGACTGCTTCCCGTTTGGTTCTCTGATGGCTACGCATTTTATGATTATTTTGATCAAGTCCTTTATAACACAAGCGATGATGTTGTCGTTCCCGTTCAGAATGGAAAACTGCTGTCACAAGGTAAACCGGCAACAGCCCAAACGGTTACTGGAACAAATCCGGCAAGTTATGCTAATGATGGCAACTATCAAACCGAATGGGTAGGCACAGGCAGTTCCTGGCCACATTGGTGGAAGGTCGACCTCGGCTCTGTTCAGCAATTGAATAATGTGCAAATCTCCTGGTGGATGCAAAAAGGCTCCGAAGGTTATTACAAATATAAAATCGAGACCAGTACGGATAATGTAAACTGGACCGTGGCATTGGATCGAACCAATAATACATCTTACGGTTTCACATCAGATACGCTATCGAGCACTGCTGCCAGGTATGTACGAATTAATATGCAAAATGCGGCACTTCATAACAATCCCAACAATTGGTACACGCCAAGACTATGGGAAGTGAAGGTATTTGGATCGGACACCAATTAACGATGTTCCTAAAAGAAGAGAGGTAACGGTGTGAATAATCAATTAACCAATGGTGGCATCTGGAATGATTCAAGCGGTCAGCCGATCCATGCCCATGGTGGACATATGTTATTCCATGACGATTATTATTACTGGTATGGCGAAGATCGGAGGGATGATATATATGTGAGTTGTTATCGTTCCAAAGATATATTCAACTGGGAGTTTCGAAACCATATCTTGACCACCTCTACACCAGCTGCACCCATTCGAGTTAGGACAAATCTGGCATTAGTGAACGATAAAGGTGGAAAAGTAAATCTCGAACGGCCTAAAGTGCTTTTCAACGCGGTGACCAAAAAGTTTGTACTCTGGGCTCACTATGAGAATGGTAACAATTACAACGATGCCGCATGCGCCATTGCCACATCGGATTCTCCGGATAGTCATTTCGTGTATCATGGCAGCTTTAATCCCTACGGGTATATGTCGCGTGACTGCACGCTCTTTCAGGACGATGACGGGACGGCTTATTTTATTTCGGCTGCCAGAGACAATGCGGACCTGCACATCTATCGTCTGCAGGAGGATTACCTTAATGTCGAAAGTCTTGTCGGAAAGCTGTGGCAGGGGGAGTATCGGGAGGCGCCAGCTGTCTTCAAACGAAAAGGGAAGTATTATATGCTAACCTCATTTTGCACGGGTTGGGCTCCCAATCAAGGGAAATACGCGATGGCTGATACGATGGATGGACCATGGGGGATGCTCAGCGATTTTGGCGATGAAACGACGTACCAAACGCAACCAGCATTTGTGCTGAAGCGGTCAGAAGAGGAGTACCTATACTTTTCGGATCGCTGGAACGGATCGGATTATTTTCAGTCCAGCTATGTGGTCCTGCCCATTGAGTTCTATGGGGACATTCCTATTCTGAATCATTATTCCACGTTATCTTCGCGAGAGGACGCACATCTGATTCATTTTGAACGATAATTTGAACGATAAAACGACTGATGAGAAAAGACTTTGATCCTACTGAGAATGTAGGTTCAAAGTCTTTTTGAATGAATTTTATAATTTCAAATCTAACGAATAGCGATCGCGAAGTACTGATAAGTGGTGGAGCTCATGCCCAGCCATAACAAATGCAATCGATCGAGCTGAAGCAGGATTATCACTGACGATCCCTCTACAGAGCCAAGCTTCCGGCGTAAGGCGACGAATCATAAGAATGGTTGAGCGGCGTGTGATGGCATATTCTTCGCTCAAATCGGCCAGGGTATACGAATCGAAAGGGTGGGTCTGCATAAGCACGTCCTGATCGTAGCCGGGATGATTCGCTTGCTCACCTCTGGCGATGCGAAGCAATCGGCTGCTCATGATGCGTTCGTTATCCAAAAGGTGACCGATGACCTCTTTCACGCTCCATTTGCCTTCGGCGTACCGATAATTTGCTTGCTCTTCTGTTAATGAAGAAAGCAAATTTTGTACGATGTTGGCCTGCTGCTCCAACATTTCAATGATGTTTCCTTCAGGAACAAGCCGGATATACCCTTCATAATAAGCTGCATATTCATCTGTAGTTGGTCTTTCAACCATAGTAATGCCTCCTTTGGGATTCGTAGATCTGGAATATATTGTAGCATAAATCTCACTTCCAGCATCGAAATTGGCCCTTCCGCTTGATAGGTGGAAGGGCCGTTTCATGTGATTTGAACAGTTTATAGCGTTTGGGTGTACCACTTCTAATCCGTACGTTGTATCCTTTTATTTTGCACAAATTTCTCCAAAACCGCAAAATCCTCCGTCACTTTTTTGAACGGCAACGTGTCCAGCACCTGTTCCCGGTAACTCTTTTTAGCCGCTTCGCTGAGACGGGAGTCAAGTATGCTGAGTATGCCAAGGTCGGTTTCACTACGAATCAAGCGTCCCGTTCCTTGCCGCAACCGAAGAAGCATGTCCGGTACAAACACCTCCATGAACGGATTCTCCGTTACAGATGCCTTATATTCATACACAGGATCCGATGGAACAGGGAAGGGCAGCCGGAAAATAATGACCTGTGACAGGTCAGACCCCTCGATATTCACACCTTCCCAGAATACACCGGTACCCAGCAGTACACTTTTGCTTTTCCTGAATTCGGCGATGACACTGTCCTGTGATGAACCCTCTTTCTGAACATGGACTGCCCATGTGTATTCATTAGCCCTTGAGATCAACTTTTTGTGAATGTACTTCATGTCCTCTTTTGCTGAAAAAAGGACGATTGTTTTTCCCTGAGTTAGATTACAGAGTTGAACCACTTCCTTGTACGCTGCTTCAAGATAGTTTTCGCGTTGATCGTGGTGGTAATAGGGAACTTTGTTCGAAATATACATCATCGCATGGTTGGTGTAGTCAAAAGGGGAGGGTTGGCGCTCTAAGAAATCTCCCTTATAACCGAGGGAGTGCGTCATATAAGAATATTGTTCCTCCAGCGTATCCCCGCCTTGGCACAGCGTTGCTGATGTTAGAATTACAGGTACCTTGCCATTAAATAAAGCGTATTTCAGAAATTGGCTTATATCTTTGGGACAGATGCTGATTGTGGTTACTCTAAGGGGGCTGCTTGCCCATAAAAGATAGTTGTCCTCCATTTCAGATAAGACACGAATGAGGGTTATAAGCCCGTTGATGGCTTCAAAAGCGTCATCGATCTCCCGCTCGTGACGGGAGGTCAAAATGGAAAGGCGCAGACTGAGATCTTTTAAATCGTTTAAGACTTGGTTTAACGGTATTCCTTTGATTTCCGACACTTTGATTCGGTCGTTATCCTGCTTGGCATGGTGGAGCAGATCCGCGTTTACCTGTTTGAAGATGCGCTCAGCGCAGTTTTTGATGAACTTGGATTGTGAGAAGAGACTTTTATCGCCGGACTGCTTCGTGAGAAGCTGCACCGTGGTATCCAGAATGCGGCAGATTCCCCGATAAGTGAACTCAAGTGTTCTGGCATCCCGAACTTTTGCTTCCAGATTATGCGCTTCATCAATGACGATCAGAGCAGGCTGTTCCGAGATGATGCTCTTGGTTCCTTCTTTTTTCTTCATCAAATCTCGTATAAGCAAGTCCTGGTTCACGATAATAAAATCAATCTCGTGAGCTTTTGCATTTAATTTCGCTCTCATGTCGTAAAACAAACATGCAGTTTTATGATGACAACGTTCAAATTTGCAATCATTCACGGAAACGTGAGACCATTCAGCATCACTAACCCCAGCTTTAATATCGGCTCTTTCATCAATTTCATAATCTAATATGCGCTGTGCGAGGGTAGATACGGAGGAGTTTGCATCATCAAGATTGATCAATTCCGCTGCTCTACTTCGACAGGCGTACTGACCCATGCCTTTCCCCACCACGGATCGAACCGTTGAGAATCCCAACCGACTACCAATGATCCTTAAATCTTTATGTATCTGTTCCGAGAGCTGAATGGAGGATGTAGCTATAATGACTGGTTTCTGAGACATTTGATTCGTGAGCAGACTTGGGATCAGGTACGCAAAAGACTTACCGATTCCGACACCAGCTTCAATCATGGCATTATGCCCATGGATATAAGCATCGGCGATATCGAGAGACATTTCTTGCTGCCCGATCCGCTCTCTAAGGCCAATTCGGGGGAACCGGTCATATATTCGGAAGATGGCGTTAACCAAAGAACGTTCGATTTCCTTGTCCGGTTCCTGCTTATTTATTTTATAAAGTTCATTTAACCAATTCATAACGATCGCCCCTCTTCCGAATGATGATCTTCTTGTACTTACTTTGGAGACGATTTACCTCACAATGCAGTTGTAACGGCATTTTTCAATCTGGATACGCCTTCCTGTAATTGTTCATCTGACAAATGTGCAAAAGATAAATAGATACCATACTTCATACCAACAGCCGTTGAACTGCTGACTTCTGAGTATACCACACCTTGTGACCGAGCTGATTCCCGAAAGGCCTCATAAGTGGACACATTACCTCGCCACCAGCCAAACACGTGGAGACCCGCTTCATTCTCCACCCAATCAAACCATGTAGAGAGGTGTTTGTTCAAAAGTTTGAGTAACAGATGGAATTTACGACTGTATAATCGATTCATTCTGCGCAGATGACGCTCATATTGACCACTTGTCATGAATGCAGCTAATGCCCGTTGTTCGATCAGGTTGACGGGTCTTGGCTCGTATAATGCCTGTGCCTTTCTAAAGGTGTCAGCCAACGTAGGGGGAAGAACCACATAACCAAGTCGTACTTCTAAAGGCAAGGTTTTGGTAAAGCTGCCCAGGTAGATTACGCGGCCTGCTTTATCAAGTGTTTTCAGTGGTTCAACATGCATTCCGCGATATCGGAATTCACTATCATAATCATCCTCAACAATCATGGCATCATTTCGCTGTGCCCAGTCCAGCAAGGTTTGTCTGCGTTCCAGGCTGAGCATTTCACCAGTAGGAAATTGTCGTGACGGCGTGACAAACAACATACGTGCTTCCCAGTCCTGGGGCACAACGCCCTGACCATCGAGATTGGCTTCAATCAACTTTGCACCCGCAGCCAATATGGCTTTAGAAATCCCGACATAACAAGGACTCTCTGTCACTACATAATCCCCAGGATCTGCAAGTAATTGAGTGAGTAGGGCTATAGCTTGCATGGAGCCTGCAGTTACTGCAATATGATCCGGATCAACTTGAATGCCCCGCATCCTCCGCAGATAGGCAGCAATGGCTTCTCTCAATTTTGGATCCCCGGTTGAACTAACCATAGCAGAGGTTGTTTTCAGGTGAAGCTCACGCTGCCTTATCTCTGCATACAATCGATTATTCCATTCATCGTAAGGAAACTTGGAGAAGTCAGGTTGATATTTGCTAAAGTCGATCACTTCGTCGCTATTCATTCTGGAATCATGTGTATGAGCATTGGCTGGTGTTTTTCTTTGAATCGACTGCTGTTCAAACTGCTGAATACGGTTCCCCCAGGCAGATAAGTGATGCGTACAAGCTTTCTCGGTGGAAGCATCATTGCTTAAGTCCAACTGATATGCAACAAAGGTTCCTCTTCCATGCTCTGAATGAATGTAACCTTGTGCAGTCAACGTATCATAGACCTGATTCACGGTTCCTCTGGAAATGTGATACGTTGCAGCTAACTCTCGAGTAGAGGGTAACTTCTCGCCATGTATAAGAATACCTTCATGAATTGCATCACGAATGGCATGATAGAGAGCCTTCATCTTCGTATATTTTCGGTTCAAATATGAACTGTAAGCTACATGAAATTGCATAGGACCTCCAGAGTTATAATTAAAGTGGTACAATAAAAATCAAAATTATTGGATCTTTTTATATGACCATTCTCATTCTATACTAAATCATAGATTAGAGCGATGCCTTTATTGAAAATCACCCAAAAGTTACTTAGGAGGACTACAATCATGCAAACAGGTACAGATCGTGTAAAAAGAGGAATGGCTGAGATGCAAAAAGGTGGCGTCATCATGGACGTTATGAATGCAGAGCAAGCTAAAATCGCTGAGGCGGCAGGGGCAACAGCTGTTATGGCTCTTGAACGGGTACCTTCCGATATTCGCGCAGCTGGCGGTGTAGCTCGTATGGCAGATCCAACCATCGTTGAAGAGGTTATGAAGGTTGTATCTATCCCAGTTATGGCCAAAGCACGTATCGGTCATTACATAGAAGCCAAAGTGCTTGAATCCCTAGGTGTGGACTATCTCGATGAAAGTGAAGTTCTTACACCAGCAGACGAAGTGTTCCATATCGATAAACATGAGTTTACTGTACCATTTGTATGTGGAGCCAAAGATTTGGGAGAAGCTCTTCGCCGTATTGGTGAGGGTGCATCGATGATTCGTACAAAAGGTGAGCCTGGAACGGGCAACATTGTTGAGGCAGTTCGTCATATGCGCCTGATTAACAGCCAGCTCCGTAAAGTGCAAAACATGTCCAAAGACGAGCTGTACGCTGAAGCCAAAAATCTGGGTGTAGCTTATGAGTTGCTGCGCGAAGTTCATGAAAACGGAAAACTTCCTGTCGTTAACTTTGCAGCAGGCGGTGTAGCTACTCCGGCGGACGCAGCATTAATGATGCACCTGGGAGCAGACGGTGTGTTTGTAGGATCAGGTATCTTCAAATCCGATAGCCCTGAGAAATTTGCTCGTGCAATCGTTGAAGCTACAACACATTACACGGATTACAAACTGATTGCCGAAGTATCCAAAAACTTGGGCGCCCCGATGAAAGGGATCGAAATTTCTAAATTGGCTCCAGAAGAGCGCATGTCCAACCGCGGTTGGTAAGATAGCAGTGCATTTAGTTGAATAGATAGTTTGAACATTTATATAGAAGAGCCGATCAATTGAACCTTAATTGATCGGCTTTTTTGTTCTTACTGTTTAGCTTGTTGATATCTTCAAAATGCTGTGGCTATAATAATCGGTATGAAGGAAGGTGCAGACAATTCGCTATCTATATGAGTTTATTCAACATCAGGACGATCTGCCTATGAAACTCTTCGTGAACTCGGTAAAACATATTGATTTTCATTGGCACAAGGAAGTGGAAGTTGTATATGTTCTCCACGGTTCAATCATCATGTATCTGGACCAGCAGCAATATACACTGCATGAAGATGATGTGATCGTGGTTAACAGTATGTCCGTCCACAAGATCGAACGAACCAATCAGGACAATGTGTTATTAACATTGCAGTTCGGTCCCGAGTTGATGAACAATAATGCGTTTATCTCCTGTAACTCTGCTATGAACGTGGAACAAAACGCTCCTCGCCTGCAAAGTATTAAACAATATCTTGCGCAGATGGTATGGGAGATCAACAAAAAAACGCCGGGTTATCAAAATTTCACAATGGGCAGATTACAGATGTTATGCGGATGCCTGCAGAGGTATTTTTCCAGTGGAACGAATTCCGCATTGGAAGACGGTAGCAGGGATTATGACTATAAAAGACTGAACAGGGTCCTCACATATATTGATTTACACTACAATGAGAAGATTACACTACAGGATATGGCGGATTCCGAACATTTAAGTTTGCATTATTTCTCCCATTTCTTCACCGACAAAATCGGGATACCTTTCCAAAAGTATTTGACGCTCATTCGCTTGGAGAAGGCTCAGGCTCAGCTGGCAGCAAACGATAAAAACATCTCGGAGATCGCGCTGGATTGCGGATTTGCCAATGTGAAGCTGTTTAACAAATACTTCAAGGAAAAGTACGGCTGTACGCCCGGTTCCTATCGGGAAGCTTCTCGTACACCGGAACTCCATCAGTTGAATGTGAACCGCAAACCCAAAACATATGAGGAGTCTTCAAGCGGAGATTATTACGAGATGGAAACGCTGAATGCGATTGGTTTACTGTATCGATATCTGGATGTGAAGGTTGACGCCGATCAGGACACACTTCCTGTACCGTCTGTACATCTGTCAGACCAAACTTATATTGAGATTCGTGCGGATCAGACGTCGTCTGTCTACGAAAAGCACTGGAATATGACCATGACGGCAGGGAGAGCCATTGAAGGTTTACGTGAAGATTGGCGGAAGCAGCTCTCCGCGCTGAAAGGAAAAGTACCTTTTCAATATATTCGATTTCACGGCATCTTTAATGACGAGATGATGGTGTACAGCGAGAACGAGCAGGGCATCCCCCTCTATAACTGGTCTTATGTGGACAAGTTGTATGATTTCCTGCTGGATCAGGGCGTTCGGCCATTTGTGGAATTAAGCTTTATGCCGAGCCAGTTGGCGAGATCCAAAGAAACGCTGTTTTGGTGGAGGGGGAATATTAGCCCGCCATCCGACCCTGCCAAGTGGCAGGCGCTTGTTGGTGAATTTGTTCGCCATTGTTTGAATCGTTATGGAGCGGAAGAAGTGAGGCAGTGGTATTTCGAAGTATGGAACGAGCCTGACCTGGCGGGTGTTTGTTGGGCAGGAAGCAAGGAAGAATACTTTGCGTTTTACGAATCGACCGTTCATGCCATCAAATCGATTTTGCCGGAACTGAAGGTGGGGGGGCCAGCTATGGGTTACGGTTCTCTCTGGAACGATACCTGGGCTGAGGAATTTTTGTCCTATTGCCGCAAGCGGGAAGTAGCTCTCGACTTTTTCTCGTTTCACATCTATTCGGAGTATCCCAAGCTAAAAGTTGAAGAGGATCGTTTAACCCAAATCATGCCCCCTGCTTTTTATAAAGAGAGTATTGAGCTTATGCGGCAAAAAATGAATACGTCATCGTACGGTCATGTTGAACTTCATGTCACCGAGTGGAACTTTTCGCTGTATGACCGGAACTTGCTTCACGATACTATGTTCATGGCTCCGTTTGTGATTTACCACACCATGAACACGCTCGGTGACGTGAAAGCGATGGCTTTCTGGTCCTTTACCGATGTATTCGAAGAAAGTATCGTTCCCGCTTCTCCTTTCTACGGAGGTTTTGGCCTGATTAACCGCGATGGGCTGAAGAAACCCAGCTATTATGCATTTGAGCTTATGCAAAAGCTTGGGGATGAGCTGATGGTCAAGGGAGACGGTTATGTCGGAACCCGAAAAAGGGATGGAAGCATGCAATTTTTGTTCTATCACTATGTTCACGTAGACCAGCTGTTTGCAAGTGGAGATTGGTCGGAATTATCCAGCTCAACACGCTATGACGTATTTGAGGAAAAAGGCAGCAAAACTTATGAACTTACCCTGAGCAAACTCGAGGGATCTTATAAATGCACCAGTTATCAACTGGATCGGGAGCATGGATCGGTATTTGATGAGTGGACCCGCATGGGATCGCCCTATTCCTTGACGGAAGAAGAAATCGCCTATCTAAACGGCAGGAGTGGACCCGTGATGGGGACAGAGATGGTAAGAGATGAAAGTTGGCGCAGAGAGATTTTGCTTCCACCGCATGGGGTAATGCTACTCATTTTGGATAGACAATATTAAAAAAAAAGTGCTTTTAAGACATCCTTTCAGTTTGAAGGGATGTTTTTTGTTGTTTATTTCTTGTTCAGGCTGGCAAGCTAGAACTATAGCGATGGATTGGGCAAAAAACGAACCATGATGCGGCAAGTTCCAACAAGAAAGCGTTAACACAAATCGATATACTATGGTTGTGGCAGCATAGAGGAAGACAGGGGGAGTTTTGGATGAAGCGTTTCATGAAATGGATGACAGATTCGTTTGCGCCAAGATTGGAGGCGTTTACGAACAATATTTGGGTTTCTTCGATTCAAGAAGCCATCATGGTCGCCATTCCGATGATTTTCATCGGTTCGATTATTACATTGATTTCGATTTTGCAGGATTTCATTCCGGGCATGCCGGACCTGACACCTATCACGACATTCAGTTTTGGTTTGCTCGGGTTGTTTATTGCTTTTCTGACGCCTTATGTCGTGATGGAAAAAAGAGAACGACACAAAATCAAGTTGCTGGCGGGAATGACGGGGATATCTCTGTTCGTCATGCTGCTTAACCCGACGGTAAACGAAGACGGTACCATTCAGTTCATCCTTGAACGATTTGGACCCTCGGGGATGATTACCGCACTCTTGGTAGGTGTATTCGTCGCTCTTGTAATGATCATGTGTAACAAATTTTCGTTCTTCAAAAAGGGGTCTTCACTTCCCGAATTCATTATGGACTGGTTCGATTTTCTCGTCCCGATCGCCCTGGTATTAACAACAGGATGGTTGCTTGTATATCAGCTTCATTTTGATATTTTTGGACTGATCGTAAACGTATTTGAGCCGATCAATGCCGTAGGGCAAAGTTTAACCGGATTTTTATTGTTCAATTTCATTGGTGTTGTACTGTATTCTTTCGGCGTAAGCCCGTGGGTCATGACACCGATCTGGTACGCGATCTGGATACCTGCAATCGAAGAAAATGCAGCTCTTGTGGCAGCAGGACAAGATCCAGTCAATATCAACACATTTGAAACCTTTTTCTCCGGATGGCTGGGTATTGGCGGTATGGGTGCGACCTTGCCGTTAGTTGTTTGGTTCCTGATGGCACGTTCGAAAAAACTGAAATCTGTCGGCAAGGCAACTATTATCCCGTCCTTGTTCAACATTAATGAACCTGTCGTGTACGGAGCACCGATTGCCTTTAATCCGTTACTCATGGTGCCGATGTGGATTAACTCACTTATCACGCCAGTGATTGTGTATTTGGCTCTCGACTGGGGTTGGGTGCGGATTCCGAGCCAGATCTTCCAGCTATGGTACACACCGATCGGCTTGTCCACCTATATTATGTCCGGACTCAATGGGCTTATCTTGCTGGCAGTCGTCCTGGTGATTGTATTTATTGTCTGGTTTCCGTTTTTCAAACTGTATGATGCACAGGAACTGAAGAAAGAACAGGAACAAAATTGATATCAGAAGGGTGAGTACTATGGATAAATCAATCAATGAATTGTTGTCGGCATTAACGCTGGCTGAGAAAGCTTCACTCTGCGCAGGATTGAATATGTGGATGACAAAAGGAATCGAGCGGTTAAACATTCCGCCAGTTCATATGTACGATGGGACAAACGGCATTCGTAAAACAAACAGCGATGAAGAAATGGGGATTACAACAGAAAATGTACCCGCAACCTGTTACCCTACGGGTTCAGCCATCGGTTCTTCGTGGAATACGGAATTGTTATATGAAGTTGGTGTGGCACTGGGACGTGAATCCAAAACCATGGACGTCGAGTTGCTGCTTGGACCTGGTGTCAATATGAAAAGAACGCCGCTTGGCGGAAGAAACTTCGAATACTACTCGGAAGACCCATACTTGACGGGGGAACTTGGAGCGGCGTTTATAAACGGGATCCAAAGCGAAGGTGTGGGTGCTTCTGTCAAACACTTTGCGGGCAACAACCAGGAGTTCGAGAAGATGGTAACCAGTTCGGAAATCGACGAGCGAACGCTTCGCGAGATTTACCTGAGCGCCTTTGAACGAATTATTAAGAAATCCGACCCTTGGACGGTGATGTGTTCCTATAATTTGTTGAATGGAACATATACAAGTGAGAACGAACATTTGCTTCATGACATTTTGAGAGAAGAGTGGGGGTATGAAGGTGTTGTTCTATCCGACTGGACAGCTGTCAATGATCGCATACGCGGACTGAAGGCCGGACTTGATCTGGAGATGCCGGGCCCTGCTCATTACAATGCCAAGGCAATCATTGAGGCGATTCAGAACGGAAACCTTTCCGAAGAACAATTGGATCAAAGCGTGGGTCGTATTTTGAAGCTGGTTGAGCGGGTAACGGGCAAGAAAGACAAGGATTCTTCAACAGATTCCGACTATCATGCACTCGCACGTAAAGCGGCGGCCGAAAGTATTGTGCTTCTGAAAAATGAGAACGCGATTCTCCCGCTAGGGCAGGAGTCCATTTCGTCGATTGCCGTGATCGGACGGTTTGCCAAAAAACCGAGAATTCAGGGAGCGGGCAGTGCGAAGGTAACACCTACAAGAGTCGATATTCCATGGGATGAGATAAAAAATCTGGCTGACGATGCCATGACCATGAATTATGCAGTAGGGTACCCGGAGGATGACTCCATCAATGATGAGCTAATCAAGGAAAGCGTGTCATTAGCCATGAATTCCGATGTTGCTGTATTGTTTGTTGGTCAACCGGAATATGCGGAATCGGAGATGCATGACTTGCAAGGCATTGATCTTCCCGAGCATCAAGTGAAATTGATTCTCGCGGTAGCCGCAGTTCAACCCAAGTGTATTGTCGTAACGAGCAGCGGCTCCGCACTGGCGATGCGCCCATGGGTACAGCATGTATCTGGTGTGATTCATTCCTGGTTGTCGGGTCAAGGCATGGGTAAAGTGATTGCAGATGTATTATTCGGACAGACGAATCCTTCGGGCAAACTGTCTGAGACATTCCCTGTCAAACTGTCGGACAACCCTTCACATATGCGAATTCGCGGAGAGAACGGCAAGCTGTATTATCGCGAAGGCTTGTTCGTGGGTTATCGATATTATGACCGGAAAGAACTGGCACCTCAATTCCCGTTTGGACACGGATTGTCTTATACATCGTTTTCCTATACGGATCTGGAAGTGGCTCAGACCCATACCGGTGTTACGGTGTCCTTCCAATTGAAAAATACCGGAAAGCGCAACGGGAAAGAAGTTGTTCAATTGTATGTTCACGATGAAGAGTGCACATGGACCCGTCCAGAGAAAGAATTAAAAGCTTTTGCTAAAGTTGAACTGGAGCCGGGTGAAAAACGCAAGATTACTTTTGAACTGGAAGAGAGAGATTTTTCATACTACAACACCAAGTATAACCGTTGGGTGGCTGAGACCGGGTTTTTCCAAATTTCACTTGGCAGCTCGTCCAAAGATATCCGAATTACGGAACGTCTGCATTGTGACTTTGGTAAGGAAGAAATCACGTTCCACAAATTCAGTCTGCTTAGTGAGTGGATGAGTGATCCTGTAGCGAAAAAGGAATTGGAGCATTGCCTGAATGAAATGAACGAGCACGTTACGGACAAGGTATATCTAAACGAGGAGTTTGTGGGATTCTGGGCAGATTTCCCGATGATCAAAGTATTCCAAATGTTCGGTCAACAATGGATGAATGAACGCTCACCTGATGAAATTATTAATGAACTTATCGCCAAGGTTAACCAGGCACGTAATAAATAGTTAAGTAAAAGAGGAACCAAGTTCGATCCTAAACAAAGGACATGAACGTGGTTTCTTTTTATTCATCAGACGAATGATATTGATTATTGTTCTCATTTACACACTTCGACATTTACTGTATACTGACAATAGTTATTTTACATATGGGTCTAAAAGACAAGAGAGAATTGAAAAGGGAGAGATTATTTACATGTTGGTATCCGTTAAAAAAGGGATGTTTCTTTGTTTAATTACTGCAATGATTTTGGTGCTCGCAGCGTGTTCAAGCAGCAATGGTGGCAGCAAAGATGCAAATGGCAGCTCACAGCAGGCTGCGGAGAGCAATGCCACGAATGAAGCAACAAATGGGGAACAAACCGACGCAGACTCTTCAGCACCTGCTGAAACAACTTACCCAGTAACCGTTTCAAACTATACAACAGAGAACGGCACATGGGTGAAGAAGGATCAAACGTTTGACAAGGCACCTGAACGAGTAGTTGCCAATACTCAAGGTGCAGCCGAGCTGATGATTCGCCTTGGTTTGACAGACAAACTTGTAGGTGTAGCTGCGTTGTTTGGTAGTGTACCTGAAGATATTGTTGACGAGTTTAAACAAATTCCTGTGCTTGCTGAAGGCTATGTAGGTAAGGAAGTGACAATAGGGGCTACGCCAGACCTGGTTGTAGGGCGTGGTGGATTGTTTGAGGATGCGGACTGGGGTGTTGGTACAGTAAGTAGCTTGAATGATATGGGGATTAAAACGTACGTACAAAGCACCAGTGTTCCTGATGCATCGTTAGATAGTCTGTATCAGGATATTACTGAATTAGGTGAGATATTCAACGTACAAGCCAATGCAGCGGCATATATTGAGACGCTTAAAGCACGCGAGAATGCCTTGTCGGCCCGAGCTAGCGCTGAGACGATCAATTATGCATCATTTTCGGATAATGGTGATGGAACCATTGGAATTTACAACGGAAATGGTGATACGTTTATTGAAAGTGCAATGTCATTAATCAATATGCATAATATGCTGATTAATGAAACTGGCACACTCAGCCTGGAGAAGTTAATCGAGATTAATCCGGATGCAATGATTATTTCGAGATATGCAGGTGGCATTGATCCTGAGCAGACGATTGAAAAACTGCTTGCCAACAAACAGGTACAAAACATTAACGCAGTTAAAAACAAAAAAATCTACATTATTGATTTCAACAACTTCTGGGGTTACGGGGATTCCATCTTCACAGGTGTTGAAGGACTCGCTGATGATCTCGGGTTGTAATGAAGCCAAGAACAAAAACATAGTACCATTAAAAGTCGCTATTTTAGCGGCTTTTTTTGTTATCAGGGACCAAATTCCTGTCTAAAGCTGTTCCCGGTCAGCCTGAATGATAGCGAGAATGGAGTGAACGCTCTATTTTAATACGATTTGACTTGTGAATGAATTATCAGTATAGTGTGAATCAGTTCACACTTCATATTAAGGAGTAATCTATGCCAAAAAATACTTTCTTTCGTTTAGACGAAGCAAGGCGCGAGGAAATATCGAATAGCGCTATGCATCTTTTTGTTGATAATCTTTACGAGGATATAACTATGAAGATGGTTTTGGATAGTTTGTCCATGCACCCCGGAACATTTTATCGGTATTTTGAAGACAAAGATGACCTTTATTGTCACTTAATACGTAATGTGACCAAGAAAAGAGCTGCATACTTCAGTAACAGTAATGAAGATTCCCTTTACAGCTATTTCCTTACTGGCTTATTTGGTAACGTTAATGGCATGGTGACCGAGCCACTGAATGAGTTGGAAATCAAACTGACTAAAACATTTTTATATATTCCTGAGGACATTTTGCTGAAAGTATATGTGAATGTCTTAAAGGGCGAGTCATTCCCCATGATCAAAGACATTTTACGCCGAATGAGGGTTGATGGATATCTCCGACCGGATGTTGACGACGACCTGATTTCTTTTATGTTTGAGTCAATGCAGCTTAATTTAATCTTGTTTTTTAGGGAATTCGATATTAAGGACTCTGAGCTGCAACATAAGATCAGCAAGTACTTTGCTGAATTTATGGGTCATGGGCTGCTTGAAGATCATAAATATTCTGAAATGGTTAGCGATCTTAAGGGGGAAAGAAAATGAAAACCTATGACGCATTTCCAGAACCAATTGGGGGCTACACTGTCGGTCGAACCCAGATGGATTTTGAGTACACGGCATTAGATTACTCCAAAAGAGAACTGACCGCTTTTGTGTACTATCCGTCTGACAGTAGCGAAGGTAAGACTACATCAACGTACATGTTTCCTGAAGTCTACGTGATGTTTAATGAGCAGCCACTTGTCACCGCGTTGAAGGATGTTTTTTCTATAGATATCAAGACCCAGTGTTACGACGACCTTGCTCTTTCCGGGAAGGAAAAGCGCTATCCAGTGTTATTCTATGTTTGCGGCGGGGGCGGATCTCCAGAATGGGGTACAGTGCTTTGTACAGACTTGGCAAGCATGGGGTATGTTGTGGTAAGCATCGGCCATCAGAATAGCACGATGTATAAACGTAAAGATGGGCGCCTGTTTAATGTATCCAAGGATTTTTCGGATGTCATTACAGCGTTTGGTGAAGATCCGGAGATGCTGGCGTTGGCTGGTAAGATGGAGATGCGTTCTGACGATGAAACTGCCATTGAGATGTGCCGTAACGTGCTTGCACTACCGATCCTTTCCAAGATAACAGAGTATAGTGAATTACAGGCAGCAGATGTGAGGTATGTAGCCGATTATCTTTACAAACTGGACTCTGGAGAGCTGAATTCCATCTTTAAGGGTAGATTACTGCTTGACATCGGCATGGGTATAGTCGGACATTCTTATGGAGGGCCTACGACGGCGATGGTTTGCCGGGATGACGACCGGTTCGCCTGCGGGATTGGCTTGGATAGCAGTGCGTTTGGACTTCTTGACAGCGATCTTAAGAAACCCTTCTTGTTCCTGTTTTGTGAACCTAACTATAATATGAATGCGATTATTGGCGCTAACAATAGCATGGAAACCTATTATTTCTCAGTTGATCGTGTTGCACATTTGGATTACTGTGACATCGTGTTTACCAGTGTTAATGAGGAACACAGAGGCGAACGGGATGCTATGGAGATGCGAAATCTTGTTACAGACTATGCGAAGAACTTTTTTGATCAATACATACTGCAGAAGGCAACAAGTGTGGAAAGTCTGGCATACGATGGTGTGGAATTGATCAAGAAGACCAGCAACAAATGACATAACCGAGAGATTGCTGATTAATGCATGTCAAAAAGCTAGCCGTACAGACGCAGAGCCGATAACCCCTATTACGCGGTTATCGGCTCTCTGATATTACAAATTGACATTCTGGTTCCAATAACTGACGCTTATTCCGCCTTATTCCCGCCAGTGTTTACTTCGCTTCCAGGCTCCATCAACATGATATGACATTCCTTTTCGGCGGAAGGTTTGATCTCGACTCCTTTAGGGACAATATACATCTCGCCCTTGGAAATCTTCACTTGCCCATCACGAAAATCAATTATCATTTCCCCTTCGAGCACAAAAAATAACTTGTCAGTCTCCTCATGAACATGCCACTCAAAATCTCCAGCAATCTTAACGATCTTAAATTGATAGTCATTCATTTCACCAATGAGTTTCGGAGACCAAAGATCGTTTAATTTCGAAAATTCCTCATTTAATTGAATAGCTTGATAGTGCATCGTCATTCCTCCTGTGTATTAATCCTATATGTTCAGTATACTGATCTAAGCTTTGGTATAACATGGATGCCTATTGAAATCAGGATGGATTATTGATGAACTTCAGACGATACTCCGTAGGAGAAATACCACATTGTTTCTTAAACACTCTGCTAAAATAAAAGGGGTCAGCAATGCCAACGCTCTCAGCAATCTGTTGTACAGATGTATCACTTGCCAATAACATTTGCTGTGCCATGTTTATACGATATTTCAATACATATTCTGCTGGACCCATACCTGCATGTCTTCTAAACACGTAGGAAAGTCGATTTCGATTAACATTATTTTGTTCTGCAAGCGATGCGACAGTCAGACTTTGATCATAGTATTCTTGGATATAGGTAGAGACCCGTTCGAATAAAACATCTGATTCACAACTATTTTGCCTATGATCAACACATATTAAGGTCTCATTCAGTACATCGCGAAACAGCATCTCGGTCTGAAACTTTGAAATACCTCCACGCTGGTTATACACATGCCAAAGACGCGTGATTAATTCGATCAGACGTGGAGACTGACCCGTTGATAATTCAAAATGCTGATGGGAAAAGCTTGTCTCTTCGAGGTCCGAACTACATATCCGGTATAAAACGAGGATGTATTCCCAGTCCGTTCTATGAAACACGGTTTGATCCAGTTTCATTTTCGCGCCCCCATGTACAACTTTTCCTGGTGAAAAGATATAGGGCGTACCATCAAATTGAAATTGTATTTTTCCTGTAAGAGGAAATACAAATCCAGGAAAAGAATCGGTATAGTCAGCCTGGGGAACCCCTGGATTTCTAGCATATCGATATACTCCTTCGACTTGAAAAGGAATGTGTGCAAAATGCGCTGCTAACTGATTAACGTCTACTTTCACATTACGTACCTCATTTCAAAAGTGTTTGCCGGTCATTCTAAGATAAATCGTTGTGCACCTTACTCCAACATTATTGATAACGATTATCACTGTCAACATATATAATGAAAAAGAAAGCTCTTTTTTACATATGGGCAATAGAATCCATCTTGTGTTAACATGTGCACTAACTAATCCAATTGTTTGCTTGAGAAGGGGAACCCATGTCAATTCGAATAAAAATGCTGCTGTCCTTCACGGGCATGCTTGTTATAAGTCTGCTGTTCATCTTACTTACCGCAAGTCTGTATACGATTGCGGCCACGGGGGATCTACAGAGTTTCCGTGATATTTACAAGGTACATTATCAGATCAACCCCCTGACTGAACAGGGAGAATCGATCTTTCAAGAGATGAAGTTTCTGGCCAAAAATGACCCTGATGACCTGCAGAACAAGGTTTTGCTGCGTGAATATGATATGAAGCTTCGAGCTGAGAAGTCAGGGCTCTACATCAGACGAGAGAATAGTCAGATCTTCGAATCACTGACCTTCAACCAGCCAGAACTGAAGCAAGCACTGCCTGCCTATGATCTTAACAATTATCAGATTCGGAGCACCTTCAATATTGGTGAGCGATTTTACGCGTATGCAAAATTTGATTTTCAATATTCAGATGGGGAACGGGGGAGTATCTTTGTCATTCGCGAGAGAAGCCCCTTTGCGGAGCTTACTCGCAAGTTGCTGCCTGTGATGTCATTTCTGCTTATTGGCGTCCTCATCATTGCAAATCTGCTCTTGTTCCGCTGGATCACGCGCAGCTTCATTAAACCATTGAATCAACTACGGAGTTCAGCCGAACATATTAAGGATGGCAATCTATCCTTTAAACTTCAGCTAAACTCCAATGACGAGGTTGGTCAACTCAGCGAAGCGTTTGAGAGCATGCGGAATCAATTACAGCGCTCTTACGCGTTACGTCAGCAGGACGAAGTGAACCGCAAAGAGCTTATCTCCAACATTTCGCATGATCTCCGTACGCCGATTACCAATATCAAAGGTTATATTGAGGGCATTCGTGACGGAGTGGCTAATACTCCGGAGAAAATGGAGAGTTACGTTAATATCATTCACTCCAAAGCAGTTAGCATGGATAAGCTGGTGGATGAACTGTTTTTGTATTCCAAGCTCGACTTGAACCAAGAGCCGTTCCTGTTCAAAACAGTTGATCTCGCTGATTTCCTTGAAGATAGCATCGAAGAGCTGAGATATGATCTGGAGGATAAAGGTGTTGCAGTGGATTGGAATAACCAGATGTCTGGTCCCGCTATGGCTGCTGTGGATCCGGAGAAGTTAAAACGTACCGTTGTTAATGTGGTGGATAATGCACTCAAATACATGGAGAATGAACACAAACGATTCGAGATTACACTTCAAGCTGATGAGAAATGGATTACGATGGGCTTTAAAGATAATGGCAGGGGAATTCCCGAAGAGGCACTGCCTTATATATTTGAACGCTTTTATCGTGCAGAACAATCCCGCAATTCCTCAACGGGCGGAAGTGGGCTCGGGCTAGCAATTGCCCGCCAAATCATTGATGGACATGGGGGCTTCATCTGGGCTGAAAGCCAACCCAATGATGGCACGAGTATATATATCAAGCTGAAACGGCTGAATGAAGAGAGGAATTAATAAGTAATGGCAAACATTTTGATCATTGAAGATGAAACAACGATTGCGGAACTGGAACGGGATTATTTTGAGCTCAACGGATTTTCCGTGGATCTCTGCCATACTGGAGATGAAGGTCTGAAGCAGGCATTGGAGGGGGACTATAATCTGATCATTGTTGATCTGATGCTTCCGGGACTTGACGGATTCGAATGTTGCAGGCGTATTCGCGAGGTAAAAGAGGTGCCCATCCTTGTCGTTTCCGCGAAAAAGGAAGAAATCAATAAGATCCGGACATTTAATCTGGGAGTGGATGATTTTATTACAAAACCGTTTAGCCCAAGTGAGTTGGTTGCACGAGCAAAGGCTCATTTGACCCGATACGAGAGACTACTTGGCAAAAACAAACCAGCTGAGCAGGATGAAATCCACATTCGGGGGCTTCACATTGACAAAGGATCACGCCGCGTTTTTGTTAATGGAGAAGAGGTGGCGATTACAACCAAGGAATTCGAGTTACTTGTATTTCTTGCGAGTCATCCCAACCGTGTATTCAGCAAATCAGATCTGTTCGAGCGGATCTGGGGCATGGATTCCACCGGAGACATTGCAACGGTTACCGTCCATATTCGCAAACTGCGGGGGAAGCTGGAGACAGACCCCAAAAATCCGGAGTATATTGAAACCGTCTGGGGTGCAGGCTACCGGTTTACTGCATAAGTTTCGTGAAAATTTAGAGCCAGTTTATATTTTGTTAATAACTTTAGCCTTCGGAGTTTCTTTTTGTTCTCTATTCTATAGATACAGGCAACTACAACCTATAGAGGAGGAATTCAACCATGAATTCTACAACCCGCAAAATCGCTACATTTCTAACTATAACTGCATTAGGTACAGCAGTGTTCCCGTTAACTGCGAATCAAGTACATGCAGCTACATACGTTACTAACATTGCGGCAACAACCACACAGCTTACCCAACAACAGATTGAAGCTGCTATCAAGGATCTGAATAGCTTGGGGATCATGAACGGATATGCAGATCAATCTATGGGTGAACTTCGAGCAATTACCCGTGCGGAGTTAGCTTCATTGGTTTTCAAATCGTTTAATTTGGAGAGCAAGACGGGAGAAATCGTAGAATTAACGGATGTCAATACCAATGCATGGTATGCGCCATATGCGGCAAAGCTTGTTGAACTTGGCATCATGCAAACGAATGATGGACAATTCAATCCGCAAACTCAAGTGTCGGATGCTGAACTCGAACAGATCGTATCCAAAGCGATGCAACGTGATGTAAAGTCTGTTCACCATTGGATGAGCGAGTTTTACTCCGAGAACGGTTTAGCAACGCGAGGCGAAACAGCAGTGTTGTTGCAAACTGCACACCAAGCTATTCCTTCGGAGCAAGCTCAAATCAAGAGCGTTAGATCACTGAATGGCATTACGTTAATTGTAACTTTTGACAAACCGCTGACAGCAGCGAATGAAGCTTTTGCCAAGGCACAAACGGACTTTGCGTTTAGTGGCGGGTTGACGTTAACCAATATGCCCCGTTTGAAAACAGGGTCGATTGCGACTTACATCGTTCCAACGTCTGTACAAGATGCTGGTGAAGTGTACAACCTGACTTACAAAGGCCAAGTCGCTGGTTCCTTTGAAGGCAGTGGCACGAAAATAAACATGACAACGGTTAGACAAGTAACAAATGATACATTCGAGATTGAAGCACTGCAAGTGAACGGTGTAGTGGATTATGGTTACATCATTTCGGCTTACAGTGGTGGTCGAGGAGCTAATGCATTTGTCCTAAATGATCAAGAGCAAGCAGGAGGCAAAACGTATCAAGTTATCTCCTCCATGCAGGCAAGACAAGTTGTAATTACGCCAGAAGGTGGCGAGCCTATCGTTGCCAGATATGTTCCGTTCACGCAATCCACAGATGGTAAACAAGAACCGAAGTTTCGTTTGCCTGAAGGACAAACGCTGAAATCAGGTGTCACATATACGGTTTCTTCGGATTGGGCCAACATCGAAAATGCTTCATTTACGGCGAAATCGTTTGATGCACTAGTGGTTGCAAGTGCTCAAGCAGTGAGCGAAACCTCCATTGAAGTTACGCTTGACCATGACCCTGGGGATGAACTGTTCTCTGGTCGAAGTGTAACGTTAACTTCACCTAGCGGAGATGTTCTGACGGCCACTTATAAATATTCAAGTCGAAAAGGTGCGACGGGTGTATTCGACATAACGAATGATGGGAAGTTGACTCCAGGTACTACGTATACAATAAACCCAGTTGGGGATTGGGGTATCGCTTCTTCGGTCACCTTGACACTGGAGTAAAGGAGGCAGTATGAGTAAATCGCTGATCATCGTTGTCCTGATAAGTAGTATGTTGATCGTCCAAGGCTGCGTGCCTGAAATGAGAAACGACTCTAACGTGGAGGTAAAGGCCATGACTTCAGCAGATGAACAGCTGTTCAAGGCAGTAGAGGACAGCGATACTGAACGCATCGAACAAATGATTCAAGCAGGCGCCAATATCAATGCTCAAGATCAGAGTGGACGAACCGCTACAATGATTGCAACCTACAATAATGATCTAACATCGGCTAAAGTGTTAATTGAAGCGGGGGCAGATGTGAATATACAGGACGATATGCAAAATACCCCGTTTCTGTATGCTGGCGCTGAAGGATACTTGGATATTTTGAAGCTGACAATCGAGGCCGGAGCGGACCCAGCGATAACGAATCGATATGGAGGGACAGCACTTATTCCAGCTTCGGAGCATGGATATGTGGATGTAGTGCAAGAATTACTGACTCAAACTTCGGTGGATGTGGACCATGTGAATCAATTGGGATGGACAGCACTACTCGAAGCGATCATTCTTAACGATGGCAATGCTCGGCAGCAGGAGACGATACAATTACTCGTTGACCACGGAGCAGACGTAAACATATCGGACCGTGATGGGGTGTCACCACTCAGTCATGCGAAGAATAGTGGCTTTAAAGAAATTGAAGACATTTTGGTACAAGCTGGTGCGAAATAGAACCCTTTTAGGGTGAATAAATTAACAAACATATTGAGATATATGTAAAAATGGTTTTGATGGAGCGCCTGATTCCTTCTATGCTGAAGGGCAGGCGCTTCATTCAATCCATCTTACGTATATGAAATTGGCGTAGTCTTAACATGACATGAATAGATACGAGAACGAGGATCTTAAAAATTGAATATCTCTGCTTTGAAGTTTGCTATAGTTTACCACCATGCTTCCGGATAAAATGGAAATACCAACCATGTAAGCGCTATCTATTATTGCGCTGCTTATACATGTTGGAATCATTCATGGAGGTGTATGATGAAGAGGAAGTCTTGGTATAGTTTGGCGGTAACGGGTGTCATCTCTTTGTTTTTTTCGGTAAGCGCTTTCGCGGGTTATGTGTTCTGGGAACCTCTAACCTATTTTAACGCAAGTACGTGGCAAAAAGCGGATGGGTATTCCAATGGGAACATGTTTAACTGTACGTGGAGGGCTAACAATGTTAATTTTACAAGTGACGGCAAGCTTAAGCTTGGTTTGACCAGCTCTGCACAGAACAAGTTTGATTGCGGAGAGTATCGTACCACGAATACGTATGGGTACGGCTTGTATGAAGTCAGTATGAAACCTGCCAAGAACACAGGTGTAGTTTCCTCATTTTTCACATACACAGGCCCTGCACATGGCACCCAATGGGATGAGATTGATATCGAATTTTTAGGAAAAGACACAACCAAAGTGCAGTTTAATTATTATACCAATGGGGTTGGTAATCATGAGAAGATTATCAATTTAGGTTTTGATGCATCCCAGGGCTTCCATACGTACGCATTTGACTGGCAACCGGGACATATCAAATGGTATGTTGATGGTGTATTGAAGCACACGGCAACCAGCAATATTCCGAAAACACCTGGAAAAATTATGATGAACCTCTGGAATGGAACAGGAGTAGATAGCTGGCTCGGTCCTTATAACGGGGCTAATCCGCTCTATGCAGAGTACGATTGGGTCAAATATACGAGTAATTAAGCAGACTGAAGCAGCCGTTAGCGGCTGCTTTTTGCTATATTCAGGCATTGTATTTATTCAATATATGTATTCAATATCCAATATCCTAAATTAATGCAATAAATGTTGCAATATTAGTATGGGCATAAATATCAAAAATTCATTATGATTAACCTGTAAGCAACATTACATAGACTGGGGGAACGAAGTTGGACACAAGTAAAAAGAGACGAGTAGGCAGTTTGGTCATGATTGGTGTATTGGCCCTATCTGCAGCCTTGAGTGGGTGTAGTAACGGGAGCGACAAGAAAACAGAATCGAGTACACCAGCGACAACGTTGGAGCTCAAAGATGGAAAGTATGATCCACCAGTATCCATTACGTATTTACGACCATGGGGTCCAGACGTGAAGTTTAAGTCAGGCGAGGATCAGGATAATAATGTCCATACAAAATGGGCCAAGGAGAAACTCGGAATTGAGTTGAAAAACCAGTGGATATCTCCTTCTACCAATAATGCATTTGAGACGAAACTGCGTCTGTCACTGGCTTCCAATGCAGACATGCCAGACATTATTTCGTATCGCGGTGAATTCAATCTGGTGCGTGAATTGATTGAGTCCGGAAAATTTGTCGATGCGGGCGAGTTGTTTGACAAATATGCCAGCGACACATGGAAAGCAGCCGTAAACGAAGATCCTTCCGTATGGTATCCATACATGCAAGATGGCAAAAAGATCGGTATTCCGATTCTTGACTATTCCTATAATGGTGATCCTGTCATGTGGATCCGTGAAGACTGGATGAAGAAATTCAATCTGGAAGCACCTAAAACGATAGATGATCTTGAAGTCATTATGGAAACGTTTACGAATCAAGATCCGGATGGCAATGGGAAGCAGGACACTTACGGACTCACCATTGGCTTCAAGAACTGGCTGAACACATGGATGTCTGAAGCTGGGTGGGTATTTGGCGCTTATGGTACAATGCCAAACCAATGGAATCTGACGGCAGACGGAAAACTTGAATACGGTTCCGTTACACCTGGTGCAAAACAGGCTTTGGCCAAATTACAGAGCTGGATGAGCAAAGGGTATATCCCGGAAGAAGCCGGCGTGTATGACGAGACAAAAGCAGCTGAAGAATTTACTGCCGGAAAAGCAGGTATTGTGGTTGGTCCTCACTGGATGCCATCCTGGCCGCTGGAGGATGTGAAGAAAAACAATCCTGAGGCTGAATACAAGGCGTATCCAATTCCTTCCGGTCCAAATGGTCAAGCAGGAAGACATGGTACGTCAAACGGAAATGGCGTAGTTCTAATTAACAAAGACATGAAAAATCCGGAAGCCTTTTTCACCTATCAGAACTATCTCTTTGATCACTATGCGAATCCTAAAGAGGGCGATGAGTTTGAGCATGGATTTGCGGAAGGATACGATTGGGTTATGGTAGATGGGAAACCATCAACCGATGCAAGTCTTACGGGTGGTTATGCTCCCGAGAAGTACACGTTGACTTTTGATGGCGCGAGAATTCCGAATTTGAGTATGACAACACTCGCGAAGCTGGCAAGTGGTGAAGAAGCAACTACACCGTTTGAGAAGAAAATCAAATCAGGTGTACCAGTACCTATGCTTGATGCAGCCAAGATTGTTTTGGATCAAAAGGATATCGTGTTCAATCAAATGTTTACCGGTGCACCTTCAATGACGATGCAGATGAACAATGACATTTTGACGAAGATGGAGAAAGACACCTTCTCTCAAATTGTATATGGCAAAACCTCTGTGGACGCGTTCGACTCATTTGTTGAGAAGTGGAAGTCTTCAGGTGGAGATCAGATTACGAAAGAAGTTAACGAGTGGTATGATTCCGTGAAAAGCGGAAAATAGGATGACAAAGGGCTGGCTGAAATGATTCATCCCGGCCACATAAGCACCAAAAAGGCATTGCAGGAGAAGATCTCCGGCAATGCCTTTTTGTATTTGATATGGAGAAGGGGAAACCGGAGAGATTACTAGAACGTCAAGTCTGGTCTGTGTACTCTCTTAAACCGGCAGATTTTCCCGATATTCCTGTGGTGTAAGATCATAAAATTTCTTGAAAACTCGAATGAAATATGCGGTATTGTTGTAACCGACAAGTTCTGCAATCTCAAACACTTTGGCGGTTGATGTTCGCAAATGATAGGCTGCTTTCTCCATTCTTAACCGGTACACATAGGCAGTAAGTGCTTCACCTGTCTCCGCCTTGTATACCTTGGACAAGTAGACTGGGTGCAGATGCACATGGTCGGCAATTGCAGGCAGTGATACATCTCCAGCCAGATGAAGGTCGACAAAACTTTTGACGCTGCGCACAATGGTGCTGTGATTGTCTCTAAGCTCTTGTTCAGCATCATCTCGTATGTAATGAAGTGTACGCACGGACCAGTCCTGTAGCTGCTGCGCAGTGGAATAGCTGGGAGCTTGAAAGTAACGATAGGACTCTGCTGGTATCAAAGAAGAGATTTGTTTGCCATTTTTATGAATGATGTACGCAAACGCGCCCGCTATAGCAAAATACACCTCAAAGGTTGACTCGGCAATATCATGATGTTCATTGGAATGCAGCAGTTCCGCAAAAATGTGTTCGATTTTCTGTTCCACATCCTCAAAGCGACCAGCTTCGAGCAGGCTAATCAACGTTGGTGGCTGATACAGCGACCTGATCGTATGTAGAGGGTTAGCATCCGTTTCATCGGAAGCGGTGACAAACAAACCTTGCACCTGACCCATCCGTTTACGCATGGACATAACCGTTCGCTCATAGAGTTCTCCAATTTCATGGGGAAACTTGCCCCAACTGGAGACCGAAATGGAGATAGCACCTTTCAAGTATAACTGAACATTGGTTTGAATCTGGGCAGCATACTGCTCAAGCAATGTCTGAGGCGTCTCGCTCCTGCTATAACTCATCGTTGTTGAATGTTTCATGCTTACCAGAACAACAATGTAATCGTGCACGTCACGTGTATGCCAGATATGAAAATGATTATGCATCACTTCACTTATGATATTACATATCGCATATTCCATTAGGGCCAGGTCGCCGTGTGCCATATCGGATAGATGTTTCTCCATACGAATAATCAGCATGCCGAGGTCTTCGCCTACGGAGTAGGGAAG
This sequence comes from Paenibacillus sp. GQ49, assembly GCF_059759055.1. Classification (NCBI taxonomy): domain Bacteria; kingdom Bacillati; phylum Bacillota; class Bacilli; order Caryophanales; family Paenibacillaceae; genus Paenibacillus; species Paenibacillus sp. GQ49. The sequence goes on from NZ_JCAXEL010000005.1 coordinate 122,606, forward strand.
TTCCAGCAGATCAAGCTTGTCTGCCAGTGTCTTCGGATCATAGACTTTTCCAGTCAGCAACTCATGCAGCATCGTGGATTGAAGCAATGGCAGATGATCCTGAAAGGCGTGTAAGGCACGTTGATGAGATGCTGCCGTTTCCCACTTTTCTTTAATCCGATGAACAAGACGTTGCACGGATTCGATCAGATCTTCATCGCTAACAGGTTTCAGCAAGTAATCAAAGCTTTCCTGCGCAATGGCCTGTTTCGCATATTCAAAGTCGGCGTGGCCTGATAACAAAATCGTCTGCACATGCGGCCACTTTTCATGAATCGCTGTAATCAGTGCAATGCCTGACATTTCGGGCATACGTATATCCGTAATTACAATGTCAATGTCGTGGTTGTCCATAATTTCCAGCGCTACTGCACCGGATAATGCTTCATGAACTGTACCGATCCCGCAGCTTTCCCACGGAATGGTCTCTGCCAGCGTTTCCACGACGGAACGTTCATCGTCAACTAATAATATTTGCAGCATGGGTCGTTCACCTACTTGTCTGTATTGTCGTGCCATGTGATGTTAACTTTAATCCCACCCATTGAAGAATGATCATAAGATAGTCCAGATCCTTCACCGTACAGAAAAGATAAACGCTGATGGACATTCCATGTACCACATCCCATATTCTCATCCAGCGGTTTAAGAAGATTATCTCTCAGATGATCAAGCTGTTTCTCAGACATGCCAAGCCCGCTGTCCTCCACGATAATCGTGTACACATCATCCTCGCAGTCCGCATAGATTTTAATCTCACCATCCACCGATTTGGGCTCCAGACCATGAATAATAGCGTTCTCAATAATAGGCTGGAGGGTTAGTCTGGGAACTGTTTTATCTAAAATATCATGGGGCACGTCGATTGTAAAATGCATTCGTTCCAGACGAAGTGACTGGATTTCCAAATAATTTTTGACCATTGTCAGCTCTTCACGAAGCGTGGCTTGATCCTTTTCGGACCTGGTTATGTATCGGTAATACTCCCCCAGATTCAGTGCCATGGCTACCACGGCCTTTTCATTTTTCATGCGGGCCATGTTCTTGATATAGAACAGACAGTTATATAGAAAATGCGGATTAATCTGCGATTGCAACTGTTTGAGCGTGGCTTCCCGACTTCGTAATTTCTCCTCATATACATTCTCGATTAATTCTTGAATTCGTTGAGCCATGATGTTAAAACGTGCAAATAACAGGCTGAACTCATTGCGTGCAGAATGATGAAGCCGAACGGAAAAGTCCCCGGTGGACAGGCGATTTGTCCCTTTCACCAACTGTAAAAGCGGAAGCTGCACACTTCGGTAGAGTGTATATAATACAACAACGCTCATCACGATCAGAACGGCAATTGAAGCGTAAAAGAGATTCCGGCTGCTCGTAATCGGTTTCAAAATTTGCTGCATAGGCACATAGTCAACATAATACCAGCCGAGGCTCTTGGATTGAATGTAAGAGACGTAATATTCCGTTTTGTTCAACGTTGTACTGAATCCACCGCTGGCTTGCAGTTTTGCTCCTTTCAGAGAAGGCAGGATCGCGTTCAAGGTTTCCTTTCCAGAACTATTGCTGATTAATCCATAATCGGGATGGAACATGAACGGGTCGCCTTTATTATTTAACTTGTTTTGATTAAGAAGTGCAGTTAAGTGATGAACTGGAAAACTGATTTTGGTAATCAATCTGGCTTTGCCAGGTCTCGCCATCGCTGTCGTTGGATCGGTAGTGTACCAGATAAACTGATTGTCGGCATAGGTCCAGGATTGCGAGAGAGGCTCCTTAAATTCATCATCCCTGTAAGGAATGTAAGCATAATAATCCGTTGATATCACTTTTTGCATCCTTGGGAAGTATAGTGTGATGGTCGAATGCCATTTGCTTGCTGCGTTGTACAGATTCATTTTCTCCAGAATGGCACTTCCAACTTTCACACGTTCATAGGGAATGTCCTTGTAGTCGGGACGCTGATATTCCTGAATACTCGAATCTTGCCCAATAGACATCCCATACAATGACAGTTGGTAAATGTTGGATTCTACTGAATCAGCAAATGTTGAGAGATGATTCATCGTATTGTTCTGAATCTCGTGTTCGATAACACGCACGCTTTCCCGGTTCGAGTATGTATAGAGAAACAGCACCAGAATAAGCAGCATCACAAACAACAGTGTAATTTTGGTAAAGACATTCAAACGTGTGAACAAAGTCCAACCTCCTTAATCTTATTAAAATATTGATATCGTTGTTGCAATATTAGGATATAGATCACAAATTTCCATTGCTATAATTTTAATATACAAGTTCACGATGACTTGTAAAATACAAAATTTAGAACATGGGGGATGCAGGAGTGAAGGAACATACGTTAGAAACGCCGCATAAACGGCGCTCCACCAGGGTTAAACAGCGCTGGAATATGCAACGGAACTGGACCTTGCATATGATGCTCATTCCAGCTGTATTGCTGGCACTGGTGTTTCAGTACATACCGATGGGTGGCATTGTAATTGCTTTTCAGGATTTCAAACCATACTTGGGATTTTCTGAATCCAAATGGGTGGGTTGGGACAATTTCCGATATTTATTTTTATATCCGGACGTAGGTCAGGTGATCTGGAATACGCTGGTCATTGCATTTTTCAAAATCATCGCAGGTCTGTTCGCTCCATTCCTGTTTGCCATTTTGCTCAATGAAGTGCGTTTGACGGCATTCAAGAGAGTAAGTCAAACGCTTGTGTATCTACCGCATTTCCTATCATGGGTTATTCTCGGTGGTATTCTGCTCGATATCCTGTCTCCTCAGGGCGGCATGGTCAACCAGCTTGTCGTAGCCTTTGGAGGAGAACCGATCTTCTTCCTGGGAGACGGTACATGGTTCCGAATAACGCTGATCCTCAGTGATGTGTGGAAAGAATTTGGTTTTGGTACGATCGTATTTCTGGCTTCTCTCTCAGGAATTAATCCTGCACTCTACGAGGCTGCCGAGGTGGATGGGGCCAACCGATTTAAACAGACGCTGCACATTACGATTCCGGCATTAATGCCGATTACAATCGTACTGATGACACTCTCTATCGGCAACATCCTGAACGCCGGTTTTGATCAGGTATTCAACTTGTACAATCCGCTTGTGTATGACAAAGGCGACATCATTGACACCTTTGTATATCGACTCGGGATTCTGAACGGGAAGATGAGTTTTGCCACAGCAGTAGGGTTGTTCAAATCTGTGGTTGCTACCATTTTGATTGTTATATCTTACAGAATGGCTTACAAACTAGCTAATTATCGAGTTTTCTAGAGAGGAGAAAAGGGCTTGTATTATAAAACAAAAGGATACCGCATATTCAGCATCGCTAACTATACTTTTCTTGGGATATTATCGATACTCTGCATTTTACCAATTATTCATATATTGGCTGTTTCATTCAGCAGTATGGCGCCAGCATCATCAAACCTGGTTACCTTCTGGCCCATCGGGTTCACAACCGACGCATATGTGAAAACATTTGGGAATTCAAACTTCATCAACTCCTTGATCGTATCACTTAAACGGACTGTAATTGCAACGATCATTGGTATGGTCATCATGCTCATAACCGCATTTCCGTTGTCGAAGGAAGATATCAGTTTTAAAGGTCGCTCCTTATATACGTGGTTTTTCGTATTTACCATTTTGTTCAGCGGCGGTTTGATTCCAAGTTACATTCTGATCCAGAAGCTTGGCCTGATGAATACAATCTGGGCACTTATTCTGCCTGGCGCGCTGTCCGTGTGGAACGTTATTCTCATGATGAACTTCTTCCGCGGACTGCCCAAAGAACTTGAAGAAGCAGCTTATTTGGATGGAGCAGGTCATATCAAAACGTTGATTCTGGTCTACGTACCGCTTTCACTTCCAGCGATCGCAACCTTGTCCTTATTTACGATGGTGTATCAGTGGAACTCCTGGTTCGACGGCATGATCTATATGTCTGATATTAAAAATTATCCACTTGCTTCTCTGCTACAGACCATTATCGTTCAGCAAGATCTCAGCAAAATCAACGTCGATCCTTCCATGTTGGAGAATATCTCGCAGCGAACCGTACGCGCAGCACAGATCTTTATCGGCGCGCTTCCGATCCTGATGGTATACCCGTTTTTACAACGTTTCTTCGTTAAAGGGATCGTTATTGGAGCAGTTAAGGAATAGGTTATGCAAATGCAAGGATAACTGAGCTGAGGGAGGAAGAAGGATGAGAAAAGGACTGGCATGTATGGTGGCATGGAGTTTAATAGCTTCTCTCGTTTATCCAGCAACTGCTGGAGCAGAAAGTGTAAAGGGTCAAGCGGAGGTGGGAAATGTGCAGGCGAAAAGCCTGCACTCCTCTGTTCCCTATACAGACCTGACCGGGCATTGGTCACAATCTGCAGTTACACGGTTGCAAGAGTTGAATGTATTGAAAGGTTATACGAACGGTACATTCAAGCCTAATCAGGAAATTAGCCGAGCTGAATTCGTTATGATTTTGGATCGGGCCTTTGGTTTCACGGGTAAAGCGACGATTGATTCATATGCGGATATGACTTCAGACGATTGGTACTATGACGTAATGGTGCGAGCGAATGGTTCCGGCATCATCGAAGGCACAGACCGTGAACATCTCTCACCGCAAAAACCGATTACCCGCCAAGATGCAGCGGTTATGGTAGATCGAGCTTTTCAGCTTTCCACGGTTACAAGTGAAGATAATGAACGATTGGAATTTCAGGATGCAGATGATATTTCCATTTACGCAAAGAAAGCGCTTACCTATCTGGTGAGCGAAAATATTATAAAAGGCTTCCAAGGTAAATTAAATCCCAAATCCCCGATTACACGAGCAGAGACGGCAACAATGTTGTCGGCGATGATTGCAGATGTAAAAAGTGCTCCTGGTATATATGAGTCCCCGGTGGAGGGCAACTTGATTATTAAATCGACGGATGTCACGTTAAAAAATATGGTTGTTAATGGAAATCTGCTGCTGGCAGAAGGCATTGGCGAGGGATCTGTTGTTCTTCAGGGCGTAACCGTCACAGGAAGTGTCATCATTAAAGGCGGAGGCAGCCATTCCATCGACATTAACAACTCCAAGCTGAATCGAGTAGTCGTTGACAAACGTGGGGAACCCGTCAGAGTTGCCATTACGGAAGAAAGTAACATTCAGGAGATGCATGTAAAGCAGAAATCCATTCTGGAGATCTCTTCAAACAGCCTGATTGATTCCATGAATATTCATGCAGAAGCCAGTCAGACTCGAATGGATACCAAAGGTACAATCCAAAAATTGAGTGTAGATGCCGATGATGTTGTGATCAACGGAGAGAAAGTAAAACAAGGATTACGCACATCCATGGTGGGTGAAGCCCACCAACCTGCTTCTTCGCAGCCTGGTGGTTCAACAAATGTGACAAGCACACCCACACCATCTTCTCCAGACGGGCAATCACCGTCTACACCATCGACACCAAGCCATCCGGCTGGCGAAAAACCGGTTCCAGCAACAACGATTCCGCATGATCAATGGGAGCTGGTCTGGAATGATGAGTTTAACGGACCTTCGATTGATTCTTCCAAATGGACCGTACAGGATACAGGACTTGTTTATAACAATGAAATGCAATATTACAGCCCCGATAACACTCGCATTACAAAAGATCAGAATCGAAGCGTGTTGCAGATTGAAGCAAAAAAGGGTCCGAAAAACGGAAAGGATTACAGCTCTGGCAAACTGATCTCCATGGGAAAAGGCGACTGGACCTACGGTAAAGTAGTTGTACGTGCGAAGCTTCCGATCGAAAAAGGCATGTGGCCTGCCATATGGATGATGCCAACAGATGAAGCACATTATGGTGGATGGCCTGCCTCAGGAGAAATCGATATTATGGAGCTAATTGGTGGCAAAGAGAGTAATAACAAGGTATATAGCACATTGCATTATGACAGTGTGAAGCCTGACGGTTCCCATGGACATGATCAGGGAAGCCATACTCTTCCGAAGGGAGAAACTTTTGCTGACGATTATCATGATTTCCAGGTGGAATGGTTGCCGGGTATGATTCGTTTCTATGTGGATGGAAAGCTGCATCATGAAGTGACCAACTGGCAAACGAAGGCCGCGGGCCAACCCGAGTATTATACGTTCCCTGCACCATTTGATCGTCCATTCTATCTGATTCTGAATCTGGCAGTTGGAGGAGACTGGCCGGGGGCACCTGAAAGCAACTTCACTTCCGAAAAGATGAATGTTGACTTTGTGCGAGTATATTCTTACAAAAATCTAGACACATGGCCTGATGTAACAACAAATCCCATCGAGCCTGCGCAACAGCGTGACCCACAAACCGATGGCAATCAAATATACAATGATCGTTTTGCGGAAGGGTCTGCAGACAATGGAGTGCCTCATCAGTGGAAATTCATCACAAATGCTGATGGAGCTGGCAGTGTCAAAGTTGTAACGGATGAGCAGAAAGGGAAAGCAGCAGAAGTTACCATTGATGCATCGGGTACTGAAAACTACTCGGTTCAACTCACTCAGATGCCGATGTACATCAAGAAAAACAAAAAGTACAAGATCCAATTTGATGCGAAAGCATCTGCTAACCGTACGATCATGTCCAAACTGAACCAATTTGAAAAAAGCTGGACCAATTATTCGGGTGATAACACCTTTGAACTCACGACAGATTGGCAATCCTATGACTATACCTTCAATATGCGGGATGGCACGGATAACAATGCCAGATTCGAATTTAATCTGGGGTTGGATGATACAACCGTTTGGTTTGCCAATATCAGACTGATCGAGGTGGGTGAAGCTGATCCGTTAACTGTCGAACGAAACGCGCTACCTGATGGCAACTTTATTTACAATGGCACATTCGATCAGGGCAAGGAGCGTCTGGGATTCTGGTCAAGCAGCATTCAGGAGAGTGCGGCAGCCAATATAAGTGTAAATAACTTTTCGAAATTCCCGATCATGGAGCGTCAGCTGGTTGTTGATGTTACTCAAACGAATGGTGACCCACAGCAAGTTTCGGTGAACCAACCGGATTTGAAGCTGGAAGCGAATACAACGTATGGTTTCTCCTTAGATGCCAAGGCAGACACACCGCGAAGCATCGACATTGATGTTGTCAGCAGTAACGGGCATACGGTACAGATTCATCAAGGACAAAACCTCTCCTTGAACCAAGAAATGAAAACATTCACCGGAGAAATCATCATTGGAGATGGAGCATCAATCGCACAATCCGAGCTAAAACTGTTATTCGGCAGTTCTGAAGGTAAGGTATATGTGGACAATGTTCGTCTGACGAAACGCGGCAAACCTCTGTCAGTGAATGGCTACGCACATGTACCTGCAACCGAAGCCTGGATGATGCAGGGCTTACAACTGGAGGACTCCGTAGAAGGAGGAAAACATGTCAGTTACATGGATCAGGGAGATCTGCTGCAATATAAAATCGATGTAGCTCACGACGGAGTATATGTTCTGTCTGCCCGAATGGCCAGTGGAAAGAGTGATTCCAAGGTTCAGTTCAGCATTCAGGATGAACAAGGTACAACCGTTGCACAATCAGACCTGAGTCTCGGAGACACGGGTGGATGGCAAGCATATAAAATGGTGTATTTCCCAGGGGTCAACTTGACAGCAGGCAAACCCTATTATGTGAATTTTGAAGGAGCAGATTATAATACACGTTGGGTGGATATTTCACAAAACAAAATTCAGAACAGTGAGCTAACAGCTGATCTGAATCATTGGGAGCTAATTCCTAATGATCTGACAGCCTCACATGACGAGGGTGAAGGATTAATGGTTAAATTGCCTGGTACAAGTGAACATTGGTGGGATGCTTTGTTGCAACAAGGTCAGATCAAACTCGATGCAAACAAAACGTACCGACTTACCTTCGAGGCATTTGCTTCAAGTCCTAAATCCATGCAAGCGGTTCTTTCTCAGAATGCAGGGGATTTTGTGAAGTATTTTGAAGAAGAAGTGGAATTAACCGCGGATCAAAAGTCATATAGTTACACCTTCACTATGGGGGATAGCTCCGATTCGGCAGCTATGCTTGCATTTGGATTAGGATATCCGCTCTCTACAGGTGAACACTCGATTCACATCAATAACGTCCAATTATATGAAGTGAATCCGAATGCAGATCAAGGAGGGCAGCCTGCTCATGTTAATCTTATTCCTAATGGAGACTTCTCCAAAGGTAAGGAAGGTTGGTTTACCCATGCGGATGGTGATGCAGCGGACCTTGAGATGCAAGTTAGCAATCAACAGCTTCAAGCCAAGATTGGTCATGCAGGACAGCATCCATGGGATCGTCAAGTCATCAATGAAGGATTTGGCATACAGCAAGGTTTTAAATATAAATTAACGTTTAAAGCCAAAGCGGAGAAGTCCAGAAAATTGGGTTTGGGAGTTGGATGGGTCGATGCCGCTGCCAACTATGAATGGCATGGTTTCTTTGGGGCACGAGTTGATTTGACTCCAGAAGAACAGGAGTTCACGTTTACATTTGATGCAACAGAAGACAGCTATGCGAATACTCGAATTTCATTTGATCTGGGTAACATTGATGGTGAGCAAGATGGCAACACAACCGTCTCATTATCCGAGGTCAGCTTGATTAATCTGGGTCCTGCCAATTAGCTTCTGAATTCTCTATATGCATGCAGAATAAAGTTGTCCAGAAATGACATCATAAAGAAGTAGTAAACATCTCAGTTTCCAGAGGAGGATATCTTGTATGGCTGACCAGAAGAAACGCAAAGAAGCTGCCTGGAAGTCACGAAAGCAAGAACAGCATCCCCATGGCAAAATCAAATCGCTTAAAGAATTATCCAGCGAATATGAAGAGAAACCTACTACGAATTAACCAAGAGACTGTCAGTGAACATTGCTGGCAGTCTTTCTTCATATATTGCAGACATTGAGCGATACGTACTTACTCTATTCTAAAAACGAATGAACACAAGATATAATGTCTGTATAGTTCGTAAACAACTGTGAACAAATCGTTAATTCATTGACATTGCATGTGATTTTAATTAAAATACGAAATGGACTTCAGGTTGAAAACAGATATGAGTATCTTTATGTTTAGTTTAGAGCTTAGCTGTTGAATCTTTAAATCCTAACAACGAATATAGGAGCGACAATATTACAATCCTATATGAAGATTAGGATTTTTTGTTTTTAGCTTTGGAGTATAATTTGAAAGTTGGAGGCTGGCTTTACCATGGACAAATGGTTCAAACTTAAAGAACGAGGCACGAGCATCCCCACAGAAATTATCGCAGGGGTTACAACATTTTTCACAATGGTATACATAGTTATCGTAAACCCAGGAATACTCAGCAGCACAGGCATGGACTTTAACGGAGTATTCATAGCAACGGTACTGGCAAGTATTGTGGGAACTCTGATTATGGGAATATGGTCCAATTATCCAATCGTCATCGCGCCGGGTATGGGCCTGAATGCATTCTTTGCCTATAGCGTAGTTGCCGGATATGGCGTGTCTTGGCAGGTTGCACTGGGAGCCGTATTTATAGCAGGGATTTTGTTTATTATTTTATCACTGACTTCATTCCGTTACATGTTGCTTGATGCAATTCCTGCTAGCTTAAAACATGCCATAACCGCAGGGATCGGATTGTTTATTACAACGGTAGGTTTGCAAAATGCCGGGATTATTGCCGATTCAGAATCAAATTTGATTACGATCGGAAACTTGGCTGAGCCAATGGCTTATCTGACCATTATCGGATTAATTATCACAGTTGTGCTAATGGCTTACAAAGTGAAGGGTTACCTGTTCATCGGCATGGTGGTTACAGCGATACTTGCCTGGATCATGGGACTATTCCAAATGCCAGAATCAATTGTCTCCATGCCGCAAGGACTCACCTCAACGGCTTTGCAACTGGATCTGGCAGGTGTATTCTCGAATGGCTTGTATACGATCATATTTACGTTCCTGCTGATCACACTGTTTGATACGACCGGCACGATGCTTGGCGTTGCTGAACAAGCAGGATTGCTTAAGGATGGTAAATTCCCACGCTCGCGTGGCGCATTATTGGCAGATGCCGTAGGAACAACCAGTGGCGCTTTGCTCGGAACAAGCCCAACATCAGCTTATATCGAGTCCAGCACAGGAGTCGCTGCAGGCGGAAGAACGGGACTGACAGCGGTAACGGTAAGTGTGCTGCTTGCGCTGACCTTGTTCTTCACACCGATCGTAAGTGTAATATCAAGCATTCCGGCGATCACTTCTCCGGCACTGATCATTGTTGGGTACTTTATGATTAACGTTATCAGCAAAATCAAATGGGATGATCTCGAAGAAGCATTTCCTGCCTTCCTGATTATCATCCTTACTCCATTGACGCATAGTATTGCGACAGGCATCGGCGTAGGTTTCATCTTCTATCCGGTACTCAAGCTGCTTCGTGGAAAAGGTAAAGATGTTCATCCCATCTTCTACATTTTTGCGGTATTGTTCTTCATTCAGCTTGTATTCCTGGACCACTAAAAATGTTCTAATCATAAAGAGAACTGCTTTAACAAGCAGCTCTCTTTTTTTTGTAGTTCATACTCCGTTCATATTCCCGTCACGTAGGGGACATCTTCTATGGTTACACTATACCTATGTCGCAAGAGCGGCTCTACAGATATAAAGGACAGGAGAAGATGGATATGGCAGAAGCAGTGGATGTAACAACAACGGGGACTAAGGGCCGTAAAAAACGGAACTTATGGTTGAAAATAATAGGTGGTATTGTCGGCGCGTTGGTGCTGTTCATGGGCATCACGTTTGTCGTTCATACAATCAGTAATGGGATCGAGAAAAAGAAAATTGAATCGTATGGTCAATATGTTAATGTTGATGGGAAAAATATGAATGTGTCCATTCAAGGTAGCGGTGAACAAACCATTGTGCTACTACCTGGACAAGGAACAACGTCGCCAGTACTTGATTTCAAATTATTAATCGATGAATTAACCTCTGATTACAAAGTTGTGGCAATTGAACCTTTCGGTTATGGGTTAAGTGACCAAACCGAAACGGAGAGAACCACCGAGAATATTGTCAGTGAAATTCATGAAGCTGTACAGCAGCTCGGTATAGATCGTTATATTCTGATGGGGCATTCCATCACGGGACTGTACGCGGCGACTTATGTGAACACGTATCCGGATGAAGTCTCTGCTTTTGTCGGGATCGATAGCAGTGTTCCGAATCAACCTGGCATGGATGTTAAATTACCTTTGAACTTAATGAAATTCCTTCAAAAATCAGGCTTAATGAGAGTACTCAATAAAGTAAGCGGTGATTCATATGCATCACTTGCCTATGATGAACATACCAAAGAACAGATGAAGTTGATTTCGAATCAAGTCTCGACGAATCCTACATTAGTAGATGAGCTTAAACACCTGGGTTCCAATTTCAAAAATGGAGAAAATCTCACTTACCCTCGTGATCTGCCGATGCTTCTCTTCGTACAATCCAATAACGAGCACAATCCACAGTGGATTCCACTACATGAAGAACAAGTGAAACAATCGGCACAGGGCAAAATGATCCCAATGGAAGGTTCGCATTACCTGCATCATACGAAATACAAAGAAATCGCCGAGGAATTCAAATCTTACATGAAAGAAATTCAATAGTATAAGTGATCATTGAACTGCGGTGCCAAAATGGGTGCCGTGGTTTTTTTGTTATCAGGAGAGGTTAAAATAAAAACTTGACCTTAGGTCAGACCTAAGGTTTATGCTTGTAATATGAAAAACAGCAAAGGTGGTGAATTTGGTTGAGTGATGAAATTACGATTAGCGAGCTGGCAAAGCTGATGAAAGTCTCTGTACATCAAATTCGATACTTCGAAGAAAAAGGGGTGTTAAACCCCGCTTTTATAGCAGAAAACCAATACAGGATGTATGGGGTTGATGAAATTTATCGTTTATCTCATATTTTGTTGCTTCGCAAAATGGGACTGTCTGTTCAAATGATCAAGGAATGTTTGAGTAATCTGACATGTGATCAAATCACATCATTATTTCATCAAGCGTTGGTAGACACGGAAGCAGCTATCAATCAGCTTCAGCAAACAAAACAACTTATCAGCAAGTTGTTGCATGAGAAAGAGCATATTCCGCCAGAGGATCAAGTTACTTATTATATTGTTACTCGTGAGGAGATTCACTTATCACTGTGGTTCCATATGGAAGCGCAAGGGTACTTGCAAGCAAGGCAACTGACCCAACATAAGGGGAACATTCCCAATTTATTTGAAGCCGACATCCATTATGCGTACGACGAGACGGACACCGTAGGAATTTATACACAAAAGGAGGGAGCAAACGATTTAGTTTTGCCTAGAGGAAAATACCTTTCTCGTCATGTATATGTACAAATTGAAGCTGAACTCAAAGAACATATCAACGAATTTTATGCTTACGCAGAAGATCAGGGCTATCCCTATCACGGTCCACTTATAATGGTAGAGAAATCTTATTTATCTTTATTCACACCAGAAAAGCTTCATTACGAGCTATTGTTACAAATGATTGATTAGGGGAGGCACACAGTGACAACTTCCATTCAGATAGAACCCGTTTGTCCCCAGTTTCATCAAGCTGTTGCTGAACTCATGGCTTATGGTTTTGGACACAAATTTCAAAAGATCACATCATTGTCCATAACTGATCTGGCTTACGTATTTGAACAGTTGCTCAATCATCCCCCCATGGAACTAAGTAGTCTTCGAGTCATTGCCCGTGAAAATGAGGAGATTGTTGGCACCATGTGCTTGAAATGGAAGGAAACAGATAACAGAGCAGCAATAACAAGCGTTCGTACCAACCCTCATTGGTGGGACCAGTGCAATAGGGTTGGCATGTGGAAACTGCTTCAGTTAATAACTGGTTTACATCTGCTGAAGCATACTCCTACATTAGGCGAATGTTATGTGGAAGATCTGGTTGTACATCCACAGCACCAAGGCAAGGGAATTGGTACGCAGTTGCTTCAATGGGCACAGAAATATATGTTGCAATCCAAATCAATGTCATTTCTTAGCTTGCATGTGGCAAGTCAGAATCATCAAGCGATAAAGTTATATGAACGCTATCAATTTCGCAAGCAGTATAGTACAAACAGTTTTCTGACCGGCCTACTATTAGGCGAAAAGCAATGGCATTACATGATTTACAAAGGAGATTCTTATGTTTAAACGAAAAAAAATATACATCTCAGTTATTGTGGCAATCTTATTGTTGGTTGGTACAGCAATGTATATAATCGCTCAAAGTGAATTTGACATGGTGGAACAAACCGTTGAAATTCAATCACCCCAGGGCAAGTTAACAGGCACGCTGACTGTACCGAGAAACCATTCAGGCAAGCTGGGTCTAGTGCTGTTTATTCACGGTGACGGTCCGATAGACTCTACTCATGGTGAGGGATACAAACCGTTGTGGGAGCGACTGGCATCGATCGGGTATGCATCCTTGTCGCTAGATAAACGAGGAATCGGGGGATCAGAGGGAAACTGGCTAGATCAAAGCATGGATGATCGTGTTGTGGAGGCACAGCAAGCTATTGCATGGGCGAAAGAACAATCCATCATTGATGATTCCAAAATAGGCGTATGGGGTGCCAGCCAAGCAGGTTGGGTGATTCCTAAGCTTGCGGGCAAAGAACATCTCGCCTTCAGTATCTTGGTATCACCAGCGATAAACTGGTTGGAACAGGGGGAATACAACACACGCAGCCAAATGGCGAAGGATGGTCATTCCCCCGAGGAGATCCAAAATCAGGTCGATTATGAAAACCAGATTAAAGAGATTTTAAAAAAACATGGCACATATGAAGAGTACACCAAGATTGCTCGAGAGGATGATCTGATTTCCAAAGAACGCTGGAACTTCATAAAGAAAAATTTTGCTTCAGATGCCACGGCGGATTTGCATCATTTCAAAACCCCTGTACTACTTCTGCTTGGAGAAGATGATGTGAATGTGGACATTGTTGATACAGAGCAAGCATACCGTAAAGGAATTCAACCATCTTCCTTGCTTCATGTGAAAATCTTCTCTAATACAGAACATTCGATGTTACCAACCTCTATTGCAGGCTCGGAATGGAAACAAACACTACGGTTTCTGTTTGCTCCGAGAAGTATTACAGTGGATGGGTATATGGATGAGATAGAACATATGTTGACCACTTCTTCCTTATAAAAGACGGTTTACGATCTCTTCGTATCACCAGATAGATATTTGTCATTTCGAAATGAAAGAGCAGGGTCAGGGTGCGCCCTTATCCTGCCTTTTTGCGTGTTATATGTTAACTACTGTGCCAAATGTTCCAGATCCGGCTGCAATTTGGTCCGCAAAGCATATAACATGATGGCCCCAACTAGGAACGCCACCGCATCCGCAATAACGAGTGACCAGATCACTCCATGAAAGCCGTTCATTTGATTAGCGATATACAAGACAGGAATTAGTGTAATCCCTTGAATGATGGACATAACAAACGCCGCGGTTCCTTGGGCTGTTGCTTGGAAGATCCCCATAAACAAAGAAGTCATTCCTGTAATAAACAAGGATAAGAAGGTCACATGAAGAATGTAGCTACCCATTTCAATTAATTGCGGGTCAGTCGTAAATAAACCAATTAAGTGATCGGAAATCAGATAGACGACAACCCCAAACAGGATGGCTAATGCCAAAATAGATTTGATCGTGAATCCAATGGTTTGTTTCATGCGTAATTTGTTCGCTGTGAATGAAAAGGCAATCAATGGCACAACTCCCTCGCACAAGCCCATCAGAATAAACTCAGGAAATTGCAATAAACGTGATGAGATTCCATACCCCGCAACGGCCTGATCCCCATATTCGACAAGAAAAAGGTTAAGAATAAGGGACATTGCACCCAAGAAGACACTCATAACAAAGACGGGAACACCGATTTTGAACACATTGCTCAGGATGTCCTTGGTCACCTTGAACCATTTTAGGGAGACGGTTAAGAATTGACTCTTATAACTCATATGGTAAGCGTAAAATGCACTCGCAACCAAGTTGGAGATGACGGTAGCAGATGCAACGCCGATCACGCCCCAATGGAAGACAAAAATGAATAGTGCATCGAGGATAATATTTATAACAACACTGAGAATCATACCGGTCATAGAAGTCATTGCTGAACCTTCTGAGCGCACGATATTCTCCAGGGTGAAGAATAAGATGACGAAGGGTGAACCCATAAGCATAATCGTGACATACTCTTTCGTAAATCCGAAGGACTCTGGCGTTGCCCCCAGCCCATGAACGATTGGTTCAATCAGCGGGAGCCCAACGGCCATCACAATAATTCCGAGAACTAAACTACTGTAAAAGGCAAATGAAGATACATGCTTCAGATCATCTACTTTTTTCTCTCCCAGCAAACGGGAGATGAATGTACCGCTGCCTATACCAATTAAATTACCAAGGGCCATGATAACCGCGAATAAAGGTAAAGTTAATGCGAGTGCGGTTAACATTGCCGTATTACCCAGTGTGCCAAGGAAATAGGCATTCAAGATGGAGTAAATAACACTCATTGACGTGCCTAGCATCATTGGGACAGCAAAATGAGCTACGGCTTTGGCGATTGGTGCTTTTTCAAAGTAATGGAGGTTTTCTGCATCCATGTGGGTCACTACTTTCTTCGTTAATATTGATCTAATCTAACACCGTTAGATTGAACCTTACAGTGTTAGATGTTATCATGAACTTATGAACCTGTAAAGCATAAACTTACACTGTTAGATAAAAGGGCGGATACCGATGAAAAAACAACAGCCTCAGATTTCGGAAGATAAGATTTTGGAAATTTCGTGGGAGCTTCTGGGGGAAGAGGGCATCGAGAAATTCAGCATGAGACGCTTGGCAGACAAGCTGGGGATTCAGGCTCCATCTCTATACTGGTACTTTAAGAGCAAGCAGACGCTCTACCAGCGTCTGGCCAACCAGATATCGAAAATTATTCTGGACGAGTTTCATACTGAAGGGGACTGGAAGGAGCAGATGGAGGGGCTTGCGGTGACGATACGGAGTGTGCTCAGCCGATACCCGTGTTCCACACAACTCATGATGATGACGCTGCCCCACGAACCGGACATGATTCGATTTACCAACCGCATGTTGCTCTGTATGGAATCAACGCCACTAAAGCAAGAGCAGAAATTACAGGCCGTTCTTACACTGGTCAACTATGTATTCTATTTCGTACTGGACGATTATCAGCATCAGCGCAATATATCTGCTGTTCTTAAGGACCAGGAAGCACTTCAGGGTGAAGAGATGATCAGCCTTCTGGACTCTATGAGTGAGAAGGAAGCTGGACTATTCAGCAGGATGTATAAGAACGGTCTGTTTGAGGTGATGGGAACCGACGGAGCGTTTGAGTTCGGCTTGAAGCTTATTTTGCTCGGGATCGAACAAGTGATAAAGGAACATGAGAAGTAGACGTGTGAAGAAACGGAGAAAGTAACGAGGATTACCGGGTGGTGAATGAATATGTAAAATAACAAATAATGATAACAAAACTAGCCATTATTATAGACAGATTGTTGTTATCGTTATTTGTTGTTGGAGGATCAGGAAAATGATTTTATCGGAAGCTTCAGCGAACTCGACTTTATGAATAAAGGCATCAACTTCTTCTCTACTGTCAGCACCAATGGAAAATATCACTTCTGCGCTATGGGAAGTATCTGCGGTTTTGGCACCTGTAAATTTCTCAAACGCTGAATCCGGAAACAGTAGAATCGTTCTAATCTTGTTCAAATCCAAACCAAAAGAGCAATCTCCAATGAGGTTGCTCTTTTGGTCATGGCTTATTATGCCTAACGGTGTATACGCAGTTTCTTCCTCCGGCTAAAATGTATTCTCCCCGTTCAATATGAACATTATCGCCTAGAACCGTTTTGAATAAATGTAGCTCATTCTTGCATAACCCGGTACATACCGCGGCCGCTTCACAGATCGGACAATGCTTCTCAATAAATAGAAGACTGCCATCATCCTGCTCCTTAACCTCGGCCATATAACCTTCATTTGTACGAATTTCGGCCAATTTCTCCAATCTCTCTCTGACACCTGATGAATCACCAAGATGCTGAAGATATTGTTCTTGCATATTTTTATTTCGAACATCCAGCAGCTTGTCCAGCCCTTCAGTACCAAAAGCCTCTTTCATCGAATTGATGAGACTGACGGATAAATCGGAATATCCACTTGGGAAAAAACGATTAGCCGCGGGAGTTAATATCCATAGCTTGGTGGGGCGACCCATGGGACGGGCCTCTTCCACAGTGGTAACCAATCCTTCTTCTTTTAGCGCATTCAGATGTTGCCGAATAGCCATTCCAGATAACGAAAACTGAGTGGAGAGTGCCACGACATCCATTCCCCCGCGCTCTTTTAACAGATTAATAATTGCTCTCCGGGTACTGGTCGAGGCATCCTTTTTGGTTTGATTTCCGCTCATGGTGCACCTCCTTTTGAAACAACTGAATCTACATGACTAACTACATTTTAAACAAACATGTTGACAAAGTCAAAGCCGAACTGTAGCTTAGACATTATAAACAAAAATGTTTACTAAGTATCCGGATACGATGTATACATACCAATTTTCTTGGAGGTCACATTTCATGTCGTCTAATCATCAAAGTATTTTCAGCCCGCGTTATTTTGCACTAACCATAGGGATTATTTTGTCAGTGATGGCCGTTGGATTCGAAGGTTTATCCGTCACCACCATTGCTCCTTCAATTGCTGGAGACTTGAACGGCCTTAGCCTGTTCGGATGGATATTCAGTACATATCTGCTTGCGCAGATTATCGGAACTTTGGTCGTCGGTCGAATCATTGATAAAAGAGGACCTGCAGCACCGTTCACTTTTGCACTTCTGTTGTTTATCGTAGGGCTGATCGCTGCCGCAACCGCAGGCGACATGTATACCATGATAGGATCACGGGCTCTACAGGGTTTGGGTGCCGGAGCTATGATGACTTGTGTGTATACAGCTATATCGTTAAGTTACCCGGATGAGTTACGTGCCAAAATTCTTGGAGCATTTGGTACTGCCTATGTTCTTCCGTCCATGCTCGGTCCATATGTAGCAGGAGTTATCGCAGATCAGTGGTCCTGGCGCTTTGTTTTCTGGGGGATCTTACCTGTGCTGGTGGTTTCAGCATTGCTTAGTTTACCTGCCTTTAGGAAATTGAAAGTGCAGAAGACGGGAGGGGATAGCGGATCTTCATCCACTTGGATGGCTTTACTCTTAACGTTGGGTACAGGGGTTTTCCTGGTTGGTCTAAGTAGGCTTCCGAGCATTATGGGATTTGTTTTAGTCATAATTGGCTTCGTATTGATGATATTTCCTCTCCGTAAATTGCTACCGAAGGGAACACTTACGTTGCGCAGAGGAATGCCAGCTATTTTGGCAACACGTGGATTGTTCTTCGCTGCCTATACTAGTACACAGAATTTCCTGGTATTGGCTCTAATCGATGTGAAAGGAATTACACCTTCTCAGGCCGGATTAATTGTGGCGAGTGCTGCATTAAGTTGGTGTATCATTGCGTATCTGCAAGGACGGTGGGATGCGGCAGATCAGGGCAGTGGACGTCATATGAGAATTATTCTTGGCGTATTGTTACTTGCCATAGGGATTGCCATCGTATTTTGGGTACCTGTTGTGACCGTTACCATTGCAGTTCTTGGTCAGATCATTGCAGGAGTTGGTATTGGATTGGCGCATCCGATTAGTGGTGTTGTCGCATTTTCCCAAACGGGGGAAGAAGGGGTGGGCCAAACCTCGGCAAATCTGCAATTTGCAGATTCTTTTACACCTGGTGTAGTGATCGGCATTGGTGGTTCCATTCTTGTCGTGTGTCAGGCTGGCGGTATGTCACTTCAATCCGGCTTAATTGTAGCCATGGGTTTCCATCTCTTGTTGATCGTCACGAGTATCATTGCCAGCACTCGGATCTCACCACGCGGATGAATAAGAAAGTGGGTGTACAGACCATTGCTCACTGAAGATCCGAATAAACTATTTACAGCTTATCGCATCATCGGAACGAAATGGACGATCCATATTTTATGTGCTCTGTCTCAAGGCCCGAAGAGATTCGGTGAAATATTCGATAACATTCCTTCCATTTCCGAAATGATCCTCTCCAGACGTTTAAAGGGTCTTCAACATGATCATTTGGTCAAAAGAACAATACGGACACGTCCTACACAAATTATTTATGAACTTACGCCAAAAGGAGCTGCTCTTGCAGCATTCATACCCTGTCTAATGGACTGGGATACCAAATTTCAAAATGATACCACCGGGAGGAATAAAGATGATCATTGAGGTCAGTGATACAGCATCGGACAAAATCGTTGAGATCCTATCAAGTGCGGATATCCAAAATGCCTTCCTTAGAGTAGGCGTTGATGAAGGGGGATGCAGTGGTTTATCTTATACCCTTATCGTGGATGAACAGCAGGCACAAGAAGACATTGTGTTAAATAAAAAGCAATTTAAGATATTGGTTCACGCAAACAGTATTCCATATATTGATGGTCTTGAGATTGACTATGAAGAGAGCGGAATGTTAGGTGGATTCACCATGAATAATCCAAATGCCAAAGTTTCGTGTGGATGCGGGGCCAGTTTCAGAATGGCCAATTATCGTGGCGAAGTGAAAAAATGTTGATTCTATTCTAGACCATCATTCTACTTTTTAAACATTTAACTTTACAAAGTATAACACTTCATGTATATTCAGGAAGTTAAAAGGTTTATTTTACCATAATATCCATCTAATTATGGAGGTGTAGAAGACAAATAACAATCAGATTGGGATTTTTGATGCTCAGTACAGGGCGACTACAATTGGTATTATGCTGGTTCTGTCAACCGTAGCTTTCGAAGGACTGGCTATCACAACGATTGCCGCGAAAATGGCACAAAGTTTAGAGGGCATTCATTTATATGGTTGGATCTTCAGCGCATTTTTGTTATCTCAGCTTATTGGAACCTTGGTTATGGGTCAGCAGATTGACAAGCGCGGCGTTTTTACATCCATGCTGATATCTTTTAGTGTTTTTGTGTTCGGAACTGTGGTCTCCGCGATCTCTTTCGATATGCACATGCTTATTGCTGGAAGAGCCCTTCAAGGTTTTGGAGCGGGGGCCCTGATCACATGCATTTATACCTGTGTGACGTTACATTATCCAGATACACTTCGTACTCAAATCCTGGCCGCATTCTCCATGGCATTTGTCCTGCCTACCTTAATCGGACCTTATGCAGCAGGCCTTATAGCTTCCTACATCTCGTGGCGATATGTTTTCTGGATCGTTTTACCCTTGATTGGAATAGCGCTCAGTCTCACATTCCGTTCTTTCCGTCATTTGCAGCTTCAGCAAGATCTGTCAGGTCCAGCGCGAGCAACCGACTCAAAGATTATGTATGCGATTCTGCTTGCCGTTGGAACGGGGCTGTTACTCACAGGCCTTGGTATGATTACCGATTGGAAAGGCACAGTACTCACTTTGGCTGGATTAGTCGTCATGATCACACCAATGCGTAAATTGCTGCCTGTGGGCACTTTCTCGGTACAAAAAGGATTGCCTGCTACTTTGGTTTCGAGAGGGCTATATGTTGCTTGTTATTTTACAACGGAAAGTTTTGTGATCTTGGCACTAACCGAAGTGAAGGGACTATCAGCTGACCTTGCTGGTCTCATTGTAGCAGCAGGTTCTCTGAGCTGGTCCGCCGCAGCGTGGTTACAAGCCAAGCTGGATGCACGAGATCAAGGTCGTGCCCGAAAGGGCAGAGTCATGACGGGCATTGGGATTATGATCGTTGGAACTGCACTTGTGATCCTGGCTCTTATTTTGACGGACGGCGGGATTATACTCATCCTTCTCTCACAAATGATTACAGGGTTCGGTGTTGGATTGGCCAACCCTACAACGGCAGCCATTGCTTTACAACATGCCTTGCCCAGGAAAGAGGGCGAAATGTCCGCGAATCTGCAATTTGTGGATTCCTTCTATATGGGCGTAAGCATTGGAGTTGGTGGCGCCCTGATTGCCTTGTCCGAAACGTTACAGTGGGGCATATCGACAGGTGTTTTGATCGTGTTAACACTACAATTATTATGGGTCTTGTTAAGTTTCTTAGCATCACTACGAATTACCAAACTCGTTCATCAAGAACATCATCCAATCAGCCCAGTGAAGGATAACATCTCCATGTAACGGATGACGACCGCGTCGTTAAATACATCACGAAGAACGGGGGGACTAATTGCATTGGGAGGTGGGTAAGATGGCACGTGTATTAGTAGTCATTACTCCTGCTGAAGGACATGTGAATCCGTCGTTAGGATTAGTTACTCAGTTGATAGACAATGGTGAAGAAGTCATCTATGTGTGCACGGAGGAGTACCGTTCCCGCATTGAACAAAGCGGTGCCCAGATCATTACCTATCCATTTCCACAAGATGCCTTCTCTCATGATCCGGTGTTGAAACCCCAGGAATACAAGCATCCTTATCAGTTCATTTATATGATGGTAAGTATTATCCGGAGGATCGTCCCCGATGTACTGCAGGTGATCGAGGATCAAAAGTTCGATTATATGATCTTTGATTCCCTGGTGGGATGGGGAGGGACTATTCTTGCAGAAAAACTGGGAATTCCTGCGGTGTGCTCGATTGCGTCCTTTGCTTTTGTGGAGCCTCTGGGGTCTAGCTCAGTTCTGAATGAGACGGAGACGAAGGAGTTATATGAGGCTACGATGAAGATCACAACGGAGTTAGCCGAAGAGTTTCAAGTGAGTATTCCAGCCATGGAAGAGATTCCGGCACATGCAGGTCAGTTAAAACTCGTGTACACCAGCCGTTATTTTCAGCCACAGGCCGACAAGCTGGATGATCGTTTTATTTTCACGGGTCCTTCGATCATAACACGGCAAGATGCACCGGGCTTCTCGTTTGAGTTGCTTCGTGAACGGTACCCGCAAACCGTGTACATTGCTATGGGTACGATTTTAAATAAAGACTTGGATTTCTATCAGCTTTGCTTTGAAGCATTAGGGGATCTACCCGTGAATGTTGTTTTATCTTCAGGAAAATACACGGATATGGAGCCGCTGGCTGATCAAATACCTCCTAATTTTATCGTCAAGCCATACATTGCTCAGTTGGACATGCTGCAGCATACCGATGTGTTTATTACACATGCTGGAATGAACAGTACAAGTGAGGCGTTATATTACAACGTTCCGATGGTGATGATTCCATTAACATCGGATCAGCCTCTTGTTGCCAATCGGGTACAGGAGCTGGGCGCGGGTATTACTTTAAATAAACATAATCTCAGTGCAACTCATTTGAGAGAGGCATTAACAGAAGTACTACACAATTCACTTTATAGACGGCAGGCTTACCTGATTGGTGAATCTTTAAGGCAGGCAGGCGGTTACAAGCGAGCTGCTGAAATAATTATGAGTCATATGGGTTCAGGCCGGGGAAGTTACACAATTTAGATGGTTTTCCATTCAAAGTCGCTTAATAAGCGGCTTTTTTTGGTTTTAATAGTCTCAAGACTTGACCTACAGTTAACTCTATGTCTTATACTCGATTAGGCTTGCAAATTATATAAGGAATTGGAGATTTTATTTATTATGGCGAAGAGCACAAATTGGAATGTTTTTGGACTGGCAATACTACTAGGTTTATTTTCTACATTAGGTCCATTTACGATTGATATGTATTTACCGGCTTTTCCGGAGATTGCACAAAATATGAATACAACGGCATCACTTGTACAATTTAGCCTTACTGCTTGTTTATTAGGACTCGGTGTAGGACAACTCGTTATGGGTCCTTTGAGTGACGCGTACGGTAGACGAAGACCATTGTTGATCTGTATGGCAGCCTATATTATTTGTTCCTTGGCATGTGCTTTTGCTCCGAATATCGGACTATTGATTTTGTTTCGGTTCACGCAAGGATTTGCGGCATCAGCTGGAATTGTCATTTCCCGTGCGATAGCTAGAGATCTATACAGTGGACATGAACTCACTAAATTTTTCTCTTTGCTGTTGCTCGTAGGGAATTTGGGGCCTTTGGCAGCACCGATTGCGGGAAGTGGGGTTCTTTCATTCACAACCTGGATTGGCGTATTTATCTGCCTTTCATTCTTGGGTATTTTCTTATTAATCATGACAAAGTGGAGCTTAAAAGAAACACACCCCGTCGAAAGACGTATGGTTCCTGACTTCAAACAGCAATTGGGTAATTACAGAATGCTTCTGCGTGACCGAAAGTTTGTTGGTTACATGCTGGCACAGGGAATCATGACGGCAGGGGTTTTTGCTTATGTGGCGGGAACACCATTTATTTACCAAAATATATATGGAGTCACACCCACAGTATTTGCTATACTGTTTGCTTCGAACGGCATCAGCTTGATCATCGGATCTCAAATCGTAGGTCGATTGGCCAAACGTATCCCTGAGCAGACGCTACTATTATCTGGTCTATGGCTTGCTATAATAGCAAGTGTGGCTGCTTTGGTCGTAACTCTGGTTCATGGTCCACTTTTCGCGTTGGTGATTCCATTGTTCTTCTTCGTTTGCTCGATCGGCATTACGTCTACAGCTGCATTCCCGCTGGCCATGGAGAGTCAAGCTAAGATGGCCGGAAGTGCAGCAGCACTGCTCGGCGTTGTTCCTTTTCTTCTGGGTGCACTGGTTGCTCCTTTGGTCGGCATCGCAGGTGAGGACACTGCCGTCCCGTTAGGACTCACTTTATTAATGACCAGTATCATTGCCATTGTTACTTATTTTCTACTCGTCAAAAAAATCTCGCAGCATATACCTAATCATGCCCAGTCTAATGCTGACTTTTAGTATAGAAGGAACAGCTCGCCAAGCATTGGTGTAAGACATGAATGACTATGAATATGATTCCATCACAAGTCGCTGCAATAGCGGCTTTTTTGGTTTTTCTAACTGAACGCTCAGCCTGAATTCCGGTAAGGCATTGTTAGAAAATGGAGAGACTAGGGAGGAGGAGCTGCTCACTGCTTCATTTGGTATAGGCTTAATCTCTCTTGTACAGCATCCAGGACTTCTTCCGGAATTTCCTTAACCTTGATGTCTTCACCTAGAAAGAGCAACCAATTGGTGATTTCGGTTAACTCTTCCGAGTTATGAACATTCATAAATGCCTTTAGGAGGGCTGTAGTTTGGTATGGATTCGTATAGGCTATTGAAAACTTTAAAGGATGGTATTTTTTGAATTGCGCAATCGCCTTTGGACCAAGTTCCAGGACAAGGTTGATAACTTCTTCCTGTGTATTTCGTTTGAGTTGTTCTACAATCTTTTTTGTACTCCGTCTTTTTTTCGCCGGGTATGCTTCAACATGGATGAGGTTATCAACGGATACGATCCGTCTTTTTTCTTCCTCCAAGTCAAAACCTTCAATGATCCAATGTCCTTTTTGATGATGAAGGTGCAAGAGAACAATGGGATAGGACTTTGTTTTCTTCTCTTCTTGGACAGTAACTAACAGATAACGTTCTATAAGAAGAATTTGGATAAGTTTTTCCAAGGTAGGGTGAGGCAGGTCTGATAGATCAAGCAAGTCTGGATTATGGGGATTGGTCCCTTCAAAAAGCAATATTTGATTCAAATGCACAAGGTCATCTTGCTGATTTTCTGAGATAAGGCCCAATAATTTTTCAGCCAAAGAATGACGACTCTTCAGATAAGGAAGCTGTTGATTTCTTGTCGCCATAAAGGCAATGAATAACGCTTTGATTTCATTATCGGTAAACCGGACCGTGGGCAGGAGGGAGTTGTTCATGACAAAATAACCCCCGTCACGCCCAACTTCAGCGACAAGTGGCATTCCCATGGCTTCAATTTCTCTGATATCTCGAATGGCTGTTGAACGAGAAATATTAAATTCTCGCATGATTTCAGAGATGGTAAAGTGGGCACGGTTATTGATATACCGCGTGATGGTATTTATGCGTTCAACTTTTTTCATTGGGCCCCCTAAACAGTATCATATTCTGACATGATTTAAGGTTATTATAAACCTATCAAGTGAAAACACAAATCAACTGAAAATTTAAAGAGGACGGTGTAAACCATGAGTAATTATCATTTCGAAGAAAAAGACAGCTTTATCGTTTTGGGTATTGGAACAGAGCTAAAAAGCGACTACACAGACTATGCTGGGATCAGCAAAGAGAAGGCGGATTTTTGGTCCGCTGTGAAAGAGGATGGAAGTCTGGACACATTAAAGTCTCTAGCTACGAATGACTACATTTTTGCTGTGAACGAAGCAGTGAATAACAAGATGATGCATTATGCTGGGGTCATGACAGAACAATCTCTGCCAGAAGCAACGAGAGTAATCCAATTTCCTAAGGGAGCATACCTGGTTGTGAAGGGCGAAGCTGAAACGGCTGATGCGCTCAATAATATGCTTACTGGCATTGCCTTTGGTCAAGCTCTACCGACGGAAAAGGATTATGCCTATGTTGGTGGCCCAAACACTACGGTTGAAATGGGAGAGAGAAACGGTCTGCTATATGGTGAAATGTGGATTCCTGTTGTAAGGAATGGATAAGAAGTGGAGATCTGAAGACTTTTGAATTGAATATGAAGGAGAAAGCTCTCTTCCAAATGGAAGAGAGCTTTCCCAATTACATGATATCAAGTTGCTAATTTAAAACGCCACTGCCGACTATTGTAACCTTTACTTCCGGGTGAAAACGAACTTGCGCATATTCTTTATTCCAGTCTAGGCTTTTCCATAAGTCCGGGTAATGGGCAATTACATGTCTGCCAATACCGAAGGAATCACAACCACTTTGCTGAAGTGTCTTGATAATTTGTTCTGCGTCCTGAGTCATGTCATCGGATAACTGGCGGTTCAGACGTTCAATGGTGTCTTTTTCCTGAAGATGATTCATTGCATACTCAACGATCGTTACTGGAAGTTCGATACGGAGATTCACATCAATTTGGCTATCATTTGCCACCTTTACCGCAAGTTTGCGCTTAATTTGTGCGATATTTGCTTCATAAGTGACATAGTTCCGCGGGTTGTTGGAAGGCCCTGGGTGGACCTTTTTGACAAAACGCGCCGTTTTATTCCATTTCCCACTCATAATAATGTATAGGGGAGCCTGTTCGGTATTAAGACTGCCACTGAACCTTTGCCCATGAAACAGGGCAATTCCCCGAGCATCAATTTCCTCTCCATCCTTATATAGATAAGGCAGCGTAAAATCCTGTCCCGGATCCAGCATGGGAGGGAGAAGGGTCTCTAACGTCATCTCAGGAAAAATACATAATTCCTCCAGACTCTTAATTTTTTTCGTGATAAACTCACCAATCAATATGCTGCCAACTCTTTTTTGGTGTAACAAATCTCCGGCATCGCCATCCACAATCGCAATTTTCACATGTGAGGTTGGGTAATCGGGTTCCCGATATAAGACGTCCAGGTATGGGTAGATATCATTTTGTGCGAGTTTGTTGCCGTATAAGATCATCCCATATTTGAAAAACCGGATATCACCAGTCACTTTAGCGCGAATTCTATCTGTACTTTGACGGACAGATCTCCCGGTGCCTGAGTGGACTTCATTACCGCTGCTCCCTTGTTGACTCTCAGAATCATCGACAATTTCAAGCGTCTGTTTAATTTCACCCTCTGAGGTGATGTCAAACGCCGAAGCACTAGCCAGTCTGGCATCCTTTAAACTATCCTGATCCCAACATCCCGTCATCACCATGAGCAGGGTCAGCAGGATGAGGATTTTCCCCCGTTTACTCATATCATCTTCTCTTTTCGTTTCATTATATAAGATAGAACCAACAGGAGCAGAGGCAGGATCATGAGAAAAAAGTATGCCGATCTGTTGGCAATCGTACTAATCAACTCCAGTTTTTCCTTCTGTTGTGGCAGATAGGCAATTATGCAAGAAGCAAGAACGACATACGGTACGGCTTTTTTATGGTGTTTTTGTTTGAAGAGATAACTTATCCCATAGGATGCCGTATAGTAATAGCCACATATGGCCCCAAAAATGGATATTAACCAGATGGGGAGGAACAGGAAATCGGCCCGATCCATTGTCCCAAGTGGGATAGAACGAAGCAGATAAATGACCGGTTCAGGCATTAAGTCAAGTTGCTGGGGGCTAAAAGCCGTTGAACAGATGAACACGGTGAACGCATACAACAACACTACAACAGCACTTGCTGAAGCAACAGACTTAAGTTTGCCACCGCTGCTACCTTCAACCATAGGAAACACAACGAGAAAAAACTCGAATCCAAACATAGCCATTAATGTTTCGGTTGATCCACTAATGATATTGGGCCATCCTGCTTCGGTTAAAGGCAAAAGATATAACAGATTGACTTCCTTGAGTCCATAACTGATCAATACCATCATGGGCAAGACCAAAAAGGAGATGAGCACTAGTACTCGCGCAATGATTCTTAATTTTTGCCGAACCAAATAGATACTGCTGAACAGGAAGAGGGCTAATATAGCCCATCGAGGCGTATCCTGCAGCATCCAGCGGTTAATCACACCGTAAGCGTTCACCAGAACAGAAGTGCCCATTAACAGGAAATATCCAACATAGGCAATGATCAGCAACTTGCCAATCCATTTACCCGTGATCAGCGTTAAAATGTGGTAAATGGACGAACTCGGGAATCTTCGCATCAAAAGCCAGCACAACAGTATGACAAGTTGAATCAGAAACCCTCCAAGGAAAACAGAGATCCACCCGCCGCCCTTAGAGAGAAGGTGTATGCGGTAAGGGAGGGACAAAATATCTACACCGATCTCAAATTTCAGAATGAGCAAGAATAATTGTCCCTGAGTGATTGTTGTTTCCTTATTCACGTTTTTTCCCACTCCTATAGAACTTCTGCTGATTCAGCCGCTGCGGGCGGGCATCATGAGGACGCCCGCGAAGCGCCCAAATGGGAAATCGAATCCATACATCCTTCATGTCAGCTAATCGGAAAGGGGCCACTGGAGCAAAATAAGGCGATCCGAAGTTTTCCATCTTACTGAGGTGAATGGTTAGAATCACCAGACCAAAAGCGATGCCGATATATCCAAAAAGTGCCGCTCCAATCATCATTGGAAACCGGAGGATACGTACTGCCGAACTCATCTCATGAGAAGGCACCAAAAATGACGAGATAGCGGTTAGTGAAACCACAATAATCATTGTGTAGGATACAAGCCCCGCACGAACGATAGCATCTCCGATAACCAAACCGCCAACGATGCCGATAGTCTGGCCCACGCGGCTGGGAAGTCGGACCCCGGCTTCTCTTAATACTTCAAAGATCAATTCAAGCAACATTGCCTCTACAAGTGCAGGAAAGGGGATGTTCTGCAATGATTTCTTGATTGTGTGTGCCAGCTCGATCGGTAAAATAGCGGAGTGAAAGGAGATGGTAGCAATATAAACAGCAGGTAATGTAAAAGCAATGACAAAACTCATCATGCGAATTAAACGTAAAAAGGAACTGACGATCCAGCGACCATGATAATCATCCGGACTTTGATAAAAAGCAAAAAACGTAACTGGAGCGATAAGAGCTGAAGGACTCCCTTCGGCAAGTATGGCGACACGTCCTTCCATCAAGTTGGCAATAACCCGGTCAGGTCTTTCTGTATTGAGCTGCTGGGGAAACAGAGAGAAGGGGTTATCCTCTATAAACTCTTCAATAAAACCTGGAGCCAGCACCATATCTGAAGATATGGATGTGATTCGCTCTTCTACTTCGTTCACCAACTCCGGATTGGCCAAGTCCTGAAGATATACAACTGCAATTTTGGTATGTGTCTTCTCGCCGACGTTAAAATATCGAACGATTAAGGATGGACTGATAATTTGTCTACGGATCAGATTCAAATTAACGGAAAGCTGCTCTACGAATCCATTGTGCGGACCGCGAATAACACCTTCGTTTTCAGGTTCGGTTGTGCTACGGACATACATTTTCTCGGTAGAAAGAATGTAAAACTCCCGGTACCCGTCGATTATGTAAAGACATTTCCCTTGAATAAGTGAGTCTATTCCACGTTGCAGATCCGTATCTTTTCGACTTTCTAAAGTGGTGAACGATGGGTAGATTTCCGAATGAGCTTGGCCATTCAGTGCTGTTAAGACATGTGTTTGAATGATCTCCTGATCTACAAGTGAATCGATGTAGAGAAGTACACTCTGTACACCATGTAGTAGAAGCTGTTGTTGTTTCAAATCGTCAGTACAGTAGAGGGACTGTTCCACATAAGAAATATTCATTTTTAATTCAGAGAAAGCCTGATTGGTTGGGGTCATTGATCCACCTCTTTATAAAATGCGACATGGATTATCTTGTGCAAAATCAAGACTATTATTCAATAGGTGTTTCTTATTCAAAGAACTTATAACCAAACATTGAAAAAATAGTTGCACAAAAATCCATAATTTACAATTCAATTAGAAACTTTTTCCTAAATCTAGCGTCTAATATTATGACTTTTTGAGGGGTTATAAATTACTAGAGAGTAGAAGGAGCCAAAGACAACACATGAATATGAAGAAGAAATTATCCATTTTTACCGCTTTAGCCGTTTTTCAAGCATTTGCAGTCGGTTCTGTGAATGCGCAATCAGCACCGCAAGGTGACACCGCGTCAGTAAACACGGCCAATGTAGAATCAGTTGAGGTGTTACAGCAAGAGCAGCCGATTGCAGAGCGTGAAGTGAAGACGGAGAGCAACAACAAATCTACCAATACTCCGCCCACTGAAGCCAAGGACACTCAAACTTCAACCGGCACTGAGGCAACACCCAAAACAGATAGCGAGAAACCTGCATTGGATGGGGGAGAGACCCCTACAAACGAAACGGATACAAAACCTGTAGTTCAAGAGGAAACCCCTGAGAAGGTTGAAACGCCAGCTACGCCTGCTCAGATAGAGCAACCATCCGTTGATGGGACGTCTCCTGCAGTAGCAGGTGGAAATCTGACGTTGTACATGAATAGCAACAAAATGGAGCAGGATGGAAAAACGTATCTTGCTGGCCAGCCAATGGCTGTAAAAAACGGTGTATCCTATGTTGCAATCCGTGCGCTGGTTGACCGTGTGGGATACGGCGTCAAATACGATAACAAAACCAAGGAAACCATCATTATTAGTGGTGAGGATGAACTCCGATTCAAGACTAACAGCAAGGACTATACGGTAAACGGAGAGACCAGAACGATGAAAGGCCCTGCATATCAGCAAAAAAGTACATTCATGGTACCGTTAACTTCCATTACTCAAGCCCTGAATATTACCTATAAAGTGAATCAGTCGGCGAAGACGGTTGTGCTGAATCTGAATACAAAACCTGTTGCAAGCTTCACCATTTCCCAAAAGGAAATCTTTGCGGGTGATCAAGTGGACTACGTGACTTCTTCCAGTTCACCTAATGGAATGGATATCGTTGACGAACGCTGGACAGGTCGCCAGGATTCATTTGATCAAGCAGGTACATATACGATTTCATATCAAGTACAGGATTCCAATGGTCAATGGAGCGATCCCTATTCAACTACGATTGAAGTTTTGGCTCCTAATCTTCCTCCTGTAGCCATGTTCGCCACGGATAAAGAAGAGTATAAAATGGGCGAAAAAATAACATACACAGACCAAAGTACAGATGATGAAAATAATATTGTTAAAGCGGCGTGGGAGAACAATTCACTTGCGTTCTTTGAACCGGGGCCAAAAACGGTGACTCTTACGGTTACTGACAATCACGGCGCTACGAACACGTACTCCAAAGTCATCACCATAACCAATGAGACCTTATATTCATTTACCGATTTTAATTTACTCTTCACGCCGGTAGGACAGAAATTCACCTTTAACGGCGGCGAAGTGACTACGATGGAGAAAGTGCCTTATACGTACATGGATGAGCCAAGTTTGCTGATCCGCAGCAACAGTCCGGAAACTGTGAATACGGAAGGCATTGTATATAAAGAATCATCTTCGGGGCAGACCCGTTTCATGATTCACCACGTGAACAATACAGGCAAAAGAGTAAAAATGTATGTGATTGCAACCAATAACAACCCAAATCCGGCCGTATTTGAACAACAGAATATGGGCTTTGCCGGCCCTACTCCGTATGCTACCGTAGCTGGGAAATTGTCTATTGATAAATGGTTCAAGTCGATTCAGACCGGAGCGGATCAAAAGAAAGAGTACCTTCAACCTGGGGAAAGTAAATTGATTTTGACTGAACTTAATAAAACGCCGATGAAAGAAGGACAAGTAATCTCTCTCTATTCGGACGCTTATAGTGATTATTCCTTAGACTATAACGTTATCCTGGTGGAAGAAAATAAAGATCCGTTCGAGGCTCTGCCATTGTTACCTGTGCTGGATCGTGACGGCGTACACAACCGGGGTACGTACCCGAATGCGACTCGCACTATAAAGTACGATGAGCACGTGGGAATCAAACCTGCCCGTCTGCCACTTGGTGACAATTCAAGCGATCCCAATCTGGTAGGAACAGATCCTATGGCTTACACTGACGCATCCAATGCAGGTAATTTCGGTGTACTGTACAAAATCACGCTGTCCAATGTTGCTCCGCGTACACTTATCTCCTTTAACCCACGTGGAGGGAAGTACTCCGGAGTAGCTCTGGTGAACAATCAGTTGGTTGCGATTGCCGAAGGTAACGTTGCGGTTAGCAATTCAAGTGAACAAAGCGTTCTTTACCGCACCGGGTTAACTGGAGAGAGCGTAACGATTCTTTTCTCTGCCGCGCCAGGAAGTAACCTGCCGGTCAATCTGCTCTTCACACCACTCCCATCGGAGAAGTAATGTAGTTGTCTCTTATAACAAATGGTTTGAGTGGCACGTTAATCATCGACAGAAAAGACTCCGTATGGAGTCTTTTCTTTTCACTACTTATTTCTACTAAGGAGGAATCAGAATCCGATGAATGTAGTCGTCAAGTTGATACGTGAATTCAAAGAGCGCGATACCCGGCGTTTGTTGAAAGATTATCGAGACAGAGTGGAGCTTATAAGGAAACGGAATTTGGAAACTTGGGACGATCAGCGCCTGCAAGCGGAATCCCTTCGGCTGCAAGAAGAAGCAAGATTAGGCACGTCTTTGGATGAGCTACTTGTTGATGCTTATGCTTTAGTCTGCGAGGCTGCGAAGAGAACACTCGGATTACAGCCGTATGATGTCCAGATTATGGCTGCTATCGCTTTGCACGAAAGATTTTTGATCGAGCAGCATACCGGTGAAGGAAAAACACTCTCTGCTGTTATGCCTGTTTATCTCAACGCGTTGACAGGCAAAGGCGTTCATGTGCTTACTTTTAACGACTACTTGGCAAATCGAGATGCGGAGTGGATGGGCCCGATCTATCGCTTCCTCGGGTTAACGGTAAGCTCGGTTCAATCGGACATGAGCCTGTTCGAGAAACGGGAAGCTTACGCCAAGGATATAACCTATGTTACGGCTAAAGAAGCAGGGTTCGATTATTTGCGTGACACAATAGCATTAAATGAGGCTGATACCGTACACCGTCCTTTCCACTACGTCATCGTTGACGAAGCGGATTCGCTGCTTCTTGATGAAGCGCGGGTGCCGTTAGTCATTAGTGGCGATTCGAGTGCTTCCAAAAGTGATGGCGTTCTTTTCGCAGAAGTGGCCCGGCAGCTGCAGCCAGGAGAGCATTACGATTTTGACGAGTTCCAGCGGAACGTTTACTTGAATGAAGCAGGTGCTGCAAAAGCGGAGTTGCTGCTGGGATGTGGCAATCTGTACGATAGCCATAACAGTCATTGGTTAACGTCATTGAATTGTGCGCTGCATGTGGAATCGTTATTAAAAAAAGACGTCGATTACATCGTCAGGGACGGTGAAATTGAGCTAATCGAGGAACACACCGGACGTGTGGCCGAGAACAGGTATTTGCCTGACGGGCTGCAAGCTGCGCTGGTGGCCAAAGAAGGGTTGCAGTGGAAGGCCGGTGGGAGAATTCTCGGCACGATCACCATTCAGCACTTTATTAGTCTGTATTCGGGAATTTGCGGAATGACGGCTACGGCGCACACTTCAGCAATGGAATTCGAAGATATCTATGCGCTGCAGGTCGTGCGAATTCCGCCGAACCAACCAAACATACGGATTGACCACAAACATCGAATTTACACCCACAAAGAAGCCAAATATAAGGCGCTTGTACGAGAAATCTCTTCCGTCCATAGGATGGGACGGCCCATTCTTATTGGTACGTCAAGCGTCGAGGAGTCTGACATGCTGGCGGAGGCGCTAGCGGTTACCGGTGTACCTTGTCAGGTTCTGAATGCAAAAAACGATGCAAAAGAAGCCGAAATCATCGCTAAAGCCGGAGAAATCGGGGCAGTAACGGTATCTACGAATATGGCAGGACGCGGCGTCGATATTCGTCTCGGTGGCGGCAACCCCGCGCAGGCAGAAGTCATTGCCAAGCTTGGCGGATTATACGTGATAGGTACATATGTGAATGAAAGTATGCGGATTGATGACCAGCTGCGCGGACGTTGCGGCCGCCAAGGTGACCCTGGAGCTTCCGTATTTTATATTAGCCTGGAAGACGAGTTGATGCTTCGGTTTGGCATTCATAAACTGTTTCACGCTCCCAATCAGGACGAGGTTCTTGATGATCCGGCGCTCCACAGCAAAATCGAGCATATTCAGCGCGTTATTATAGGCCAAAACTTCGATATTCAGCGGGAATTGAACTGTTATTCGGATATGGTGGAGGATCAGAGGCGAATCCTATACGAAGAACGGCTCGGAATATTGAAAGGCGAGAGACCGATGAGCCCATCGGAGCAGCGGGTACGGCTTTTTTATATCGACGAGTTCTGGGCTGACCATCTGGCATTCGTTTCTTACATTCGTGAAAGCATTCATCTCGAGAGCATTACCAGTCGCAACCCAATCGACGAGTTTCATACGCAAATCACCCAAGCATTCGAGCAAATTCCGGCTAAAATAGATCATGAATCGGCGAATATGCTTAGAAAACTCGGAGGTTCGAATGATCCCGAGAAATGGGAACAGTTCGGTCTGAAGAGTCCTATTTCGACTCGGACTTATATGATCAACGATCAATACAGCCAAGATAAGCGCAGCTCATGGACAGGAACGACGGTATTTGCTTTTTGGGGGAGTAAGATTTTGAAGTTGTTACTGAAGCCAGTATATAGGATGTCAAAATAGGGATGGGAGCGTGAAAATCGATGAACAATAATTATTGAATTCGATTATGAAACTGAGATTTTTTGGGGAGAAGTATAAATACGGCATTTGAAAGTCGCTATTATAGCGGCTTTTTTTTATTTTAGTAGAACAAGTTCTTGTCTCAGTTGCCGGAATTAGCTGTTGGAACGAACCCAAGCACACTTCCTTAAAATCTTATAAGAAATTCTTGATATTTCAGAAATTTATCCGATAGGTGGGTGCTATTATACAAATACAAACAAAGACGAGGTGATGAAATGCAAGCAAAGTTGGCAGCGGACGCCATTCCCATCTCCAAAAAGCGAAAGACATGGATAAGGATGATGCAAAAGTACAAAGTGATGTATGCTCTCTTATTACCAGCCTTAATTTACTTTGCGGTATTCAAATACATTCCTATGGCGGGAATCATGATTGCTTTTAAAAACTACAACCTGGCTTTGGGACTATGGGATAGCCCATGGGTGGGATTCAAAAATTTTACGGATTTTATGAACGGCGTTTATTTCTGGGACATCATGAAAAATACGATCATTATATCGCTTTATAAGCTATTGTTCGGTTTCTCCGCGCCCATCGTACTTGCTTTACTCCTCAATGAAGTGTATAGCCAATGGTTTAAGAAAATCGTGCAGACAATCACTTATTTACCTCATTTTCTATCATGGGTCATTGTGTATGGAATTATGGTAGCTTTACTAGCCCCAGGCGATGGTCTCTTTAACATGATTTTAAAGGACTTTGGTGTTGAACCCATCTCGTTTCTAACCGAACCTGCCTGGGGCAGAATGCTGATCATCTTATCTGAAGTATGGAAGGATATTGGATGGGGGGCGATTTTGTACCTTGCCGCCTTGGCAGGAATCGATCCAAGCTTGTATGAAGCGGCTCGAATGGATGGTGCATCTAAATGGAGACAGCTCTGGCATATCACGTTACCTGGTATTCGAGGCGTCATTATTCTGATGCTGATTCTTAAATTAAGCCATATCCTGGATGCGGGTTTTGACCAAATATTCATGTTTGCCAACACCTTTAACCAGGAGAAGATCGATATTATCGACACATGGGTATACCGGGAAGGGTTGGAGCGTCTTAAGATTGGCTTGGCTACTGCTGTAGGATTGTTTAAAGCTGTCATCGGATTTGCTTTAGTGTTGGCAGCGAATAAGCTCGCCAAAAAATTCGATGGGCAAATCTGGTGAGGTGGTCTTTAGAATGATCCATTTGACAATTGGGGAAAAAGTCTGGCAAACCGTCGTTTATGTAATTCTTATTATATTATCCCTACTGTGCGTGCTGCCATTTCTATATGTGGTTGCTGTCTCCGTAACGCCAGAATCGGAAGTACTGAGAAGAGGGATTGTGATTATACCAGAATCCTTTACCTTTCTGGCCTATAAAGAAGTATTCATTTCTCATGGGATCTGGCAGGCGTATAAAATTACGTTGTTCCGAACGATTGTAGGGACTGCGTTAAATGTGTTTTTTACGGTGATCGCGGCCTACCCGTTATCCAAAAAATATTTGCCCGGAAGAAGTCCGTTTTTACTCTTCATTGTGTTTACCATGATGTTCAGTGGGGGGTTAATTCCGACATATTTACTAATCCGCTCTCTGGGATTGTTAAACAGTCCTTGGGTATTGATCATTCCAAATCTCATTAGTGCATTTAATCTGGTGATCATCAAAGGCTTTTTTGAGCAATTACCTGGTGAAATCGAGGAATCAGCAAGGGTAGACGGTGCGAGTGAGCTTCAGACGTTATGGCGGATCATTTTACCCTTGTCCTTACCCGTACTTTCTACCATTTCCCTATTTTACGCAGTCGGGCATTGGAACAGTTATTTTGATGCCATTGTATATATCAATGATTCCAACTACATGCCACTTCAAGTGATTTTGCGCAACATCCTGCTTAACGTCGCAACTCAAAGCGCTGATTCGCTCGCCAATTCCGGCGCTGTCAGTACGTTCGCTGTGCAAATGGCTACAGTTGTTGTAACTACGGTCCCGATTTTGATCGTTTATCCATTTTTGCAAAAACATTTTACCAAAGGTGTACTCCTGGGATCTGTTAAAGGTTAAAAGGTGTTCCAACCTAACTTATTACGGGGAATCCGTGATAATATACAAGCAAAGGAGAGGTCAATATGCAGCGTAAAAAGATTTCATTTGCTATTCTGTCGGCAATCTTAGGACTTGGAACGCTATTGTCAGGATGTGGGGGAAATGAAGAAATTACATCGACAACTTCGAGTAATTCGCAAGGCCAGTCTGGCCAGTTTGCAACCAAAATGAAAATCTCAATGTTTAACCAAGGCACTTTTAATGCTGCTGCTCCAGTACCTCCACGTGATGAAGATATTCAACGCCAAATGTTGGAAGAAGAGATGAACATCGACTTGGAGATGATGATTCCTCAAGCGGGTCAAGCAACAACCAAACTGAATACACTCATTGCAGGCGGGGATATTCCAGATTTAATCTTCTTAAAGAGCCGTGCTGATCTCGCGCAATATTATGACCAAGGTGTTCTTGCAGATTTGACACCGTATCTGGATCAATTCCCTGAATTGCAGAAACGGTTTGGCAGCGACTCCTGGGAGGCAATGTCCTATCAAGGAAAAATGATCGGAGTTCCAGGTTATGATAATGTAAACGGTATCAGTAGAAGCTTTTTCATTCGGAACGATTGGCTGAAAAAGCTGAATCTGGAAGTACCAACGACACCGGATGAGCTGTTCGAAGTTATGAAAGCCTTTACAGAGAAAGATCCGGACGGTAATGGCAAAAACGATACGTACGGATTCATCGGCGGTATGAATAAAGAAGGCAATCTGCAAACCTACGGCTTCGATAGCTTGATGTGGATGTTCGGCGTCAATCCTCCTTCGGCCATTGAAGTGAAAGATAATGAACCGGTATTCCTGTTTATCGATCCCAAAATGAAAGAGGCGCTTGCTTACATTAATAAAATGATGACAGCAAAAGTGGTTGACCCAGACTGGGTGACGATGAATTCGCCTGATTTGTTGGACCAAAAGATGTTTAAGGGGAAAGTTGGTTTCATGATCAGAGATGCCCGCAGGCTGGAGCCGGATTATCAGCAAAAAATGAAAGAAATTAGTGGCGAAGTGCCGGAGTGGATCGTTATTCCTCCGATGAAAGGTCCTTATGGTGATCAAATTGTTGAGAGAAAATCGTTCCAAGGCAATTCATGGGCTATCTCCGCGAAAGCGGATAAGGACAAAATCATTCGGATCTTGTCTATGCTGAATTATCTCTTTACAGACGAAGAAGCTTATCCAAACTTTGCATACGGAATCAAAGGCATCCATTGGGATGTAGTGGACGGCAAGATCAAAAATAAAACCTCCGAGTTATCGAAGGAAATGAAAGAGAAGTACCTGTGGGTCGATCATTATAGAATGCCGCGCCGTGGTGATGATGCGGAGTACTTCAGCTTCCAGAATCCGAAGACTGCGGAAGCTTTCAAGAACAACCAGCAATATGTGGGGCCAACGCTGCCCGGAAATTTATTGACTCCAGACCCCAACGATACATTGGATGCTGACCGCCAACGTTTCATTAATGAAAGCTTGGTTAAATTTATGACGGGCAAAGAGCCTCTTTCCAACTGGGACAATTTCCTCCAGACGCTGGATACCAAGTTTGACATGCAGAAATATAAGGAAACCGCAATCCAGCAATTTAAAGAAGCCGGCCTTATCAAGTAAAAATAAACGAAGAGAGAGTGGCTATTCGTAGCCCCTCTCTTTATTAGCATATGCTATTCTTAGTTTAAAACGGAACTAAAAGGAAGATGATGGATGCGAAGAAGAATCAGCTTGCCTTTAAAATTATTTTTTATCGTGTTTGCCTTTGTATTAGGCTGCATCATCTTGATAAGCCAATTGTCTTATCGCTATGTCCAAAAGGAAATAAGAACCAATGACATTTTTTACACCAATCAAATATTAGACAAGGTAGACCAGTATTTCACCGTTAATTTTTCCTCCTTCCAGACGATTCTCTTCTCAGTTGAAACATCAGTGAAAGCCAACATTAACAATACCGAAGTGATTAAAAAGCAATTAAGGGAGCTGTATGAACTCAACAGTATTTATGTCAGTAATATTTATTTGATCAAAAGCGATTTATCCATTCTAGGCGGAAGTACACCTACTCGAATATTCGATGAACCTTTAGCTGAAAGAGCACCTTTATTTGATGCGGCTGACAAGAATAGAAGGACTACCTTTGTTAGTGAACCTTACAAATCGAAGTATTCCGGCTGGACCGTTACGATGGTTCGATATCTGAACGGTGCTCCGTTTCCTATGGCCATTGCGGTTGATTTGGATCTAAATGCCATTGAAGAAACCTTATTCAAGATTAATAAACAGGAACAAATGAATCTGGCTCTGATCACTGCGTCAGGTAAGATCATTGCCGGATTTTCTGAAAATAAAGGACCTCTGAATATTCAAGATCATTCTTTTTCGATCGGAGAGACGTCAGCGGAAGAAATTCTGGATACAACAGAAACAAACCTTCAACTGTATACCAACGATGGTATTCCGGTCTCCCTTTTGAAAAAACCAACGGAGAAATTCAACTGGACCATCATCTCGATCAACGATGAATCACGCTTAAAAGCAGCGTTGTCCAGATTGGAAACCTATTACCTCGAGTTGCTCGCTGCAGGTCTTCTTTTAAGTTTGTTCATTTCTTTTTTGGTTGCCAAATATATAAGAAAACCACTTTATACGCTCAAAACAAAAATGAAGCAGGTAGAGCAAGGCATCCTCACAACAACAATAACCATTAAGCGAAACGATGAGTTTGGAGATCTTTCACGAGCATTCGATCGTATGTTACAGCAAATTGTGGAACTGATTCGCCGGGCCGAGCTTCATAATGAACTTGAGCGGAAGCTGGAAATCCAAGTGTTACAGTCTCAAATAAACCCACATTTTCTGTATAACACACTTGGTTCAATCAGCAATGTGATACGTCTCGGACAAATAGAGAAAGTAGATGTGGTGATCGGGTCACTAATTTCATTATTGGAGTATGGGATAGACGATGCATCTGAGAAGGTTTCCCTACGCCAGGAATTACGCAATGTAGCGGACTATATCGAGATCCAGAACATTCGGTATAACCGAAACTTCAACTTGATTGAAAATATCGAAGCAGGACTGATGGATTTCCCAGTTTTCCGAATGCTGCTGCAGCCCCTTGTCGAGAATAGTATCTTCCATGGTTATAACGGAGGGGGAATTGAGGGGCCTATTACGATTCATGCATACAGGGAGGACGGCATCGTCATCATCGAAGTTGTTGATCAAGGTGAGGGAATTCCAGCTGATAAAATAAAACATATTTTAATCTCAGAACCGAGTGAAGAGGAAGTAAAAAGAAAAAGAATTGGGCTGAACAATATTCATGGGCGAATAAGACTCCACTACGGAGATCAATTCGGGCTGGATATCATAAGCATACCTAAGGAAATAACCCGTATACGCGCTGTATTCCCGGCAGAATTGCCAAAAGGAGATGCATAATGGGGAGAGAATATACCTGCTTCATTGTTGACGATGAAGACCTGATCATACAACGATTGGAATTGTTTTTTAATGAACTCTCTCATAGGGATAGACGATTTGTTCTAGTGGGCAAAGCGAATAATGGGTTGAATGGGATCGAGGAGATCATAAAACTTAAACCGGATATCGTCATATCCGATATTGTAATGCCGCGGATGGACGGAATCTCCATGATTGAGCAGCTCAAGGCGGAGCTCCCCCATACCCAATACATACTGCTGACCGCCTATTCATCCTTCGAATACGCTCAGCGGGCGATTCAAGCCAACGTATTGGAGTACATTGTAAAGGTTCCGCTGAGGGAAGCCGATTTGAATCGAGCGTTGGATAAGGCAGCCGGAATTTTAAATGAGTTTGAGAAAAAAGAGGCGGAATTCCACTCGTTAAACGTATCCGTGCTTGAAAATAAATACAGAGTCCGCAAGCAATTTTTTAACGAATTGATCCGAGGTGAAATTCCTTCTCATCGGGCATCGGATTTTGCCAATCGCATGCAGTTTCATTTCTTTCAAGCCAACTATTGCTGCTTCATCGTTGAAATGAATACGTATGAAAGTTTCCGAAACGAATACGCGGCCGCAGATCAAAACATCTTGAAGTATGCGATAACAAATATCATCGAAGAAACGGTGATGAATGGTAGCAGTGGCGTAGCTGCGGATCTGTCCGATAATCGTTTTATTGGCTTTTTATCTTGGGAAAATAACCGCAGTGATATGGAAACGGAATATGCTTGTTTATCTTTGGGAGGGCAGATCATCTCTCATTTGCATCAATATTTGAATAAAAGGGTATCTGTCGCTTTTGGAAGTCCGCATCGAGGCTGGGAATCGATCAAACAGGCGTACACGGAAGCTGAAAATGTGAGTGAGGATTTCTATTATCATACCGAAAAAGTCGTAAAAACACCGATGCATCGGTTCCAATACCATAATGACAAAAAAGCAGACTTTCAGCAGAAGTTGGCTGATTTTCTTATACGGATGAAACGAAAGATTTCCAAGGAAGAGCTGGACAATGCACTTGCCGATCTGTCGCAGTTTGTTTCGGACCATAAAATCCACAAGTCTATCATGGCACCAATGATTAGAGACTTGTACAGGGACATTACCGCAAAGTTTAAATCGGGGAACAAGATGACCACGGAAGTTCCAGAATTCCCTATGAAATTTATGGCATTTCAAGAGCAACTCGCTTATATTGGCGACTTCACATTTGAATACGTGCACGCGGGCCAACTATTACATCGTGCAGAAATCATGAGTGCAATGCATTTTATAGAGAAAAACCTGAAACAACGTTTAACCCTGGAGGCCATTGCGGAGGAAGTGAATCTAGCGCCATCGTATTTTAGCAGCTTATTCAAAAAAACAATGAACGAAGGCGTGATCAGCTACATCAATCGTAAAAAAATCCATCTTGCCCTCGATTTGTTAAACGTTCGGGATTATTCATTATTGGAATTGTGCGAGGAAGTAGGTATCGTCAATGAAGGGTATTTTTGCAAACTGTTCAAAGAATACACTGGGGATACGCCCAAGCAATATCGGATAAAAATGACACGGTAGAAATCCTAATAAGGATGCAAAAAATGTATGATTTTTTCGCGAAATCCTGTAAAAAAAAACGGACCAAAACCATTACCATGATAGGAGTATCTAATCATGGAGGTTATCCAAATGGAACTTATGAAAGCAGATGTAACCGTCATAGGTGGAGGAATTGCCGGGATATGTGCTGCCATTGCTGCCGCACGCCAAGGACTTCTGGTTTCACTTATCAATGATCGGCCAGTTCTGGGTGGAAATGCGAGCAGCGAGGTCAGAGTTCACATTAACGGGTCTGCATATCTCGGAAACAGTCCATCCTACTATGCTCGCGAGGGCGGGTTGGTAGAAGAACTGAAGCTGAAGATATTTCATTACAATCCGTTATACAACAAAAAACTTATGCTTTCGCTTTCGGATACGGTCTTGCTCGACATGGTTTATGATGAGCCCAACATTTCTCTATTCCTGAATACATGTGTGCATGAAACCGGCATGGAGAACGGCAGAATCAAATGGGTGGAGGGCCTTCAACTAGCTTCCGAAAGAAAATTTCGTTTTGAAAGCTCAACCTACATCGATTGCTCCGGGGATGGAATTGTTGGATACCAAGCAGGTGCTCACTTCCGATGGGGAAGAGAGGCGAAGCATGAATACAAGGAGCAGCTCGCTCCAGAAGTGGCGGATCATTACACCATGGGTGATACGATTCTGTTTCAAGCCCGTGACGTAAACTATTCCGTTCCTTACAAAAGGCCAGGCTTTGCGTATGATATTACGAAGCTGGAGTTTTTTGATAGTATCAGAAAAGGATTAAACCATCGGTCTTTTCCAAGGAAAATCAACGGGCTTGGCGGATTGTGGTGGCTGGAATACGGCGGACATATGGATATTATCAAGAATAATGAAGACATTGCCTTGGAACTGCGAAAATTGGTATACGGGATCTGGGATTATATCAAAAATAGCGGTGAGTTTGATGATGTAGACAACCTCATCCTGGATTATGTATGCCCGATTCCGGGAAAGCGAGAGTCGAGACGGTTTATAGGGGAACACATGCTGTCTCAGAACGATCTTACAGAAAAGACTCATTTCGAAGATGCTGTATCCGTCGGAGGCTGGTATATGGATCTGCATGCGAATAAAGGCATCTACGATGAGGGGCCGGCTACCGCGTGGAATTTTGTGCCGGGATTGTATAATATCCCGTTTCGCAGCTTATTTTCACACAATATCCCAAATCTCATGTTCGCTGGCCGTAATATAAGCGCTACCCACGTGGCTTTTGGGTCTACAAGGGTCATGGCAACCTGTGGTTGTATGGGGCAGGCGGTAGGAACGGCTGCCGCGTTATGCGTAAAATATGAGACAGAACCCGCGGCTATAGTCAAAGCCCATATGGGTGAGCTTCAGGCGCAGCTGCTTCGAGACGGGCAAACGATTGTAGGGCTTCAAGAGCCGTTGGATCCTTATTTCGCTGACGGATTAACGATTCATGCCTCGTCTCAGAGAAGCTATGAACATGTTCTTTCAACCGAAGAGGTCTCCTTGGACAAAGCGTTATGTTTGGTCTTGCCAATTCAGACATCTGTGGTTGAGAGCGTGCAGATCAAAATTAAAAATAGTTCCGAGCATTCGGAAACGCTGCAAGTGAAGCTGTATGGCGGTGATCGGAAGGAAAACTATATTCCCACCAGCGAGCTGAAGGGCTACAGCTTGGTGATTTCAGCGGGTCACGATGACTGGATTACACTGGACCTCAGCTGCAAGAAGCCAGAAGACGACAAAATCTACATCGTATTGGAAGGTACGGCGGACCTCACTGTACACAGCAATGAAGAGAAAATGACTGGAGCGGTGAGCTTCCTTTATAGACCGGAAGAGCCATCCAGGCTGAAGAAGCTCAATAGGAGCATTTGCTTCAAGGATCTAAAACCATCGCAGGATATGTATAATCCCGCGAATGTCGTCAACGGCTTCTCCAGACCTTATGGTCTGCCGAACAGCTGGATTTCGGAACGTACAGAAGGACAGGAATGGTTGGAATTTGGTTTTGCAAGCCCCAAGAATCTGGATGAAATCCATCTTGTTTTCAATTCGCAGCTGAATTTGGAGCATTTCGACGATCCAATCGAGCCACTGATCCAGGATTATGATGTGACCTTAACCTTAGAAGACGGAACCGAAAGCGAAATTAAAGTCCGTGGGAATTATCTTTCGTTAAATAAACATCAGGTGCATGCACAAGGTGTAACCCAAATCCGGTTTGATTTCTGTGCAACGTATGGTTCGCCTTATTATGAAGTGTTTGCTGTAAAATTTTTTGCTTCTAAAAACGCTAAGTGAGGTCGGGTGAAGTCGAGATGAAGGAATTTTTCCCACGAAGAGGGCTGCCTAATGTCATTCAGAAGTTGGAAAATGGGGAAACCGTGACCATCGTTTATTTTGGCGGCAGTAATACACGTTCGGCAGGATACAGGGTCATGACGGCGGATTGGCTGCGAGGGCAATATCCCCATGCCGATATCCGCGCTGTGAACGCAGGCATTGATGGGACAGGATCGGACCTTGGCTGCGCCCGTTTGGAGACAGATGTACTGCGTCATCAGCCTGATCTCGTGTTTGTTGAATTTGTTGGCAACGATGGCGGAGTTCCCGAATCGAAGGCGCGGATCGAAGGCATTGTCCGACAGATTCGCAAGCGGAGCCGGTTTACCGATATCCTGTTTGTATATACGGTTAAGGAGCGGGATTTGACCTCATTTCAATCCGGCGAATACCAGAAGGGCGCTCTTATGCAAGAGGAAGTCGCCGACTAT
The DNA here is from genome assembly GCF_059759055.1 of Paenibacillus sp. GQ49. Taxonomy (NCBI): domain Bacteria; kingdom Bacillati; phylum Bacillota; class Bacilli; order Caryophanales; family Paenibacillaceae; genus Paenibacillus; species Paenibacillus sp. GQ49. The sequence goes on from NZ_JCAXEL010000005.1 coordinate 167,122, forward strand.
TACGGCATTCCTTCGATTCATCTGGGCGTAGCGGTCAGTCGATTGGTTTCGGATGGAAAGCTTATTTTTACTTCAAGGGCAGACGTGTCCATCCCCGGAGCCGTTATTTTCACGCATGATTCGATCCATCCGACAATTCCCGAAGGACACCAGATCTACACGGATACCATCACCCGGTCGTTTGAGAAAATGAGCGAACTTCGCGATCGTGTGGGAAAAGTCGAACATCACTTGCCACAGGACCCTTTGGTCCCGGCCAATCCTTGGGAGTATGCAACCATGCTGCCACTGGATCATCTTACTCATTTTTCACCAGGATGGTCTTACATGACCCCTGATGATTTTCCTTTAGTGCGCGAGTATGATTGGTTGTTCCCCGGTTTATGGCGAGCAGTTGATTCCGGAGCGACGATCACAGTGGAGTTTGAGGGAACACACATCGGCTTATTTGATATCGGGGGGCCGGATTCTGGCAGATTGAAGGTGTCGGTGGATGGAGGGGATCCCTTCCTTATCGATCGATTCACACCCTATAACGATCATAATCGAAATCAATATGTTTTCTTGCCGGAGCTACCCAATGGGAAACATACAGTTCGCTTCGAGATCGATCATGAGAAAACTGACAAAGCCGCTGTGTTTGAGGCAAGTGGCAATAAACGAAGTATGGAACATATTCGGCAGCATCCAGCTTGGTATGATCAAACGGTCATTCAGCTTGGAAAGTTGTTATTGGTGCAGCCGCCATTATAATTGATTAGTCCTCATAGGACACTTGGAAAACCTATATTCTATCTGACTGCAACTGAGCAATCAATTAGGATGTAGGTTTCTTTTTTTACTTAAAATCGTATAAGAAATTCTTAAAATGAAAGAAATTTTATGGTGATGTGACTGCTAAGATAAAAACAACAGAGCGCGTTTAGTCAGAAGGCTAAGGGTAATTGCTTTTTTACGATCATTCGAGCAAAAGACAATGCATTTGTGGAAGCGTTATCATTTTAAGGAGAGGCTGTGAATTGTATGGTCAAAAGGAAGCTGTTTTTCTTCATCGTTTTCATGTTGACGGTCGTAGTTCCTTCCAGCCTGATCGGAATAAGGACCGCTTATGCGGAGACCTTACCTTATCAGACGATTATTATCGATGACGGGAGTATCGAGATCAATGATGTTGTGACACCAGATGCGGGTAACGAGAACAATGGATATGCGGCTCCAAATTGGACTACAAGCACAGGGGTGAAGGGGTATGATCTTTCCAGCACCAAATATACGAGTACAGCAGGCAGAACGATAACATGGAATCCACGCTTGGAAGAAGGAACGGCGAAAATATCGTTCTATAAGCTGGATTGGGCGGATAAGGCTGATAGCAATGTGAAAATTGAGATTGTTCATAATGGAACAACGGATGTAGTCTTTATGGATCTAAGACCCTCATCTGGCGCTCCAGCAGGGTGGGTTGATTTGGGAGAGTACTATTTTTCTGGAGTTGGGGAAGAATTTGTTCAATTGACCCGGTCTACCGGCACCACAAACACGATCCTTACGCGCGCGGATGCGGTCAAGTTCGAAGGAAATATTCAGCAGAAAGAGCCACATAAGACAATCATCATTGATGATGGAAGTCTCACGATTGATCATGTCGTCACTGTTGATGCAGGTAATGCCAATAACGGATTCTCCGCTCCTTATTGGACCACAAGCGCGGGAGTGAAGGGATACAATAATTCCACTTCCAAATATACGGATGCCGTAGGTAGAAGCATCACCTGGAATCCACGCTTGGAAGCAGGGACGGCGAGAATATCGTTCTATAAGCTGGATTGGGCAGATAAAGCAGATAGTAATGTGAAAATTGAGATTGTTCATAACGGGATTACGGATGTGAAGTTTATGGATCTTAGACCTTCGTCAGGTCCATCGGTTGGATGGGTGGATCTGGGGGAGTATGAGTTTAGTGGTAATGATAGCGAATTTGTCAGGCTGACTCGAACGCAACCTTCTACGGGTAAAATTATTACGCGGGCTGATGCAGTCAAGTTCGAGGGGAATATCCGTCAACAAGCACCACCGCTGCCCCCGCTAAGAAGCCGTACCTTAGCGAATCTCAGTTACACAGAGAAAGGCAGCATCGAAAATGCTAACTACAAGGCAACCTTCTATGAGGCAGCATGGGATGAAGGTAAATCCATCGTTCGTGACATGTTCTACAAAAACACGGAGACAGGGAACTGGGTTCCAATCAATAATGAATCGGAAAGACTTGAGGAACAATGGGTTTTATTGGACGGGAATGCGGGGAGCCGAACCAATTACTATGATACGATGAACAAACGCTGGATTACATTCGACGGGGTCCATTTTCCCGACAGCCACACGGCGGTATTAACCGATTCTACGCATGGCAGTGATTATGATTTTGAAGTGAACTGGTCCATGGCAGGGGATAAACCAGATGTTTCCTTCGCCTTTACACCTCGCCGCGACGGCAATTATGTGATTGGATATCAGTCCTTCACAACAGAGGCAATCTCGGGCATCAATGAAGTGTTAAATGGATTCAGGTCACATGCCAAAATGGTAGGTACGGTGGAATCAACAAGTTTAAGAGAGCTGAGCGCTCCGATGAGCCTGGTTGAGAAAAATGATGGTGCGGGAAATCCATTGACGTATGGCATATTTGTTCCTTCGGCGGAGCTTCCGGTTGAATTTGAACCGACGGGAGGTGTTACGAAACAACGGCTTGGCATGAGCCTGGTCAACAACGAAGGCAGCGTGCAGCCCATCTTGTATGCGCCTCAATTAGGGACTTATTCGCAAATGACCGCAGAAAACACCTATCAATTTCATATGGGGCTAATCGCTCAAAAAAGCAATCTGTATGAGTCCTACGCGGATATTCTTCGCAATGAGTACGATTATTCGGCATACCGGGAAAATGTGTCAGATCAGTCGCTTACTGACGCGATGTTTAATATGATTGATCTACTTAAAATTGAGCCGCAAGGGGACGACTCTGTGAATTATGTCCCATCACCCAGCGGGTGGTGGAGCCGTGCCAAGGGTTTTATTGATATCGAAAACGAGGACAGCGTTCGAACAAGCTCGAATGCGGTCCTTCTGGGGGCTTATTATTTAACTGGGGATGACCAGCTATACGATACGCGAGCACTGCCGTCCGTCCAGTATGGCGTATCGCGAAATGGTATCGGTTGGTCGCCAACGCAGAAGAAAGTATACGGTGTGCCTTCCTTATGGAAAATGGCTACTCTGCCGTTTGATGTTTCAAGTGTCGCCGCTGTCAATCAGATGATGGGCACTTCGGCAGGAATTGGGGCACTGGCACAGGAAGAATACCTCGTGCGTGACCCGGATCAGAAAGACCGGGGTCCTGTCATTCAGCCCCTGATGATGTATCGGATGACGGGAGATGCGCAGTATTTGCAAGCTGCGAAAGATGCAGCCGACAGTTATATCACGCAACATATCGATACGCCTGCATCCGTGGATGTAAGTAAAAATGAGTTCATTTATTATTATAGCAAGCTGTGGATGGAGATCTTGGAGCTATATGAGGAAACGCAGGATCCCAAATACTTGGATGCCGCTTATAAGGAAGCCAAACGATATGCAACCATGTTTGTTGCTCGTCCAGTTTCTGAAGGTAACGTTACGATTCCTCAGCCGGAGACATATAATTACGCGGAATCGTTCCATTGGCCGGAAAGTGGTAAATTTCAATATCCTAGACTCAAGCTTCCAGAAGATGTCGTCGGAGGGGTTCAAGCGGAGCGTTGGCTTGTTTCACCAAGCGGATTGACGTTTGAAGCAGGAAGTACAACTGGCTATTATCGGATGAATGCTCAGGAAGCTCCGTTCATGCTGAGATTGTCTCTCTATACAGGGGATGAACTGCTGCAGGATATTGCTCATAATGCGGTTATTGGACGATATTCCAGTTATCCAGGCTATTATTATAAAGGCTTCGCTGTTAGCCAACTTGAACCGGATTTTCCTCTGGAAGGCCCAAGCGGGGCTACATCTATCTATTATCACCATATTCCAGGGCAACTCGGGCAAACGATGGATTATTTGATTAGCGAACAATCATTAAAATCAAACGGGAGTATTACGTTTCCTTCCGTATTTGAAACGAATTTTTTATGGTTCAAATATCACCTCTATGGGAATAAACCAGGTCAATTTTATGGTAATTCGGACGTTTGGCTCTGGATGCCTAAGGGGATTATTAAGACCAACCATCCTCAATTGAATTGGATAACGGGTGAGAGCGGGGATAAATTCTACATCGGGTTAAGCAACGCATCTTCAGATGAAGTTCAGACTCCAATTGAATTAAATGAACAAATCATTGGATTCAACCCAGCACAAAATTACGCCGTAACGATCATCCGTGACAATGGCACACCAGAGCAAACGGTAATGAGTGGTGGAATCATTCAAGCCACGGTTTCAGGCAAGGGCATCACTGCGATCATTGTAGAGGGACTTGATATTGATGTACCGTTGCATCAGGTCAGAACGGCAGATACATCGGATGCAAGTTATTTCTTTGATACGCACAGTCCAATTGATGCGGTTAAAGGCATGCTAATCGTTAAGCCCGATGAAACGGTTTATGATGCTTATGTGCAGGCCAAAACGACAAAACCAGCGACAATCCATTATTCCCTGGATGGCGGGGCCACGTACACAACCGTGCCAGATACGATATACCCAATGGAATGGTCGATACGAGTGAATGATTTATCCCAAACCTTCACGTATTACGTGGAATCGGAGGGGAAACAGACCCGTAAGCGGACACTTTATCTGCCTGATCAGGTATCGGAAACTCCAGTTCAACCCGATGGGCAGGATAGTTCAACCATCATTGTGGATAATACGGAGGCGGAGACAGAAGGCGTCTGGATAAGGGATACGACGGCTAACGATTATTATTATGATAACTATGTGTATGCCAAATCTACGACCGGCACAGCGACAAGCAAAATGAGATGGCGGCCTGAGCTTCCAGAAAGTGTCACTTACAGTGTGTATTACAAGATTCCGCAAATCACGGCTGCGAGTGAAAATTGGGCAACAAATGCCTCATTTACCGTTTATTATAGCGGAGGCTCCGAGACGGTGACAGTTGATGAGACAACAGCGAATGGTACTTGGGTGCACCTGGGAGATTATCCTTTTGCTGAAGGCGATAGTGGGTACGTGGAACTAACCAATAAGGCCAATAAGTCCAGAGTCGTTGCCGATGCAATCATGTGGGTGGACCCAAACAGGATACCGCAATTGGAGTCTGCTGTGATCATATCCGATCGGAACGAGCTACAGATGACTCAAACCGCACAACTGAGCGTAACCGGTTATTTGGATAACGGTTTGATCGGTGATCTTACACAGGCCGATGTGCAGTATTTCGTTGATCGTACGGATCTTGCCGAAGTGAATAGCAGTGGGGTGTTGACCCTTCTTAATCTTGATGGGAACACGGATCACATTGAGGTATGGGCTACTGTTACGATTGACGGAGTGACCTTAACCACACCAGCTTTGAACATCACGATCAGGGACCTAACGGTTATCGTCGATAGTACAAATACAACGGGGTTATACACGACAGAAGGGTCGTGGAGCCAAAGCAATTTAGCCGGATACAAAATTGGGGTTAAATCCCGCTATTCAACAGTTCAAGGCTCATCAGCGACGTGGAAAGGCGAGTTTCCAGAAGGTAAATATACGGTCTCGATCTATAAACTCGTCCATACGACAGCAAACGATAACAATGTCAAAGTGGAAGTGAAGCATAAAACGGGTACCGACGTCACCTATATCGATGCAACGGCCGGATCATCGGGTTGGGTTAATCTGGGAACGTTCGACTTTACGGGTGACGGTAGCGAGTATGTCCGGTTAACCAGAGTTTCGCCTACCACGGTAGACCCGCCAACGCTTCCTGCGGATATGATCTATACGAGAGTTGACGCTGTTATGTTCGAAAGGCATTCCGATGATTCGGAGCCGCTTCCCAATGAAGCGCCAGTTGAACCGACACTTTCTGAATAAGAGCAGTGAATTATGAATGGAAGTGGAACAACGGTAAGTGATGTTATACAAATGATTGTAAAATAACGCTAAGAGCCGAGTGGATCAAAACGATCCATTTGGCTCTTTTTGTCTACGTGCAAGAAAGTATGGTTACAAGGGAAGCAGTCGGCCACCTTCCTCTTACCCCCCATTAATCACTTAAGTTTGCCAAATCCAACTTTTTTGGATTCTTGTAAAAAAATTGCCGCGTTCAGATTATGTTTCGTCACACTCAAAACGTTTCTCTAGACCCAAACAAATCTTCAATGGTACCATGAAACACGTGCTTGAATTGAAGATTGCAGGAGGATATCATGTGGATCAACTTAAATACGATAATCTAAAGCTGGGGGAGCGCGGAGCTATCATCAGCATTATCGCCTACATATGTTTGACCGTATTAAAACTGATTGTTGGCAATATGGCCGGATCAGAAGCGCTCAAGGCGGATGGATTAAACAATGCCACCGATATTGTGGCCTCAATAGCTGTACTGATCGGTTTGAAGCTTGCCCAACGCCCAGCCGACACAGATCATACATATGGTCACTGGAGAGCAGAGACCGTTGCGTCACTTGTTGCTTCTTTCATTATGATGGCAGTAGGTTTACAAGTACTGTTTCAAGCCATTAGTTCTGTGTTTCGGGGTACACATGAATCTCCGGATATCATTGCTGGGTACACAGGCATTTTCTGCGCAGTTATCATGTATCTGGTCTATCGCTATAACAAGAGACTTGCTACACGTATTAAAAGTCAGGCGGTCATGGCTGCGGCTCGTGATAACATTTCCGATGCCTGGGTGAGCACCGGTACGGTCATTGGAATCGTGGGTTCCCAGTTCGGCCTCCCATGGCTGGACCCTGTAACGGCTGTCATCGTAGGTTTCCTCATCTGCAAAACCGCTTGGGACATTTTCAAGGAAGCAACGCACCATCTGACCGATGGTTTTGATGTTGAACTGATTCAGGAGTACAAAAAGACGATTGCCGGAATTGACAGCGTAGAGACGGTTAAAGACGTGAGAGCGCGGAACTATGGCAATAACGTTGTAGTAGACGTTGTCATAACAGTTGATGCAGAGCTGGATCTTCAACAAGCACACGATATCTGTACAGACGTGGAGAATGAGTTAATGGAGGAGCATGACGTATACACCGTTCACGTTCATGTGGAACCTGATATGTTGAAAGATTGCATTGGATAGCAAGATGCTATGATAAAAGAAAAACTCGGCAAAGCAAAAACCAGTGAAATGTAATTCATTCACTGGTTTTTGCTGATTTCAATTTTCATCTTTAAAAGAGTACGGGCGTTATTTATCCATACCGGAGTAAAAGTGTATCACTTGGTATACCTCAAAAGTTTACTGTAACCATAAGCAAGAACAAATGGCAGGAGGTATGACAAAAAGGTCCAAAGAATGTTCCATCCATTAAAATAAATGACATGCCCTAGCATTTTGGCAACCCATTCGATTAATGTCAGCGACAATGATGCAACAAGAATCGCCAACCATGGCTTGGCACCTTTGACGATAATGGCATACATCATCAAGCAGCCGGCAATCGGATAGATTCCAAGATCCATTGGAAGAGCAGCCAAGGATTGATTATGAGTATTCGGAAGAATATTCCAGAAGTAATTAAACCCGATATTGTTGATGGATGCTGCTACAGCCACACCAAGTGGATAATATAGAATAAGGATTGTAAAGTTCCGACGCAGAATCCATACACCCAATATAATGGGAATGACCATACCCAGCAGAATGTTTCCTAACATGCAATTGTCCTCCAAAGCTTGTTACTTCTATAGCTCACAATAAGCTGCATCACTCCGTTGTTTTTTCCTCCAGAAGACGATCGACCTTATCTGTGAGTGCATCCAATTTTTTGTCATAATGCTTGTACGTATAGAACCCAATGACTGCTTTGACTGCAAAAAAGAGCACCGCAGCAATGACAATGAGAATATAGTTGTGGGCAAGCTGCCTTAACCATTCGTTAACTGCATTTATCGGATTTCTCTCCCTTCAATGCGAGCGGTTTTGTATAAGGTAACCAACTCCATGGGATATAATGCATATTAGCAAATTCGGAACAGGCATGCTCTTGCATTCGTCTGGCATCGTACGCCTTACTCGAAGTGAATGGACAAGTTTCGGTCATGAAAAAAGCCAAGTATAGAACGGCTACGGTTGAGGTTGTTCATAAAAAGGTAGAGTGGCATATCAATAAGGATTTTATGAAAAAAATCCCTTCTCTTCGGATGAAAGAAGAGAAGGGATGATCGTAAACTATTGAATTATTATCGAATTATTGGTGTTTGCTGAGAATATCGAATATGACCTTGGCATTATCTGTGTTGTCGATCAAACCAGCGAAGCGATGACTTGCCGGGCCGTAGGCATAGACCGGAACATCTTCACCTGTATGTCCACCTGTTGTCCAGCCCGTAAATGAACGGTTATCAATAATCGCTTCAATGGCATTATCAATCTTTGTTACATCCGCGGTTTGGGCTGCTTCTTTCACCGATTGAATCTCTTCCGGTTTCAACTCCAGTTTCAGATAACTTTTTAGTGTTTCTTCAACCGAAGCACCTTTTGCAATTTGTGCTGCCATGAAGTCAGGTGTACGCAGTGCAGCTTTGATCGGGTCTACGAAGAAGTTGTATTCTCCGTCTTTTCCCAGGGTAAGTCCGCCCGTGGAGTGGTCGGCAGTAGCAACGACAAGTGTTTCACCGTCTTTTTTGGCAAAATCAATAGCTGCCTGAAATGCTGCTGCGAAATCATCCATTTCACTCATCGCACCAACGATATCATTATCATGTCCAGCCCAGTCGATCTGGCTGCCTTCGACCATTAGAAAGAATCCTTTGTCATTCGAACTGAGACGATCAATCGCTGTATTGGTCATCTCAGCCAATGATGGAGTTGCAGCACTACGATCAATCAACTTGTCCAGACCTCCGTCCGCAAACAGTCCAAGCACTTGTTGATTCTTATCAGCAAGGAGAGAGGAACGATCCGTGACATAGCTGAATCCGGCCTTCTGAAACTCCTTCGTCAGGTCACGACCCTCGCGTACAAAATTGGATTTCCCTCCACCAAGAAGTACATCCACCTTATGCTTGCCATTAATCAACTCATCATAATAATCGTCCGCAATTGCATCCATATTTTTTCGACTGATATCATGGGCACCAAATGCAGCTGGTGTAGCATGAGTGATCTCAGACGTAGCCACAAGTCCGGTGGACTTGCCGTTTTCTTTGGCCTGTTCAAGTACGGTTTTGACTTCCTTCTGCTCAGGGTCAACCGCAATGGCCGCATTGTAGGTTTTCACACCCGCCGACATGGCCGTTGCTGCGGAAGCGGAATCCGTTACATTTTGTTTATCATCATCCGGATAGGTCATTTGTGCCCCAACCAGATAAGGGTCAAATACGGTTTTGTCCATGCCCTTCGTTGAAGGATCATCTTTCATATAACGGTAGGCGGAAGTATAAGAGGTCCCCATGCCATCCCCAATGAGGAAGATGATGTTCTTGATTTGTTTTTTCTCCACACTTACAGCTTGAACCGCACTTGCTTGTCCTGCAGACAAGAGAGTAGAAGCCGATACAGCCAGAGTCAGCGCTACCGCTGGTAATACTCTTTTGGATAATTTCACAATGATTCCTCCTCGTAATATCTCAACAACAAAAATGAATGCATGAATCTATATTCATTTGTTCATCATTAAGCAGATTAGCATTTATTTGTAAATGATAACCAAGAATTTTGTATACCTTAGGTAAAATAAAGGCGATGTTTTGATTCTTTGCATGAGGAGCAAGTCAAACATTCCAATCAGGGCAATAGTTTCCGGCGAAAGATTCACATGATCTACAACATACGAGATTACAAAAATATACTCATCCCGCTGTTTTTGAAGTATGATACAACATAAGTGGAACGCTTTCATTTTTTTGATGACGGTTAGTATAAAGTCAATTTCATTTCAGGAGGCTCATTACCATTGACCAAAACAACTCCAACTTATGACGGGTATCTCTTTGTACATTTTATTGGCGAACAACCAGACGGAGAGCAGGTTTATTTCTCCTATAGCGAGGATGGTCTTCACTGGAAAGATCTTAATGGCGGATCGCCTGTGCTGTTTTCCGACCTTGGAGAGAAGGGGGTACGGGACCCGTTTCTGGTTCGTTCAGTCAAGGAAAATAAATTTTATCTGATTGCTACGGATCTCCGCATCGCAAGCGGCAAGGGATGGACTCATGCCGTTAATACCGGAAGCCGTGACGTAATCATATGGGAATCCAGCAATCTCGTAAACTGGTCATCCCCATGGAACGTTACACTAGGTGTTGAGGATGCTGGATGTGTCTGGGCACCGGAAGCTGTGTATGATGAAATGGCAGATGAGTTTCTTGTATTCTGGGCTTCTGCGACGCAGGAACCTCAGGAGCAAGAACGAAAGCAAAAAATATACAGCGCTCGTACAAAAGATTTTCGTACGTTCTCTGCATCGGAAAAATACATTGAGCGGGATAATCATATTATTGATACAACGATTCTTCCAGCGGATGGCTCTTATTATCGATACTCCAAGGATGAAACAACCAAAAACATACGGGTAGAAAAAGGAGACTCTCTCGACAAAGGGGCGTTTGTTACGCTTCAAGCCCCGGTACTGGAGGCTGTGGCAGGTGTGGAAGGACCTCAAATCTTTAAATTCAATGACCGGGAGGAATGGTGCCTGATTGTTGATCGATTTGCTGAAGGAAAGGGTTATCTTCCTCTGCTGACTACGGATCTGGGAAGCGGAGAATTCCGAATCGTCCCTGATGGTGAATTCGATATGGGAACGACTCAGAAGCGGCATGGAAGTGTCCTGCCAATCACAGCTGAGGAGTGCAGTCGGCTTCTTGCGGCTTTTGGGGATGGTCATCAGGTGCTTCCCGGACAATATGCCGATCCTGATGTAGCCAAGTTTGAGGATCGTTACTATATGTATCCAACAACAGATGGTTTCGAGGGGTGGTCGGGGACACAGTTCAAGGTGTTTTCTTCTTCAGACCTGAAGCATTGGCAAGACGAAGGTGTTATCCTTGATCTGGGAACAGAGGATGTCGCCTGGGCAACCGGTAATGCTTGGGCACCGGCAATTGCCAGCCATAACGGAAAGTTCTATTTTTATTTCTGTGGCAAAATGCTGAACGGCGAGAGTGCCATTGGCGTTGCTGTAGCGGATACACCGATTGGTCCATTCCTGGCCGAGTCGCAGCCTTTGATCACAATGGAGCAGTTGAAACGTCTGGGCATTACCATGGGCCAGGCTATTGATCCCTCCATCTATATTGAGGATGATGGAAGACCGTATCTGCTATTTGGCAATGGACATGCTGCCATTGTGGAGCTTAATGAAGACATGATAAGTGTCGTGGAGGACACAATGAGTAATCTGGCGGGCTTACATGATTTTCGTGAGGCGGTAACCGTGTTGAAGCAGGGTGGACTATACCACTTTACATGGTCCTGTGATGATACAGGCAGCGAAGACTATCATGTGAATTACGGTACGGCAGAGCAGTTATACGGTCCAATTACCTATCGATACCCAATCCTGAGCAAAAATGTGGAGAAGGGCATGCTGGGCACAGGGCATCACTGTATATTTAATGATTCCGAAACAGGTCAATACCAGATTGCCTATCATCGTTTTGTCACGCCACTGTCCAGATTTTCCTCTGGAAAGGGGTATCACCGCGAAATATGTATGGACCCGCTTCTTTTTGGTAAGGACGGACTGATTCAGCCTGTTATACTCTAACATAAGCCGTTCAATTGAATCGCTATCTATAATAAAGGCCTGATACAAACATAAATGCCTTTCAAATATCGCTTTAGCGGTTTTGGCAGGCATTTTTATCATCCACCTGAAACAAGTCAAAGCCGTAGGGTTGAGCGGGTGTCAAACTTATTGAACGCGTTCATTCGAGAATACATTTGACATAAGAATCAATAAATCGTATTATTACGATATAACGATTTAGGAGGAATACTTTTGAACACTCCCGCTTTTGACAGCAATAACATTAAACAGTTCGATGAACCTGCTAATCTGCTGAAAGCTTTATCTCACCCCATTCGTTTATGCATTGTGCGGGGACTGATGATGAAAAAAAAATGTAATGTTTCTTATATGCAGGAATGTCTGGATCTTCCCCAATCAACAGTCTCTCAACACCTCCAGAAACTTCGTAGTGCTGGTATTGTTGCGACGGAGCGGAATGGTCTTGAAGTAAACTATGTGCTTGCCGACAAACGGGTTGAACAGATTATTAAAACTTTATTTGAAAAGGATGATTGTGAATCATGAGCAAAAAAGTACTGATTGTTGGCGGTGTAGCTGGAGGTGCATCTGCAGCTGCACGTCTTCGCCGTCTGGATGAACATGCCGAGATTATTATCTTTGAGAAAGGGCCCTATATCTCATTTGCCAATTGTGGCTTGCCTTATTATATAGGTGGCTCAATCGAAGATCGAGAGCGTCTGCTGGTGCAAACGCCAAAAGGGATGGCAGATCGCTTTCGTATCGATGTGCGTACAAGAAGTGAGGTTGTAGCTATCGATTCGCAGAAGCGAGTGGTTAAGATACAGTCCCAGGAGCGCGGTGCATATGAAGAAAGCTATGATGAGTTGATTTTGTCACCAGGTGCAAAACCGATCATTCCTGATCTTCCGGGCAAGGACAATCCACTAATTTATACCGTACGAAGTATTCCAGATATTGATCGGATCAAAGAACAGGTAAGTTCTTCTAACAACAAGTCTTCGATCGTCATAGGCGGCGGATTTATCGGCGTAGAAATGGCTGAGAATCTAAAGGAAGCTGGTCTGGATGTAACGCTTATTGAGGGGAACGCACAAGTACTCACACCATATGATCCCGAGTTAGGAGCCGCATTGGCACAGGAAATGGAGAATCATGGTGTAAACCTGCTGTTTTCCAAGCGTGTTCAGGGATTCCATTCCCTAGAGCAGGGCATAGGAGTTGAACTTGCAGATGGTCATACGCTGACTGCTGACATGGTTATTCTTGCGATAGGCGTAACACCGGACACCTATTTTTTGAAGGATAGCGGCGTTTCGCTGGGTGCACGTGGACATATTATCGTAAATGAAGCTTTAGAAAGCAGTGTGCCACATATCTATGCTGTTGGGGATGCGATCGAAGTAACCGAAACCATTCATGGTACGAAGGCAACGATACCACTTGCCGGACCTGCCAACAAACAAGGTCGTATTGTTGCCGACCGTATCGCAGGGCTTCCTTCTACCTATAAAGGAACACAAGGTACGTCCATTATCAAAGTATTTGGAATGACCGCAGCTACGACAGGCAGTAATGAAAAAACACTGCAGCGTCTCGGCGTGGAATATCAAACCGTTATTGTACACCCTGCTTCTCATGCATCTTATTATCCGGGTTCAAGCGCGATTACTCTTAAACTGCTGTTTACTCCGGAAGGTAAAATTTTGGGCGCACAAGCAGTCGGTTATGATGGAGTGGATAAACGAATAGATGATATTGCTGTAGCCATTCATTTTGGAGGGCATGTCCGGGATTTGACAGAGCTTGAACTGAGTTACGCACCACCTTATTCTTCTGCCAAAGATCCCGTGAATATGGCTGGATATGCGGCAGAGAATATGATCACCGGACGTGTTCAGACGTTCACCTATAATCAACTGGCTGATCGTCAGCCGGGGCAGTCCATACTTCTGGATGTTCGCAGTGAAATCGAGCATCAAAATGGTCATATTCCGGATTCACTCTCTATTCCAGTTGATGAGCTTCGTCAACGTTTAGATGAATTAGACCCATCCAAAGAAATCTGGCTATACTGTCAAGTCGGCTTACGTGGTTACACTGCTTCGCAAATTTTGCGTCAGCATGGTTTTAGTGTAAAAAATCTGAGTGGTGGTTATAAAACATACCGTCAAGCCCAGTTTAAGCCTGCTCCATTTACTGCTATAAAACAAGAGCAGCATGATCCTGCGGTGGACGTTAAGGAAGAAAAGTCTATTCCCTCTGACTCGACACAGCCGCAGCGTATTGATCATGAGTTGAACGTATGCGGATTAAGTTGTCCTGGTCCCCTGATTCAGGTTAAGCAGAAAATGGATCAACTCTCAAACGGAGAAACCCTTCGTGTGAAAGCTTCCGATCCAGGCTTCTATGAAGATGTCAAAGCATGGGCCACGATGTCGGGTTCCACAATCTTGCAGTTGGAAAGAATGAAAGGCGGTACGATTGAGTCTGTCATTGCTAAAAATACAGCACAACCCGTATCGGAGGCCCCAATCAGCGATCCTAATCCTGCCAGCACGATGGTTGTCTTCAGTGGCGATCTGGATAAAGCGATCGCTTCACTCATTATTGCAAATGGGGCCGCAGCCAGTGGTCGGAAAGTAACCCTATTTTTCACGTTTTGGGGATTGAGCATTATTCGCAAGCAGCAGCCGCAGAAGTTATCCAAAACCATGATCGGCCGTATGTTTGATATGATGTTACCTCGCGGTAGCCAGAAGCTTGGCATGTCCAAAATGAATATGCTCGGTGCAGGCCCGAAGATGATCCGTGGTTTGATGAAAAAACATCATGTACCTTCGTTGGAGGAATTGATAGAGAGCGCAATTGCTCAAGGAGTAGAGATCGTGGCCTGCCAAATGTCCATGGATTTAATGGGAATTCAACGTGAAGAATTAATAGACCAAGTTAAAATTGGTGGTGTCGGTTACTATCTTGGACAAGCATCACAAGCCAATCATAATCTGTTTATTTAAAAAAATTAGTAATGCTGAGCAGGATAATTGAATGCGTACCGAGAGAATGCCACGATAAGTGGCATTTTTTTGTTCAAAAAAAATGAACGTTTTATTCAGAAACGGTTCTTTGACTTACCCATAACAGCAACATAGAGTGATGACAAGGACGGTGGTTGATTTTAGCTAGGCAAATGAGAAGCATATATACCCTTGACTTTCCCCTGTACGGGAAACTATATACTCGCATTATGTTAAAAGATTGGAGATGATATGTTGTTCAAAATCAGTGCGTTTTCCAAGCTAAGTAGGGTCTCATTAAAAACACTGCGTTATTATGATCAGATTGGCATACTTAAGCCGAGAAAGGTAGATCACGATACGGGTTACCGTTACTATTCCGCAGATCAGCTTCTCGAGCTTAACCGAATCTTCATTTATAAAGAATTGGGGTTCACGTTGCCACAAATTACACAGCTGTTACAGGAACATATTACATTGGAGAATATTCAAGGCATGTTTAAGCTAAAAAGAAGCGAAATTCAACAAATTATTGATACGGAACAAGCCAAACTCGTCCGGATTGAGGAACGCATGCAGCTTATAGAGGAAGAGGGGCACGTCGAAACTGGGCAAGAAATTCGAATCAAAGAGGAGGGTGCTCGGCAGTTTCTTTTTCAGACAGGGAGCGGGAGGGAAGAGGAGATCCCGAGTTTATTTCATCAGTTTGATCAGTCATTAACAAAAGAAATGCGCCAACTGATCGACGGACCTCAGGTTGTTTTGTGGAAAGAAATCGCAGGACAAGAGGAAGAGTTCGAGTTTGAAATAGGTTACTTCTTAAGCTGTGAGCTGCGATCACCTCCCGACCCATTTCAACTGCGGACTCTTCCTGCTGAGCCCATGATGGCCACCATAGCTTATCGTTCCAATGCCACCTTTGCCTGTAAAGCCTGTGTTCATCTAGCTACATGGATTGAGAAGAATAACTATCAGATTAAGGAAAACGAGTCTGGTAGGGAACTGTACTTACCCTTATCTCAAGAACAAGATGCACAATTGATAGAAATACAAATCCCCATACTAAATAGATAACTGTAGAAGACGGAGTGGAGTAAATTGAAAAATAAATGGATTATATATATCTTGGCATTGGCTGTTTTTCTGATTGGAACCCTTGAATACATTATTACAGGAGTCATTGAAATGATCGCCTCAGACTTGAGCGTATCTACTTCCGAAGTGGGTTTACTGGTGACTGTATTCGCTCTGGCAGCGGCCATTATCGCTCCGATTCTCATTGCAATTACAATAAATATGGATCGCAAGAAGTTACTGTTGTCCGCCCTCAGTGTGTTTATTGCCAGCAACGGACTTATGCTTGTTGACCTTTCTTACGAAACTTTACTATGGGTGCGAATTATTCAAGGGGCTAGCGGAGGAGTGGCTACCGTAGTAGCAATGGCCGTATCGACACGACTGGTTGAAAAAGAAAAAAGGGGCAATGCCATCGGCATCATTTTGATGGGGCTAAGCAGTTCGCTAGTGCTCGGTGTCCCATTGGGCACATTTTTTAGTGAAATGTTTGGATGGAGAGTTCTATTTATATTCATTGGATTGTTAAGTGTTCTTCCATTACTTATTATCTACAAAAAGGTTCCGGCAATCAAAGAGGAAGAAAAGATCACCCTCAGAATGCAACTCTCCATTTTAAAAAATCCACTCATTCTGACTGCCTTGCTTATTACATTATTGTATATCGGCGGTTATTCGACACTGTTCACGTATATTACGCCTTTCTTGCAAGCTACATCCACTCTTACTATGACCGAGATAAGCGGTGTTCTGTTTCTCGCGGGAATTTGCAGCTTTGTCGGATCAAAAGTGGGCGGACAATTGGCAGATGCAAAGGGATCAAAGTTTACAATTTGTCTAGGCCTTCTGTTACAAGGCATAACTCTTCTTTTGTTTGCTCTAGCTGGAGTTAATCTTATGATGTTAATCTTGGTTTTAATGATTTTTATGTTAGCAACGTGGAGCATATCTCCGGCCCAGCAACTATATCTGGTTACACTGGCACCTCGTAATCCCGACATTGCCCTTAGCGTAAATACGTCATTTATCCAATTTGGTTTTGCACTGGGATCTGGATTAGGTGGGATTGTGATCAGTCGTACATCTGTCCTGTATTTGAATTGGTTGGGGTTTGGAGCTGTAGGAATTGCTTTACTTCTTGCGATACTGCTATTTAAGAAATCGAGAAGCAGGACTGGAACTCCAGATCCAGTGTAATTTCAGTGATGGGTAAGCATTCACTGCTCAAGAGATCTTTTTGGTGTATAACAAAGTTATAACGAGAATCACGTGTGTTTTGCGTATCAGATATGACCAATTCCTGCTCAAGTGGGGAACGTTTCTCGGTATCAAAATAAATGAGAGCGGAGATTATTATGCGAAAATACATCATCGGAATTGATCTGGGTGGAACCAATATTAAAGTCCGCCATCTTCAACCTGGAGTTTCAAAAAATTCATGAAAGAAGTGACCCTACGGAGGCGACACAAGGACCGTTTCATGTATTAAACCGAATGGTAGACATTATCCAAGAGATGCTGTCTTATGAAGGAATCCAGCAAGCTTCTATTCTGTGCATAGGTATGGGCATCCCTGGATTATTAGATCCTGAGCAGGGACTATCCATATTTTCACCTAATTTTCCAGACTGGGAGAACATTCATGTAGTCAATTATATGAAAAATCATTTTGAATTCCCCATTTATATCGACAATGATGTTCGGGTAAATCTGTATGGTGAATGGCTGTTTGGTGCAGGCATTGGATCTAAAAACCTGATATTGATTACGTTAGGCACTGGTCTGGGATCTGGTATTGTCAATGACGGAAAGGTCCTCTACGGCACTACATCGAGTGCGGGCGAAATCGGTCATATGAATATGTACCGTGAGGGTCGACCTTGTCGTTGTGGAAGTTCGGGCTGTCTGGGGAGATACGTGTCTGCGATAGGAATCGTCAAAACTTTTACAGACAAGCTTGAGGAAGGCCGGTCAAGTATGGTTCTGAATTGGGTGGGAGAGGATTGGGCTGCAATTACTGCCCGTATGATCTCGGAAGCATACGACCTTGGAGATTCACTTGCTATTGAAGTTATGCATGAGACCGGAAAGACTCTCGGATATGGTCTTTCCAATGTAATCAATCTGTTCAATCCTGAAATGATTATTGTTGGTGGAGGAATGTCCGCAGCCGGAGATCGTCTTCTAAACACCGTTCGTGATACCATCAAAAAGCATTCGTTACAGCTAGCTTACGGAGCTTGTACCATTGTGCAAGCCGAATTGGGAGGACAAGCGGGCATGATTGGTGCTGCCGCCTATGCAAATCATAGGCTGTTCTCGAACCGGTGAGTAAACAAAAGAGCCCATAGAAGCCGCTGTGTGCAGCGGCTTTTTGTTATGTCTGAGCAAGTGAATTCTTTCTTTGATCTTTGAACTGTTTGGGTGTACACCCTGCATAAGTTTTAAATACTTTTGCAAAATAACTCTGATCGTAAAAGTTCAAGAGAGTAGAAATCTCAGCTAAAGAATAATGGGAGTAAGTTAACAGGCTTTCAGCTTCTTCAATTTTCGTTTTCAGAATAAATTGTGATATGGAGATGCCTACTTCTTTTTTGAACAGATTGGATAAATAATTAGGATGAAGGGACGTTATTTTAGCTAACTGGGCAATTGTAATCCGTTCATTTAGATGGTTGAAAATATAATTTTGGCTTATGTTAACTGGCTTCGAATATTTATTTTTTTTGCTATGTTCCACACGTTTCGAAAATTCAACCACTGCATCTTCCATTAAATCTTCCACGGCTTGGCTATCCGTTAATTCCTCTATTTTTAGGATATATAAATCACTAAGATTATAAGCAATCTCTTGAAAAACGCCGCCTTCTACCGCTGCTCTAGTCGCGAGAGTGATGAGGGAGATCGCCAGATTTTTTTGACTACGTAAATAACTCGTCTTGGACAACACACTTTTCTTGCCTTGTTTATGAATAGTATGAAAGGATTCAAGCACTTGATCTGTTCTGCCTAACCGAATAAAATCAAACACTTTCTTTTCTTTATCTATTTCCGTGTGGATCAGATTATTTTGACGGTCGTCTATGATTTGATTATACGGTTGCTCAATCTCTAACGCTTTTTTACAACGATCTTTCTCATTTTTTATCAAAATATCGTCCAGCGTTAACTGTTGCTGATAGAGCATGAAATAAACAGTCATACTCAGATTAATAAAATTAAAAGTACTCATTACAGCGACACCACTGTAATACATCTTCATCTCCTCGTGATCCGCTTTGCTCAACAAATCGCTTAAAGTAACCCGAATGATTTCCTCTGTCATCTTAAAATTAATGATCGGACCTACAATGATGGTTCCTTTCCAATCATGATCAGCATAAATACGTATTGCGAAAAATTTTTCCAGATAGACCGTTTCACGAAAGACAGGAAATTGCTGTATTTCCGTATTGGAAAATAGGTCAGTCATGATCTCATAATCGGAGGAGACTAACGGGTTATGCTGAAAATTTGGAGGTATGACCTGGTAGATTAGCTTGTATCCGTTATCAAAGTAGTAGACAGGTACATTGTATAAATGATGGGTCATGTTACATATATATTCAACATTTTCAGCACGACAGTTATGCATCTCTAAACCTCCGTTCCAATCTCACAAGTAAAATCAAATGTGAATATTCCTATTTCTATGTGAAACATACCATATGAAACGTTACAAGACCGATTATAATTTGTCATGAAATCGATTTCAAGCATGGGTTTAAGGGGGATCAGCTACTCAACCAATATAAACAGAGAACTCACATCATGAAATGAGAGCGTTATCAAAATGGTCTAATTCATATTAACAAAATACAATACAGTTATTCCAAATTGTGAAATATTGAAGAAAGAGGTGGATTTTTATGCGTCCTTTTGGATATAAGGATAAATTCGGATACTTGTTTGGTGATTTTGGAAATGATTTCTTTTTTGCTTTGGTTGGCTCATTTTTGATGGTTTATTACACCGATGTATTTCATATTAACCCGGCGGCGGTCGGAGGATTATTCCTGTTAGCACGCTTATGGGATGCCATAGCAGATGTCTCCTGGGGACGCTTTATTGACTCTCGGAAAGCAACAAAACACGGTAAATTTAAACCATGGATTTATCGAATGTCATTTCCACTTGTGATCTCCGGGGTACTGATGTTTGTTTACATCCCAGGGATGTCGGATGGATTCTATCTTGCCTACGCTTATGTCACTTACATTTTATGGGGGACATTGTACAGCACCGTTAACATCCCTTACGGCTCCATGGCTTCGGTCATTACCGCAGACCCCGTAGAACGTACAGTGCTGTCTACATGGAGATCGCTGGGAGCCACTTTGGCGCAATTATTTGTCGGTGTTGTGGGTCCATTGCTGTTATTTGTAAATAACGAAGCCAATGCTAGCCGTTTTTTGCTGGGAGCCGTCATTTTTGGAATTCTGTCCATTGCTTCCTACATGGCATGTTACAAAATATCGCTTGAACGCGTCAACCCGAATGTGAATGAGAAACCAAACACCAACTTGAGAAAAACGCTTTATGGCCTTTTAAAAAATAGACCGCTGATTGTCTTTCTCATTGGATCACTCATTTTCTTAATCAATTTAATGTTGATTGGTACGGTAAATACGTATTTGTTTAAGGACTATTTTGGTAATGCTCAATTGCTTAGTGTATTTAGTCTGGTTCAGTCTATACCCTTATTTATTGGTATGCCGTTAGTCAAACCACTCGTAGCGAAGTTCGGAAAAAAAGAAGTAGCCGCTGCAGGTTTTTTACTCTCCTCAGGCGTTTACTTGCTGTTATATTTCATTCCGAATCTATCGGCAATTCAATATATGGCGATTCTGTTCATTGGGTTGTTTGGCTATGCTCTGTTCAATCTGATCAGCTGGGCATTTATTACAGACCTGGTTGACTATCATGAACATGTCACAGGGCTGCGCGAGGATGCGACCATATATTCCATTTATTCTTTTTCACGCAAAGTCGGGCAGGCCGTAGCGGGAGGGATAGGCGGGGTAGCCATGGCAGCTGTTGGGTATAAAGCTACACTTCATGTGCAAACACCACGTACGCTTGAAGGCATTTATTTCTTGGCAACGCTAGTACCAGCGATCGGTCTGTTTCTCGTATTTATCTGTATTGCTTTCTTGTATCCATTAAACAAAAAACGCACGGCACAACTTGTAAGCGATATCAAAGAAAAGCGAATGAACTAATACCTATTTGAAACGTGTAACCGACTGGGAGGTAGAGGAAACACCTATTTAATAGAAAATGAAGGAGATGCTTGCATGTTATATCCTATATTGACCGAAACACGTAATATCATCGATCTCAATGGCATTTGGAATTTCAAACTGGATACTGGAGAGGGATTTCAGGAAAATTGGCAAAAGGATAAACTTCAGCATCCGATATCTATGGCAGTTCCAGCTTCATATAACGACATCGGAGTAAGTGCAAAAATTCGTGACCATGTTGGCTGGGTCTGGTACGAGCGTGAGATCATCCTGCCGAATGTAATGAGTGAAGAGAGAATTGTATTACGATTTGGTTCAGTTACTCATTTGGCTAAAGTGTATGTGAACGGGGAGTTCGTTGTGGAACACAAAGGCGGTTTTTTACCTTTTGAAGCTGAAATGAACCGTTACCTGCATAATGGGAAGAATCTCCTAACAGTCGCTGTAAATAATATCGTGGATGAAACAACGTTACCCGTTGGCTCCATCATTGAAAAACAGGTTTCTGACGGGGGAAAAACGCTGCAAAATCTGCCGAATTTCGATTTTTTTAACTATGCCGGTCTACATCGCCCTGTAAAAATATATACAACACCGCAGACCTACATTAAAGATATCACCATCGTGACGCAATTGCATGGTCAGGTTCTTTATTCCATTGATATTGCTGGTTCGGCTTCGGTTAAAGCTAAAATTCTCGATGAAACCGGCACTCTGGTTACACAATTCGAAGGCGAGTCAGGCACAATGATCCTATCCGATGTTAGACTCTGGGAGCCGCTGAATGCCTATTTGTACACGCTGCGTGTAGAACTGGAAATCGAAGGTGAGACGATCGATGTTTATGAACAACCGTTTGGGGTGAGAAGTGTTGAAGTGAAGGAAGGCCAGTTCCTGATCAATGATAAACCTTTTTACTTCAAAGGGTACGGCAAGCATGAGGATACAACAATACACGGCAGAGGTTTGAATGAAGCAGCCAATGTGCTCGATTTTAATCTAATGAAATGGTCGGGAGCCAACTCCTTCCGTACCGCACACTATCCATACTCAGAAGAAGTTATGCGACTGGCAGATCGGGAAGGTTTCGTCGTGATTGATGAGGTGGCAGCGGTGGGTATGCATCTGAACATGCTGGTTGTACATCGCGGGGGCGTGCTGAAGAACACATGGGATGAACTTGATACGTTTGAACATCATCAGGATGTAATTCGAGAACTCATTCAGCGAGACAAAAATCACCCCTGTGTGGTCATGTGGAATATAGCCAACGAGCCTGCCTCTGAGGAAGAGGGGGCATATGAATATTTCAAACCGTTAATTGATTTAACGAGAAAATTAGATCCCCAGAAACGCCCGGTTACCATTGTTACTCAAATGGAATCCTCACCTGAAAAAGATCAGATTGCAGAGCTGTTGGATATCCTCACCTTTAACCGATATTATGGATGGTATGTGGATGGCGGCGATCTGGATTCAGCTAAGGAAAAGCTTCGTGCCGAATTGAATGGCTGGCTAAAAAGATGCCCGAACAAACCCTTCATGATGACCGAATACGGGGCAGACACGGTTGCCGGATTACACGATGTTGAACCTGTGATGTTTACAGAAGAATACCAAGTTGAGTTCTACAGAGCGAACCATGAGGTGTTTGATGAATTTGAACAGTTTGTTGGAGAACAAGTATGGAACTTTGCTGATTTTGCAACCAGTCAGGGAATTATTCGTGTACAGGGCAATAAAAAAGGCATTTTCACACGTGATCGCAAACCGAAATCCATCGCACATGAACTGAAAAGACGTTGGACGGGTATACCGGACTTTTATTATAAGGGTTAATTTAGAAGCAGGATAGCAACTTAAACAACACAGTTATAACCAGGGAAGGCAGCTAATGATATTAATTAGCTGTTTTCTTTTTATTCCAATGAAACGCCAAAAATCGACAGAAAAATAGAATGAATGGGCACCTATCAGGATTGAATCCCCACGAAACAGCAATCGACTCCATTAACGTAGACTTTCCCATCCCGTTTTCACCACTATGTATGTCATTTTGGGATGGAAATCAAGTGTAGGCAGGTTAAGAATGACGGGCAAGTCAAAAGAATACTCTTTGTTGGCAGTTATTTGATTGCGTTTCAGCTGTATTCTCACCAAGTACAGACAAGTGATGTAGCTCATGCCCGGTAATCACGTAAGCAATGGGTCGGAAGCCACATTATCGTTGACCAATCCTGTGCGCATCCAAGCTTCGGGACTCAGACGACGAAACAGAAGAAGCGTGGAGTGCCTTACCACTGCATATTCTTCAGCCAGATCAACCACGGTATACGTTTCAAAAGGATTGTTTTGCATAAGAATGTCCTGATCATATCCTGGAAGAGAGGTCTTATCCCCTCTGGCGATACGAAGCAAACGGCCGCTCATAATACGACCTTCTGGAATTGTAAGAACAGCAGAAATCTTATTTAGCTCACAATATAAGATAAACGCCCCTTTTCACAGCAATTTCCCAAATAAGGTCTCCTGAGATCGTTAGATGAGGATTAATCAATAATCGATCAGGATAAGTCATTGTATCCATTAGGTCAAAACTTTATCTTTAATCATAAGAGAGCGCTACCAACTTGTGAGGAAAACCTGTGAAACAGAGGGAGTCCGTTCCACATGTGCAGATGCTCAGAGCTGCTGCTTGAATTGTTTAGGCGATACACCTGTCATTTGTTTAAACTGGCGGCAAAAATGCTCCACGTTATGGTATCCACACCTGTCGGCAATCTCTGCAACCGTATATTGATGGTGTCTAAGATTCTCTTTGGCCAATCGAATTCGACTATGGATAACATCATGCATACAGGACAACCCAAAAACTTTTTTATAAATAAGCTGCAAGTACCCAGGGCTGATGTTCATCGTTTTAGCCATTCCAGCAACTGTCCATGGGTGACTCGGATTGTTGTGAATCGCTGTTCGAAGTTTCATCAGTGGATAATGCTGCGGGCCAATGTTCTGTTGAACACAAGATTCCAGCAACTTGTTGAATAGTGTTCGAAACAAATAATCAATTGATGATTCCCGGTAGTCTTTCTGGAAGGAGTGCTCCGCGACAAGTAATTGAAACAGCTTATGACAATATTCGTGATCATCTAATGGAAAGGGCTCGCCCAGTGGGAGAGACGTTTCCGTTACATACAGCTCATCACTTGCAAAACGAATCCAATCGTTCACATATTGTTCTGTACAACCGCGATAGTATATTTTCTGATTCGGTGCATACAAAACAGCACAATGGGGCGGATATTCTTCAAGCGTACCATTGACCCAGAACAGAGCGGGAGTATGCGTAATGACCAATAGCCAGCAATCATGTCCTTCGGGAATGTCAAACACAAACGGACTGTGGTGGGCAGCATCATATTCAACGTAAAAAATAGTATTCATTGTTCTTCACCTTTACCAAGCATTTTGTGGAGTGTATAAAACACTTTACGAACATGATCGTTGTCTCCTAATTATACGAAATTTCTCTTCCATGCAATAGAGATAACCTCATCATTACTTCAATCTTGATACAACATCACTTTAGATAAGGAGTCAACTTTAAATGAAAAAACAAGGTTTAAATCCATACCTTCCATCCTGGGAATACGTTCCCGATGGAGAGCCTTACGTGTTTAACGACAGAGTTTATGTATACGGATCACATGACAAGTTCAACGGACATGTCTTTTGTCTGAACGATTACGTGTGCTGGTCGGCACCAGTGGATGATCTTGGGAATTGGCACAATGAGGGTGTCATTTATCAAAAAACAGATGATCCGATGAACCCCGACGGTAATATGTGTCTATATGCACCGGATGTAACATTGGGCGTGGATGGACGGTACTATTTATATTATGTACTCGATAAAGTGCCAGTGGTTTCTGTGGCAGTATGTGATGCACCTGCCGGTAAATATGAATTCTATGGTTATGTACAATATGACGACGGCACTCGTCTGGGCGAAAGAGAAGGGGACGAGCCCCAGTTCGATCCCGGCGTGATGACTGAAGGACAGCTCACTTATCTGTATACCGGCTTCTGTGCGGCCGGAGACCAATCAAGACATGGCGCGATGTGCACGATGCTAGGTCCGGATATGCTGACGATTGTGGAAGAACCCGTATTCGTAGCACCTAGCGAGCCTTACAGTGAGGGCAGCGGTTATGAGGGCCATGAATTTTTTGAGGCCCCTTCCATCCGGAAGAGAGGTGATACCTACTACCTGGTGTATTCCTCCATCGTTATGCATGAATTATGTTATGCCACAAGTCAGTTTCCAAACAAAGGATTTACATATCAGGGTGTCATCGTAAGCAACTGTGATCTCCATATCGACTCCTACAAACCTGCTGACAAACCCATGTATTATGGAGGCAATAACCATGGCAGCATTGTGGAGATCAACGGAGACTGGTATGTCTTCTATCACCGTCATACCAATGGGGACGCATTCAACCGACAGGGCTGTATTGAGAAGATATCTTTTAAAGAGGACGGCAGCATTCCTCAGGTGGAAATGACCTCCTCTGGTCCAAGTGGGAGACCGCTAGAAGGAAAAGGCGAGTACCCCGCATATCTTGCATGTAATCTTTTGACCAAAGATGATCAGAAATACACTGGAGGTTTCGGGGCAGGAGCCTGGCTGGACAGCCGCTTTCCAAAGATCACCCAGGATGGTAGAGACGGTGATGAAGAGACTGGTTATATTGCCAATATGGTTGAATCCGCAACTGCAGGATTTAAGTATTTTGATTGCAAAGGAATTCGCGAAGTCTCAATCAAGGTGCGCGGATATTGTCACGGGGTATTTGAGGTCAAAACCGCATGGGACGGTCATGTCCTGGGTACAATCCCGGTACATTTCACCAATCATTGGAAACCCTATTCAGTCGAGATGACCATTCCGGATGGTATACAGGCTTTGTATTTTACGTACAGAGGTTCTGGAAGTGCAAGCCTTGCATCATTTATTTTAGCGTAATCCTCAAACACATGATCTGAGCAATCCAGACAAAACAAAGCAGCTGCTGGTCATCCAGTAGCTGTTTTGTTGACCGATCAGCCTATGCGGCTCATACAATTGGTTTTTTTATGATTAAACTTTTAGTCATCCACAACGTTGGCTTCTCCTGCCTGCTGCGAATGACTGCGATATTCGCTTGGCGCGATGCCTGTCCACCGCTTGAATTGGCGACTAAAATGCGCATTGGTCTTATACCCCAGCATCATTGCAATATGGTCTATGTTCAGGTCGGTTTGCTTTAACAGCCGCTGCGCTTCGTTCAGAAGGGTTTCGGATAGAAACTTGCGTGGAGCGATGCCGTATACCTGCCGAAAAATACGATTAACCTGTGACGGGCTAATGCTCAGCGACTTGGCAATGTCCTGAATCCAGGTTCGATCGCTCTCCTGAATTTCCCCGTGAAGATGGATATATCTTACCGAATCCTCAATGTGCTCGGCAATCTGATGGGCAATGGTTTCTTTTCTCGACAACGTAACGGAAGCTTGCTGAGATAACTGGCCGACCAGGGAACCAAGCAGTTCAAACACGGCGGCATGTACCTTCATTTGTTTGGAGGAAGATAGCGAGCTAGACAAATGCTCTGTGGCCAAACCATACAAGGTAGACAGGGAAGGGGAGAGCCCCAGAGCCAAATTCGAATTTGCCGGATAATAGATGTCTTTGCAACGGTTAAGTTCTCTGCAAAAGGATGTATCGTGTATGCTGAAATGCACGGAAAAATAAGTGAACCCCTCCGGTCCGGCTCCGGTGCAAGAGTGGGTCATACCAGGGCGGATGAACAGAAGGTCGCCAACCGACTGACGATAAGACTGCCCGTTGACAACCATGTTCATCTGCCCGTCCATCATCCAGTGGACTTCATACATTGAATGTTCATGAGACGGATAAGTCCAGCTGGAATCTACTTTTCTTGCATGCAGCCCCAATAATTGAAAAGACATGCGAACATCGGGCAGACGACCTAAATATACAGCATCCGAAAGCTTGGTCACAGCAAACCAACCCCCTTGTACTATTCTATATTCCAACATCCTGTCATCGGAGTTTCCTCGTAAATCATCTTTAGTTCAACGGATCTAACCTCATCTTAACAGAAAAAAAATGCGTGAAAAGGGTAAATCGTCGGAGTGATTAGAACATCGTCATGAACCATAGCGGGTGCTATGGTAGTATTATCAACCCGATGGGGAAAAATGGAGGCAAGCTTGAATGAGAATTATTCGATTTCTGGACGGACAACAGAAGTGGCTGGCAGCCGTTACGGATGATGAACAAGCGTATCGTTTGCCACAAGCAGATTTTATGACTTTGATCTATCAAGCAAGAAAGCAGGGGATTTCTCCCGTCCAACTTGTTGAAAGCGCTTTTAAAGCGTTAAACAAGTTAACTGACGATTGGACTTCCTTACATCTAATCACTCCATTGGAAGCTCCGGAAGTATGGGCGGCGGGTGTGACTTATCAGCGCAGCCGCGAAGCGCGAAATTATGAAGCAACGGAAGGCAAGCTGGATGCAAAGACCTTTTACGATAAAGTTTATGATGCCGAAAGACCGGAGATCTTTTTTAAATCCACAGCAGCCCGCACTATAGGACCGCTTGAGGCAGTCACGCTTCGCAGCGATTCCAATTGGCAGATCCCGGAGCCGGAGCTGGGGTTGGTGCTTGCCGCGGATGGCAGCATTGTGGGATACATCGTTGGCAATGACATGAGTTGCCGCGATATTGAAGGGGAGAACCCGCTGTATCTGCCGCAAGCAAAAATGTGGCGCAATTCCTGTTCTATAGGTCCGGCCATTCGTCTAGCGGAAACGGTGCAGAATCCATATGCGTTCAGCATCGTCTGCGAAATATATCGTGAAGGAGATTTGGTCGTCAAAAGCGAGGCAAGCACGAGTGAGTTAAACCGAAAACTTGATGAGCTGGTTTCTTTTCTGGCCAGAGATAACGATCTGTTTGATGGTACTGTTTTATTGACAGGTACTAGCATCGTGCCACCCAATGATTTTACACTTGCACCCGGGGACCGCATTGAAATATCCATTAGCGATATCGGGACACTTATTAATCCAGTCATTTCAAACTAATGTACAAGGAGGATGAATGCAATGACCACATTTCAGGTAGAGCAGACATACAGCAATTACATTAACGGAGAATGGGTGAAGGCGACATCCGGTGAAACCGAACCGAGCATCAACCCGGCGAATCGGAAGGAAGTAGTTGGCTACGTACCCACCTCAGGCGTAGAGGATCTGAACCGGGCTGTCGCAGCCGCGAAGGAAGCAGCAAAAGATTGGCGGAGGTTATCGGGCGCGGAACGCGGAAACTATCTATTTCAGGCAGCCAATGTGCTGGAACGCCGGGCCGATGAAGTTGCAGAGGCGATGACCAGGGAAATGGGCAAAACACTCCCAGAAGCCAAAGGAGAGACACTGCGCGGTGTCGCAATCTTAAGGTATTACGCCGGAGAAGGCATGCGAAAAACTGGGGATGTCATTCCATCAACGGACAGCGAAGCGCTGATGTTTACGACCCGCGTACCCCTTGGCGTTGTAGGGGTTATTGCTCCTTGGAATTTCCCGGTAGCCATTCCGATTTGGAAAACGGCTCCGGCCTTGATTTACGGCAATACGGTTGTGTTGAAGCCTGCTCAGGAAACTGCGGTCACTGCAGCTAAAGTAATGGAGTGTTTTGAAGAGGCGGGCATTCCGGCAGGCGTTATTAATCTGGTATGCGGCAGAGGCTCAGTGATCGGGTCTGCACTTGCTGAGCATCCGGATGTGGGCGGAATAACATTCACAGGCTCCAATGAAGTGGGCAAACGGGTCGGCGGCGCAGCACTGGCACGTGGGGCCAAGTATCAACTTGAAATGGGTGGGAAAAACCCGATTATTATCGCGGCTGACGCTGACCTGAATTTGGCTGTGGAAGCCACGATCAGCGGTGGGTTGAAATCGACCGGGCAAAAATGTACGGCCACCAGCAAGGTCATTATTGAACGAAAAGTATACGACGCCTTCAAAGAAAAGCTGCTCTCGCAAATCCAGGAAATTCGACTGGGTGACGGCATGTCTTCTGGAAGCTGGATGGGTCCATGTGCAAGCGAAGGACAGCTCAATACCGTGCTGAGTTATATTCAAAAAGGCCAGGATGAAGGTGCTGTTCTGCTCGCTGGCGGAAAAAGAGGGGACGGTCCGGGACTGGAAGAGGGATTCTATGTGCAGCCGACCGTATTTGAAGGGGTCGAATCCCATATGTCCATCGCCCGGGAAGAAATCTTTGGCCCGGTTCTGGCCTTGATTGCGGTAGATTCCCTGGAGGAAGCCATCGAAGCGGCTAATGATAGCGATTATGGCTTGAGTGCTTCCATCTATACACAGAACGTCGGAGCCATGTTGTCTTTCATCCGGGACATGGATGCAGGACTCGTCAGAATTAATGCAGAAACGGCCGGCGTAGAGCTGCAGGCTCCGTTTGGCGGAATGAAGATGTCAAGTTCACACTCCAGAGAACAGGGGCAAGCGGCTATCGAGTTTTTCACGGCCATCAAAACGGTCTTTGTGAAGTCATAAACTGTGGGAGGCTATCATGTACGAACAGATTACGTCGATTATGGGAGAGACCGCATCCAACTGCTTCGATATCATAGCCCATGCTCCAGGGGCTGCAGGACGTCTGCCTCTAACGGATGATTTGCTGCGGAATGCTCCAAGCGGCGACTTGTTTGGCATGTCCCAGAATGTTGGAATGGGCTGGAAGCCCGGGGATTTGAACGGAAAACAATTTCTGATCTTGAGTACACAAGGTGGCATACGCAATGAAGACGGCAGCCCGGCAGCACTCGGTTACCATACGGGCCACTGGGAAGTCGGCCTGCTGATGAAGGCTGCCGCAGAAGAACTGTCAAGCCGTGGAGGAATCCCGTTTGCTGGATATGTCAGCGATCCATGTGACGGCAGATCACAGGGGACAACCGGCATGTTTGACTCGCTTCCGTACCGGAATGATGCCGCTATGGTATTTCGCAGGCTGATTCGCTCGCTGCCAACGCGTAAAGGTGTTCTTGGTGTCGCCACTTGTGACAAAGGTCTTCCAGCGATGATGCTCGCGCTTGCCGGCATGCCGCAATTACCTGGTGTAATCGTTCCCGGTGGCGTCACACTTCCGCCTACCGATGGAGAGGACGCCGGTAAAATTCAGACCATCGGTGCACGTTACGTCAACGGGGAACTTTCTCTGGAAATGGCGTCTGATTTAGGATGCCGAGCTTGTGCTACACCGGGAGGAGGCTGTCAGTTTTTAGGTACCGCGGCTACGGCCCAGGTTGTAGCAGAGGCTCTGGGTATGACAGTGCCACATGCCGCGCTTGCACCTTCCGGTCAGCCCATCTGGTTTGAAATGGCACGCCAATCGTCACGTGCACTCATCCATATGGAGTCTCAGGGGATGAGAATGGGAGACATTGTCACGGATGCATCCATTCGCAATGCGATGACCGTTCATGCCGCGTTTGGCGGATCGACCAATCTGCTTCTTCACATACCGGCGATTGCCCATGCCGCCGGTTTAACCGTACCTACAGTACAGGACTGGATACAGGTCAACAAAAATGTTCCGAGGCTTGTTAGTGCCCTCCCAAACGGACCGATCTTTTATCCGACCATACGTGTCTTTCAGGCCGGAGGTGTACCGGAGGTCATGCTCCACCTCAGACAGCTTGGTCTGTTGGATGAGTCTGTACCAACGGTTACAGGTACTTCATTGGGTCAGGTACTGGACTGGTGGGAATCGTCGGAACGCCGTCATCTCATGCGGAAGCAGTTAAAAGAGCAGGACGGCATTGATCCGGACAGTGTCATCATGAGTGTAGAACACGCTCAGCGGCTTGGAATCTCTTCGACCGTAACATTTCCAACCGGGAATATCGCTCCAGAAGGTTCTGTCATCAAATCCACCTCTATTGATCCTGCTGTGCTGGATGAGCATGGCGTATACCGTCATCGTGGCAGAGCAAAGGTGTTTACCACCGAACGTGAGGCGATCCATGCGATTAAGACCGGAGGTATTCTGGCAGGCGACGTTGTTGTGCTTCTCGGGCGAGGTCCATCGGGAACTGGAATGGAGGAGACGTACCAGCTTACATCTGCGCTTAAACATTTGCCTTTTGGCAAATACGTGTCACTGATTACGGATGCCCGGTTCTCCGGTGTTTCCACCGGAGCGTGCATTGGTCATGTTGGCCCTGAAGCGCTGGCAGGCGGACCAATTGGCAAGCTGCGGAACGGAGATCTGATTGACATCGTGGTTGATCGTAACACGCTGGAGGGCAGCATTAACTTTGTCGGAGAAGGAGAGCTGGCGTTTTCGCCGGAAGAAGGTGCTCTCATCCTGGCACAAAGGTCCTTCCATCCGGATATGAGGCCTGATGAAGCTTTGCCGGATGATACAAAGCTCTGGGCTGCATTGCAATCGGTCAGCGGTGGGACTTGGAGAGGGAATGTATATGATGTAGAGCGGATCGTAACCGCCCTGGAAGCCGGCAAAAAAGCGCTGGGCTGGTACTGATATCCACCTTTTGTGTATCTGTTGTTGTACAGATCATTACTTTCATACCGGAGGTTTCTTCCATGAATAAGATCAAGAAAATGATCACCAATCCCATCCTTCCCGGTTTCCATCCCGATCCGTCCATATGCCGAGCAGGGGAGGATTATTATATCGCTACTTCCACCTTTGAATGGTTCCCTGGTGTACGGATTCACCACTCCCGGGATCTGGTTCATTGGCGGCCAATCGCTTCTCCACTGACTCGTGTAACCCAGTTGAACATGGAGGGCAACATTAATTCCGGAGGCGTATGGGCACCCTGTCTCAGTTACGACAACGGTGTGTTTTACCTGATCTACACCGATGTCAAAAGCCGGGTAGGCGCTTTTAAAGATACCCACAATTACCTTGTGACAGCAACGGATATCGAGGGCCCATGGTCCGAACCGGTGTATCTGAACAGCAGTGGTTTTGATCCTTCCCTGTTTCATGATGAAGACGGGCGCAAATGGCTGGTCAATATGATATGGGATCATCGTAAGGGCAAAAACCGGTTTGCAGGCATCGTTCTTCAGGAATATTCCGTCCAGGAACATAAGCTGATCGGACCAGCCATGAACATATTTAAGGGAACAGAATTAGGCCTGACCGAAGCACCTCACCTGTATAAACACAACGACTATTATTATCTCATTACGGCTGAAGGAGGAACCGGTTATGAGCATGCGGTTACCGCAGCACGTTCCCGTACGTTACAAGGTCCTTATAAGGTCGATCCTGCCAATCCGATCCTCACTTCATACGGCAGACCGGATTTAGCACTGCAAAAGGCAGGCCACGGTAGTCTAGTCGAAACGCATACCGGCGAATGGTACATGGCTCATCTGGTCGGACGACCCGTTCATCACAAATATTGCATTCTTGGACGTGAGACCGCACTTCAGCCGTGTACGTGGAGCGAGGACGGCTGGCTGAGACTTGCGAGCGGTGACCGATATCCAGAGGTTCAGGTGCCTGCACCGATGATCCCGTCCCATCCGTTTGAGCCGATTGCTGAAATGGATCATTTCGATCAATTTGAGCTTCGGCAGGTTTGGAATACACTTCGCATTCCACCCGATTCGACTTGGGTCAGCTTAACGGAACGTCCCGGTTACTTGCGCTTGCACGGCATGGAGTCGATGAGTTCAACGCACAGGCAAAGCATGATCGCACGGAGGCTTCAAGCCTTGGAGTGTGAAGCCGAGACGTGTCTGGAATTTGCGCCGGACCATCCCCAGCAAATGGCAGGATTGATTTTGTACTACGATACCCAGGACTATCTCTACTTACGTGTAACTTATCATGAGGATAAAGGGCTCTGCCTGGGGATCATTCAGTCCAAATACGGGGTATACGAAGAACTGCTGGAGGATATTCCGCTAGAGTTGGTGAGCACGCTCCGTTTAAAGGCTGTGGTGGATCAAGATCGCGCCCGCTTTTATTATGCGTTAAATAGTGATTCATCCTGGAATACAGCAGGCGGGTGGATTGATATCACACATCTGTCCGATGAATCTCCGGAGTATATCCGGTTTACGGGAACCTATATCGGTCTTTGTGTGCAGGATCTTGGTGGAACCCGAAAACATGCCGATTTTGACTATTTTATGTATAAGGAAATATAGCATGCTGTGAGTTTATTGAGATAAGCCAGAGCCCCTTGTGATGGGGGCTCTGGCTTATCCTAATAGGGATGAATAACTACATAATAATATGATATTATGTTTGTCGGTAACAGGTCGAATATAATAGTTGGAGGTATATTATGAATTTATATAAAGTTATTGAACCCCATAATTCAAACTATCCTGATCCCATCGTTTTAGCTAAAGGAGATACGATCCTATATGGGAGAGAAGATACTGAATTCCCCAACTGGATTTTCTGTGAATCCTTGCATTCTAAAAAATGCGGCTGGGTACCGAAGCAAATATTAAGCACTCCCAATGAAGAACAGATCGCGACTGCATTATCAGACTATTCTGCACACGAATTAACCGTAAAACCCGGTATCATCGTTACAAAAGAATTTGAACTAAATGAATGGAGTTTTGTTCATACCGCAGAGGGTGAGAAGGGCTGGTTGCCAAACAAGGTATTGACTCCATCGGATTAAAATAAGGAAATTGTAAACAGAATCAATGAGCCCATCTGGACAAAAAGAATTCCATGGCGTGTTTGACTGTATTAACTTCCTAATAGGCGGAGAGGGGTGCCAAAAACTGCTGAATGAGATCACTAATCTCGTCAGCATGTGTTTCAAGAGCAAAATGTCCCGTATCCAGCAAATGGATTTCCGCCGATGGAATACACGCTTGTATGCCTTTGCGCCAGCAGGGAGGAAGGCAGGATCATTTTTGCCCCATACAGCTAAAAGTGCAGGTTGATACTTACGAAAATATGCCTGAAAGTCCGGATAACGATCCACATTGGTCCGATAATCCAGAATCAGATCCAGTTGAATTTCTTCCGCATCCGGTCGTGACATGTACGCGATATCCAGTGTATACCCGTCAGGTGAAACCAGGCTGGCATCGGCACCGTGCAGATACTTAAAATCACGAGTGGTTTCAGGGCTTAAGGAATCGCGACATGCTTCACGGTTGTCCGGTGTCGGTAAGTGCCAGTACGTCTCCCAGGCTCCCCATGCGTCACTATATCCCTCCATATATGCATTCCCATTCTGACTAATGATAGCTTGAACCTTCTCCGGATGAGCAACGGCCAATCTATACCCCACAGGTACACCGTAATTAAATACATATAGTACATACTTATTGAGAGATAGGGTTTGAGTAAAACCTTCAACAGCGAATTGACTGCGAGGCGGCGTTTTTGTTTGACCGAATCCAGCAAGATCCGGGGCAATGACACGGTAATGTACTGCCAGTTTGGGAATCGGGTCGCGAAACATATGACTCGAATAGGGAAACTCATGTAATAACAATATAATTAGACCATCCTTGGGACCGATAAAAAACATCGACCTCTCCAACTTTTTGCCGCTGATAACTAATTCAGCTGTTATCTAAAGCAGACATATCGTTCATCATGATTCTCAAATCAACTTACTTGAGATCAAGATTCAAACGTGTTGCCGACATAATGAAAAGAGTGAATATGCGTTTTGGTGAGTTCAATCACGTTTTTGATAAATGCCTCGCGTGATTCACGATATCCGCTTAATATCCAATTGTTCAATAGTCCAAAAAAACCGTAGGCGGTATAGTACTTGAAATAATCCATATTAACTGGGGAGTTGTTGATCGTCTCAAAGACAAATTGCTCCTGATAGATTTTGAGTATGGTTTGCGGAAAGCCTGTATGTAGACCGGGTAACGTATCATCGTATTGAATCAGTTCGAAGAAATCACGGTGCTCGTAGATATAATCCACGATTTGAAAAGATTCGGCATCCAGCTTGTTTGTTGAGACCTTTTGACCGTGCCAATAAGGTTTACCTACTGCGCCCCTCAATCCTTCGAGTGTCATACTCAACAACTCTTCGGCGAGAATATATTTATCCTGGTAGTGTAAATAAAACGTGCTGCGATTATAACCGGCCTGATCAACGATGTCTTTGACAGAAACACCATGGAATCCTTTTTTCTTAATGAGCTGAATCAGAGCGGTTTTTAGGTGCTCCTTGGTTCGATTACGATGTTGAGATGTCACAGTAAGTTCATTATTCATTCAAAAAAACTCCTATAAATATAGACATAGTTTTATAAAGTGTCTACGAGGTAGACACTTGGTCACATCTTAATGATTGGATTGTTACAATTTTAAGCATAGAATTAGTTTTGTAAACATCATATAGCACTATTTATATAGGCGCTATTCAAAATATTATACTGGGGGATTTATTCATGGGCAAACTTCAAGATAAAGTTGCAGTCATCACAGGAGGAGCATCCGGGATTGGTGCAGCAACAGCTCGCTTATTCGTTTCCGAAGGAGCTAAAGTGGTCTTGGTGGATCTGAATGAAGAAAAAGGCAAGGCGTTTGAGCAGGAACTGAAAGCGCTTAAAGCAGAGGCTCTCTTTATTAAAGCAAACATAACAAGTGAAGAAGAGGTTTCTGAGATTTTCAAACAAACCGTAGAAGCATTTGGTCAAGTCGATATCGTATTCAACAATGCGGGAATCGGACGTGTTCATCCGACGCATGAGCTTGATTATGCCGAATGGCGCAATACGGTCAATGTTGATCTGGACGGCGTTTTCTTGGTCGCTCGTGAATCGATTCGCGAAATGCTCAAAATTGGTGGAGGTACAATCGTTAACACGGCGTCCATGTACGGATGGGTTGGTTCGCCTGGTTCAGCAGCCTATAATGCAGCTAAAGGCGGCGTTGTGAACCTGACTC
Source organism: Paenibacillus sp. GQ49 (assembly GCF_059759055.1). Lineage (NCBI taxonomy): Bacteria > Bacillati > Bacillota > Bacilli > Caryophanales > Paenibacillaceae > Paenibacillus > Paenibacillus sp. GQ49. The sequence continues at coordinate 203,481 of NZ_JCAXEL010000005.1, forward strand.
GTTCGCTCGCGCTGGAGTATGCTGAGCAGAATATTCGGGTGAACTCCCTTTGCCCTGGCTTCATCGATACACCGATTATTCCGGAAGAGAGCAAACAAGCACTTTCTGCGGCAACACCAATGAAACGTCTGGGTCAAGCAGAAGAGATGGCCAAAGCCGTTCTGTTCCTAGCTAGTGACGATTCTTCATATATGACAGGAAATAGCTTGATCATAGATGGAGGATACACCGCTCAATAAGTGCAGCAATCGTCGAAGCACACAAAGAACATAGTTCCATAGTTCCATAGTTCCATAGTTCCATTAAAAGTCGCTATTCTAGCGGCTTTTTTTATTGTATTGGTATAAGAGCAGTTCCCGAGCCAAGGACAACTAGCAAATAGCGAGTTTAGCTATTCATAATAGATGGCCTCATAAGGAAACTCTAACTTATTCAAGCGATATTCTTTGGGCGACATGGACATATATTGCCGAAAAACTTTGCCGAAATAGCTGGGACTCTCAAAACCGCATTGTTGACCAATTTGGGAAATCGGAAGTTCCGTTGTGCGGAGTAGTCGCACTGCTACCTCAATACGTCTGTCTTTGAGATAGGCTAGCGGTGATGTTTTCTCGGATTTCTGAAATAACCTGCACAAGTAGTGTTTATTGATATCGCAATGGCTGGCAAGAAGATCCAGCGTCAATGGAGATGCATAATTCTCTCGTATGAATTTTTTACATTTCTCAATTGTTGTTATTGAAAGGGCACCGATATCCTTCTCCGCATCCCGACTCGTCTGTACCAATATAAGCAACCACCGATAGACTTGCATGGACAAGCGATACTTGTCCGTAACTTTCTCTTGATGAATCAAATGGATAATTTGCCATAACTCTTGAATCAAGGGAGAATCCGCGTTTCGTCGAATGACATGTCCCTCATTATCATGAATCATATCCCAAATTCGGTTGGCTTCATCCCCGCGAATGTTGATCCATATAAATTCCCATGGTTCGTTGTTCTCTTGTTTATAGTAATAACAATGTTCTCCGGAGATTTTAACAAGTAGGGCATGTCCCTTTGGTAAAGGAATCGTTTGATTTTCAATATCCAGATAACCCTGACCATTAAGCGTGTATTGAAAAACGACGTGCCCCGGGTCCGGTCTATCATCACTTGGACAACGATATTCCTCGCTTGAAACAATCTGCCATCCAATAGAGTCCAGTGTCATGATTGATGTATCGTCATTACGAAAAGCATAAGAAACCGTATGAACCATCGTTTCATCTCCTTCCTAAAAAAGTCAATTATTTTATATAATACGTCACATTTTTTAGATTGTCTGTCTTTTTTTAGACCTGTAAGATAAATGTAAGCGGTAACATGAAGGGGAGGTGGCTGTAAATTGTGTTCATTTGACAACAAACAGGGCAGGATCGAACTGATGATTCTAAAAATGAATTCTTAGATAAGGAGCCATTCCTGTAATGAAGTAATTTGAGCTTTGAATGAAAAATGCGCCTTTAGTATACTGGGAATCGTTGTTCCGACCAAAGAACAATACCCAAATACGAAAAGAGGCGCACAAATGAAGTATAAGATGAAACAGAAACAGAATCAACGTATTACGCGAATTACAGAAGATACGCTAGTCATTGGAGCAGACATTGCCAAAAAGATTCACGTAGCTAGAGCGGTAGATTTCCGTGGCATTGAATTAGGAAAAGACTGCGTGTTCTACAACGATCAGGAAGGGTTAACTAGGCTAGTAACATGGATGAAAGAACTTCAGGAGGTTCATCTAAAAACGGACATTGTTTTCGGAATCGAGCCTACCGGGCACTACTGGTTTCCGCTAGCCGCTTTTCTGGAAGCTCGAGATATCAAGATCGTCATTGTGAACCCGCATCACGTAAACAAGAGCAAGGAACTTGAGGATAACTCGCCGACGAAGAGTGACTATAAGGATGCCAAAGTCATTGCAGATCTCATTCGAAACGGGAAGTACTCGGAGCCCAAATTGCCGGCAATGGAATATGCGGAACTACGCATCCTCATGAATTTCCGTGAGAAGGTTATGGTGAGTTTAAACCAAGTCAAGGCCCGTGTGCATAATTGGTTCGACCGCTATTTTCCAGAGTATTTGAGCGTGTTTAAAGATTGGGAAGGCAAAACTTCCTTGATGACAATGCGCCAGTTTCCGACACCGGAAGAGATCGTCTCTACAGGCGCCAGAGGCGTTCTCGCACACTGGAAAACGGAAGTGAAGCGTGGAGTTGGTATCAAGAGAGCGGAAAAGCTCTTTGCGACAGCCGGGATATCCATCGGGCTTACCGAAGGGTTACGAGCTGCGAGACTGGAGCTTCTGAGCTTGCTCGACCAGTATGAGCTTTTCTCTAAACAGGTGGAAACGACCATGAAACAGGTCATGGATATCTTGAGTGAGATACCGGGAACGACGCAGATGTTGAATATCCCAGGCGTTGGCGCGGTTACCGTTGCAGGATTTCTGGCTGAGGTTGGCGATCTGAGTCATTACGACCACGGGCAACAAATCATCCGGTTGGCGGGCTTGAATCTAAAAGAAAATAGTTCTGGTAAGCGTAAGGGTAAAACTGGCATTACCAAGCGTGGACGATCTCGACTAAGAGCCCTATTGTTCCGTTGCGTCATGCCAATGGTAGCTAAGAATGAGGAGTTCAAGGCCCTTCACAAGTATTTCACAACACGAAGTCAAAATCCGCTGAAGAAAAAACAGTCGCTCATCGCGCTCTGCGGCAAACTGATACGAGTCCTGCACACGCTGGGGACGAAGGAAATAGAGTACAACGCAAACGAAGTTCTTGGTCCTGTACGACAAGCGCAGTTACAACAGATTGCAGCTTAGTTCAAAGAATCAATAGCCTGAAATCTCCACTCGTTCACAGATGTATAACGAGACAATTGAAGCACCGGAGAAGCCGAAGAATACCATTCCATAAGGGCAACGACCCCGTTTAGGAGCAAGAATCGGCCTCCACCCCTTGGCAGGTAGAACGAAGGAATGTAAGGGCAATGACCCCGCGTGACATGGGAGGGTGAACCCCGAGGGAGATGTGGAGATCCACTGTGCGATCAAAGTATGACCACAGTTTGGATAAAAAAATGGAGTCCAAGCTCTGTTCCCGTCACCGGTCATTACAGAAAAATCTGGTTCTGAACCAATATTCCTCCATCAAGCCAAGATGTCGAAGTTGTAAATCTACGAATGGACGAGAAAACAGGCGAAAACATTACTTTATAGTGGGAGGAGTTAATCGAATGATCCGAAGAACTGTTTCCATCCAGAAATCGATGTTTGTATCTTTTTTAGCACTCCTTATGGTTATTTCACTGGCTGTTCCTCCGGCACCGATGCGTGCAGAGTCATCATCAAACAGCCTGCCGGGTCGCCAAGCAGAATATCTTAACCGGGGTCTGGTTGCGGTTCTTGTAGACAACGGCGTTTTTTTAAGCTGGAGGTATTTAAACAACGATCCAGATGATATCGCTTTCAATATATATAAAAACGGAACTAAAGTGAACGCATCGCCCATAAGCGATGTGACGAACTATGTGGACACCACTGGTTTCGACAGCTCGCAGTACCAAATATCCACCATCGTTGCGGGCAAGGAGCAAATGCTGCCGGAGGTTGTATCGGTCTGGCATAACGAGTATCTTCCTATTCCGCTCGATAAACCGGCCGACGGCCGGACCAAGGACGGTGGAACCTACTCCTATTATGCAGGAGACGCTTCCGTAGCGGACTTGGACGGTGATGGCGAATATGAAATTGTCTTCCTGTGGAGTCCGAGCAATTCCAAAGACAATTCGCAGGCCGGTTATACCGGCAATGTGTATATCGATGCCATCAAACTGAACGGTACGAAACTGTGGAGGATTGACTTGGGCGTGAACATCCGTGCCGGAGCGCATTATACACAGTTAATGGTGTATGACCTGGATGGCAACGGAAAGGCCGAAGTTGTTGTCAAAACGGCAGACGGCACGAAGGACGGCCAAGGCACGATCATTGGTGACGGTACGAAGGATTATCGCAACGAAGGCGGATACATACTGTCTGGGCCGGAATATCTCACGCTGTTTGACGGTGAGACTGGCGCGGCCGTATCCACCGTGAATTATGATCCGCCAAGAGGCAACGTCAACGATTGGGGTGACGGCTATGGCAACCGTGTAGACCGGTTCCTTGGAGCCATCGCTTATCTGGACGGCACGAAGCCAAGTGTGGTGATGAGCCGGGGTTATTATACCCGCACTGTGCTTGTTGCTTATGATTATGTTGGTGGGGAACTCGTCAAGCGCTGGACGTTCGACACAAACGAAGCAGGATCACAATATGAATCACAAGGCAACCATAATCTAAGTGTGCTGGATGTCGACAAGGACGGCAAGGACGAAATCATGTTTGGCGCCCTAGCCATAGACGATGACGGAAGCGTGCTGTACAGCACCGGACTAGGTCACGGCGACGCCATGCACGCCGGCCAGCTTGATCCGAACCGGGAGGGCTATCAGGTCGTAAGCGTGCACGAGCATTCGGATGCGGCATACGGACTGGAGATGCGCGATGCGGCAACAGGTGAAATCCTCTGGGGTGAGGAAACAGGTTTCGACACCGGTCGCGGGATGTCGGCGGACATTGATCCGAACTATCCGGGTTACGAATCATGGGCCACGACCGTTACCAACGGGCAAAGTGTACCTGTAACCAATACCTATTCAGCAGCCGGAGAGGCGATCTACACTGTGGACGAAGGGCCCAAAACTGCCAACTTTGCCATCTGGTGGGATGGAGATCTTCAGCGGGAGCTGTTTGACCATGAGTGGGATAATAGCACAGCCAAAGGAATTCCGCTCATCTATAAGTGGGATTACCAAAACAAAAAGCTGAATGAAATCTTCCGGGCGACCGGTACGTTAACGAACAACCATACCAAAGGCAATCCGGCACTTCAGGCGGACATTCTGGGCGACTGGCGTGAGGAGCTTCTGCTGCGGAGCGAAAATAGTTCGGAGTATCGTCTCTACACAACGACCATTCCTTCAGACTATCGCATCCCTACGCTGATGCAAGACCCTGTGTACAGACTTGGCGTAGCCTGGCAAAATGTATCCTACAACCAGCCGCCTCATACGGGCTTTTATCTTGGAGCGGAAGCTACAGCATTCCCTAAAGCCAATCTGGCATTGACCCGCGAAGCAGAAATGCTGGAGCCGGTTTACCGCTTTGATTTTGGTACGGAAACAGCTTCAGGAAATACGGCTATACAGGACTCGTTATACACACAAGAGACGGGATATGGCTTCAAGGATACAAGCGGGGTTACCGTAGGAGTAAACGAGGTTTCGGTTGTGACAGGTACGACATTTGCTGTTGACCTGCCAAATGCCAACTATAAGGTGACGCTACGATTGGGCAATGATGCCCATGACTCGAACGTCGGGGTCAAATCCGAATTCGTTCAGAAGCTCGCCGTAACCAATGTGACAGCAGGAGCACCACTGGAGTATTCCTATGATATTGCTGTGGTGGATGGACAGCTTGATCTTCTCTTTACGGGTACAGCCATAGACATCCAAGACGTCATCATCGAGAAATATCCGGAGAAAGCGGCCGGTGCGGCAACAACGATCTATATGGCTGGTGATTCAACCATGCAATCGTACAGTGAAATGCAGGCTCCTCAAGAAGGATGGGGCCAGCAGTTCGGACGTTATTTCTCCAATGGGGCAGTGATCGTGAACGATGCGATCGGCGGCCGAAGCAGTAAATCTTTTATGGTAGACGGTCGTCTCGATACAATCCTGCAGCGTATTAAGCCAGGGGACTTCTTCTTCATTTCCTTTGGTCATAATGACGCCAGTGCAGGGATACCGGACCGGTATGCATCACCGGAGGATTATAAGATTTACTTGGCTCGTTATGTAAACGGTGCGAAACAGCGGGGCGCTACACCTGTATTGCTCACTCCGGTTGGGCGCAGAGATTTCAATACGGTGACTCAGGAATTCAACGTCAGTTTCCCTGCCTATGTGCAGGCCGCCAAAGAAGTGGCGGAAGAGCAGGATGTGCCGCTGATTGATCTCAGCAAGTTGAGTATTGCTTACTACGACAAAATTGGCAATACAGCTACGGAAAAAGTGTTCCTATATGCTAATCCGGGTGAATATCCAAAATACCCGAATGGGATCAACGATAATACCCATTTCAGCAGCTATGGTGCACAGAAAATTGCCGGACTCGTTGCTGGTGCAGTCAAAGACATGGAGCTGAGCATTTCATCGCTGGTCATCGACCCGGATATTTCCGAGCCAGAACCAGAGCCGGAAGCCCAGCTCTATGAGGAGGATTTTGAAGGCGACGCTGCCGGTTACCAGTATGCGATGGTCAATGCCACAGGTATTGGAGGAACCATGACGGGAACCGTTGTTGAACAGTCAGGAAATAAGGTGCTGTCCGTCGCGGGGTCAGGTTCAGGCAATCGGGCCAAAGTATTCCGTCTGTTCGATGCCGTAAACGGCGATCAGGTGAACGTGAACTTTGACTGGCAATCCGGTAATGTGAGTGCCTATCCATCAGAAGGTCATCTCACGGTCCAGGATTCCAACGAAAATGCCCTGTTCACGCTGTTTACCAAAACCGGAAGCACCAAAATTCATTATTATATCGGTGCATATAATCCGGACTACGGCACGGGTGATACAGCTATACCCGAAGGGGGAACGGCTACAGAGATTTCCAAAAACCAGTGGGTCAATGTGGATGCAACCATTAATTTTGCCAAGAAAACACTGGATCTGACATTAACGAATGTGGCGGATCCGACAGTTACACAAACGATTGCAGATCTCTCGCTGAGTTCCGGCGTATATGCAGACAACGTCAGAGCCATGCGGTTCCTGGGGACGAGAAAAGGCGGTGGAGGCACGTTGAACTGGACTACCCAGATCGACAACGTGCGGATTGAAGGCACTCAGCTTCCTTCGGAGGGCGGAGATCAGACTGCCTTAATCGCTCTGTACGATGAGATCAAAGCACTTGATCTGTCGAATTATACAGAAGCATCGAAAACCGTGGTGAACCGGGCTTTGTCAGCAGCCGAAGCTGTATTCAATACGGAAGCCACCCAAGCTAAAGTTGACCATGCGTTTAACATGTTAACTGTTGCGAAGGATTCATTGACAAGTGAACCGAGCGAAGAGATAAGCGAATATAAATTTGATTTTGGTTCTGGCGTCGCAGCTGACGGATACATCAAGGTAGATGCCAAAAGAGCGTACATCGAAGGCAACGGGTACGGCTTTGCCGATACTGCGCTGACCAAAGATGAGAACCGGGCAACCGGAGATTTGCTCAAGGAAGATTTCACACGAGTAAACGGTACCTCCTTCCTAGCGGAGATGGAACCGGCCAATTACCGAGTAACGATGACCATCGGGGATGCGGAGGAATCAACCAGCGCAAATGTTGTTGTAGAGCAGATGACAAAGCTGCCGCTTACAAGCATTGCCAAGGACGAATTCAAAGAAATCACGTATGACGTTGCCCTGATCGATGGGGTGTTTAACTTCAACTTTACCGGAAATGCACCGAAGATCAATGCGCTGAAGCTGGAGCGCCTGCCAGATCACAGTGCAAGCGATAAACCGGTTATTTATTTGGCCAGCGATTCCACTGTGGCCAACTACGCGGAGAACTATCGTCCGCAAGCGGGCTGGGGCGAAACGTTGGGTGGATATTTTGATCCAAATGAAGTCAGTATTGATAACCGGGCAGTTGGAGGTTTGAGCAGCAAAACTTTCCTGGTCGGTGGATATCTCAACGATATTTTACTCGACATTCATGAAGGCGATTATCTGTTCATGCAGTGGTCTCATAACGATTCCACGCCTTCACGTCCAGAGCGTTATCTTACGCCAGAGCAATTTAAGGTATATCTAAAAGAATACATTAACGGTGCTCTGCAGAGAGGGGCAATTCCGGTTCTGGTCACGCCAGTGAATCGTCGTGATTTTACCGGAGAAGTGCTGAACAAAAGCTTCCCGGAATACGTACAGGCGATGAAAGAAACGGCGCAGGAAACGGAAACACTCATCATTGATCTGAACCAGGCCAGTTGGGAGCATTTCCAGGAGCTTGGTACAGAAGGAACCAAATCGATATTCATGTGGGTAGGCACTACGGAAGACAATACACATTTGCAAATGAACGGTGCAATCAAAGTGTCTGAACTCGTGGCACGCCTTGTAAAAGATTTGAATATACCGTTATCTGATTTTGTCACGCTTGAAGGGGAATCACCGGAGCAGGAAGCCCCGCATACTACGGCAACTGTGGAAGGGGAATCGCAGAACGACTGGTATACTTCTCCAGTACAAGTAACCTTCACAGCAAGCGATGAAGATTCCGAAATCGAAGCGACCTATTATCAAATCAATGGTGGCGAAACGGTGAGTGGCACTCAGTTGACCCTAACTGAAGAGGGTACTCATACCGTCACCTACTGGAGCGTCGATGTTGACGGTAATAAAGAGAGTGAACAGTCTTTGTCCATATCCATTGATCTCGTACCTCCAACCATTGAAATTCATGGTCAAACCGAGTACACCATTGATCAGCATGTGGAAATTGGCTATACAGCCTCCGATTCGGTATCCGGTGTGGAAAAACCGGAGGGTGTGCTTCTCGACACTCCTGCGTATACACTGGAACCCGGTCTGAACCAGGTTACGGCAACGGTCTTCGATTTGGCTGGCTGGGAACAGACGGTAGAATATCGTTTTGGCGTTATTGCTACATTCGACAGCCTGATCAATCTGACCAACGCCTTCGCGGATGAATCGACCGATCCTAATGCTGGTGTTCTTGCTGATCAGCTCACAAACACGTTGGAGCAGGCCAAACAGGCAGCAAACGATCGTGAAGGATCAAAAGCGCGTCAATTGCTTGCATCCTACGGTAATGACGTTCAAGCAGCTAGAGGAACCGTATTTACGGATGAACAGGCAAGTGTGCTGATTAAGTGGGAGGAATGGCTCCATCAGACAACGCCACTTGCAAACGGTGCCCCTGGCACTCCGGTGTTATCTGATAATAATGGTTACGATACGGGGCTCAAAGACGGAGACTTTACAATCACGATGAATCTGTGGTGGGGGAATAACGGCAATCAGTTCAAGCTGTATGAGAATGGTGAATTGATTAAGGAAATTTCTCTGGTCGATCAATCCCCATCCGCCCAATCTGTTCAAGTTGATATTACTGGAAAGAAAAATGGCACCTATATCTATACTGGAGAATTGATCAATGCACTGGGTTCAACCATGAGTGTTCCACTGACAGTCATCGTCACGGATGCTTCCCCGGGGCAAGCCGTTCTGTCGAACGACAACTGGGACGGTGACGGCAACTATAATGTCAACATGAATCTGTGGTGGGGAACAAACGCAACCAAATACGAACTTTACGAAAATGGTGTATTGATTGACACACAATCGCTGCAATCACATTCGCCTGGTGCACAGTCTGCGGTTACCTCAATCTCTGGAAGGGTACCTGGAATCTACGAGTATGAAGCTGTACTTCGTAATTCTTCAGGGGAAACCAGATCACACAAATTAAATGTGACGGTACGAGAGTAGACTGAAATGTTTGAGCATTCCATTAACAAGAAGTGATTACAACTGAAGTAAGGTACGCATATAAAAGTGCTATTCCTCATCATTTTGAGGAGTAGCACTTTTTATATATGCACAGTATGAAAGCGTTTGACTTATTTGAATATCAATCTATAATGATGAAAGGAAATTGGACTTGGACAGGATACAGACAGCGTGTCCGCTTGAATGTATATTCAGAGCAAGCTTCCATACGCAGGAGGCTTGCTGTTTCATTTTCAGAAGGAGAATAGGTTTCCCATGACACTTAAAAAAAGAATCTTTTTACTGTTCTTTCTCAGTGCGTTTATCCCCTTTATCAGTATATTTGCGATTTCTTATTATACGATCGACTCCATTTTCGCAAATAAGATCGATGATGGCATCCGTAGCAATTTACAGCAGGTGACATCCTCATTGGAGAACTCCATCACCAATCTGAATCATGTTACGCAGCAATTATCTTACAGGGGTACTTTAGGCAAAAGATTAGATGAATTCTTGAGTCCGTCCTCCGATATCTTCGAACTGATTGAGGCCAGGGACGAATTAAAGAACGAGTTAAGTGTTGTCACCTTCACCAATCCTAATATCGGATTGACCCTGTATTACTTTCAAAAAGAAGGTACTACTCAGTTCGGCAACTTTCCAATCAAGGATCGTTTCTCTCCTGAGTCTCTGCCTGTGCTCTTCCAAACCTATGGCATTAAGTACTATGGCCCCCACATGAGTATGAACCGATTTGATGATCAACTCGTTCTGTCTGCTATGCGAAAAGTACAACTTTCCGAGAGGAACGACGTGTTCATTTACGTAGAATCAGGCTTTCGCCTTACACAGGATATCTTGGGTTACAATCAATACAACGGCGCATTATCTCATCTCATCCTGGATGGTGAAGGAAACATTGTGTACAGCGAAATACCGGAAGCCATGAAGGTAGGGGAGAATTTCACCAGCTTAACGGCCGATCCTGCCAAGGACGGAATATCCCGCGGGTATCACTGGTTCAAGGAGGATTCCTCACAGAAATGGAGTGTCGTATCGGTCATTTCGCAGTCTCAATATCAACAGGAGAAAAACCAGTGGTTGCTTCAAATTTTGCTGGTCGCTTTATTTTTCCTCGGCTTTACCGTGTTTCTCGCTTGGCTCCTATGGAAGATGGTCTACAAACCACTCGGTTTGTTTCATTCGGAGATCAATGGAATGTCCAAGAATCCACAAACGAAAGGAAGCCGAGCTCGCACTCAGATTCCTGAATTTGATTTTCTGTTGGGTGAATTTTCGAATATGCAGCATCAGATTGGTGACCTCTTCAAGGAAGTTCAGCAGAAAGAAAAGATACGTGCAGACCTGGAAGTGGAAAAACTGCTCTATCAGATCAACCCGCACTTTCTGATGAATACGCTGGATACGGTGCACTGGCTTGCCGTCATGAACGGACAAGGGGAGATCGACAAGCTGGTGCAGTCTTTGAACAAGCTACTCTATTACAATCTGGGCAAATTAGGGCAAGTATCTACAATGGAAGAAGAGATTGATGCGTTAAGACAGTATCTGATTTTGCAGCAAATTCGCTATGACTTTGAATTTGACGTCCGCATTACGGCAGATGAACAAGTACTTCAAATTCCTGTGCCCCGCTTTATTCTGCAACCGCTGGTTGAAAATTCGTTATATCATGGATTGAGTGACGAAGGTTTTATTCAGATTGAAGTGACATGCACTTCAACGTTGAACATTATGATACAAGATAATGGCGCAGGTATGACGGAGGAAACCATTCATAATCTGCTGAACAATCGTGAAGCTGAACAACAAAAAGTAGGGATGGGCATCGGACTCAATTACGTTCACCGCATGTTGAAAGCACAGTACGGGGACCAAGCACAACTGGTGATCGAGAGTGAATTGGGAACAGGGACAAGCATACTGCTCGTATTGCCTATTAAAGGAGAAGATATCTCGGCATGATTAAGGTATTGATTGTAGATGATGATAAGCTGGTACGCAAAGGCATTAGCTCTGCGATGCCATGGAACGAGTTCGACATGGAGGTTGTAGGAGAAGCAAGCAACGGGTTGAAAGCACTGGATTTTCTAAAATCCCAACCGGTCGATCTGATGCTAACGGATCTTGCGATGCCCGTCATGTCAGGGATTGAACTGATGCGAGCTGCGAGGCAGCTCTATCCCGAACTTCATATCGTTGTGTTAACACTGCATCAGGATTTCGATTATATCCAGGAAGCGCTAAGACTCGGAGCCATCGATTATATAGCCAAAGTGCAGCTGGAGAAAGAGCAGTTCGAACATGTTCTGCAACGGATACATACCCGAATTAGCGGGTTGACAAACACGATAAGAAAGATGCCTTCGCAGGATGAAATCAATGTCCATTATCGAAATGTGTATGCACTTGTTTCACAGGATCGTAAATCAGAGCATAAGTGGCCAACGCAGCTAACTGCGCATGAAGATGAGATAAGGTGGGAGGTTGAGCGTCATAGCTGCATGTGGGCTGCACCCTCGTCCGAAGAGGATCAACTATTTCATCAATTGAAGGAATGCTTGCATCAAGTTCCCCAAAGTACGTTGTTGGTTTTGTCTGATGTACAAGAGCGAACATGGTCTCAAATCAAAAACTGGATTAGGAATTATACAGAGACGACTTTATTCTATGCGTACAATCCCAATAACCAAGTCATTTCCATTTCCATGAATGAGGAAGATACATTTTCAAAAGAACCGCAGGATGAGGACCTTGACCGGATTAAACAAAGTTGGTTCCAAACCCCATGGACCCACCATGACAGTTACTACAATCAACTCATTGACCAGTTTATATCCTTACGATTACATAAAGGTCAGTTGATGGGATTGCTGTACTCAATCGTGATGGAATGGAACCGTATTTTTGCCCAAACTACGCTTGGAAGAATCTCGATGATCCATTCTTTCGAGTCCTGGTACGAGGTTGAAGAATGGATCAAACAGATTGCTGCAAGCATTCGAAAGGCTGATGAACAGACTTCATATTCACAGGAAATCATTGATGCCGTGAAAAAAGCAGTGATGATCGTGCAGCATGATTTGGAGCAGGCCTATACAGCTTCAGGTCTCTCCCAACAACTCAACATCAGCCGAAGTTATTTCAGTCAATGTTTCAAAGATTTGATGGGGAAAACCTTTAATGAGTACTCCCGCTTCATCCGGGTAGAGAAATCCAAAGAGTACTTGCTCAATACGAATAATACGATTTTCTGGATTGCGGAGCGAGTGGGTTATTCGGATGAAAAATATTTCAGCCGGATTTTCCGCGAACTGACAGGTCTTCTGCCAAGCGAATATCGGCAGCTAGGTAGAGGAAATAAATAGCCGACAGTCTCCTGTTTTAGGAGCTGCGGCTTTTGTTTTTGATCGAGAAGAGGGGTAGATAGACAAATGTTGGTCAGTAGGTAGGGTAAATGATCACAAGTTAACCATACTTCATCATACGGACTGAAAACTGTAACCATTTCTCTATCCAAACGGACGTGTAATCCCTATCTCGATTGGCCTTCACTTCATTTTATAATGAAAGCGCAAACAAATATTGAACATCAGAATAAAGGGGAATCGAACTAGATGAGAACAAAATGGTCTATGAAAAGCAAACGGGTGACAAAGCGTCTGGCCGTGCTGTCCATGTCCGCCTTGATGGTTGCAGCCCTAGCGGCATGTGGAGGCACTTCCACCCCTCCTACAGCAGAGGAAGCAGGCAAATATGAGGTAACGCCGGGAGATCCGTTCAGTGCCTATAAAGACGAAATCACCGTAACCATGGGACGGGTAACCACAGCCAATCCAAAACTGCCGGCTGGTGATACCTATGAGAACAATGCATATACTCGGCTGGTCAAAGACACGTTTAACGCTCAGATTACAGACCAATTTGAAGCCAATGGCGAAGATTATAGTCGTCAAGTTTCGCTCGCCATCGCATCCGGGGAATTGCCTGACATGATGCGTGTTGATTCCAAAGATGAACTGAAAGAGCTGGTGGATAACGACCTGATTGAGGATCTGACTGCCATTTACGATCAATATGCTACGGATAATATCAAGCAGATGTACGATTCCTATGATGGACGTGCATTAGAAAATGCAACAATCGATGGACGTTTGATGGGCCTTCCGGCGACTTCCCTGGATTCCGCGCCAACGATGGTTTGGGTTCGTCAAGATTGGCTGGATCTGCTGGGGATTCAACTGGATGCAGACGGAGACGGTGCCATTTCGCTGAATGAGGTGGAGCAAACAGCACTGGAATTCCTGAAAAGAGATCCTGGTCAATCCGGGAACCCGGTAGGTATTCCATTTGTGAACACGATGAATACAACAGATTATAATGGCTCTGCTTATACGATGCTGGGTGTGGCCTCAACCGAGGGAGCCTTCCCGCAATATTGGATGAATGGTGAAGACGGCAAAATCGTGTATGGTTCCACAACAGAAGAAACGAAGAAAATGCTGGGTACCATGGCGGATTGGTTCAAGAATGGCATTATCGACCCGCAATTCGGAACCCGCACGTTTGATGATATTACCGCACTCTACGCCAATGGCCAAAGCGGTATTGCCTTTGGACCGTGGCATATCCCTGACTGGGGACTGATCAGTGCAAAACAGATGGATAAAAATGCGAAATTCTCGGCTTATACGCTGGAAGATGCAGACGGCAAGGTCAACGTGGCGCATGCCAATCCATCCAATCAGTTTATCGTGGTGAGAAAGGGTTATGAACACCCTGAACTGGCCGTTAAGATTCTTAACCTGTTCTACGATAAACTGGCCAATGATAAAGATGCCGCAACAACCATGCCGGAAGCTGCCAAATATCAGGAGACCGGGGTAGACGGATCTACGAGACCTTTTAATATCGAAGTCAACTCGGCTACATCGCTGCTGGATGATTACTCTGACGTTGTTCGCGGGATTAAAGGAGAGATCAGCCTAGATGAGGTTCGCACAACCGAATCGAAAAACAACATCGGAAGCATCAAAACGTATTTGAGCGACATGGATACGGATGATGTGACTGCTTGGTCAAAATATCATTCGCGGATCAACGGAGTTGGACTGATCGACAAACTGACACAAGAAAACAAATTTGTATGGATGACACCTGCTTTCTCTGGCACTACACCAAGCATGAAACAGACGTGAGCCAATCTGACAAAGTTGGAACAGGAATCGTTTATCAAAATCATAACGGGTTCAGAACCGCTCGATTACTTCGATACATTCGTCAGCAATTGGAAGAAACAAGGTGGTGATCAAGTCATTCAGGAAATTGAAGACGAGATCACATCGAAACAATAGACATCCATGAACAGTAGCAGGGCTGCGATACGCAGCCTTTCTTCAACGAAAGGGGTTCATCCATGAAACAGGGGAATTGGAAAGCGAGAGGGCGGCTCGGCCCAGGTGCCATGTACCATATGATGATGCTGCCGGGCATTTTGTTTTTGCTTGTATTCAGCTATGTTCCAATGGTCGGCATCATTACGGCGTTTCAGGACTATATACCGGCCAAAGGCATGTTTGGCTCCGAATTTGTAGGCCTGAAGCATTTTATGTATATGTTCAAGCTGCCGGATATCGCGCAGGTCGTCAGCAATACGTTGGTGATTGCGATTGGCAAGATTCTGCTCGGAACGATGATGGCCATCATTTTTTCCGTTTTATTAAATGAAATTCGGATCAAATACGTTAAAAAATCCGTGCAGACGATTGTTTATCTGCCACACTTTCTATCCTGGGTTGTACTGGCATCGGTTGTTGTCAACATGTTCAGTTTGGATGGCATTGTGAATCAAATGTTGGCGTTCTTTGGCCTCGAAAATATTAATTTCCTTGGCAGCAACACCTGGTTCCAGCCACTGATTATCGGTACAGACGTATGGAAAGAGTTTGGTTACAGTTCCATCGTTTATTTGGCTGCGATTACGTCGATTGATCCCGGTCTTTATGAAGCAGCAGGAATGGATGGAGCCAGTTGGTGGAGAAAAGTGTGGCATATTACATTGCCAGGCATGCTGCCTATTATTCTGCTCATGGGCGTAATGAGCCTGACCAACATTTTGAGCGCCGGTTTCGATCAAGTCTATAATCTGTATAACCCGGTTGTCTATGAGTCGGGCGACATTCTGGATACCTATGTCTATCGAATCGGTCTCGTTGGGCGACAGTATAGCTTCGGTACAGCTGTTGGTTTGTTCAAGTCCGTTATCGGTATTGTTTTGCTCATGTCTGCCAACCAGTTGGCCAAAAAATATACGGACCGAAAAATATTCTAAGGAGGCCAAACCTGTGTCCTATTCTGCAAACTTAAAAGATCGAATTGGCCGGTTTGCCATCTATGCCATCGTCATCATGCTGGCATTGGTCTGCCTTCTTCCGTTATGGAATATCGTTGCCATTTCATTCAGCAGCAGCGAGGCGGTATCCGCCAACGCAGTAGGTCTCGTTCCAGTTAATTTCACAACAGCAGCGTATACCAAAATTATCGAAGATGCACAGTTCTGGCGCTCCTTTGGTATATCCGTTCTACGTGTTGCGCTAGCTCTTGTGCTCAACATGATTCTGATTATTTTAATGGCTTATCCACTATCCAAATCAAAAAGAGATTTTAAAGGCAGAAACATTTATATGAATATCATGATTTTTGCCATGTTGTTCAGTGGAGGCATGATTCCCAGTTACCTGCTGATCAAAAACCTGGATATGCTGAATACGATCTGGGCACTTGTTCTGCCAGGCGCTGTCCCGATATTCAGTGTCATTCTCGTGATGAATTTCTTCTCCGCTGTACCTAAAGCGCTTGAAGAAGCAGCATTCATCGATGGGGCCAATCCGCTCCAGGTCTTGTTCAAAGTGTATGTTCCCGTATCCATTCCTGCACTGGCGACAGTCGCCTTATTCAGTATCGTGGGTACGTGGAATGACTTTTTCGGCGGGTTGATCTATATGACCAAAGTGAGTAATTATCCGTTAATGACCTATATTCAGTCCCTTAACGTGAATATTGCTGATTTGCTTCAAGCCGGCACCAATTCCAGTGAACTCAGTAACCTGACTGAAATTTCGAACAAAAACCTGAATGCAGCCAAAATCGTAGTCGCTGTTATCCCGCTATTGCTGATTTATCCCTTGCTGCAAAAATACTTTGTGACGGGCATTGTCGTAGGATCGGTCAAAGAATAACATTAGAGAGGTTGAATGGAACATGGAAAATAAAAAATGGTGGAAAGAAACCGTTGTATATCAGATATATCCACGCAGCTTTCAAGATCGAAACGGGGATGGCATTGGAGACTTGAAGGGCATTGTGTCACGATTGGATTATTTGCAGCAACTCGGCATCGGTGCGATCTGGTTATCACCCGTGTGCAAGTCTCCTCAAGATGATTACGGATATGATATTTCAGATTATCAGGATATCGATCCGATGTTTGGGTCCTTGGAAGATATGGAAACATTAATTGATGAAGCCGGGAAACGAGAGATCCGGATCATTATGGATTTGGTGTTGAACCATACCTCGGATGAACACCCCTGGTTCCAAGAAGCCAAAAAAGGCAAAGACAATCCGTACCATGACTACTACGTCTGGAGAGATGGTGTTGAAGGAACGCCTCCAAACGACCTGGGGTCCACCTTTGGTGGTTCAGCCTGGGAATGGGTGCCTGAGATCGGGCAATATTATTTGCATCTATTTTCCGTAAAACAGCCAGATCTCAACTGGGAAAACCCCAAAGTCCGGCAGGAGATATATAACATGATCAATTGGTGGATTGATAAAGGTATTGGTGGTTTTCGACTTGACGTGATCGACTTAATTGGCAAAGAACCGGATTTGAAGATTACGGGAAACGGGCCTAATCTGCATAAATACATCAGGGAACTGAGCAAGGAGACGTTTCAAAAAGCGGAAGATCTGCTGACGGTTGGAGAAACATGGGGCGCGACTCCGGAAATCGCCAAGCTATACAGCAACCCGGACGGAAGCGAGTTTTCAATGGTCTTCCAATTTGAACACATCGGTTTGGATGAACAAGAAGGCAAAGGAAAGTGGGATCTTAAACCTTTGGATGTGATGGCATTAAAAAAAGTGCTATCCAAGTGGCAAACGGAGCTCAAGGGTGATGCCTGGAACAGTCTGTTCTGGAACAACCACGATTTGCCACGTATCGTATCACGTTGGGGAAATGATGGAGAATTCAGAGTTGAATCGGCTAAAATGTTGGCTACCCTTCTTCATGGCATGCAAGGTACGCCTTACATATATCAGGGTGAAGAGCTGGGTATGACGAATGTTCAATATGCGATCGAGGATTATCGGGATATTGAATTGCTCAACTTTTATAAGGAAAGAATGGAGAAAGGTTATCCTGAACAAAGCGCGATGGAGTCGATCTACGCCAAGGGCCGCGATAATGCACGCACACCTATGCAATGGGATACTTCCGATAACTCGGGTTTTACACAAGGGGAACCTTGGATTAAAGTGAACCCAAATTATAAGCATATCCATGCCGAGGAAAGTTTGAATAACCCTGAATCCATATTCCATTATTACCGGAAGTTAATCCAACTCAGAAAAGATCATGAAGTCATTGTATATGGTGATTATGAGCTGATCTTTCCAGAGAACCCAGACGTGTTTGCTTATACCCGAACGTTGAATAGTACGACAATTCTTGTTGTATGCAATTTCCAGGGATATACGACAGAACTTTCGCTTCAGGAGCAATTAACAGGGTCCTATCAGCTTTTGACAGCTAACTATACAGGTGAACTCTCGGAGAGCGAATTACGTCCATATGAAGCAAGAATGTACCTTATCCATGATTAAAGCATAATACGTTATATAATGTTCAGTTCTCAAGAAAGAAGGATTGTATTCAATGAAAAGAGTATGGTGGAAAGAAGCAGTAGCTTATCAAATCTATCCGAGAAGTTTTATGGATTCCAACGGAGATGGAGTTGGTGACATCCAGGGGATCATATCTAAACTGGATTATATTCAAGATCTCGGTATTGATCTGATATGGATCTGTCCGATGTATAAGTCACCCAACGACGATAATGGTTATGACATCAGCGATTACTGTTCCATTATGGATGAATTCGGCACGATGGCGGACTTTGATCAATTACTGCATGAAGTGCATCACCGCGGCATGAAACTCATTATGGACTTGGTGATCAATCATACAAGTGACGAACACCCGTGGTTTATTGAATCCAGAGCTTCACTGGATAATCCCAAACGAGATTGGTACATCTGGAGAGATGGGAAGAATGGAGACGAACCGAATAACTGGGAGAGCATCTTTGGCGGTTCTGCATGGGAATATGATGAAGTCTCCGGACAGTACTATCTCCATCTGTTCTCCAAAAAACAACCGGATTTGAATTGGGCAAATCAGGAAGTTCGGAAATCCATTTATGAAATGATGAATTGGTGGCTGGATAAAGGGATTGATGGTTTCCGTGTGGATGCAATCAGCCATATTCACAAAGAAGAGGGCCTCTTGGATATGCCAATCCGAGAAGGTGTCAAATACGTCTCTTCTTTTGAAAAGCATATGAATGTGAAGGGAATCCAGAGTTATCTGCAAGAAATGAAAGAGAACACATTATCCAGATATGACGTCGTGACTGTTGGGGAAGCAAATGGAGTTAAAGTAGAGGACCAAGAAGATCTGCTGGATTGGATCTGTGAAGTCAGAGGGAAATTTAATATGGTCTTTCAATTTGAACACCTGGACCTTTGGAAAAACAGCACAGACAGGCAACTGGATGTTCCCAAATTGAAAAACGTCTTGACCAAGTGGCAAAAATCACTGGAAGGCGTAGGTTGGAATGCTTTGTTTATTGAAAATCATGATCAGCCTCGCAAAGTTTCAACTTGGGGAAATGATACGGAGTATTGGTATGAAAGTGCCACAGCGCTTGGAGCCATGTACTTTTTCATGCAAGGCACACCTTTCATATATCAGGGGCAAGAGATAGGCATGACAAACGTGGCTTACCCTTCCATAGCGGATTATAACGACATAGCCGATCGGAATTTATATCAGATCAAACGTGAAGAGGGGATGTCACATGAGGAGATCATGAACATCATCTGGGCTTCGAGTCGCGATAACTCCAGAACGCCGATGCAATGGTCCTCGGCCAAAGAGGCGGGGTTTTCCAGTGGTATGCCATGGCTGAAAGTGAATGACAATTACATCAATATTAATGTAGAGAAACAACTCCAGGAACCACGTTCCATTCTTCAATTTTATAAACAAATGATTCAGCTGCGAAAAGAGCACGATACGCTGACTTATGGGATCTATGAGCTCCTTATGCCGGATCATCCGAGTGTATATGCATATACACGTACACTGGCAGACCAACAGGTGCTGGTAGTCATCAATCTTTCTGAACACATGGTGGAGCTTGAGGAAGATGAGCTTGGCCGCAACTTCTCAGAGACCTGGCTTACCAACTATGAGAATGGCTTGCTGCCACTGGTGTTGCGACCGTTTGAAACCATTGTTGGATTAAGCGATAAAGTAAAGTAGGATACGTAAAAGTAAAAAGGCGCCTATATCATTCAGAAAATGATATAGACGCCTTTTATTGTTGTGTAACCACCTTAAAATCAACTGCGAATATTCGTTTTATTGATGGAGAACGTCAGCGTATTCGGAGATACGTTCAAAACGCCCCTTGGCAAAAGGGCATAGAGGTAAAATCTTAATACCGTTTTCCCGCGCGTATTCCACCATCGCTTTGATAAGTTCATCGCCAAGCCCTTGTCCTCGGTAAGCATTTTCCACCAAAGTGTGATCAATGATGTATAGCTCTGGACTCGAGATTACATAGGTCATCACCGCAGCAATATCATCGTTATCTTGAATAAGAAATCTTTTATTGGCAGGTTCATGTTGGGATTGGGAATTATTTAGTGACTTTGATCTGAAATTGATCGGAATATGATTTGAGGTTGCTTGCAAGACCAGCGAGTTCCCCGGAGATGTTCGACAGTTCGCTCGCCGACCGTTGCTGTTCCACAGCACTAGCCGTGACTTCCTCGGCCATGGCTGAAGTTTCCTCGGTTGCGGAAGCAATATAACTGAGGTTCTGTTCCAGCTCCTGACGAATAGAGTGCATATCCATCGTCCGGCTGTCTAAACTCTGAGCCAACTCATGCACTTCGGTCGATAAGCGGTTAACCTGTCCAAATGCCTGGAGACAATCAGCGATCTGTTTCTCCTGTTCCTTAACAGCTACCATATTTGCATCAAAATGACTGCCCATCCGATGTATCTCTTGAACAAATGAACCCAGGATCTCATCAATCTCCTGGATCGAACGTTCGGATTGTTGAGCGAGCTGTCCCATTTCACCAGCAACGACTGCAAAGCCTTTACCCGCTTCTCCAGCTCGTGCTGCTTCAATTGAAGCATTTAGGGATAGTATTTGGGTTTGTTTTAAAATGTTGTGAATTTGACCGCTAATAGAGGAAGCGAGTTCGGATTGAGTCGTCAGAGACCTGGAAATATCCTGTTGATGCTCAACACGCTTGGCATTCTCTCGGCCCTTCTCAAGCAGAACCTCATGTTCACGTGTAACTTGTACTTGGACAGAAGATAGCTGCTCTGAAGTATAAGTAAACTGTTTCACATATGAACCTACTTCATCCATTATTTTGCCGAGATTCTCTGAGTGCTGGACGGAGTGTTCTGTCTCTTCAGCCTGTTTCATTGAACCTATGGCAATTTCCTCAATCGCTCTGGAAAGTTCTTCGCTCTGACGCTGGTTCGTCTGAGCGGTTTCCGAAATATCTTTTGATGACTGCTGCAACGTATTTGATCCTTGCTGTATTCCCATCAGAATGTTCGTCAATTGGGCAACCATGATGTTAATCAAATCACTGATGTCACCGAGTTGATCATTGGACATATGTGTGGATACAACTTTGAGATTCCCATCAGCAACCTGCTCAAGGCTTGACTTAATATCGCGTACTTGTCTAAGAATACCTCGTACTACGAATAACATCATGACCAAAGAAAGAATCAGTACAACCACAAAAATCGGGATAATCGTCTGATAAGCATTATTCACGGATGTCGCCGAGACTTGATTCACTGCTCCAGCAGAAATATCAATGCCCAGATAGCCAATGACAGTACCTTGCGAATCCTTGATTGGTGTAAAGGAGGACAATAGCTGTCCCCAGGTTGGATCATCTACAATGCCTGTTGTGACGACTTCACCGCGTAACAAGCGTTCTTGAATCTGGGGATTGAATTCCATTGCAGTGCCGTAAGGACTATACTCTGTATCATTCCAATCCGCTCCATCCACGGTGTAGATCCACCCGTCCGAAGTTTTGTTATACATATAAACATACAAGGCTCCCGATTGAAGCCTAACTTTAACGAGTTCGTCCCTAAGACTTTTATATTCGTTGCTCTCCTCTGAAGCAGTAGAAGATAATGTCTTAATTAATTCCGACTCCTGACCTAGTTGAGAGGCAGTATTCACAGCCAGCTGCTGATTGTTATGCTGCATGGTCATTAGTGATGCATTTTCACTGGAGTCGATGGTGGCCCATATGATTAGACCGCCCATAGCCAGTAGCGGAACCAGAATAATCAAATACAGTTTGAACCTTAAATCCATCTTTTTTTGGTAAGTCTTTCTCAAATCCTGTTCCCCCTTGGATGTAATAAAGTAAATAGGGTTATCCATATAACCCCATACTATTTATCGTAATATTGAAGGGGGAAATGAAGACTAACACTAAATTTGTATATACATATACGTAGGGGAATGTGATCATTTGTGGTACCAGTGCACTCAAACCGAATGTAGAAGTTACTTTGCATCAAGAAACGAAACGTTGTCATTAACCAAAAAAGTTCCACCAGCTTTATGCCAGTGGAGTGCTTAATTTTTCTCTTAGACATTCTGTTCAATATACAAATATACTCACGGATGTTTATTGCAGAAACGGTCGATATAATCAGAACATTGGCCCGGCTCATCTTCCATTACGAAATGACCAGCTTTGGGAATGACTTGTAGGCAGGCATGGGGAATATCCTGGACAAGCCTCTTTGCATAAGCGAGGGGCTGCCATTCATCTTCTTCCCCCCATATAATTTGAACGGGAACTTTCAGCTTGGTTAAATCTGTTCCATAGGATTCAGTATATTTTGCATTATAGTGAGCTACCTGATGGGAGAAAAAAGAGGCTTTGCCCAATGAACCTGCATGGGGTTCGAGATATGCATCCAGTGTATCGCTAGTCATAAGCTCTTTATTATACACTGCCATGGGTAATTGTTTCTTTAGCATGGTATCAAAATCAGCACGGGGCATTTGTTCAACCTGTTCAAGCTGTTCTTCGATAATTTTCTTCCAGGTTGGTGAGGGCCACGAATCATAGCTGGGCATGTTGAGTAACGTAAGCGATTGTACACGCTCAGGCTGTTCCAAGGCCAGTTGGACTCCAACAATTCCACCTAGATCATGGGCTGCGACATGTAAACGATCCATTCCGAGTTCGTCTAAAAGCTGACTGAATAGCGTATATTGTGCTGCCACAGAAGTATCTGCTTCGATTGGTCTTTCCGATGCTCCATATCCAAGAAGGTCATGAACGTAGACTTTGTACCCTTTTTGAACCAGAGCGGGTATTACTTTTCTCCATTCATAACTATAAGAGGGTGTTCCGTGAAGGAGCCATATGGGAGAGCCTTCTCCGTATTGTTCATAAGCGATTCGATATCCATTAATCAAGATGGATGACGTTGCTGCTGTTTGCATAGTGATTACTCCCTTCCATAAACGATTGAGATTAAAAAATGAAATGGGCTCTTAATGAGCTACATTGAATATAAACGATTGCTTTTCATTAGTTAAATTGATAGTTTATATGTAAACGATCAGTTTTAATGATGTTACAAAGAAGGGAGCCAATGATGGAAATACGTCATTTGGTCACATTTATTACAATTGTGGAACACGAGGGATTTACCAAAGCTGCTGAGCATCTTGGATACGCGCAATCTACAATTACATTGCATATTAAGGCGTTGGAAGAGGAGATTAACTATCCTTTATTTGATCGAATCGGTAAGCGGGTTATTTTAACGGAGACTGGGAAAAAATTGTTGCCACATGCCCAAAAAATGCTTGATCTGTATCATATGATTAAGGAAGTGACCGCTGCACAAGGTGAATTAACGGGTAATATCGTGATCAGTATTGGAGAAACGTTGTTGATCTATCGTTTTCCGCCTATTATTGAAGAGTTTAAAAAAATGCATCCTCATGTCAATATCGAGTGGCACCAATTAGATTCCGTACATTATAAAGAGAATTTGATGCAAGGTAAAAGTGATATTTCCTTCATGCTGGGGACAGAGGTACATGACCCCAATCTGTACAGTGAGAAATTGGCTGAGGAGCCCATGATGCTGCTGTACCCCAATTCATTTGAGCTACAACGGGACATTGTACGAAGCAATTTACTTTTTACCGAAAGAGGTTGCGGTTATCGCACATTGTTTGAACAATGCATTGAAGAGTATCAGATTGGGATTACTTCCAATATTGAATTCTGGAGTATTGAAGCTGTGAAACAGTCGATATTGAGCGGTATGGGCATATCCTTGTTACCTCGAATTACGGTAGAGAAGGAGCTGAAGGAAGAAAAACTTTCAGGTCAGCAGTACAAACAAAATCTAGTTACGCAGTTGCTGTATCCCAAAAACAAGTGGATCTCTCCCCAAGTAGAAGCATTTATTGAGATCGTTAGAAAGCATGCCTCCCTCTGGTAGCTCATTTCAACTATCCTTTATAGCCTGCCACTGAACCGTTGGATTGCTTCCTCGGTCACTGGTGTGAAGAGATTAACCAGATTACCGTCAGGATCGTGAAACAGTAAAGCACGATTCCCCCAAGGCATTGTGGTAGGTTCCTTTACCCACTCATCGACAAACGGCTTCAAGCGCTCGTATTCCGCATCGACATCGTGGACATGGAACTCAATAATGACTGTACGATTGTTGGCCGCCACAGCGGAACCAGCGCCAAATAGTTGCACCGTCTGGGAGTGGCCGATCGCTAGAGTGCACGATGGCATAACAAGTTTGGCAAAGACAGGTGCAGGGCGTTCTGCTGAAACACCCGTAATTTTCTCATAGAACTCGACAAGACGATCCACGTCATCAGTAATGATGCGCACAGAAGCAAAATTCACGAGATATCATCCTTCCTATAATAAGTAATACATTTTGGATCAAAAACACTTCGCACTTACTTCTACTCCTTTACAATTGCTTACTCCGACTATACAAAAACACTACTGACAACGGTATGTCAGTAGTGTTTTACGAGAAACGATAACACCGGGAGGGATCTCACAGTTGGTTGCTACTGTAATTTGTATTATTGCTTCAATGGTATTATCGAGCTTTGAGTTATCTGCTGTATATGTGAATGTATCCTTTGCGCTTATTCTTGCATTTCTGCCAGCCAGTGTGAATATCCCAAGTTCTTTTTTACTCGATGGAGAAAAAAGTATGCCGGAATAATCCTTTCTTATGTAGTCACTGCCCTTGCCATTGCAGGATTAAGAAAATTGCTAGGCTACTATATGAACATAGAAGAATATCTCTTTTAGTATTCGGAATAGTAGCTGCATTTAGTGTTGTAGTATATACACTCTCATGGATCATATGCCCAAGATGGCTAAGCCATAAAGAATTATGACCACTTGGAAAAGAACTGTATTTTTCTTATGAAATAATCTAAGATTTATTTTAGGTAGTGATAACACTTGGTGAGTAGGGAGTGGAAAATATTTTAATGGAGTCAGAGCAGTCATCTTTCAATGATTCTCGTTATCTAGGATCTAGAATGAAAAAAATCATTGCTTTCATGGACTGGAGTATATTCTCGCTTCGTTTTTATCATTACTTGTTGCTTGCCATTCTAATTCTGACTGTACCCGGAGACTCGGCTCACGTTCAATTCGAGATCATCTGGCTCTTGGCGGCCTTCCTTGTTCCGATCTTATTTTGGTTTCCACAACTGCGGTTGAACACTCTGTGGTTTTGTATTACCGAAGTCATTCTTGGCGGATCATATTATGTGAACATGACTATCCATTCTGAATTCATCTCCTCGCCTGATTACCTGCTTCCCAGCCTAACCATGGGCTACTTATTGACCAGAAAGACAGTTTGGATTATCCCCACTGTTTTTTTGCTACCATTTGTCTTCCTGTTCAATCAAGGATATACCTTGAACCAGAGCATGAGTATTGGGTTCGACAACTTGTTATTTTGCTTTATTGGTATATGGGTAAGCTTCATAGCTAATGCTTACCGTCAGAAAAATGCCTTAGCGGTTGAAATTGCACATCAGAACAGGTTGTTGAGCCATTATGCCGCTCAGGTCGAGAAATTAACGTTAATGGAAGAACGCAGTCGTATGTCCAAGGAACTGCACGATACACTTGGGCATTCCTTTATTTCTCTGATCATGAGTCTGGATGCCGCCATTGCTCTATTGGATCATAAGCCTGCTGAGGTGAAAGATAGACTCATTCGCTTGAGAGCGTTAGCTGAGAGAAATCTCGACGAAATGAGAGATGTTGTTCACGAAATGGGAGAAGACGAAAATAGCCTCTTTAAGCAGATTAGGGTACTTGCAGATAGCTTTGCCGAGCACACTGGAACGAATGTTACATTGAATCTGCCTGTGACAGAACATGCAATGCTTCTTAAAGCGCGACAAGCTATTCTGCGCGTGATTCAGGAATCGTTTACGAATGCGCTAAAACACGGAAAAGCGTCTAAGTTGAAGTTGGAGCTTTCCTTTGTTGAAGAAGCCTTACATATCGTTATTCGAAATAATGGGAAGCCATTGGACAAATTGGAATACGGCTTTGGCTTAACCACGATGAAGCAACGGATTCAGGAAATTGGAGGCAAGCTTATCCTCTCAGCCTCATCTGGAGCCACGTCGTTCACCGAGGTGAGATGCGAAATTCCGTTAAATGGAGTGATGTTACATGCAGAAGATTAGAATATTAATTGTCGACGATCAAGAGCTTATTCTGGAGAGTCTGCATATTGTCCTGTCTCTTGAAGAAGATTTTGAAATTGTCGGATTAGCCAAAAATGGGGAAGAAGCCATTGAAGGCAGTAAACAATTTCAGCCAGATATCGTGCTAATGGATATTAATATGCCCGTCATGGATGGTGTTGCTGCAACGTCACGAATTAAGCAACAGCTTCCGGCGATTAAGATCATTATGCTGACCTCATATAAGGAAGTGGATTATGTTTTGACGGCATTAAGCCATGGAGCAGAGGGGTATCTACTCAAAGCGATCCGTCCCAAGGAGCTGGCTGCAGGAATACGTGTGGTTCATACAGGAGGTACATTGATTTCTCAGGAAGTGGCTGCCAAATTGATAAAAAATATCCTCCCGTCTGCTGCTCCAAAGAGCAACGAGTACGGATTGAGCGCACGTGAAATTGAAGTGCTTCACAAGTTAGCATCTGGCTTGCGCAATCAAGATATTGCTGAAGCTTTGTTTCTTAGTGAAGGGACCGTTAAAAACTATATTTCTTCCATCTATTCCAAATTGGATGTGAAAGGAAGGAGGGAGGCAACTCGCAAAGCCAGAGATTCTGGAATGATGGAAGAATAAACAGGTAGAATATTACTGATGTTCATAAAAAATCGGCAACTCATTAGAGTTGCCGATTTTTTATGTCATAGGTCAATTCATGACTAAATCGCACTATGTCTATATGACTTTTAAAGTCTAAATTTATAACAAGCGGAACAATCACTTCGGAAGATTGAAGCGCAGAGAGGGGTAATTCGGATGAAAAAAATGAAGAAATTATTTTTTGGGATCGGTATTGCTGTTTTAATACTTTCAATGGTGGTTCTTTACTTTCCAACATGGACTCCGAAAATAAAAGGGGAAAATAGTATTAATGTACTGGAACAAGTGGAGATCAATGGAACAGGTCATGAAATCATGATCCGCGGTCAAAATGCAGAGAATCCGGTCATTCTGTATGTACACGGTGGGCCGAGCGCATCTGAAATTCCGCACGCGAAGCAATATCAGGATGTATTGGAATCCAGATTTACCATTGTGAACTATGATCAAAGAGCAAGCGGAAAGTCTTATCATTTTTTTGAGGATTACTCCAATTTATCAACTGACTTGCTGGTTGATGATATACTGGCCATCACGGATTATATCTCTGAACGCCTTGGCAAGGAAAAGGTGATCCTGATCGGCCATTCCTTCGGTACTTACATTGGTTCTTTGGCTGCCCATAAGGCACCGGAGAAATATGAAGCCTACATTGGAATTGGTCAGGTAGGAGATACTAGGCAGAGTGAGATAGACGGTTGGAATTATGTAATGAAACAAGCTCAGTTAGCAGGTAATGATGATGACATAGCAAGACTGAATCAGGTTTCTGAAGCCATCAATCAAGGGCAGACATTTACACCGAGAGACATTGTTACACGATACAATGGTGCTGCGAGATTGATGGATAACCCTGATGACAGTTTCCTTGGAATGACGTTCAGCAGTGAATACAACATGCTCGATGTCATACGTTATTATAAAGGAATGACTTATTCACAAGGAATTCTGATTGGTGAAGTGATGAGTCGTCCATTGCCGTCCTTAATTAAGAAGCTGGATCTGCCATTTTATTTTGTTATGGGAGATTATGACTTTATGACTTCGTCCCATGCTGCCAAGCAGTTTTTTGACGGAATTAAAGCTAACAAGAAAGAATTTATTTCTTATGAAGAATCGGCTCACTACCCACACTATGAAGAAAAGGAAAGATTCTTCAATTGGATGACAGATACGTTTACTCCATAACATTTGTTAGAAATTAAAAAAGAGAAGCGTTCGTAAATAAAAAGTGATCCGCTGCTGTTTTCAACTAGCAGGCTGACAATAGGAATCGTTGCAGAAATGCTGACGATTTTTTTTGTATACATATACAGAGCGTTATAGAGCTAGAGCCCATATGATTAACAAAGTAGAAGATTTTAAGTTTTAGACGAGAAGATGATACCTCGCGATCAGTATGATGGAATGTTACTTATTCAAAAAATCCATCCCTCTAATCACTAGGAAAGAGCGTATTAAAATTTCGAAGTGAAGGATAGGGCTAAAAATCGATTGTACTTGGTGGTAAACAGTGTTACTCTAAAAGTCTGTGTTCGACAATATATTCAATACTAGCCACCAATTTAGTTATAAAGAAAGGTAACACTATGATAAAAGTTGAAAACTTATCCTTCTCATTTCCACAAAAGGAACTATATAAAAACATTTCATTTACGTTTGAAGAGGCACAACATTGTGCTTTTATCGGAACAAGCGGAAGTGGAAAAAGTACACTGATTGATATCCTGATGGATCCGGAACGATATTTGTTCGAGGGCAAGTTAGAGATAGACCCCGATTGCAGAATCGGGTATGTGAGTCAGTTTTTGCAAGTAGACAAAACAAAAGAAATGACCGTTTTTGAATATATCGCAGAAGAATTCATCAAGGTACAAGATGAAATTACAGCGATTTATGCGGAGATGGCCACCACATCGGATATGGATTCCCTGATGGAAAAGCTTCAATTGGCTTTGGATGCCTTCGAAGCGATGGATGGGGACAATTTCGAAAAAAACATCAATAAACAGTTAAACCTTGCCAACCTCATGAAGCTCAAAGATCTTAGTATATCCGCCATAAGTGGCGGGGAATTCAAACTTATTCAAGTGATGAAGGAAATGCTGAATCGTCCAGACTTCATGATTATGGACGAACCCGATGTATTTCTAGACTTCGAAAACCTGAACGCGCTTAAAAAATTGATTAACTCCCACAAGGGAATGCTGCTGGTCGTTACACACAACCGGTATCTGTTGAATCATTGTTTCAACAAAATCATACATCTTGAAAACACGGAGCTCCAGGAGTTTGACGGGCGATATATCGATTATAACTTCTCACTGCTTCAGTCTAAGATCGAACTGCAAGAAATCGCAGTTGCTGAAGCTGAAGAAATTGAGAGATATGATCACATCATCGACAATCTTAGAGAGATCGCCACGTATAATTCGGAAGCCTCCAGAGGCAGAGCGTTAAAAGCCAGAGTCAAGTTTCAAGAGAGATTGGAAGCACGTCGAATAAAAGAGCCATTTGTCGATATCAAACAGCCGAATATCCGTTTTGGGATCGATAAGGAAATGGAAGATACCGTTGTGGTTAACGTCAATAACTATAACGTTTCCTTTGACGAATTGCTTTTGGAAAATGTGAACTTTGAGATCAAATCAACAGATAAAGTAGCCCTGATCGGTCCTAACGGTACCGGGAAAACGACATTACTTCGAGAAATCTTTAAAAACAATCAGGATTCCATTGAAATAAATACTGATGTTAAAGTGGCCTATTTATCTCAGGTTCAAGGCGAAATGCTAAAAGATTCGAATACCATCCTGAATGAATTCATTGATTCCGGGTTTCAAACGTATGATGAAATTAGATCGTATCTTCCAAACTATGGCTTTGAAGGAGAAATCCTTGATCAAAAGATTGAATCGTTATCTGGCGGAGAAAAAAACATGCTTCAATTGGCTAAAGTTTCTGCCAGTCAGGCCAACGTATTGCTCCTGGATGAACCGACAAGCCATTTAGACATCTATACACAAATTGCATTGGAGAAAGCCATTGAGGACTACAAAGGTGCGATTATCATGATTTCTCATGATTTCTATTCGGTTGTCAATGGTATGGATTATGTTTTAATTATCGAGGACAAAACGATCAGTAAAATGAGTATAGAAGAATTCAGACAGATGATTTATACGAGTCATTTTGATGAAAACTATCTAGAAAATGAACAAAAGAAAAAATCTGTTGAAATGAAAATTGAATTGGCTTTAAAAGATACTAATTTTGAACTTGCAAAAAGTTTGGTTGATGAGCTAGAAAAGCTGATTAAGTTGCTTTAGACAAGGTGAATATTCCATAAATCTAAATCCCCCTGTATGTGGATTAATCCGCATACAGGGGGATTTACTTCTAGAAACAGCTAAACGAGCTGATTCGCTGCAGATCAATGCCGGTGTATAGCCAGAAGAAGCCATTCCAACGGAAGCCAGCCACCGAATTTCTACCTACAAATACCGGGTACATCCAGAAGCCGGGACCACGATCCGGCCAAATATATGTGTAGCGAAACAGACAGCCGGATATGGCTCTTGGATCTACCGCATATAACGAAGCGGGTTGCTGTGGAATGAATGATGGTGGCGGCCCTGTAGGTGCCTGCACGCCTTGTGGTCCGCCGCCTCCACCCCCGGGGAACGATGGCGGACCAGGAAATCCGCCGGGTCCTCCTGGTCCTCCGGGACCCCCAGGTCCGCCGAACCCTCCACCAGGTCCAAAAGGAGGTAAAAATGTCATATCACATCACTCCTGTTCATTAGTCTAATGTATTGTATGTAGGCAAGTGAGAAGGGGAATGGGTGGAAGCCTATAGAAGGCTGCTAATAATCAAGTCGAATCAAGCAATTTAAATTGCAGAAAAATGTCGAATAACGTGATTGTTAACTAATGTATTATAACGAATTGAATATTAGCAGTGTTTGGCTATTACTGGTAAAGCAGGCACGACCAAAATGATTTTGCATTTTCCTTATGTGAGTAGGGGAAGGCATATCGTTTTGGTCTTTTTTATATCCAAATTCAGAAATGAGGCAAAGATATGGATTATCGCAAGTTGTGGGCCAAAGCAAAAATAGAGTTGGATTTCCAGTTTCCTAAACCCATACGAGATTACCAATTGATAACTTTTTATTATAATTATTGGAAATTTGTTATATGTAAGCGCTATCCAAAGAACTATAATCTATTTATCTGGATGTTAATCCGTTCAGAAATACTTAGACCAAATCAAGAGGAGGAATTGTATGAAACGGTTAGGTCAATGGAATATAACAGCCTTGGTTCTTGTGCTGGTACTCGCCATGCTTCCATTTTCGAATGTCTCACATGCAGCCAAGGCAGTTACGGAAGTGGAGGGAAGTCATTTGAGCACAAACTTTGAAGACGGTACACTTCAAGGATGGACTCCACGTGTCGGTAGTGAAAATCTGACAGTGACACAGCAGGAAGCACACGAAGGTCAGTCCAGTATGCTGGTCGCCAACCGTGAGCGTTCCTATCATGGACCAATGTTATCCATGAAGGATCTGCTTAAGCGTAACCAAGAGTACGAAATTGCGACATATGTAAGACTTACTCAGCAGCCCAACACGGATCAAACATTACAGCTCACCACATATAAAAAAACAACTGCCGAAAGCTGGAACCCGATCGGTAGCGTGAAGATTGCCAAAGCAGAATGGAATACATGGCACAAGATCACCGGAAAGTTTCAGTATAGCGATGATCCCACTGAATTGAAATTGTTCATCGAAACACCCTACATCTCTGAAGATAGCGTAGATACGTTATCGTTCTATGTGGATGATGTATCATTTACTCTGGCCGAGCAACTGGAGATTGAAGAAGGTATTCGGTCTCTTGCGGATCTGTATCAAGATGATTTCCCCACTGGTGCAGCGGTGTATCGCTGGCAATTGGAAGGCGCATATGGAAAACTGCTCACAAAACACTTTAACAGCTTGACCGCAACCTATGAGATGAAACCGAAGTACATGTCTCCTTCCGAAGGTGTTTATGAGTTCGAGGCAGCCGATCAATATGTTCAGTTCGCCGAGGAGCATGGTATGGGCGTACGCGCACATGCGTTGTTGTGGCATATTGATGCAGCAGAGTGGATGTTCAAGGATCCTCAGGGTAACCCTGCCAGTCGAGAATTACTACTTGCCCGGATTCAGGATTACGTTGAAACCGTCATGACCCGATACAAAGGTAAGATCTATGCCTGGGATGTGGTAAACGAGGCGATTGCGGATAGCAATGGTGATGCCAACGGTTTACGTAAAAGTCCCTTTTATGAACTAATCGGTCCGGATTACATTGAGAAAACCTATGAATTCGCTCGTGCAGCCGATCCGAATGCCAAATTATATTACAACGAATACTTCACGGAAGTCCCTGAGAAAAGAGAGCATATGTATCAGTTGGTCAAAAGACTGAAAGAAAAAGGGCTCATCGATGGTGTGGGTTTGCAATCCCACTATAACCTGGAATCCCCGCCCATCGAGGAAATTGAAAAAACGATCAACATGTTCGCCGAACTTGGATTGGATATTCAGATCACGGAACTGGATGTGGATAGCGGAATTCCATTTGGTGAAGAGATGTCGGATGAAGTTGCTGTAAAACAGGCGTATCGATATAAGGAACTGTTGGATTTGTACAAAAAACACAAAGACCACATTTCTTCAGTTACCTTATGGGGACTCCAAGATGAGAAGTCTTACAACAACCAGGCTATGCTGTTTGATTCAGCCCTGAAGGCCAAAAAAGCATACTGGGGACTCGTGGATGAATCCAGCTTGCCTGTGTTGACGCAGAGAGCCGTATCACTTTCGGGTAAACCGGATATCAAAAAACAGTCACAAGATCCGCTCTGGAACAAAGCGGTGTCCACTACACTGGAGGGCGACTCTTCGGGATCAGCCAGTTTCCGCACCTTATGGGATCATAGTAACCTGTATATCCTTGTCGATGTTCAGGATGCGAAGGCAGATGTGAATGACAAAGTAGAACTCTTTGTTGATCTCAATAATGGCAAGACCACCTCATATGAAGCAGATGACCGACATGTAATCATTAAGCGGTCGGGCAAAGCTGAGGGCGCGGAGCAGCATTCATATGGTGTACGCGAGACAAAAGCCGGATATCAGGTTGAATTGTCCATTCCGTGGGGTGGTATCCAAGTCGGATCAGAATATGAAGCCGGATTGGATATCCGTGTGACTGATGGCGGTTCAAGTGGGACACAGCCTTATAAACCACTGTACTGGAATGATCGAACACAATCTCAGGAACAGGATACAAGCAAATACGGCGTGATTCAGCTTGCCCCTATGCCTAAATCTGCACAAGCTGTGCAAGGGATTGTTCAGATTGATGGGAAGAAAGACACATCATGGAATAAGGCTGCACCATTTGAAGTAAAACGGTTGAACCAGAGCGAAGGTGCAGAGGCAGTGGCTCGCGCAATGTGGTCAGGTGAGTATCTATATCTGCTGATCGATGTCACTGATCCAAACATCATCACAGATAGTATCAACCCATGGGATCAGGATTCGGTTGAGATTTTCCTGGACGAGAATCACCAGCGCACACCGTATTTTCAATATGATGATGCCCAGTTCAGAATCAGTGCAGACAATGTCGGAACCTTTGCAGGCAGTGCTTCACCCGGACGCCTTGTAAGTGCTGTGAAGAAAACGAATAAAGGATACCTCGTAGAAGCCAGAATCCAGTTGAATTCACTGACGTCAAAGGCTGGAAATGTCCTCGGTTTCGAGCTTCAAATTAACGACAATCAGGGCGGAAGTAAGCAGAGCGTAGCTAAATGGAATGATACGACCAATGAAAGTTGGAGGAACACTTCCCAATACGGAATACTCACTTTTGTCGAAAAAAACAAACTCGGGCATTAAATCCTTTGCAGTAATAGCAAGAATAGAAATCATCATAACAGTGGATAAAACTCAACCATTGTTATGATGGTTTTCATTGTTTAAATACGTCACCGAAGCTGTTGAGGGGCGATAAATCTGCCTTGACTATATTTAACAGCCCTTGATATACTAAATGAATGTTATTTTTTCTTTTATGCGGATAAGAAAGTAATTAACTACATACAACCGTTTGCGAGGGAGCCTTAACCGGCTGAGAGGGTGTTAAACCGACCTTACCTGATTTGGATCATGCCAACGTAGGGATGCAACGATGAAACACTGTACTTGGGTAGCTCATGCGAACCCTCTTGTTTTAGTGTATTTGTCTGCGAAACATCCTATGGATGTTTCGTTTTTTTGTTTTTAAATACGTACATTATGAATTGGAGGAACATATGTTGACTATTTCAGAGAGACTATATCGGGCGGCGCAGCCTGTGTGGAAGGAATGTCTTGAGCATCCCTTTGTGAAAGGAATCGGAGATGGTTCCTTACCGGTTGAACAATTTCGTTATTATTTGTTGCAAGACTACTTGTACCTGTTCGATTATGCCCGCGTATTTGCACTGGGTATCGTCAAGTCGCACGACCCCAAATTGATGCAGTTTTTTAGTGAAAATGTAGATAACATCCTGAATGGTGAAATGAAAATTCATCGATCTTATATGGAGCGATTAGGAATTACAGAGGATCATGTTTTCCAGGTAAAACCTGCCCTGAAAAATGCAGCCTATACTAACTATATGCTCTCTGTTTCCCATGCGGGTGGCATAGCAGAAGTACTTGTATCCATTCTGGCCTGCTCATGGAGCTATGCAGAGATTGGTCAAGTCCTTGCTCAAAAGCCAGGTGCAGCTGATCATCCTTTTTATGGAGAGTGGATCACAGGATATGCTTCCTCTGAATACAACAGCAACAATCAATCCCTAGTGACGTTAACGGATAAGCTATTAGAAGGCTGTAGCGAGGGAACATACCAACGGATGGAAGATATTTTCGTGATGTGCAGTCGCTTTGAGCTTGATTTTTGGGAGATGTCATGGAGGATGGAGCCTTGAGTTCACTGGTAGTTAATTCAATTAGAGAGCACCGTCCATAAACAGTAAGAGGACATTAAAGCTCGTATTACACTAAGTGCAGAAAGTATACAGGGGTAGTCTCAGGATGGAAAATAAGTAGATTTAAGTAAAGGAACGCTTGTATAAGCGTGTTTCGTGACGATGCCAAAAAAAGGGCGGAGTGTATCCGCCTTTTTTCATTGTTGAAATTCTTGACACAGGAACATTTTGTTCTTTGAAGTCTCTGGCTAAAATCAAAAAGGGTGTCAGGACGGAATGTTCATAGCAGTCTGAATGTTTTTCAGATCAAGCTGAATTTGCTCTGCAATATGGTAAGGGTGGTATAAGCCATGCTGCACCATGTAATTTGATATCTTTTCATGAGAGTCTATAGCTTCATCGAGCTGTTTCATCAAAATTTGTTTGATTTCGGGGGTGGCACATTCGGTCACAGCCATGGCGTAGTTTCTGACGCTGCTCTTGGCGTTCATCAAAAAATCCATTGCGATGACGTCATCGGTCAGGGTATTAAGACCAGTCATATGTTCTAATATTGGGTTCATTTTTTTATCTCCTATACAGTCGCTTTAGACAGCACTCCACCGAGCTCTTGAAGCTGCTGTTGTGATAATGTCGCATCTTGTTGCAAAATTTGCTTGAGCTCCGGGTCGGTTACCAGAGCTTGCATGGTCATGGATTTAGTCATGCAAACCGTCTTGAACGCAGCTATTTCATGCACCTCGAGCATCTCATGCAAAGCGTAAGTGGAATCCATTCAGATTGTCCTCCCGTGTATCTATTCATATTTAAGGCTTTAAGATGACTTTAATGCAATCGTCCGTTTTTGTATCGAACACTTCATAGCCCCGCTTGGCCTCGCTGAGCGGAATGACGTGCGTAACAATGTCGCCAGGGTCCACTTTGCCAGATGTAACCAACTCGTACATATATGGCATGTAGTGAATGACCGGAGCTTGTCCGGAACGGATGTTCACGTTTCGCTGCATGATGTCACCAAGCGGGAATCCGTTATAACGTCCGCCGTATACCCCAGTGACTTGAATGGTGCCACCTTTGCGGACAGCCTGAGATGCAATGATAAATGCGCTCATGGTGCCGCCTTGCAGTTTCATACCGCTGGCTAGAAATTCAAGATCGCTCATCTTGCCGTCCATTCCTACCGCATCAATCACGACATCGGCGCCGCCTTTGGTCATTTCCTTGAGAGTGTTCCCAATATTCTTATCCTGTTCGAAGTTTACGATTTCCACATTGTTTGTTCGCTTCGCATGCTTTAAGCGGTAATCGACATAGTCGACGGCTATGACCCGCTTAGCTCCTTTCAGCCAGCAGAACTTCTGGGCCAGGAGTCCGACCGGGCCGCAGCCGAGCACGATGACCGTATCTCCATTCTTAACGCCGGCGTTATCTACGCTCCAGAATGCCGTCGTCATGGCATCGGCGATCAAGCTTAGCTTTTCGTCCGGTTGTTCGCAGTTTTCAGGGATCTTAAAGTGGGTAAAATTGGCAAATGGGACCCGTAAATACTCGGCTTGCCCGCCGGGATATCCGCCGGTCGTTCCGGAGTAGCCGAAATATGCGCCCATATCCCCGTGCTCGTTGGAATTGTCACATTGGCTTTCCAACTGATTTTTGCAAAAAAAGCATTCTCCGCATGCGATGTTAAACGGTATGATTACGCGGTCGCCTTTTTTTACCTTGGTCACGCCAGGGCCCACTTCTTCTACGATCCCCATCGGCTCATGTCCGATGACATAGTTCTCCTGAAGGTTAGGGATCATCCCGTGAATAAGATGAAGGTCAGAACCGCAAATCGCGGTACTGGTGATCTTTACGATCATATCGTCCGGTTTCACAATCTTCGCATCCGGCACCTCTTTGACCACGACATTTTTAACCCCTTGATACGTTACCGCCTTCATGCTTTATGTCCTCCAATATGTTCATCTGGGGTCCGATCAAACATCCCTTTACGTGACGTATCACCCGGGAACAGATTCATCTGCCCGATCATCACCGTATTTTTCGCCGAAAGCTGATCGAGTTGGTACTGTTCGTTCAGCTCATAAGGATGAAACCATTTTTTGCGAATCATGAGCTCCGAGATTTCTTGGTGCATTGCAATTCCCTGCTTCAGATGAGTATGCAGCAGGGCTCTTACATCCGGTGAAGCCGTTTCCGTCAGGGCGATGGACAAATTACGTACACCCTCCTTGGCACGAAGAAGGAAGTCCATGGCAAAAGTCATATCTGCCATTTCCGGCATATTCAATGAATTAATCGGATCTAAATAATCGGTATTCATCTGAGTTCCCCTTAATGTGTTATAGGTGTCGGATTATTCGGAACGGGTGCTTGAAAAGGAGCTCTTGCGTAGATTGCTTGCAGCTCAGCAATCTGTTGTATGGATTGAATTACGTCTTTCTGCATTAATGCTTTTAGCTCTTGGTCAAAGACCAGGCCTTGCATAAGTTTCGACTTAGCGATGCAGAGCGTTTTGAAGTTTAATGCTTCATGCAGTTCCATCGATTCGTGCGGCGCTAGCGTTGGATTAGCCATTCAGAAATGTTCCCCTCCTTTTTCATCAAGATTAGATTTTCCAATGCATCGGATCTTATACTAATATGGATCACCGGAGAGGTAAGATCCGAATATTCCCATACAGTCGCAGGGATATAAACAAAATCTCAATCCCATACTTATCTCTGTTTAAATGAATGATCTTACTCAAGGAAGGAGGAGTCACGGTGCCCAATAAAAACAAAATTGATCTAGCCACCGAAAATGCAAGAAAACCGGCAGAAGGTGCACTTAACTCGAGTGGTAGTAATACGCTGGAGCAGCATGCATCTAACGCGGTTTCTGAGGTGAAGACGGCTTTAAATCAGGCAATAAGCTCGTTAAATGAATCTAATGCAACAAATCTACAAGCGTTGGAGATTGCCCGGCAGCAATTGACCCGAGCAGATGAATTTTTAGATCAAGCGCTAACTTCAGCAAATGCATTACGTCTGCCGGACCAACAATAAAACGGTTTTGATACAGATAAGCTTGGCAGAGTTTTTCCTTCTTTTCCGAATTTTCTCCGATACTCTCTACATGGGGAATTACCCTGCGTTGACGATCAGAGGAAGCATTTTTTCTAGAACACATATAGGTACCGTCAACATGCTTCGGCTTACGCCGAAGTTTTTTGTATTTTTAGATCTATCGGAAATTCTCAAAAACGAGGTTGAAAAAGAATGATTAAGGGCCAGGCATTAGAAAAAGTCTTGAACATAATTATAGGTAATATCTATTCAACTATGTTGAGGAGGACATCATACAGCCTATGTTACCTATGGATGAATATTTTGGTAAGTTAGAACTCGTTCATTCCTTTTACGGGGCTATGCCTACAGGCGTTAGTGTATCCGAAACCGGGCGTATCTTTATTTGCTTTCCAAAATGGGGAGATGACGTTAGATTTACGGTAGCGGAAATTGTTGAGGGTCAGATGCAACCTTATCCTAATGTAGAAGCGAATTTGATCAACCCATTGAATATCGTTATGTCCTTCATCAGTGTCCAAAGTGTTGTTGCAGATGGAAGGGGAACCTTGTGGGTACTGGACACGGCTGCACCAAATTTTTCTGAGCCAATTAAAGGAGGGGCAAAATTAGTCGCGGTAGATTTAGAAACAAATACAATAAGAAAAGTATATACATTTGCAGATGATGTAGTCTTGCCGACAACGTATCTGAATGATGTCCGATTTGACTTTCGTGTAGGAAAAGCAGGTTTCGCATATATAACGGATTCTTCTTCCAATGGTCCAGGCGCTATTATCGTCGTAAATTTAGAAAACGGAAATGCGTATAGACGGTTGCATGGAGCAAGCTCGACCTCACCCGATCCATATTTTGTGCCAAAAGTGGAAGGTAAAATTTTGATGAATCGAAACGCGGATGGTTCAACATCGCCCTTTCGATTGGCCTCTGATGGTATAGCCATTTCCCCTGATGGAAAAATGTTATTCTATTGTCCATTAACCAGTCGCCAGCTATACTCGATCTCAACAGAATCGTTAAGAGACAGAACGATACCGGATTTTAAGTTAAGTGATCTTGTGCAGTATTGGGGAGAGAAGGGTGCATCTGATGGGATGATCACGGACGCAAAAGGAAACGTTTATGCTGGAGATTATGAAAACGATAGTATTCGAAAGATATTGCCAAATGGAATCATGGAAACCATCGCCCATGATCCCCGAATTTTATGGCCGGATACTTTTTCGATTGGTCCGGATCAATACTTATATGTGATTGTGAACCAATTACATAGGCAGGCGAGATTTCATTATGGAAGAGACCTGCGACAAAAACCGTACATTTTACTACGTTTGAAAATTGATGAATTACCTGCTCCTACCTTTTGATATACATCCCACTTTACGCGTACAATCAGCCCCAAAAGACATAATTAAACAATTCAACAACAAGCCCTGATATAATAAGCGAATAGCAACTATCTATTTTCTATGGAGGTGAGGCTATTGAAAACAATCGGGGTAGGATTCTTACATGCACGGCTCTATGCAAAGCCAGTGAAGGATATGGCAATGCTTTGCATAGAGCCCAGGAATAATCACATTGCCAACGACGAATCGTAATATTCTACGAACTGGCTTTGCACCTTATTGATCTATTAAATAAGGAGTGAGGCCCATGAAATATTCAAAAGCCGAGTCTATTTTTCCGGAAGAATTGTTACGGATCATTCAAGAATACGTTCAAGGGGAATTGGTTTATATCCCAAAACCCAAAGAGGCGCACCTAAAATGGGGCGAGAAAACAGAGAGCAAGAGCAGGGTCTCTGCTCGAAACGCTGAGATTAAATCTTTATTCTGCAACGGAGTCAAGATAGAGGAGTTGGCGGGTCGATATTTCTTGTCCTGTGAAAGCATAAAGAAAATAGTCTATACAAAGAACTAATAAAATCCGCTAACACGTCGTTTCGACGGTTTAGCGGATTTTGTGCAAAGATGACTTAAATCAACTTATGCATAGTAACCGTACCTCTAAGTCGATAGACTCAAATTAAGGTTGTTGTGATGAAGGACGGCCGGATCATACAAAGAGGTGTAACGAATGAACGAAATCATAAAGAAGAAGCTGCTGGACAAAAATGAACTGCTCATTAACATGGTGATTGAACGCGTAAAAAGAGATTTTCTAGACGATATCGCCATTATTGGGCTTACTGGTTCATTTAGCACCGGTGACTTTCACGAGAAGAGCGATCTTGATTTAATTATCATTAATAATACAGAAAAGGGATGGGAAATATCCGACTGCTTCATCTTGGACGACGTTGGGTATGACATCTATTGCACGCCATGGGATTCAAGAATACAAGAGCAATCCACCTTGGAGAGTCCTAACGTATCGAGCCTAACCGACCTCAAAATACTCTACTATGCTAAGCCTGAGGATTTGGAGAAATTGAACGACTTCCAGCAAAAAGCTCTTGATGCACTTGCAAACCCGATAGGAGAAGCATGCCTTAATCGAGCAAATAAATGGATCGATCTGGCTAAGCAAGCATACAGCGACACGATGCTGGGTGAAGATATCGGTTCAGTGCGATATGCATCTGCTGGCGTTCTGTACAATCTAGTCAATGCCTTGGTGAGTATGAATAACACGTGTATCAAACGAGGAATCAGGCGATATTTGGAAGAGATACGCTCGTTTCGTTATGTTCCGGATGATCTTGAATCCTTATACATGTCAATCATCGAAGCTCATACCATTGAAGATATCCGAATAACATCTTTTAATATGTTGAATAGCGTTATGAGGTTACATAACACGATGTGTGATAACTTCATTGTTAAACCGGCTCCGTCCTTTGATAATCTGAGGGGGACATACGAAGAATTGTGGTGCAACTACCGCAATAAAATATTGAACAGTGTTATATCGAACGATGCTCCCTACGTCTTTCTTTCCGCCTTTGGAGCACATCGATATCTTGATGAAATGGCTGTAGAGAAAGGAACTCAGAAATTTGATCTTATGCAGTACTTTGATGCAAGCAATTTACCAGTTATGAAAGAGAAGTTCCTTGAAGTGATGGATGACTATCTAGATGAATATAATAAGGTCGGCAGAGAAGTCAAACGTTTTACAACCTTCGAGCAACTATATGCCCATTATATGAATCACTGACCTTACATATAGTTGGTATTAAGTCCGCGGCAAAGGGAGCCTAGACAATCTATCTGATTTATTTTCCGATTCTGATACTTTATTTATTCGAACACAAGGAAAACTTCTTTTACAATCATTGTCAGTACGTTATAATACAATCACCAGGCATATTACCCAACAAAGTTAAATATTGTAAATATTAGGAGGTATGGTTATGGTCAAGAAGACAATTTCGAAAACCATCAGCGCAGCTTTAATCGTTTCTTTGCTGGCTACTGGCGTGATAGTCGCTATTGAAGGTAAAACAACGTTAGAGGTTGCGAAGTCAGCAGGGGATAAAAAGGTTGAAGTTATTAAATGAAGAAGTTAGGTGCGACTCTAGTAGTCCCAATTAGGGGTATTCGAAGCACCTGATGTGAAAGCCAACGGAATCAAACCAACAGTGGTAGCAACTAAAAAAGCATAAATCGTTAATATATTGACCTCAGCTCACTTAACCCGGCTGAGGTTTTTTCATATGCATTGAAAAAATACCACATGCATTCTCAACTAGTAAAAAGAATCCTGATCCAGATTTCCATCTCATTCTCGAACATGTTGAGGTTTAGTATACAAATTGCCGGTCGTATGATTTTTCGATTACAGGACAAGATATTAACCTTATCACCATTTTATTACTTTGATAAAGGAGACGACCATGGTTGAAAAACACGAGCCTCAAATGAAAAATCATCAAAAGTCTACATGGCTTGATGATTTAAAACAGATATTAAACCATATGGAAGATGCCGAAATCATTGAGCACAAAATAGGTACGAGTGCTTCAGTCCATCTTTTATTTATAAAAACGTTAATAGATCAAGAGCGTTTAAACGAGGCGATTATTCAGCCACTTCATCAATCAGGCGGAAATTCGCTTTCTTCATGCATAATCAATTCTGATGTTTCAGAAGTTATATCGATCGAAGATGCTGGGCAAAAAATAATGCAAGGATATATTCTTCTATACGATTCAGTCAACGATCAATGGCTAGGCATACAGTTGGAAAATCCTCTTGGCCGGGCAATTGAACCTTCCCAAACGGAAACGGTTATATATGGAGCGAAAGATAGCTTCAGCGAACAAATCGATAATAACATTACAATGTTGCGCAGACGTTTGCCTATAACGACATTAAAAACGGAAAGCTTCACTATCGGATCACTGAGTAAAACAAAAGTTGTGTTAATGTACATAGACGGAATAATTAATCCGGAATTTGTTTCCATTGCAAGAGAAAAAATTGAAAGTGTGGATTTCGATCAGTTTTTAGACTCCGCACAGCTTGCAGCTTTTATTGAAGATCATAACCATACGGTCTTTCCCCAGTTTCTACAAACGGATCGGCCGGATGCCTGCGCCTTCGCCTTAGGTGAGGGTAAGCTGACTTTATTAGTCTCCAATTCACCGTTTGCTTTAATTTGTCCCATTACATTATTCCATCTATTCCAATCGCCAGAAGACTACTTCCTTCGTTGGCCGGTAGCCAGTTTTTTACGTTTAATGAGGTATGGAAGTTTTATTATTTCTTTGACGATGATTCCTTTTTATGTTGCGTTAACGACATTTCATTACCAAATGGTTCCGCTGCCGATTCTCTTCGTATTATTGGAATCGAGAAGCAAATTGCCCTTTACTCCTTTTGTGGAAGGACTTTTCATGATCATAACGCTGGAAATCATCAAAGAAGCAAGTTTGCGAATGCCGACCAAAACCAGTCAAACTCTAGGGGTTATCGGTGGTATTGTCATTGGACAAGCGGCTGTTGAGGCAGGCTTTGCAAGTAAAGTATTAATTGTTTTGATGGGTATATCCGCTATTGCTTTCTTTTTAGTTCCCAATTATCAAATGACAAAATCCATGGTTCTGTTGCAATTGCTTCTTCTTATCCTTGCATCGTTTCTTGGGCTGCCAGGAATCGTGGTCGGGATAATCGGGATTCTTGCGCATCTCCATGCATTAACGTCATTAGGTCAACCTTATTTAGCGCCGCTTTCACCTTTTTATGGGAAGGATTGGATCGACCTCTTTATTCGCGGGCCTTTGATTTGGATGAAAACGCGTCCGCATAACCTAAAACCACTACAGAAATGGCGACAGGAGAAGATGAAGAAATGAAGACTTTATCCCTATTCAATCAAACTTCCACCCTTGGCGGCATCCATTTCCTTTTATTGGTTAATCGAACGCAAATGCATTATTTTATTTTAATCATGCCGGTTTATTTGGTTCATTCCTATATGGTTTGGGGAATTGTCGCCTTGGGGCTACTGTCCCAACTTAATTTGATGATGCTATCCAAATGGTTTACTTCCAGTTATGCATCGAAAGGCTATCAAGGATTTGTACAGCTTTTTGGGAAACGGGCGGTTCAAGTTTTCGCAATACTTGGTTTTGTGATAATACTGTTAAAAATTTCAATCATCACACTGGGTTACGTTGAAATGCTCCATAATTTTATATATCCATCAATGAATAAAAAGTGGCTGATCCTAGTTATTCTTTCGATCAGTTTATTTGTGGCTTCACATGGCATGGAGAAAACATTGCGTTTTGTCGTTATCGCCTTTCTCTGCGGGGCGTGGATCTTAATCATGTTTATTCCCTTTTT
This sequence comes from Paenibacillus sp. GQ49, assembly GCF_059759055.1. Classification (NCBI taxonomy): domain Bacteria; kingdom Bacillati; phylum Bacillota; class Bacilli; order Caryophanales; family Paenibacillaceae; genus Paenibacillus; species Paenibacillus sp. GQ49. Next base: position 247,880 of record NZ_JCAXEL010000005.1, read on the forward strand.
CTTTCCAACGATTGCAAATTACCGCGATTTGTATCCTCTAATCCCCACCGAATGGTCAGGACATTCATGGCAGGGCTTGTTGTTTATTTGGTCGGCATTTTCCGGTCCAGTATATTTGGCCTTTATGGTTCCATGGTTGAGCTCCAATAAAAAAATATCGAAGTATCTTGTCATTGGAAACATGCTGACGATCTTGGAATATTCATTATTGTTCATTGCTTCGGTATTGTTTTACGGTTCGAACTTCTTAAGCAAGATCAACTTTCCAGTAGTATATATGGGAAGTTACATTCAAATGAGTGGTTTAGAACGAATCGATTACATCCTTATCTCTTTCCATATGTTTAACTATGTATTTGACATTTCAATTCTTTTGTTGTGTTTATATGGAGCTGGAAGAGTCTTTATGAAAAAAATGAACGAAGGCACAACTCGGATCGGATTATTGTCAAGTTGGTTCGTCATTTTGATAAGTATCATCATAATGGATCAATGGTTATGGCAAACGGTTCCGGGTCAAAAGATGTTACTGAACATTCAAATCTGGCTTGGTGCATTCATTTATTTACTGGTTCCTACGATCCTTTTCACTATGGTTAAACGAAAGGAGAGAGTGTAGGTATGGTATCATACAAGCATTATGGTTTATTGGCGATTGTAAGCCTTATGTGGGTGGCCGGTTGTTCTTCTCCATATGTCGAGAGCAATATGATCGAAGAGATCGCCCCGGTAGTTTTCTGGTCTGTTGACAAGGGGACGGAAGGAAAGTTTAAAATCAGCACTTTAGTGCCTCCACTCATCAAAGAAAAAAAACGCTTTCTCTCCAAGGAAGTTGATCTGTTAAAACAGGGAGGCAAGGAGTTTAATTTAATTTATTATCGGGAATTAAAGCAGGGGCAGCTGCGAATGTTATTAATCAATGAGGAACTGGCAACAAAAGAAGGCATTGAAAAGCTGATCAATACGATATTGGTTGATCCCGATATTTCAATGCATGTCTACTTATTGATCGTCAGAGGCGATTTTGATGAATACATAAAAAATCAATTGACGAAGCAAGAAAACCAAGATTATTTTCTTTATCGGATGTTAAAGCATTACGAGGAACATAACCAAGGTGAAATGAGCATTGTCAATATTCATCAATTCATGAAGATGTTATATTCCCCTCTTAAGGATCCGATCCTGCCGGTTTTTCATGCGGATAAAAACAATTTCAATTACGTAGGAACGGCCTTTTTCCAAAATGATAAAGAAGTAATGGTCACTCAAGACGTAAGTGATGAAATTTTTCAACTTCTGGATAACGATCATTTCTTAAAAGTCTTGGCCATTCCAAAGTTATCTATCAGTTTGGGACGTGTTCGATCCAATATTCGCATGAAACTATCAAGTGACTATTCATCCTTGTCTTTACATGTGGGATTGAAAGGAAGAATTGAGGAATACCAGGGAGAAAAGAATATTCAAAGCGAGGAACAATTGGAACATTTAATTCATGAGATTGAGGTATACCTTGAGGAACAAACGTCAGAATTATTAAAAAGTATGCAACGGTTGAAAGTGGATCCCTTAGAGGTCGGAACACATTCACTTAAGCCTTTTTCTAAACCAATAACGGAAGAGCAATGGTTGAAATATTGGGAAAATATGAAGATTAATGTTGACTTCGACATCAAAATACAGCCTTTGATTAATGTTGAACGGCTGTCGTGATTCAAAAGATGCCCCCCCACATGATCAAATACATCATTGTGGGGGCATCTTTTTTGTTCAAATCATGTACAAAGAGAGCTTAGTACTGCAGCCCGTGGCGGACAAGCCATTTGGATATCTTTAGAAAATGGAAAGTCTAATGATCTTATCGTCATTAATAACAAAATGATAATTCAATAATAGCGGATCGGGTAGACCCGTCTTATCGTAGGTACCATCCAACTCGCATGTTAGCACAATTTCATCACCTATTTTTTTTGCTTCAGTTGGCTTTAACGTTACATTCGCCGCGAAATGGTTTTGATCACTCCATTCCCGAATCGCCTGTTTGCCATTTCGCTTTTTCCCTTCATCCAACACGACAGCATTTTCTGAGAAACAATCTACAAATACTACCGGGTCTGGCTTGTTAGATGCAGTAATGTATTTGCCAATTACAGCTGGTAAATGATTGAGATCCATATTGTTCTCTCCCTTTATTAATTGATTTTTAGACGGTAGGGATCGTTCCCCCATCTATGACATATTCACTACCTGTAATAGATGCTGCTCGGTCTGAGACCAGAAATGCGACCAGTTCAGCGACTTCTTCAGGAAATCCTGGCCGGCCAATTGGAATACCTCCGAGTGAAGTCATAAGTTGTTCGAGCGCACTTTCTCGACTTCCGGTTTCGGTTGCAATCCGATCAATTAATGCGTCAGCCGCTTCAGTCTGAATAAACCCGGGAGACAATGTATTGATGCGAATTCCTTGAGGGGAAAATTCATTCGATAATCCCTTGCTATAATTAGTCAGCGCGGCTTTGGCAGATGCATAAGCCAGTGTAGTTTCATATAAAGGCAAACGTCTCTGGATGGAAGTGAAATGAAGAATAACGCCTGATTTATTTTCTAACATAAGTGGAATTAAACCACGATCAAGTCGAACTGCTGCGAGTAAATTCCAATTTAATGTATGAAGCCAATCCTCATCACTCAATACAAGTGCGCCTCCTGGTGGTGTCGTTGATCCACCTACGCAATGGACAATAATATCGATACCTCCAAGTTGCTCTTTTACTGCTGTAATTATTTGCTCTACACCTTCAGGTGTGGCGACATCTGCTTGCACAAATTTGACCGAATTTGGCAAGTCAGTTGATAGGGAGCGGGCAGTAGTAAGGACTGTAGCTCCGCCGTTTGCAAGTCTTTTTACAACAGCTTGCCCCATTCCCTTTGTTCCCCCGGTTACAAGCACCTTTTTACCTTCAAATTCCGATACAGAGAACTCAAATTCTTTATGCATAACTATTCCTCCTAGTGATGGTATTCAATGATTAATTTAAAATTGCTCTGTCTCTAAACCTTGATGTGTTGTTCGAGAGGAGCTAGAACTAATACTACACTTGCTACTTTCATAACGTCCAATTTATTATAATAATAGAAATGATGAATATTATTAATATATGGAGGGGTGTTTTAATGGAACTTACACAATTAGAATACTTTATGACCGTTGCACGGCTTGAACATATGACCTTAGCCTCCAAAAAACTCGGTATTACTCAGCCAGCATTAAGTCATGCAATTGCCAAGCTTGAAAACGAAATAGGAGCTCCTTTATTTGAGCGAAATGGACGAAATATAAAGCTGAACCGAAACGGTACCATGTTTTCTAAATGGATTGGTAGAGCCCTACAAAATATTGAAAATGGCCTAAAGGAAATCGAAGAGTGGTCCAATCCGGATACGGGTGTGATTACGTTGTCTTATCTAAACATTCTCGGGGTTGAATTGATCCCAAGTCTAATCCGGAGTTATCAATTGAAGTATCCCAAAGTTCGGTTCGAATTGACACAAGGGAACTTAGGAGATATTGATGAACATCTGGAGCAAGGGTTTTCGGATGTTATGATTACATCGAGGGAATCTACTATGGATAATCATCACTGGAAGACTATTCAGAATGTTCCTTTATACATTGTTGTTCCCTCCCAACATCGTTATGCAGATTGTAGCGCTCTTAGTTTGGCAGAGCTGTCTGGCGAGCCATTTATTGGATTGAAAAATAACTGTGGATTAAAAGCAACGATTATATCCCGGTTCCAACATACCGGATTTTTTCTTGCTTCGGCCTATGAAGCGGAGGACCTGATCACTGTAGCCGGTTTTATAAAGTCGGGTTTGGGTGTATCAGTGCTGCCTAAGACGCTGGGTTTAATGTTAGATGAATTGGTCTGGATCCCTATCATTGATGAAGGATGGTACTGGGAAATAGGATTAAAGTGGAGAGATGATCATAACATTTCCCCAGCAGCGAAAAGGTTTATTGAATATGTGGATACTTTACATCAAGGAGAATGACCGCCAAATGTTTAGTTTTGAAAAGAAATTCTGAGAAAACAATCATACTTTATTGTATTTGAACACAAGGAAAAAATCCTTTTACAATGATTGGCAGTACGTTATAATACAATCATCAGGTAGATTACCCAACAAAAAAGTGAATTAATGTAATATCTAGTCACGCTCGGCTCGTCATAGTTCTTTGGGCCGCTTATTACAACATAATAGATATCGGAGGTATGATTATGGTTAAGAACAAAATCTCCACAGCCCTCAGCGCAGCTTTAATCGTTTCTATGCTGGCTACTGGCCTAATAGTCACTATCCAAGATAACACAACGTTAGAGGTAGCGAAGTCAGCAGGGGATAAAAAGGTTGAAGTTGTTAAAGCGTAAGCGAGACGTTAATTTATTTAGAACATGTCAAGAACAAAAATATATTCCTATTGAAGTCGCTATTTTAGCGGCTTTTTTGTTTTGTCGGTAAAATTGGGTTTAATACTAACGATATTTTGTTGAACAAGTAAAGAGAAGTTTAGAAGTCACCTTTTTTACATTTGTAAACCATTAGGTTTAAAGTAATAAAAAAATGATTAGATCGACTTAAGTAAAAATTGTTATTTTCTATAATCAGGCATAAAATGCGCAAATGTAAACTAAAAAAAGACATATACATAAAAAATAATGTTTATTTATATAAAAATACTTTGACAAATGAAAACGGGTGGATTATTTTGTTAATAAGGAATGCATATATCTTCTTTTAGATTCTAAGTAGCTTAAGGGAGCGTGAATAAAATTAAAAAAGTACATCTATCAGGTGAAAACTTTATTCCCCACGGATACGCTAGACTTTCGAGACCCAAAAGTATTCTGGCATGAAGAATCTTCAAACTGGGTAATGGTTCTTGCTGTAAGCGACCGTGAGAATTTTACACATCTTCAAATCTCAAGGATTGGTCTTTTGCAAGCGCTTTCGGTTCTGGTATTCCGGGCATCCACCGTGGAATGTTTGAATGTCCTGATGTTTAGGACGTATTCGGAAGGACTTCGCTTAATTCAAGCACCCATAACTGAGTCAAATCAACTTAGAAGATCAATTCTGTCTCTACAAGACATTACGATTAAACCAGATATGAACGTTTTGTCTGCTGTTTCTGCTGCGAAAATGGAAATTATTGCGGAATTTGAAATCGGAACGCTGTTGATTTCCATCCCGATTTTGCTGCAAAACACAAGGCCTCCATGAAGCCAGAGCATAAACGGATACAGTTGAGAATCTATGTTGATTGGTCAAGTGTAGAGATCTTTGGCAACAACGGGACAACTATCATTTCAGACACGATTTTCCCCGACTTGGAAAGTAGAGGACTGGAACTCTATGCCATTGGTGGAGAACTAAAGGTCATGTCGCTTCAAATCAATGATCTCGTAAGCATTTGGGAAAATCAACCGAACTGAACTGGGTGTCCAAAACCAATTAAATTTGAACCGACTTTACAATCCTATTAGAAAAGAGGGTATGGAATGAAAGATAAATCTAAATATGCAATATGTCTTCTGATGGCAACGGGATTGGCTCTGACTTCAAACGGTATTTTTACATCTCAATCAATTGCGGCTAGTGCTGTGCTCGCTGATCAGGAAACAAATAAACAGGCAAAGGAGGAACTTGATATTTTTGAAAGCGCATCCAAATCAAATACCAATCTGATAGGCTGGCAAGTGAAAGGAAAAGGGGGATTAGAGGATACTTCAGAAGGAATCTTGCTAACTTCACAGCCTAAAGAAAATGTAATGGCCATCTCAGAGACAGTGTCCGATGATTTTATCTATGAAGCTGATGTCATGATCAGGGATACGAAGGCAGACGCAACATTGTTGTTTCGTTCTAATGAGGATGGCTTTAGCTCATACATGCTGCAAATCGTTCCGGACGCAGGTCTGATTCGGTTAAGAGATGCAAGAAATGGAGATGGGAAATTAAAGGAGGAGCGTAAAGTTTCTGTTGAAATGGGGCAGATCTATCATCTCAAAGTGAAAGCAGTGGGTTCCTCGCTAAAAGTATATTGGGGCAATCAATATAAACCATTAATTGATGTTCAAGACATTTCGTATCAAAGCGGAAAGCTTGGACTCCATGTATGGGATGGATCCGCCTTGTTTTCGAACATCGTGGTGAGCGATCTGAAAGGTAATTTGGGTACGGTGCTTTCTCGCAAGGGAAAATGGCAGCCTGATATCAACGGAAAAAGAGGGACGGTAGAACAGGAGAGCAAAGCACAGCAAATCTATAATAAAGAGGCGACTGATATGGTGTATGAAGGGAATATTACCCTTCGTCCTGATTCTATTGCAGCTCTCGCATTTCGATCTTCAACCGATGGAACTGAAGGATATGAAGCTACTCTTACGAAGGAAGGAGATCAGGTCCGTGTAAGTTTGACGAATACAACAGGAACAGTAATTGCAAGTTCGCAACGTACTTATCCGAGTCAGACGGGAACCAAACATCATGTGGAAATCAAGGCAAAGGGAGATCGAATTCAGGTCTTCCTGGACGGATACACTACGGCCGCGATTGACGCGAAAGATTCAACCTACAGGAGTGGAAGTACCGGAATTGTCGTAAAAAAAGGGACGGCTTACTTTCAGGATACTTATGTGACGGAACTGAGCCAATATTACAATGAGATATATCGTCCACAATATCATTACACGCCAATACGTGGTTCAGCGAGTGATCCGAATGGGCTTGTCTACTTCGAAGGAGAATATCATCTCTTCCATCAGGATGGAGGAACATGGGCGCATGCGGTAAGTAAAGATATGCTGAACTGGAAACGGCTTCCGATTGCACTTCCCTGGAATGATCACGGACATGTCTGGTCTGGGTCGGCTGTTGCGGATATGACAAATGCATCTGGTTTATTCGGAGATTCAGGAGGCAAAGGCCTTATTGCATACTACACTTCCTTTAATCCGGATAGCCCGAATGGGAACCAGCGTATAGGTCTGGCTTACAGCAAAGACCAAGGTCGTACTTGGGAGTATTCGAAGGAGCGCCCGTTTGTGATCGAGAACCCAGGTAAGAGCGGAAATGAAGCTGGGAATTGGGATTTCCGCGATCCGAAAGTGATCCGTGATGATGAGAATAACCGCTGGGTTATGGTTGTGTCCGGAGGAGATCATATTCGTTTCTACACGTCAACGAATTTACTTGACTGGACATTGACAGATAATTGGGGATATGGGGATTACGTCCGCGGAGGCGTATGGGAATGCCCTGATTTGTTCCAACTTCCGGTAGACGGAACGTCACAGAAGAAGTGGGTTATGATGATCAGTACAGGAGCGAATCCCAAAACAGGTGGATCAGATGCCGAGTATTTTATCGGTCATTTAACAGCTGATGGTAAATTCGTGAACGATAATCCGGCGGGTAAGGTGCTAAGAACAGATTTTGGTAAAGAATTTTACGCTTCGATGTCTTTTGCTAACATGCCTGATCATCGCACAGTGATGATGGCGTGGATGACGAATTGGGATTATCCGTTCGCTTTCCCAACGTCCAATTGGAAAGGTGAACTAACCATTCCGAGAGAAGTGTCATTGGTAACAACCGAAGATGGAATTCGGATGGTGCAAAGTCCAATTAAAGAATTGGACTCACTGCGTAAACCTTTGTATTCTGCTTCCAACAAGTCGGTGAGTCCTTCTTCCGGGAATCTGCTAAAAGGTATTATTTCAGGTGCTTACGAAATTGAAGCTGAAATTGAAATCCCTGAAAATAGCACAGTGACCGAGTTTGGATTTAACATTCGTGAGGGTGCAAATCAGAAGACGGTCGTGGGTTATAAGGCAAGTGATAGTCGTATGTTTGTGGACCGAACTGCATCCGGTGAAACGGATTTTTCTAACCTTTTCAGTAAGAAACATGAAGCGCCTACGCAAATGGAGAATAATCGGATCAAGATGCGTATTCTTGTGGATGAGTCTTCTGTTGAAGCCTTTGGTAACGACGGCAAAGTCGTCTTTTCAGATGTTATATTTCCGGATCCTGTTAGTAGAGCGATGAGTTTTTACGTAAAAGGCGGGAATGTGAATGTTGTTTCCTTGAAAGTGCATCAACTTCAATCGGTCTGGAATGCGGACATTCCTTCAAAAGCTCAAATAAAAATGGATACGAGCGTTCGGGAATTGGGGGTAGGCGAGTCGGATACACTGCAGGCGATGGTCGAGTATGGTCCGGGTTTAGGCGTTCAACCGCTGAAGTGGAATTCCAGTAATAACGAAGTAATAGCCATAGACTTGGTAGACAATTCACACGCAGTTATTAAAGCAAAAAAAGAAGGGGAGTCCACAGTCACCGTATCTACTCCGAATGGCAAAACTTCCACTAGTGTACTCGTTAAAGTCTCAGGTGGCGAGTTCCGGACAAACCTGAGTGGATGGACTAAAGATCTGTCTGCTGCTTCATGGTTAGTTAGTGAACATGGGATTCGTGGTAAATATTTTAGCGATGCGAATTATATTGCCAAAGAAAAGGCTGGGAATTTTACGTATGAAGCAGACATGATGCTCGGTGAAACAGGAGGGGCAGGTTCTATTTTGTTCAGGGCTAGCGAGGATGGTCGCAATGGATACTATCTGAATCTAGACCCTAACATGAAGGCAATCCGTCTGTTCTATAAAATCAACGGAGGATTTGAAGAACGGCAGGTTCTTGCAAAAGTACCAACTTTCATTCAACCAGGTCAAACGTATAAGGTGAAAATAGAAGCGAATGGTCCGCATATTGTCGTTCACGTGGACAGTCACAAAGTCATAGATATCATGGATGGTACTTTTGCAGAAGGCCACTTTGGACTGAATGTATTTGGTGGCTCCGCATCTTATCAGAACGTCAATGTCAGCAACGGTGAACCTGCAAACCTCACCAAGTCCAGCCTTGTAAATGCCGCAACGCAGAAATCCATTTACACAGCTAACCATGTCAACGGGGAGCCGGTTACCTTGCAAGATGCAAGTGCAGCTTCCGTCCAGAAGTGGGTATTTGTTCCGACAGGCGACAAAGCAGGTTCGTATTCAATTCGTACTACGGCCGGTCAGACGCTTGATCTGGATATAGGGCAAAACAAACTTCAGCTGTATCATTACTTAGGATATAACAACCAGCGTTGGGTCCTTCACCAGAACAAAGACGGATCAGTTCATATTACTTCAGCTCATCATCAAAAAGCATTAGAAGTATCGGAAGATGGGACCAAACTCTTCCTGAGTGAACTGAATCCATCACTTGATCGACAAAAATGGATATTAACGAAATAATAAATTTATTCCATGATGGCGCATCTCATAGATATTCCAATAAAGAAGTGTCGCGGGACATGAACATTGTTCTATTCAAGTCGCTATTATAGCGGCTTTTTTCTTTTAATCTTGTCCTAGCAGAGGTTCGATGGCGATCGCTATGCGGATTCGTAAGCTTTCAGTTGGATCTTTGAGTTTCACACCCAAGAGTTTTTCACACTTTTCCAGTCGATACACCACCGTATTTCGATGAACGAAAAGTTGCTTGGATGTTTCGACAAGCTGGCATTGTGTATCGTAAAAAGCGTTCAAGGTGCGCAGCAACTCTTTTTTTTCATGTTCGTCTGCAATGTGCAGCAATCCGTTTAAGGTCGCGTCATAAAATTGTTTCAGTTCGTTGTGGGGAAGCATGTGGAATAAATATCCGATGTCCTTGGCTTGGTAAGATTGGACGAATTGTTTGCGTTTTAGCCAGTAGCCGAATTGCAATGCATTGACCGCTTCTGTATAAGAATGACGAACGCCGAGTACATTGGTTGCAGGTTTGCCAATGCCGATCGACAGACTCAGTCCAGTCTCATGATGCAGCTCTTTAAGCATTCCTGACAGCTGCTCGGTGATTTTTGCCTCATCCCACCCAGACTCAGGGATAGATAGCAGAAGGCAGTAGGTATCATGTTTGGTAAACATGACGAAGGAATGATCTAACCCACCAAAAACACGTTTGATGTGCTCGTATTGCTCCTCTTGCTCCGTGACATTATCTCCTTTCGGAGGCGCCGAACCTTTGTAATTAGGAAATCTTTGATGCATGTGATGTGCCTCGTCATTACGCATGGTCAGCACGACGCTTGCACGCCCCTTAATAAGCCCACATCTCTTGCCGCGGTTCAGCGCCTCCTGCTCAGAAGTGATATATCCCTCAATCAGATCGGAAAAGAACTCGTTTTTGTGTCTGCGGGAGCGCTCTTTGACAGCCTGTGATTTGGTCAGCTCCATTCCAATGACGTTGGAGGCCTGCTCAAGCGTCAGACCGAAAAGGCCAGTCCATTGATCGGGCGAATGAAAGGATAGCAAATAGCCTTCGTGGCGGTAAGTTTTTACTGGATATACCAGCATGCAGCAACGCTCTCGGACTGATGGGTTGATGAAGCACAACGAAGTGGGACTCGAAATATCGGACAAGTCTTGAAGTGTATTTACAGCGGCTGCAGTGAGTTCAGCAACACTTGTATTCTGGTTGGAAGCAGAGATAGTTTGCCATTTGTAGTTTAACAGGATGACTGGGGAGGAGAACAGTTTGGACAGAGAATCGATAATGCTGGAAATTCCTTTGCCGCGCATGATCATCTCGGAGAATTTTTTGTGGATGCTGAGTGCATATTGCAGTTCGTCGCTCTTGTTATTCAGAATCACACTGGTCGATCGCTGCAAAATTTCGCCGAGGGATAGACGGACATCGGAAATTTCGATGATGGGAAATTCATTCTGATCCGCTTCCCAAAGTATTTCATCAGGGATTGGCAGTTCAAAGCGCTTGGTTTTGATGGCCAAGCCCGAGCAATGAAGCCGCTGCATGTCCCTAATTAGATGAATAAACATCTCTGGCTGCTGCTTCATGAAAAAGCCGTTGGTCAGCAAGAGCTCGTTTGGCCTTAGAAAGCGAATGATGTCCGGACAATCCATAATGTTGACCGTTTGAACCTCACGTACTAGCCCCTTATGCCCCGTAATCACTCTGGCATCATCGTAAATGCCGTTTTTCAGCAAATCTGTCAGCAGCACATCGACCCATCCCTTTCTGGAACAAGTTATTTTATTGTTAAGTAATATAACACTACGATCATGTGGAGTAAATATCTTTGGTTTGATCATCCAAGATTGCTAATTATTTTTATCCTTTTCATCCAATGATTTCTCATAAGGAGTGAATTATGCTTAAAGTGTTTCTTGCGTGTAATAAAAGCGTACATGAACGGAGGATGTAATGATTGATCTACTTATCACAGATACGGTGATTTCCGGGGATGAAAGGCGAATGGATGTCGGGATATCCTCAGGCAAGATTTCATTTGTCACGCCATGCGGGGAAAGGAAAACCGAAGCGTCTCGTGTAGTGCAGGGCAAAGGGGGCTTATTGCTGCCCGGATTCGTCGAGCCGCATATTCATTTGGAAAAAGCATATTTGCTGGATTCCATGGATCGGGAGGCGGAGTCTCTCCAGGACGCGATTCAGATAACATCCAAACTGAAAAGTTCGTTCACGAAGGAGGACATGTACCGGCGCTCGCAGGTTGTCATTCGAGAAGCCGTCAGGAATGGTGTAACCCATATGCGTTGCCATGCAGAGGTTGATCCGGTTCTTGGACTCAGAGCTGTCGAATCTGCTCTTCGTCTCAAACAATCCATAAAACATCAACTGGATTTACAGGTAGTAGCCTTTCCGCAAGAAGGGGTGTTTAAGAGTCCGGGGACTGCTGAGCTGATGGAAGAGGCCATTCGTATGGGAGCCGATGTGATTGGAGGAATCACGTATCAGGATGCAGACCTGGGGGAACACTTGGATTTTGCATTTGCTCTGGCAGGGAAGTACGGAAAACCACTGGATTTTCACGTGGATTTCTCGGTCGATTCCAACGACCGTGCCGTTGTGGAAATTGCAAAAAGGACAATTGCTGCAGGAATGCAGGGGCATGTAGCCGCCGGACATGTAACCTCGCTCGGTTCCCTCCCTGAACACGAAGCTTTGGCTATCGGAGAGCTTCTGTGTCTTGCCGGAATCAGCGTCATTACGCTGCCGATGACGGACCTCTTTTTGAATGGAAGGGAAGGCCCAGAAGGTTATCATAGAGGTCTGACTCCTGTGAAACTGCTGCAGGATTGCGGAGTGAATGTGGCGATTGGCGTCAATAATGTGCGCAACTCATTCACGCCATTTGGCAAGGCAGACCCGATTGAGGCTGCCTGGCTATTGGCGATTACTTCGTACATGGGCAGCAAACGGGATGCGCTCATCTTGATCAACATGCTGACGCATAACGCGGCACAGGCGTTAGGCATTGAAAATTATGGCGTTAAGGTTGGCGCTCCGGCTGATATGGTATTGTTCCGAGAGCGGTCGGAAAGGGAAGTGCTGCTTAATAAACCGGAGGCCCGTACGGTCTGGAAATCGGGATTACAGGTAGCTTGTACCGACTCAAAACTTTTGGAATTACCGTGGTTGTCGGATGGGATCGAAACAATCTAAGTATGAAGTAAGGGGATGGAGTTATGGAGAAAGGGTTAACACTCGTTAAAAATGTCAAATGGTCGGAAAACCTGTTTGATCTAACGATTGATCAAACAACAGGACTTATTGTCAGCATTGAGACTGCCGGAACGGATGCGGATCTCACATCTGTAAATATTGCCGGTAGGGCGACAACCGTCATTGACGCGGACGGGCTCCACTATGTACCGCCAATGGCAGATATGCATACCCATCTTGACAAGCATTTTATTGGGGAGCCTTGGAAGTCTTTGCAGCCGTTTGTCACGCTGCCCGGCCAGTTGGAATTTGAGAAAAACATGTTGGGAGAACTACCGACCGGGGCGGGAGAACGTGCGAAACGAATGTTGGATTTAATGCTAGCCCAAGGTACAACGGCAATCCGCACACACGTTGACGTGGATCCGCAAATTGGCCTCTCTCATCTTGAGGAGGTCTTGGAAGTGCGTGAGATGTACCAGGGACGCATCGATATGGAAATTGTGGCGTTCCCCCAGCAAGGCCTGCTTCGATCTGACTCCGTTTCTGTTATGCGGCAAGCGCTTCGTGCTGGAGCTAACTATGTTGGTGGTGTGGATCCGGCCGGACTGGACCGCCGGGTGGATGCAAGTCTGGAAGCCATGTTCGAACTTGCGACAGAATTCTCTGCGGGCATCGACTTGCATCTTCATGACCCGAGTCATCTCGGAATATACACGATCAGCCGCTTCGCCGAACTGACAGAACAAGCCGGTATGTCCGGCCGTACCGCGGTAAGCCATGCCTACTGTTTGGGCCAGGTTGGGGAAACAGAGGTGCGCTCACTCGCGGAAAGGTTGTGTGCGGCCGGCGTAGCCATCATGACGAGTGTGCCCATTGACAGGCCTATGCCCCCCATCAAACTGTTGATGGAAACGGGAGTGTCCGTGCATATCGGTTCCGATAACATTTTGGATTCGTGGAGCCCATTCGGAAATGGCGATATGCTCTCCCGTGGGTCACGTCTCGCTGAAGCATCCGGTTGGGTGGAAGACTTCTGGCTGTTAGAAACGTACAAGCTTATATCCAATGCGCCATTAACTCCAAAAGTGGGTGAACGAGGTGCTTTCTCGTTGGTAAATGCCATAAATGCGATGCATGCGTTGGCGGCGGCACCTCCACGCGAAGCTGTATTTTCGAGTGGTGTGCTTGTTGGTGGTCGAATGTTTCCCAACAGCAGACAGATGCAGCCATCCATCCATTCGTAACAATCTTTAATTAAACATGAAGCAGCGCATCCTTTTGCAGATGCGTTGCTTTTTGGCATGAAAAGGCTGATCACAGGGCTTATAATACGTTGCACAATGCAGTGAATGTTACAATACATAACATTTAAATTTACAAAGCATTTTCTTTTGGTGTAACAATCCAAATGAAATCATTTTTTTTAGTGAATCACACCAATGACTGAGGCTTACTTACATCGTATTATTCATATAAGAACAATTTTAAGTCACATAAACTGACATTAATAGAATAGGAGGGATATTGGAGGAGTTACACAAACCAAACATCATTGTTACGAACAGGGGGAGAGAGACATGCGTCGAGGTTTCCATGCAAACCGCATCCAAAACATTAGAAAGCATGGGCTGTTATTGATCATGATTTTGCCAGGCATCGTCTATCTGTTCATCAACAATTACTTGCCCATGTTCGGCATTGTGATCGCGTTCAAAGATATCAATTTTGCAAAAGGAATCTGGGGAAGTGACTGGGTAGGCTTCGATAATTTCGCCTATCTGTTCCAAACACAGGATGCTTGGGTGATTACCCGAAACACGTTACTCTACAACGGCGCATTTATCGTGCTTGGAACAGTGCTCTCCATAGCTGTGGCCGTATTGTTGAACGAGGTAAAAAAGCGATTTGCCTCCCGACTGTACCAAAGCATCATTTTGCTGCCCTATCTGATCTCGATGGTCATTGTCGCTTACTTGGTTCTGGCATTGCTCAACGAGGAAAACGGATTCGTCAACCATTACGTGCTTCCTTTGCTGGGGATTGACCCCGTGTCGTGGTATGCGGATTCCGGTAAATGGCCCTTTATATTAAGTGTCGTATATCTGTGGAAAAACGTCGGTTATACATGCATTGTTTATCTGGCCTCAATCGTAGGCATCAGCCAAGAGTATTATGAATCCGCTACGCTGGACGGAGCATCCAAGTGGAGGCAAGTCTGGAGCATTACCCTTCCTCTGCTTAAACCCACGATGGTCATTATGGTACTTCTTGCAGTGGGACGCATCTTCAATTCCGATTTCGGATTGTTCTATCAGGTTCCGCTGAATTCGGGTGCACTGCAAACGACTACCGATGTCATTGACACATACGTTTATCGTGGATTGATGACTTTCGGGGATTTCGGAATGTCATCCGCTGCCGGACTGTACCAGTCCATTGTCGGTTTTCTGTTAGTATTAACGACCAATGCGATCGTTCGTCGCAAAAACCGGGATTTGGCGCTGTTTTAGCTAAGGGGGAGGACAACATGTATTCAAATAGGATATATCAAATGGCTGTTCACCTCGTGCTTATCATGATGGGAATCGCTGCAGTGTTTCCGTTTATACTTCTGATATCCGCTTCCCTAACCGAGGAACAAGCCATTATCAGGGATGGTTATCGTTTGTTACCGGCTCAATTCAGCTTCGATGCTTATGTGTATCTGTTTAATCAGTATTCGTTGATTCTGCGGTCGTATGGAATTACGACGTTCATCACGGTCGTGGGCACGATCGTTGGATTGATGATCACAACCCTGGTCGCTTATCCGCTATCCAGAAATGTGCTTCCATTTCGTTCGTTCCTGTCATTCTTCGTATTTTTCACCCTGCTTTTCAATGGGGGGCTGGTGCCCATGTACTTGGTTTATACGGACCTCTTCCATTTGAAAGATACCATCTGGTCGCTAATCATCCCGAATTTACTGACCAACGGGTTCTACATTTTGTTGATGCGCAGTTTCTTTTCCACATCAATTCCCGGCGAAGTCGTGGAGTCAGCCTATGTGGATGGAGCCAACGAATGGGTTATTTATTGCAAAATCGTTCTCCCGCTTGCTCTCCCAAGCCTGGCAACCATTGGTCTGATGCTCATGATTTCGTATTGGAACGATTGGTTTAACGGTCTGATCTTCATCAATGACGGAAGCCTCTACAGCATTCAAAACCTGCTTAATCGAATGTTGTCTGATGTCCAGTACTTGCAGCAAAACAGTTTGTCTGGCCAGACGGCTGTTGTCTCATCCGTACCTCTCGGCAGTGTGAGAATGGCTATTGCCGTAATCGGCGTGTTGCCGCTGATCGCAGCGTATCCGTTTTTCCAGAAGTTCTTCGTCAAAGGATTGACCATTGGTGCCGTAAAAGGTTAGTCATGCTTCGTATCCAAGATGTCTCATCCAAAAGCAAACATGGGGAGTGAATGAAGATGTTCAGAAAAAGATTGCCTGCGGGTTTCATAAAGGTACTGTCCTTAATTTGTGCGGCCCCTCTATTGTTGACGGCATGCGGAGATCCAGACAGTAAGGAGGGGGCAGAACCTGGGAGAGCTTCAGCTACTGACATGTATGAAGTGGTCATGACGTATCCGGCTTTTGGGGATGTAACAGATGTTAAGGAAATTCAGGAAGCCATCAGTGATATTACAGCGGAAAAGGTAGGCGCCACCGTGAAGCTCTTGCCTGTTAATGGATCGAACTATGCCAATCAAATGAACTTGATGCTGGCGGGTAGCGAGAAACTGGATCTGGTGTATACCAGCGTATGGTTCGGCCTTGAGTCCCAAATCGGCAGGGGGCAGTTACTGCCCATGGACGAATCGTTGAATGAATTTGGTAAAAAGATACTGGAGGCTGTTCCGGAGGAAGCCGCAGAAGCCGGGAAGATGAATGGCGAAACATATGGCGTTCCCAGCATTAAAGCTTGGGCACTTTCTCCCAGTTTTGTGATGGACAAAGAGCTTGCCGATAAGCATGATATTGACCTTAGCGCCATAAAAACCTGGAATGATATCTCTGCTGTATTGCAGCGTATCAAGGACAATGAGCCGGGTGTCACGCCGATTGTCAGCTATACCTCGCAGGAAACACCTGGACAAGCCATGCTGAATTTTGATCCATTGGGAACAGCACCTGGCGTGCTGGATTTTAGCGGGGAGGACTTCACCGTGCAGAATCTTTTTGCGACTTCGCGGTTCTCCACAATGGCTGACCTGATGCGTGATTGGTACCAAAAAGGTTATTTCAGCAAAGACGTCGCAACGTCACAGGAAACGGGGTCCAATCTGATCAAGGCAGGCAAAGCCTTCTCGTATATCCGGAATATCAATGAGTGTTACTCGGAATCACTTGCGGCTGGGACTGAACTTGTATGCGTACCTCTTGAGGACTCGTACATGACGCGTAATAGCGTAGCTTCCAACATGATGTCTTTGGCAAGGAACAGTGAGCAGCCGGATAAGGCGATTCAAGTATTGGAGCTGTTTTACTCGGACGAAGCAGTCATTAATCTGTTTACCAACGGAATTGAGGGCCAGCATTATATTCAGCGGGATAATGGCCTGATCGGCAAGCCAGAAGGTGCTACTGCAACAGGATACGATTCAAACCAATATGCCGTGGGGAACAATTTCCTGTCCTATATATGGGAAGGGAACGATCCTGACATGTGGGAGCAGTTGAGGGGCGAAAACGAGAGTGCCGTAAAATCAAGGGCGATGGGTTTCAGCTTCGACATCAATCCGGTCAAAACACAAATTACCTCGGTGGCCAACGTCCAAAACCAGTATGATGCAGGCTTTCAGACAGGAACTTTTGACCCGTCAGAACTGGGTGCTTATCTCGACAAACTAAAGAATGCAGGCGTAGAGAAAATATTGACGGAAAAGCAAAACCAGTTAAACCAATGGCTTAAAAATAAATAGAAGGAGCTGATCACGCATGTTTAATCCTGTCATTGATGTTCACCACCATATCATCTCTAAAGAAATGCAACGAAAGCAGCGGGAGTTGGGAATGGAGATTCCGAGTTTTATGCCAAAGTGGACGCCCGAGATCGGCATGCAAAAAATGGATGTATGTGACATCTCGTTTTCATTCCTTTCAGCCCCGTCAGACCTGACGTTCATCGACCAATCTTCTGCCAACGCATTGGCACGTAAAATGAATGAAGAGCTCGCATCGTATGCTCAACTTCATCCTGAGCGGTATGGTGCGTTTGCAACGCTTCCACTCCCGGATCCCGCAGCAGCCATGGAAGAAACCTTGTATGCACTTGATGTTCTCGGGATGGATGGTGTTGCAATGCTAACAAGTTATCAGGGGAAATATTTAAGCCATCCGGATTACACCGAATTGTTAACCGAATTGGATCGACGCAGTGCTGTTGTGTTTCTGCATCCCATCCTTATACCACAAAAAATCGCAGGACTTAGTCCTGCGCTGCTTGAGGGCACCTTCGATACGACGCGTGCCGTCACTACGATGGCTGTTCATCGCATTTTCGACCAATATCCATCTATTACCTTCATTCTTCCCCATACAGGGGGCATGGTGCCGTATATCAAATGGAGAATTGCGCTTGCCGCCATCGGGCAAGATTCGATTCAGGTTGAAACAACACCGGAACAATTTCAAGCTGAAATAGCCAAACTGGACCACCTTTATTATGATTCCACGTTGAACCTCGGCACAATCCAAAAGTTGATTGCGCCTGATCGGATTCTGTTCGGAGCGGACATACCTTGGCCTGCGGACAGCGTCCTTCGTATACAGCGGGAGTCGGTATTCCATGAAGCACAGCAGATCAGCGAAGAAAACGCGAAGGCGATCGCTTATGGCAATGCCTTTCGTCTATTCCCCCGTATTTCTAAGCTTTTTGATATAGAGAAAAAGTTAATTTAAAGTGACAGGAAACGATAACTCAATAATATTAAGAAGGCAGCCGATCAACGTGATCGGCTGCTTTTGTTTAACTAACGAGCAGATTAAAAGATAATCCGTTCAAGGCAGGTCTCTGTCTGGATTATAGAGTAATGTTGTAATGTCAGAGAATATAGTTGATAAGCATTATTATTCATGATATATTGTTAACCGGTAAACTAAATATAAGAATTCATTTAGAAAAACCCTATTTTTTAAATGATATTTTTTGTTTACAAGTAAATAAGGAGCGATCAAAGAATGATCTCAAAAGATCGAACAAAACAGTTGCTTTATGACCAATTTATTCGTTTTTTACATGTGTATGAGAACCACAAGGATACAGAAATCGAGCATTTCCTAAGTATCGCCCAGCGTGAAAGCATCGAGAAAATCCCTCAGCATTTGACCGCGGTTCATATGATAGATTGCATAGGCAAGCATGAGCCTATTAACAACACGGGTATTGCCGAGGCGATGAATTTGTCCAAAGCAAGTATCACCAAAATTGGAAACAAACTGCTGGAGGAAGGATTCGTCAAACGTACAAAAATGAATGACAACAAAAAGGAGAGTTATTTCCGGTTGTCACCGCAAGGTAAAAAAATCTTTGAACTGCATGAACGTTTGCATATACATGAGGCTGAGCGCTTCTATCGTACTCTCGACAAATATTCGGAAACGGAGCTAAAAGTAATCCATCAATTTCTTCAAGACAGCAGTATAAATATTGAATCCAGATAGAACAAAGGAGAGTGAAGCATATGAGTCTGGCGAAATTGATCAGGGAGCGCAGGAGTATTCGTAAATGTAACTTTACGCCGGTGGATCAGGAGTTAATTGTAGAATTACTGCGTAAGGCTATACGGCTTCAACCATTGGTTGAGGCTGGCTCATGGCGTGTGGTATATGCCGGAACTCCAGAAGCACGCAAACGGTTGGTGGACTGCATGCTGGAACAGATGTCACAAAGCAAGCTCGGCAAGCTGATTCCAGGGAAACTTCTGGATGTTTTTAAAAAGAGAATTACCGATATTCCTGCGCACGTCATTGTTATGTCGACTGTAGGACCGGATCGTCTGACCAATGACCGTAATTATGCAGCTGCCTGCGGGGTGATGCAGAGCTTCCAACTGTTGGGCTGGGAACGAGGGTTAGGAATGTTATGGGATACAGAGTCCATGATTCAGCATGAAGCGTTCTTCAATGGAATTGGCTTACGTGAGGATGAAAGATTTGTTGGTATTCTTCATATAGGATATTACGACAAAGCGCCAAGAAGTCGGAAAAGAACACCAGCCGAGCAGAAATGGACCGTATTGCGAGGACAGTCTACATAGAAGAGGAGGATGTGAAAATGAAATTGTCAGATCTGGAAGGAGTCATGGGCGGTCCGAGTGAGTATTTGGAGCAACCGGTATCGCACGACCTAATCCTTGAATTGCTCAATCATGCCGTATGGGCGCCAAATGATGGCCTCCGAGAGCCGTGGCGATTTATCTTTGCCGATAACCGATATGGGGACCTCATGCAGGGATTACAGGAGCCTGCCCCTGCATATCTTTTGGTCTTGGTGAAGGAAGAGGCGGATCAATATAAGCGAGAAGAGGACTTTGCAGCTGTCTGCTGCCTAATTCAGAATTTCCGCTTGCTGGCTCATGAGCAAAGTCTGGGTGTGCGCTGTACCTTGCATGACTGGATGTACGATTCGAGCCGTACTGAAATGTTTGGTGTACTGAGTAACGAGCGCATTGCTGCGGTTCTGGAATTGGGATACGGTGCAAATCAGTGGAAAGGGAATACGGAGTTACCTGAGACTCAACTTCATTTTGAACTTCTGTAGGGTGGCGATCAATTTTTATTGCACCAAAATATCATAACTGATTGAGCTTGCTTTCAGGCTCCTCACCATTTTCTACACGTTTTATATTCTTTATAAAGAAATCATATCTTGTTTTATGAAATTTCCGACCATCAGGCATTCCCGCTGTATGGGGAGTAAGTATCACATTACCCAGATTCCGGAGTTCACTATCAATAGGAAGCGGTTCAGATTCAAACACATCCAGGCAGGAGCCTGAAATATCCCCGTTTTTTAATGCATCAATCTAAGTCTCTTTCGTTGACAATGCCGCCGCGGGTTGTATTGATAAAAAGAGTGGTATTTTTCATTTTTTTGAATGCCGCTTTGTTGATCAGCTGTTTGGTTTGCTCATTCAAGGGTACATGTACACTGACTATGTCCGATGTACTTACAAGAGTATCGAAATCCGTCATTTTCACAAAACCATCAGATTGTACAGTGGCATTTCTCGCATACGCCAGCACATTCATGTCAAAAACCCTGGAAAACGCAGCTACTTTTTTTCCAATAGCACCCAAACCGATAATCCCAATCGTTTTGCCCTTTAATTCACTCCCTGTATAGTCCAATTGATTTTCATCCATCTTGTTTTTCATGAAAGTATCAAGAAACGGTATGTTTTTATAATAAGACAATATCAGTGCCATGACATGCTCGGCCACTGCCTGTGCATTCACTCCTGCAGCATTGGCCGGGCGGAACAATTACAACGTTCCAGTCTTGCGGAAAACTCCCTGCAATATTGGATTTTGAGGTCTCGCTAAAATTGCCAACCATGAGAATTTTCATTGCTAAACCACCTTTCATAAGCTATACCATTCTTCAAATAAAACCGTTGATGCTCGTCATTTTATCCTTTTAATACAATTTTATCAAGAAGATTTCATTACGTTCTATTGAACCGGAATGGAAAAGAATCTTGATAAACAATATACTAGCTATATAGTTTTTTGTTGAGGTGAATATCAAATGGATGAAATCGATGAGTCAAAACAAATTGTATTACAAATCGGCGGTGCATTAAAAAAGTATAGAAAAGAAAAAAACATGACCTTAGACGACTTATCAGAATTAACGGGCGTAAGTAAACTTACTCTGGGGAATATCGAACGTGGCGAGACAAATCCAACTTTGGCCATCATATGGAAAATTTCAAAAGGAATATCTTTACCGCTATTGGCTTTGTTCACATCAGAGAAACCCGTTAGTTTGTATCGAGCAGGGGAGGGACTGCGGTTTTCTAATGATGAAAAAAATTGGATCATTGAACCCGTCTTTAAAAGCAACGATATTGAAATGTGTCGGGCATACTTACAGCCTAATAGCTCGTATTACCCTGAAGGTCATCATGTGAATACCACTGAAATTGCGACAGTAATGACCGGTTCCATTGAGTTACAAGTCAATGGAGAGATGTACACATTGAATCAATATGATACGATCAGTTTTCGTGCAGATGATCCTCACGCTTATACCAATCATACAAATAACGAGACAGTGCTCCATATATCCTTAAAATATGGTTTCTAGTCGTCGAAAATCCACTTATTAAATGCAACTCCGAATTCCATGACGGGAATTCAGAGTTGTATTTTTTTATTCAATTTTAGTATATTATAAAATAATTATTGTTTATTAAAGTATACTATAATATACTTTTATTATTCGCGCGAACGTTATAGCAAAGTTTTTCAACCAGCATGAAGCAAATATTATACGTAAGAATTCAGGAAGGAGAATTGTAGAATGCCGAATACACAAAATAAAAAATTCGTGCCATCCTCTGTAGCGCTGATCATTCTCGGCATTATTGTTATTGCAGCTAATTTACGTACTCCCTTAACCTCAGTTGGTCCTTTAGTGGGTTTTATAAGGGATGACGTTCATATTTCAAATACATTAGCAGGCCTGATCACAACGGTACCCTTGCTTGCCTTTGCTTTATTATCGCCTCTCGTACCAAAATTAGGACGGAGGTATGGGGTTGAGCGTATCATTTTGATTGCCCTAATCTTTCTGACTGTTGGTATTGTAATACGATCTTTATCTGGCGCAGTTAATCTGTTTATTGGAACAGCGGTTCTTGGATTCGCCATTGCCATATGTAATGTATTATTGCCAAGTATAATCAAAAGGGATTTTCCAAATAAAATTGGCTCCATGACAGGAGTTTACTCCATTTCAATGAATTTATGTGGAGCAATCGCATCGGGAATCAGTGTACCGCTAGCCATGAACACAGGGCTAAAATGGCAGGGAGCATTGGGAATATGGGGGATTCTAAGCTTTGT
The DNA here is from genome assembly GCF_059759055.1 of Paenibacillus sp. GQ49. Taxonomy (NCBI): domain Bacteria; kingdom Bacillati; phylum Bacillota; class Bacilli; order Caryophanales; family Paenibacillaceae; genus Paenibacillus; species Paenibacillus sp. GQ49. The sequence continues at coordinate 270,594 of NZ_JCAXEL010000005.1, forward strand.
ATCGATCCTCTGTTGGTTACCCCAATTAAGAAATCAAACGAAACAAACTGCCACGACGAGTCAACACATGGCAAGCAACGATGTGAATGTTTGGCGATCCCCGCTTGCTTGGCAAGTAACCTTGTTCATGGGTATACAGTCTATGGTTTTCTATGTATTGATCGCATGGTTGCCTGAAATTTTAAAGCAGCAAGGAATTGATTCCAACCAATCTGGATGGTACCTCTCGATCATGCAGTTAGCGATGCTCCCATTTACCTTTATTGTCCCTGTTATTGCCGGGCGTATGTCTAATCAACGTTTGTTAGTGGTCATCACAACCATTTTGCTTTTGACGGGGACGCTTGGACTTCTTTACGGAAGTTCTAATGTCATTCTGTTGTGGATCATCATACTCGGAATTGGTGGAGGTTTCGCCTTTAGTTTGGCCATGATGTTTTTCGGGTTACGCACTGAAAATGCACATCAAGCAGCGGAATTATCTGGCATGGCCCAATCGATCGGATATCTTCTTGCCGCAATTGGTCCAGCCCTTATAGGATATCTGCACGATGCAACAAATAGTTGGCACCTGCCACTTTTCATTCTGCTTGGGGCTTCCGTGTTACTATTTATAGTTGGTATCGGAGCAGCAAGTAATCAAAAACTCAATACCATGAAATAATAATAAGCCCGCAACGACGCGGGCTTTTGTTTGTTTTAACATCAAGTATACATTACCTGCCGGGAATTTCATTCAGCGAGTGTTCTTGTTCCTCCAGCAGTCGTTTCAGTTTCTGGCGCTGCCGTTTTTCTTTCTGACGGCGCTCTCTGTCCTCAGCTTGCAGAGCCTTGAGCAGGGAGAAACACATACCAATAAGAACAACGGCGAACGGCAATGCGGCCACAATGGAGGCCGTCTGGAGACCGTTCAACCCCCCGCTGATCAGTAGGACTATCGCGATGGCGGACTGCATGATTCCCCAGGTTAATTTCACTCTCGTACTCGGGTCCAGCTTGCCATCTGAAGACAGCATACCCAGCACAAAGGTAGCCGAATCAGCCGACGTAATAAAGAAGGTCATGATCAGGAGTGTAGCGATGAATGCTATGATCGTACCCAAAGGAAGCTGCTCCAGTGTAAGGAATAAAGCGGTTGTTGTATCTTCTTTGACAGCCTCCGCCAAATGGGCGGCATTAAACAATTCGAGGTGAAGTCCTGTTCCGCCGAAGACGGAGAACCAGATAAATCCGAACAGGCTTGGAAAAACCATGACGTAAATTACAAACTCCTTTATGGTTCTTCCTCGGGATACCCTTGCGATAAACGTGCCAACAAAGGGAGCCCATGCGATCCACCATGCCCAGTAAAATAACGTCCATGCTCCAATCCAGGTTTCTTTGGAGAACGGTGTCAGTCTCAAACTCATGTTAATAATATTTTGCATGTAACTGCCCAAGGTTGTCGTGAATGTGTCAAATATAAAAGAAGTCGGTCCAGTCACCAATACAAACACCATCAATAGCACAGCTATAACAAGGTTGGTGTTGCTCAGAATCTTAATACCTTTATCCAGACCGGAAGTTGCCGAGATCAAAAACAGTACGGTTACAATTGAGATAATGACAATCTGGGACAGCGTCGAGTTTGGAATACCGAATAAGTAATTCAGACCCCCGCCGATCTGAAGCGCACCCAATCCAAGAGAGGTTGCAACACCGAAGATCGTTGCAATGACTGCAAGAATATCAATGATCTTACCAAGCCAGCCTGCAGCAAGACGTTCACCGATCAGCGGAATAAAGGTGGAACTGATCAGTCCTTTGTAGCCTTTCCGGAACTGGAAGTAAGCGAGCGCCAAGCCGATGACAGTATAGATAGCCCAAGGATGAAGCCCCCAGTGGAAAAAGGAATAACGCATTGAAAGTCTTGCTGCTTGCGTTGTTTCGGGTACCGCGCCCTCCGGTGCAGATAAATAGTGGGACAGCGGTTCAGCAACTCCCCAGAAAACCAGCCCAATGCCCATACCAGCGCTAAACAGCATGGACAGCCAGGAAACCGTAGAATATTCCGGCTCATCATCGTCATCCCCCAGCCTAATACCGCCAAATCGGCTGAACGCCAGATAGAAAGCAAAGATCAGGAAGAACAGTGTCGCTAGCAAATAAAACCAGCCAAAATTCTGAATAGAGAAGTTGTAGGCTACATTAGCCACATCCGCCAGCTGAGAAGGAGCGACGGCTCCCCATATTGCAAACAGTACAACGATGATAACTGTGATTGTAAATACCATGATGAGACCCTCCGTTATGTAAGCTTAGCCAACCGTTTCTTAGTATGTGCTAGTCCGACTTGTAATATTTCGGAAAGCTAGCTGTTGATAATTTAAAACAAACCGCCGTGTAATGAAACACCCGTCAGTTTATTCGTTCCCTTTTCCGTTGCCCTTATGAAGTTTAGTTATGCTCATTTTAGAGTAAAATGAGAAGGGGATTCCAAAGAGAATTCAACTCCAAAATAAGGTTATTATAATGAAAAAGATTCTGAAGATATGATAGGGTGATAGGGATGAGAAGACTTGAGTCTGGTATGTCAGTAAACAACGAATTATTTTCTGATATTGTAATGTAGATTCAATGACCGGGTTTTACAAGCGGCGAATATCGTCAATTGTTCCTTTACCGGCAAGCTAGTGGATATTACGTTTGAGGGAATTGGCAACCAAAAGCTAATCGCCAATTTTGAAAACTGCAACCTTGACGGTGTTCGTTTTGTCAGTTGTGATCTGACGCAATGTATTCCGCCAAAATCCAAAAACCATGTGTATGTTGAACAGGTATCCGCACGTGTGAAAAATGCTCTGACGAAGATAGACGATGACCCTAATCTATCTGACGATGATCGGAAAGTACTGGTACGCAGTCTTCGCAGGCTTGAGCCTATGAAACAATATATTTTTAACACAGCGCATATGAAGAAAATATATGGTGATGTTTTTGTTGAACGATTTTTCAGTAGTCTGGATTGTAACATTGCGTAAACCTAAACAACAGAAATTATATAGGATAACAACGGGAACAGTATATATGTATAGAGTAGCCTTTTCCTTGAATCTAGAAACTTGACGTAGAGTAGATGAAGTGTTGTATAAATTATCGCAATAAGGGGAGCGTAGAAGAAAAAAAGGTGGAAGATAAATGTACCGATTATTCATTTTGATACCCTGTTTTTTTCTGTTGCTTGGAACAACTTTTAGTGCCTGGGGAGCAGAGATTAACGGTTCTTCTCTCATAAAAGATCTTCAAAAAGGCGGATACATCCTTTATATCCGACATGGAGATGCAACTGTAGGGGAAGATCAACAAAACTTTAGTTTAACAGATTGCACTACGCAGAGGAATTTAAGTGTTTTGGGAAAGGAACAAGCTGAAAAGTATGGCGATGCTATCCGTAAATTAAACATTCCCGTCCAAATACCTTTAGAAGCAAGTCCATTATGTAGAACCCTCCAAACGGCTCAGATTGCTTTTGGTACACAACATATAAAAGTAAATGAATTCTGGTTAAACATATATAATCTCGGTCAAAACCCGAGCACTGAAAAAATAAATAGTACATTGCAAGCATTTACAAATGAAATTGAACAAATACCTCCAACTCATGTTAACAGAGTAATTATAGCTCACTCTTTTCCTCCTGGGATAGGATTAGGAGAACTCGCGAGTATGGAGACCGTAATTTTAAAACCACTGGGAGATCAAAAAGGGTATGAGGTTATTGGGAAATTGACATTAGAAGATCTTTTACAACTAGCCGGATAGCCGGAATGTCAAATTAAATTGAAGTTTATAATTCATGAGGCACAATTTTAAAAAATGGATTGAAGTGAAAGGAAGGGGGCCGCTTTTGGTGTCAAAAGTAGCCCTCTTTAATTTCCTCTTGAATTAATTTTATTTCCGCTGGCCTTATCCAAATCAGTTTGCCCGATAAATGGAATTCCAGTAATTCAAAATCGATGAAATATCATCAATGGAGGTACGCATTGCAATGTAACCGTCGGGACGAATCAATATGAGTTCTTTATTTGTTGCATCGTAAATTCGATAGGCATTACCTGCTGTGTCTATTAAACCTTCCGCCGCCCCCTCCATGTTGGATGGCAGGATATAATGCATATGGAGTTCGTTGTTGGTGAAGTTCATTAGCGAAGGATCGATGCTGTTTGCAAAAGCCAAAAGCGTCCAGTGTGGGCCTCGCAATAGCTCAAAGAGACTTCCTGCAAATCCGGTGCCTTGCAGGCCCCTAGCATTAGGAGCACGATCCCCAGGAAATGAACGGGTAGCATTTGTTCGAGCAGGATGACGGGTAAGCGAACTTGAGCGATAGGAAATGAGTAGCCCACTCGTCAGATCGTCGGATATGGTGCTCAAAGTTTGGGACAACCCTCCGCCTTCAGTCGCCGTTCCTATGACCACGCCCATCTTCTTCGTGCTGTCCTCAAGAACAGATTGAGCCACTGGGCGGCGCTCCTCATCATATGTGTCGAGTAAGGCGGTGTCCGCTCCCCGTATCACAGCCGCCAGCTTCCAGCCGAGATTGTACGCGTCCTGCATCCCCGTATTCATGCCTTGACCACCGGCCGGCGAATGAACATGAGCAGCATCGCCGGCAAGGAAGGCCCGGCCGTTGCGGTAACATTCGACCATACGAACGTTGACCCGATAGATGGACAGCCAGGAAGCATCCGTGAGCCGAACACGTCCGGCCCCGGCGCGACGGTCAAACATGGCTTGATACGCCTCTAGCGACGGCTGCTCTGGTTCTTCGATGTCTTCCGGAATTGTAGCCTGCAGTTGCCAAATATCGGATTTTGGCAGCGGCGTCACCCCGATCATCCCCTCCGAAGAAGTCCAGATATGGATATGGTCACGATCTAACCCTTCCAATCGTACATCGCCAAGATACCATCGCTCATGATCGTGTGTTTCCCCAACCAGTGGTAAGTGAATAAATTTGCGGATATTGCTTTTGCCTCCGTCAGCGCCGACTACATAACGAGCGCGAATTTGCTCTTCTCCTTGTGGTGTATTCACGGTTATCGTTACACCATCCTCATCCTGAACAAGACTTATGGCTTCCATGCCCAACTCAACTTGACCGTCAAGCACTGCATATCGGTCGCGCAATGCTTTTTCCACATCATATTGAGCAATCCAGACCGGATCACGATAGGGTGTTTCAAGTTCGGGGCTGGCTGCAACGGTAATAGCCGGCTTGTCCACACTCCTGCCATCTGCGGTATAATAACGAACAGGCAAATCCACAACACCTGTGTCAATAATGTAGTGGACGGCCTCCAAATCATCGACGACTTCAAGCGAGCGAGGCTGTATTCCTTTGGCGCGAGAAGCAACGTTAAATAAGGAGCTTCGTTCAATAATACGATGGTTGATGTTTCGACGGGCCAGATCACAGGCAAGTGTAAGCCCTGTAGGTCCTGCCCCGACAATAAGAACATCAACAAAAGACGGCTTGCTATTCATGAATAGAATCCTCCTTGTTCATTGATTTGATATGCTACATTTGCTATACTACACCGTGCAGTGTAGTTTGTAAACAGAACGGAACTCTGATGGTATACCTATAAGGGGGCAACGTAAGAATGGATCATATGGAAAACAAGAAAATCCGCAAAGGCTCTTCAGACAAAAGAGCTAAAATTATGGCGGCAGCACGAGACCTGTTTCTTTCCGATGGGTTTGATCGATCCAGCGTCGATGCGGTCGCAGCTAAAGCGGGAGTTTCCAAACGGACAGTTTATGATTATTATGGCGACAAACAGAATCTACTGCTTGCCGTTGTTGAAGAATCCAGTTTGGCGGTTCTTGACATGATTGAGCAAGGGATTTCAGATCACCTCTTGGAATTCGAGGATCTGAAGCAGGCGCTCATCTTATTTTGCGAACAAATCGTAGCTTCTGCGAACGGTTCGTCCGATTACATGGCTTTGATCCGTCTGGTTACGGTGGAAGCCGCCAACCTGCCAGACTCGTTTTTTGATAGGCTGGATAACGCAACTGAAGAGGGGATTATCAGGAGGTTTACAGAGTTTGGACAAACCGGATTGCTCCATGTGCCCGATCCTGAAATGGCTACAAAGCACTTTGCTGCATTAACGTTTTTATTGGTATTTAATCAACCTGGAAAAACAGAGGCATTCGAAGAGGAACAAACCAAACGTATCATCACTGAAGGTGTACGCGTTTTTCTTTGTGCTTATGGACCTCGTACCGTTTAAAACGAAAATCAACCATCATACTGATTGCGATTTTGTTCAAAAAATAAAACAGGAACCGATAAAACCCGCAATAATGTTCCCAAGTACACCGCCCGGTACGTCCCGCCCAATCAAGTCTCATCTTCCTGCTGGTGGAGGAATCTAAATCGCTTGTGCTAAGATGGGTGTGGCGAAAACAAGGCTAGATAGGGGTGTACAGTTGAAGAAAATCCTAGTCATTGATGATGAAATCGCAATTCGAGATTTAATTGAGCTGGTGCTAAGGCGAGAAAACTACGATGTGCAGACCGCAGAGGACGGCAAAACGGGCTTGCAGCTGCTCGACTCTTTTCAACCCGATATAGTGGTACTTGATCTGATGCTGCCTGACTGCTCCGGATATGACCTATGCAAGGAAATCACCGGGAAACGTGCCGTTCCTGTGATCATGCTCTCTGCCAAAAACGAGGTAATCGACAAGGTGTTGGGTCTAGAGCTAGGGGCGGAAGATTACATGACCAAACCCTTTGACAATCGTGAATTGCTCGCTCGGATCAAGGTGATTCTGAGAAGAAACGAGAGCAAGGAGGAATCAAGTGAAGGAACAGAAGTGAAATCTACACGCATCATTCATGAAGAACTGACATTTGATCTGGAAAGCCGCAGGGTGCTGAAAAACGGTGAACCCGTGTCTTTAACGGCCAAAGAGTTCAAAATTCTGGAAACGTTACTCAAGAGGCCAGACAAAATCTTTACCCGGGATGAGCTGCTGCAGATCGGATGGGGATATGACTTTATGGGAGACAGCCGCAGTGTGGATATGACCATCATGCGATTACGGAAGAAGCTGGAGGATAACGCGGACGAACCGAAGTACGTCAGGACGATTTATGGATTTGGCTATCAACTTGGAGGTGGCGAGGCCTGAAGTATGCAACCCGGTTACTGCTGAATTATTTATTTTTCTCCGTGCTGTCCTTTGGCATTATCATTTTTGCGGTGAATAAAGCCATCGATTACTACAGCTTCATTACCATTGAAAAACAGATGATGGAGAAAGCGGATCTGTCCGAGTTGTCCTTCCGTGAGGTGTTATCACAGCATAGGTCATCTTCAGGAGAGCCCCAGACCAAGGAAATTGTCAGACTTGCTCTGGAGAAGCTGAAAGCTTCAGGCAAGGAAGTACGTATCTATGACAGCTCCAAGCAGTTGCTGGGCTTGGCTGTGGATGGCATCATCATTAATGATGGCAAACCTCTTATTTTTGAAACAAATATTGAGAAAGCCCTGAGCGGCAGTTATGCCTACACCGTCACGGAAGATCATCTGCTTTATTTTGCGACTCCCATTCAGGATCAATTCTACGAAAACGCTTATGTGTATGAGTTCGTGGAGGACATTTCCTACTTTTATGCGATTATGGATCAAATCCGTTATATCCTGTTTGCGGGTGCAGTCGGATTTATTGTGCTGATTACGTTATCCAGTCTGTGGATTGCCCGCAACACAACCAAGCCGATTAAACTGTTGCTTGGCGCCACGCAAAGTTTCTCGAGACAGGAGTTTCGGAGAGTTCATCTAAATCGGAAGGATGAGCTGGGCATGCTGGCAGATGGACTGGATTCCATGGGGCGGCAGCTTCATGATTACATTCAGTATCAGAAACAATTTGTCTCCAACGTATCTCATGAGTTAAAAACACCCTTGGCAGCCATTCGTGGTTTCTCTCAATACTTGGTTGAAGGAGAGAACGAGAACAAGGAGCTGCAAAAAATCTATGCTCATCTGTTGCAGGAATCGGATCGGCTCACCCGCTTGATTAATGAACTGTTATTACTATCCCGATTCGATAAGGCTGGTTCTAACGATTTGGAAGCCCGGAAGACGGAAATGAACGAACTGATTCAGCAAGTCGCAACGAGTATGGGTGCCAAGGCCAGAGAAAAAGGAATCGAGATTATGTTCAGGGAGGCGGAAGCGAAATCGGAGGATAAGCTTCTGACGAAAGTCCACGCCAACGTGAATCCAATGCTGATGTCCCATGCGATCGCGAACCTTGTGGACAATGCCATCAAATATTCAGGCAGTCCATCGCTAATCGAATTAAAGTTGGAACATACGCCAAGTGAGGTAGTTATACGGATACGTGATCAAGGTATTGGTATCGCGGGCGATGAGCTGGAGAGAGTACAGGAACGTTTTTACCGGGCGAAAAATGCAAGCACAGCGAACGGTTCAGGTCTTGGGCTTTCTATTTGCAAGGAGATTGTCGAGCGGTTTAATGGTTATATTGACATGGAAAGTCAAATCGGGGAAGGAACAACCGTTACGATTGTGTTGCCCCGTGCGGAAACACAATCGTAAATAATTAACGTTACAAGATTGGTACATTTCTGTTATGAGACTAACAAATGTTTTATTTATAATCACTTCATAAGAACAAATCACACATTTATGGAGGGATCATGATGAAATTGATAAACAAAGCAACAGGTGTTATCGTACTAGGTGCTCTACTAACGGTGGCATTAGCGGGCTGTCAGTCCAATGATGCTACGCCCCCAGCAACCGGACAGAACACAGCGAATGAACAGAGCAAAGGCGAAGGAGCAACAAATGCTAATGCTCCTGCTTCCGAAAGTTCTGAAGAAAAGGGGACTGAAGCTATTAAGGAAGGTTCGATGGAGAAGGAAGGCAATGTGGTGCTGAAGGAGCTTGCTTTTGTCTATAATGAGCACACCATTGCGATTTCGGATACAGCGAACGAAGATCAGATGGAACAGATGCTGGGCAAACCGGATAACCTGAAATCTCATACGTACAGTGCCGACGACGGAACCAACATGGATACGTTAATCGGTTTTACAGAAAAGGTCTATACGTATCCTGGTCTGGAGATTAAAACAATCAGTATACCGGAGGGGAAACAAGACTCCATCTTTCATATCGAAATCACAGATCCTAAGTACGCGACAGTGCGAAACATTAAAGCAGGAGATAGCCTGGATACACTCAAAAACGCCTACCCTGAGGGGAAACTGCTTGGTGATGGAGCCCCTAATGAGGAGGATGACTTCCGTTACGAGCCATCCAATTATGTGGATGTGATGTCGTTTCATATCAAGGATGCCAAGGTGGAGAGCATTCAGATCTACAGCCTTTTGGACTAATATTAAGTCGAAGGACAAGAACATAGTCCTATTGAAGTCGCTAATTTAGCGGCTTTTTTGCTGTAATCGCATCTTTATGGGACGTGATCTATGAATGAGCTTCATGCTAGTCTAACATGATTTTCTCGTTTACCATTTGATAGTAATACTCATCCATCTGTTCCGCCGTAACATCTTCTTCAAGATGATATATCCACCACGTCACAAGTAAACTAATAACCCCTGAATGATATTCGGCTAAGAGTTCTATGGGAGGCGAAAATGGTTTACCTCTTCTTTTTAATTCCAGAAAATCTCTTCTGGATATATCTCCGATATAGTTTTTGAAAAAGTCCGTAAATCCCTTGTCATTCTTCTGGTTCTGAACAATCGGCTCCAGTAAATTCTCCAACATGAATCTAGATAGGCTTTGCAAGGGTTGCCGAAGCCGATCTTCTATTCTCATTTGTAAATAATCCTGAAGAACCCACGTTAAAGTAGCGGATAACAGCGCAAATTTATCCTCAAAATGTTTGTAAAACGTTGTACGGTGAACCATCGCTTTGTCACATATCTCATTAATCGTGATATTGCTGAATAGTCTGCCTTGCTCAGATAACAGATCTCTAAAGGCCGTAATTAACAATTTATGAGTCCGGGCAACTCTTAAATCAAGCTTTTTTTCAATGATTTCATCTACACCACTTCCATATCGTAGTTTAACTATATACCAACGCTATATTGATTCTTACTATAAAAGAAATTTTGATTATATATTGGTATTATAAGTAATATTTTGATTGATCTACAAGTGTAGATTAAAATCTAGTTTCTAGAAAGGATGAATCTCCGGTGTCTGACATGAAAAAAGCTGTGGTGATCGGAGCAGGGATTGCTGGATTAATTACTGCAAGAATGTTAGCCGATTATTATGAGGAAGTATGTGTGATTGAAAGGGATGAATTCCCTTCGGAGCCAAATAACCGGCAGGGTGTACCTCAATCTTTTCATCCACACCGTGTACAACCACGCGGCGCGCTGATTATGGAACATTATTTCCCAGGTTACAATGACGAATTGATAGCATTGGGGGCAATCTCTTCACACGATGAGAAGCTTATAGTTACTAATCGATACGGTACATTAGTTAACAAGGAAGATCCTTCTTCATTTAAAATTGCATCGTGCAGCAGAGCTTTGCTGGAATGGGTGCTGCGCAAGCGAATCCAAAATATCCCTCATATAAGCTTTTTAACAAGTATGGAAGTTACCGGACTCATCGTATCTGAAGAACAGCATGCTGTTACAGGCATTTATACCAAAGAAAGAAGCGGTGAAAAAAGGGAAGACCAACTTCCAGCCAATATGGTTATTGATGCCTCTGGTCGTTCCTCCAAATTGATCAGATGGCTTGATCAGATTGGATTGTCTGTGCCGGAGCCGGAGGTGCTGAAGGTATCTCTTGGTTACAGCACTCGTTATTACAAAATAAAATCCTCTGTTCCAAATGAATTCGTGATGTCTGATTCAGATCCTGAGCAAGGTATTCGTGCAGGCATATTTACGCGCATTGAGGATGATATCGTTGGACTCATTCTTTTCAATGCTGGAGGAGATGAGTATCCGTCCACTCAGCCCGAAGAGTTTCAAGATCAAATCAAGCATCTATTTGCTTCAGATAAAATTGTGAAGTTAATGGAGCAGTTAGAGCCATTGCAAGGGCCTAGGGGGTACCGTATTTCCAAGTCTGTTCGTCAACATTTTGAACTGATGGAAGATTGGCCCTCTGGTTTACTCGTCCTTGGTGATGCATTTTGCAGCTTTGATCCTATTCATGGACAAGGTATCACCGTTGCTGCGATCGAAGCTGAGACTATAGGAAAGTCTTTGGAAGCACAGCGCTTGCATCCCGATCCGCAGTTTGAACGGAACGTATTGCTTCGTATGCAGCAGGCCATCGATCCGGCTTGGTGGCTTAGTTCCGTGGCTGACCTGCGTTGGAGAGGGGTAGAACATGGTGGGCCTTATGAACTGAAAGGAGTGGATTTTGCTCAGAAATATATCAACTTATTTACGAAGCAAGCGATGAAAAAAGCGGATCAGGAAAAAGATAACCATCTCTTTTTTATGCAATTCCTAATGAATGCTTTGATCCTTCCGCCAAGTGAATATTTCAAAGCGGATGTCCTGGACAGGATTCTGAACGACAATGGTTCAGAAGAAGAAATGGAATTAAGAGCAGCGCTTCGTGTCCAAGATCCGGAATTGTACCAGCAAAAATTAGATGAGATCCTTCCATTATTTCAACTGGAATATGATGAGCAGATTAAAAAACTGCTGGAATCACTTCAGCCTGCGATGAGCTAATAAAACAACTTAAAAGCTGTGTGTAGGGGTGAGTACAACCACCACAACCAATAGTCGAGAAACCCAGGTGATTCATAGACCTTGGGTTTCTTTCGTGTTTGAATGAGGACGTACAATTGAATAACGAGGTGACGGTGCTCGCAAGTGAGGAGGCTTCGCCCTGTTTGACCGGAGCCATTCCGCTTATTAAAAGTAGAGTTACCCTCGAGCTAGCATGCAGCAATCCTTTGAAACACTGTGTTACTTTTATGTTACAAATGTGAATCTGTGATACCTTGAACTAAATACGAAATAACATATATTTTATGAATTAATCTATGTAACATAAGTTGTGCAAACAAATACATGATAAAAAAACCGATAAAGCGGGATTCGTTTTTTATCCAGATCAGCTGAAGGTTTAAAAGAAAGGTGGGCTTACTAAATGAGTCAAACATTTCAATTTCCTAATGGTTTTTTGTGGGGCGGTTCCGTCTCTGCGAACCAAATTGAGGGTGCATATCTAGAGGACGGGAAAGGACTATCCATTTCGGATATCATGCCGCACGGCATTCAGACACCTCCAACAACAGAACCAACAGAGGAGAATATGAAGTTAATCGCAATTGACTTCTATCATCGATACAAGGAGGACATTAAACTCCTTGCCGAAATGGGTTTCAAAGTTTTCCGCACGTCTATCGCCTGGTCCAGAATCTTCCCCAAAGGGGATGAACTTGAGCCAAACGAAAAAGGCCTCCAATTTTACGACAACCTTTTTGACGAGTGCCGGAAATACGGAATTGAACCTCTAGTTACGATCTCTCATTATGAGACTCCTCTACATCTCGTTAGGGAATATGATGGCTGGGCGAATCGAAAAATGATCGGTTTCTATGAACGGTATGTGCGAGCCATTTTCGACAGATATAAAGACAAAGTGAAGTATTGGCTTACATTTAACGAGATTAATTCTATTCTGGAACACCCGTTTGTGGGCGGCGGGATTAACACGCATGCGGATCAACTTAGCAAACAGGATCTGTACCAAGCGGTTCACCACGAGTTTGTTGCAAGTGCTCTGGCGGTTAAAATAGGGCATGAAATTAACCCTGATTTCAAAATTGGTTGTATGGTCATTGCTATGCCGATTTACCCATTGACTCCTGACCCTAATGATATGATCAAAGTGATGGAAGCTGATCATAAGAATACAGGTTTCACGGATGTCCATGTGCGTGGTTACTACCCAGGCTACATGAAACGTTATTTGAAAGATAACGGAATTACCATTCATTTTGAACCTGGCGACGAAGAAATATTGAAAAACACCGTTGACTTTATTTCCTTTAGCTATTATCAAAGTTGTTGTGAAACGGCTGATCCTGCCAAGCAAATTAAAGGAGAGGGAAACCTGATTGGGGGTGTTCCAAATCCGCTCTTGGGCGCGAGTGAATGGGGTTGGCAGATCGACCCCCAAGGCCTGAGGTACATCATGAATGCGATGTATGACCGTTATCAGAAACCATTATTCATCGTTGAAAATGGATTAGGAGCCGTAGATGAACTGATCACGGACGAGCATGGCCACAAAACAGTTATTGATGATTATCGCATCAATTATTTGAAGGAGCACTTGCTTCAAGTCGCTGAAGCCATCCAAGATGGTGTTGAATTAATGGGCTATGCAACATGGGGTTGTATTGACTTGGTTAGTGCAACAACTGCAGAAATGAAAAAACGGTACGGATTCATCTATGTGGATCGTCATGATGATGGTTCAGGAACATTGGAACGCTATCGTAAGAAGTCCTTCCACTGGTATAAGGATGTCATTCAGAGCAACGGGAGCAGTTTGTTTCGAGAATAGCGATAGGCGCTAATGGGAGCAGAAGATGAGAAAAAAAATATTTTTAATTATTGCATTATTTGTTGCTACATTGAATTTGCGCCCAGCTATTAATTCCATATCTCCGCTGTTAGATACGATTCGGGAAGATCTGGGGATGAGTGCTGCACTAGCCAGTTTGCTAACTTCAATACCCGTACTATGTATGGGAGTATTTTCACCTTTTGCCGTCAAAGCAAGTGGGAAATGGGGAATAGAACGAATTATTGGATATTCCCTACTTGTGGTTGGAATCGGAATAGCCATTCGACTATTTACACAGTCTACGTTCGTTTTACTTTTATCTGCATTAATCGTAGGTATCGGGATCGCTTCGATTGGCCCGTTAACTTCAGGTTTTATTAAAAAGTATTTTCCCGATCATGTGCCATCCATGATTGCACTCTATAGTATTGCGATCACTGTAGGGGCTGCAGTTAGTTCAATGGTATCCATTCCCTTAGAGGAATACTTCAATTCTTGGCAGAAAGCGGTAGGGGGGTGGGCGGTAATTGCCTTTGTAGCAGCGATCATTTGGTGGATCATGGTGAAGCCGCGATCTGAATCTGCTCATGTGAGTGAACGAAAAGAACGTCCGCAAATTAAACTTCCCTGGGGAAATAGAAGCGCATGGACGCTTACGCTTTCATTTGGATTAATGGCTATGTTGTTTTATTCTTTTACAGCGTGGCTCCCGTTAATGATTCAAGAAATGGGGTATAGCAAATCGTATGCAACGCTTTGTCTGACCATATTTGTTGTCATCCAAATCCCAATTAGTTTTGTACTTCCTGTATTATTGAAGAACTTTCCTTCAAGAAGAGTATGGATGGTTGGTGAATCTCTGTTCATGATTGTTGGGTTGATTTTATTGATGATGAATTTCATACCGATGGTTTCCGTTGTACTCTTTGGAGTTGGAGCAGGGGGCTTGTTCACTTTAAATCTGATGTTACCGATTGACTCTACAACCAATGTGAACGATGCAACTTCCTGGTCAGCGATGCAGCAATCTGCTGGGTATGTTATTGGCGCGATGGGTCCAATATTGCTAGGCTGGATTCATGATGCTTCCCATAGTTTCACACCTGCTATGATTGGAATGATTGTGATCATCATTCTAATGATTATGACGCAAATTGCAGCAACACGAGGAAAAAAAGTAATGGAAAGCGTCTAACGTAGTCATCCCATAGAGAGTCATTAAGACTGAAAAGAGAGCCTAGAGGGCTCTCTTTCTGGTGCGTATTTATAAAAAGATCGAGTTCTCTCTCATAGCTCTAATTCTGTATTTACCATTTCTTTGAAAACCTCTCGTCCCAGCCATTCCAATAGGAAAGTAACAGGAACCTGAGTGGTGATGCTCGTGGATTCGTAATACTCTTCTTTTACATAATAAGGGATACTTACATCTGATATTTTAGCCATGGTAGATTGGCGATCGTTCGTTATCGCCACAATTTTATTTTTCTCCTGCTTGATCCGTTGGAGATAAGGTAGCACAAACGGGTTTTCACCTCGCGTAGATAATGCAATCGTAACGCTGTCTTTTTGAATTCTGGTATGAACAGGATAATGAGGATCTTTTATGTACACGGAACAGATCCCTAGATTTGAAAAAAATCGGGCTCCATACTCGCCTATTATTCCGGAGCTCCCGATACCAATAAAAATAACGCTACTGGCATTAGCAATTAACTTTGCTGCCGTCCGAATTTTCTCCTCTAATTCAGGAGCTTGAGAACGTTCAAAAAACTCATACACTGCATGATGTGGACTTTTCAACTCTTGCTTCGTTAGTTTATCCTTTTGGGAAACGAGCATCTTAAGTTTTACTTTAAATTCGGAAAATCCCTCACATTGATTCTTTCTGCAAAATCGCAGAATGGTGGCTGTAGATACATGAGTCTCATCGGCCAGTTCTCTGATACGCATGTACGCCACTTTTTCCATGTTCTGAGAAATATAGTTATATAAAGATAGTTCCAATTCGTTATAGGATGAGATTTGCTCACTGGTGAACATGGATATACACTCCTTATACCATAATAAAAATAATAGGTAGCCTGCTTAGGCAGTATACATTACCTACGTTTAAAAAACAACGTGTTACACTTTTGTAACAAAAATCATTTCGTGTCAAAGGAAACTAAACACTTAAATCATATATATTTTCTTCTCTATTCTGAGTAACATGACGTTATAACATATGTTTGATACTTCCATTATAGCTGGCTAGACGCGTCCATGGTCAGAGAACGAAGGTGGCAACGAATAAACCAACCTACCCTTAACCAGTTCAAGTTTCAAGCTTGTTGAGCTTCCTTAGTCTGCTTGAGAATGTCACAATAGCTGTCATATGAAAACATAATGAGTTTGTTTTGCCATCCTCAAAAATTTAGCTTTACTACCTTAATATACGTCGAAGGAGCCTTACATCATGGATAAACAACAATTGTCCAAAGATATTCTCAAACTGGTTGGTGGGGAAGAGAATATCGATCAAGTTACGCACTGTATGACTCGACTCAGATTCAATCTAAACGATAACAATCAAGCAGACAGAACAACGTTAAAAAACACACCTGGCGTTATGGGTGTAACGGAAAACGGTGGACAGTTTCAGGTGATTATTGGCAGTGAAGTTTCCGAAGTGTACAAAGCACTAGTGGACAATATGAGCATGAAGCCTAACGCAGAGAGTACTCCAAAAGGTGGAAAGAAACAAAGGAATCCGATCAGCGCATTATTTGATTTCATATCGGGCATGTTCACGCCAATCCTGCCAGCAATTGCTGGCGCAGGTATGATCAAAGGGATCGTGTCCATTCTGGTGGCTCTTGGTTGGATGACGAATACAAGTTCAACCTATATCATTTTGTCTGCGGTTGGCGATGGCGCATTCTACTTCCTGCCCATTATTCTGGCCATTAGTGCTGCGAAGAAAATGGGGAGCAATGTTTATGTAGGTGCTGCACTAGCGGCTGGTCTCATGCATCCAACCATTACAGCGTTGCTTCAAGAGGGTAATACTTCGTTTGCAGGCATTACGGTTATTGCCACATCCTATGCATCATCGGTTATTCCCATCGTCATTGCAATCTGGATCGCTGCTTACGTGGAGAGAGCGATTGACCGCATCACTCATTCTTCACTGAAACTGATTGTTGTACCAACTGTTACGTTACTCATCATGGTACCACTAACCTTGATCGCGATCGGGCCACTGGGTGGCATTATTGGAAACGGTTTATCTGGGGGTATCAGATGGTTATTTGATAACGCATCCATTTTGGCAAGTATCTTGATTGGTGGCACAATGTCTGTGCTGATTATTACAGGCATGCATTATGCACTGTTGCCGCTTGCAGTTGGTTCGATTGCAACACTTGGTTACGATTTTATCGTTCCGTTAATGTTCGCAGCTAATATGGCCCAGGGTGGTGCTGCATTTGGTGTGGGCTTCAAGTCTAAAAACACCCACACCAAATCACTTTCATATTCTACAGGACTGACCGCTCTTATGGGAATTACGGAGCCAGCCATGTACGGAATTAACATGAAATTCAAAAAACCATTTATTGCAGCGCTCATTGGGGGCGCAGTTGCTGGGGCGTTTCTGGGAGCCTTTTCGGTTAAAGCCTATTTCATTAGCACTGTAGGTCTTCCGGGAGCTGCCTCATATGTCGGTCCAGACATTAGCAACCTGCTCTATGCACTGATTGCTGCTTTAATTGCATTCGTTGTAGCTAGCGTAATTACTTATATTCTGGGCTTCCAGGAAGAGGCAGCTGCACCATCAGCAATATCTACAACTACACCAGCAGTAACTGAAGACACTAAATTACAGGATGAACAAATATTCAGCCCCATGAATGGGGAAGTTAAGCCACTTAGCCTGGTGCCAGATCCTGCTTTTTCCGAAGAAATGATGGGTAAGGGATTTGCCATTCAACCTGCTGAAGGACGTGCAGTATCTCCGGTTAACGGCACAGTAATTTCTGTGTCCAAGAGTGGACATGCTATTGGTCTCGTAAGTGATCTTGGCGCAGAAATGCTGATTCACATCGGAATTGATACTGTAAAGCTGAAAGGCCAATATTTCTCACCAAAGGTACAGGCAGGAGCTAAAGTATCCGTAGGCGATCTATTGATGGAATTTGACCGTGAAGAGATCGAAAAAGCGGGTTACAACATGCTTACTCCGGTCATTATTACGAACATGGTTCAATATACCAATGTCCAATCGGCTGGGCGTACCACAATTCATGAAAAAGAATTGATGTACACAGTCAAAGCCTAATTGGATGTTATTAATAGCGGCAGTGATTCCAAGTTATCTCTGGAACGCTGCCGTTTTTTATAATAATAAAACACTGCGTTACTTTTGAGTAACAAATGTGATCTCATGTTAATTCAAACTAAAATGCCGAAATGTATATATTTATTTGAATAATAAAAGTAACATAAGTTTTGCAAAATAAAATGTATTACAGACGGATAAATAGGATTACTCTGAATATGGAGAAATCTCTTATGGATTTAACACTGAAAGGTGGAACACACAAATGAGTCTAACCATTCGATTAGCGGCTGATTTTTTGTGGGAAGGTCTTTAGCTTCTAATTCAATAGAAGGGACATATATAGAAAATGGTTTTGTCACAGATGGAGTGAATGTAGAATATTTATTTTAGTGAATAGTTAATTAATCTATTTTTCTAGAAATACAGAAATGAGAAGGTGCAATTGTTGAAAAATATGTGGAAAATATATTTATTAGCTGTTATTAGTTTTCTTAATGGCGCATCAGAATACGTTATTGCCGGGGTCCTAGACAAAATTGCTGAATCTAGCAACATTTCAGTTTCTTCTGCTGGACAGCTAATTACAGTGTTCTCTATAGCGTTTGGCGTAGGTACTCCTTTTTTAATTGCTTTTACATCTAAATTAGACCGAAAAAAACTCTTAGTATATGCATTAACTGTATTCTCTGTTATTAACATTTTAATTGCAACGATAACCGGATATGAGATGCTTATCGTAGCTAGAATTATTTCAGCACTTAGTGCCGGTGTTATTCAGGTTACGCTCCTTACTCTTGCTGCGGTTTTGGCTGCTCCAGGAAAACAAGGCAGTTCAATTGCTACGGTTATTATGGGGAATAGTACGGCATTAGTTATCGGTGTACCCATAGGCAGGGTTGTAGCTTCCCATTATGATTGGAACATCATATTTATTGGTCTTGGAGTAATAGGACTTATTCTCTTATTCCTAGCGCTGCTGATCATACCCAAAGTGGTTGCTGAAGAAGTTGTTCCTTTGCGTGATCAGTTTAAATTCATCATGCAACCGCGTATTGCAGCAGCGTTACTGATTACGTTTGTGTGGTTAGGCTCATATTCCATTTTATTTACGTACATTTCACCGTATCTCCTTGATATATTTAGCATGAGTGATCAAGGTGTAACGGTAGCCCTGTTTATATTTGGTATCGCTAGTGCTATAGGTTCCAAAATAGGAGGACTCAGTACAGATAAATGGGGTACATTCCGTACACTAGCTGGCGGAATGATACTCCATGCCATTGCATTACTGTTGTTCCCGTTTATAGGCCAATCCATAGTTCTTCTATATATGTTACTTATTTTCTGGGCAATAGCAGCCTGGTCCTCAGGTACGCCGATCCAATTTCAGCTTATAAGTCTCGCTCCCGCTGCTTCAGGCATTGTACTTAGTTTGCATAGCGCGATTGGACAAGTTGGAATGGCTGCCGGAGCTGGTGTTGGGGGTATTGCTGTCAACCACAACTTGTTGAACTACATTCCATGGATCGGTGCGTTTGCCCTTGTGATTGGCATCGTAACAACACTGCTTGATAACTCCCTATCTAAAAGAAAACAAACGAAACAATCTTTGCAATAAATAAACACTTGTATCATCTTCGTTTGTTACATGCTCGTTAACGATGTACGAAACCTCTATAACAATAAGAAAGCAGCTGACCCAAGTGATCAGCTGCTTTCTTTGTTTTATAATTCATAACTCATTAACCCAATGATAGTAGGTCCAACTGCACCAAAGCTTGATGTGATGGGATTAAGTTCACAGCGAATGAAGTCAAGCTTATCGACGGTTTCCGCATACATTTTATATACCGGTTGAGACGAGTACTAACCTCCAAGCCTTGTTACACCACAACTAACAGTACGATAATTCCGAGAAAAATTGGTCAGCATACTGGGTGACCGAAATTTAATCCCCAGCCGACTCCGAATCTTTTCTCAACGATTAGGTTTGGATCCTTCCGATTGAAATAAATCATACCTAATAGCCATTTATCATCATCATGGACAGGTCTGAAATTGGAGCGATCTGCCGATTGCTCCAAGCGGCTTCCGCCCTGACCAGCCCAGAACGATAATGCTAAGGCGTATAGGATAATAAAGGCTATTATGATTAGGACAATGGGAATAGCGAAATTGATGTTCAGCAGAGATATCATATTTAGTTGCACGACGGACAACAGGATAACTATTAAGAAGCTTGCTGTAATCATAAAACCTGACCAAGTACGGCGGAAAGTTACGTCTTGTCTGTTGGAACGGTTCGGATCAGTGGGTTGAACCTGCTACTTCACTCTGCGAATACTCCAATTCTCAAATTTGCATCTTTCATCTGATAATAGGAAAGTATTTATTTCATCGTATAGCAAAGTAAATCAACTGGAAGAGAATTATGTCGAGTTATTAGAAGCATTTTTTATTTGGTCGATATGAACAACAATCCTTAGCGGCAAATTTTCCATCAGTTATTGAAAACTATTTTAGGAAATATCTTAAAGGAGAAAATTTTTTGTTAAACTAAGGAGTAGGTTAGTGTAATTTCCCGTTTTAGATAACGTTATAATATATACAGAGTTCAAGACATGAATACAATAAATGGAGGGGGAGGATTGAACAAGTATGTGTTACATATAGTTGCAAGTGTAGTTTGCTGTTGGTCTCTTATATGTTTTGTGGGATAGCCACCAACCCAAAATAGGACCTGTAGGAGACGGAAAACCAAATTATCCTTCAATATCTCAATGGATATCTATTAGCTCTTCTTTTATTCTTGGAGTAGTTAATTTACCTCTTTCCATAATTCGATATAGACAAAAGGCTAAAGAAGATATTAAAAGTTAATGCTTTATTACGCTAACGTAGAAACTATAATTGAATAAACGACGAAAATGAAGCTGCCTGTGTCGGCAGCTTTCATTACGTTAACGGGCAGGATAGATGAATTTTGTGAATATACGCCAGATATGCGAACGATAAAAACATAAACTTTTAAGATTAAAGACATGCTACAGTCTTCAGAATCGTAGAAAAAAGAGGTCGAACCCGCCCGGATTTTATGGCTATCAGCCCTTCGATGGTGAAGTGCCTTCATGCACAAGATACGATCATAATCCATTAAACCGGAAGGAATATCTCTTACATGTCTTGAATCACGATAAATCTGAATTAAAGCTGGAGGCGAATGAGATGCTGGAATTAGAGTTTACGACTATAGAGGAGTGGGATGAAGCATTGTGGGCGCGGATGGAGCGCATCTATCATGAGGCTTTTCAAAGCGGCGCTAAGACAAAAGCGATTCTGCGCAGTATGCTGGACCGGAAGATTGGTTATTTACACACGGGCGTGCATCATGGAGAAGTGGTTGCGATGGCTGTTACTGGACTGGAGGGGAATGTTGCGGACCGCATCCTGATCATCGATTACCTCGCGGTTGAACAGAAGTTGCGTGGGTGGGGCATAGGGACCTGGATGCTAGAGCAGCTCAGAGCCTGGGCGTTAAGAGAGCACCGGATCAAAGGTATGATTATCGAGGCGGAGTTCGGGACAACGGAGGCTCATCAGGAACGCATACAGTTCTGGCAACGCAACGGGTTCATCCTAACCTCCTATGTCCATCAATATAGAATGGTGCCAGAGCCGTATCAGGCAATGATGCTGCCACTGGATACAAGTACGCATGTGCCTGATGATGGTGAAGCACTGTTTCGTTATATCAATGCTTTTCACAAGGTTGCTTACCGGAAGAGTTAGACCGCATTCAATGGGGTAGTGGAAATGAAGGGGGATAAACATTCTCTTTTGTGTTTGGTTTAATGTAAGGACCATTAAAAACGGACATATGAAGAACCAGTCTTCACACTTTGGGGAGGATCGGTGCTGATGTAAAATGATCAGTTCTTGACTGCATGGTCAATAACTGATACATTAATCCCATGAGCAGACCAAGAGAATTTGATGTCGATCGTGTATTACACCAGTCTATGGAAGTGTTCTGGAATCAAGGCTTCAAAGCAACTTCTTATGAGGACCTTACGCGTACTACAGGAGTCAAAAAGCAAAGTTTGTACTGTGTTTTTAAAGACAAGCGATCGTTGTTCCTGAAGGCGCTGGCACTTTACCGTGAACAGGTTATAGCTAAACTGAAACAGATTGAAGCCCTGGATTCGTCTCCCGTTGATAAACTGGATACCTTACGATATTCCCTTTTAGACGATGAAACTAGCTGCCAAGGGTGTCTGATTGTGAATGCATCACTCGAATTCGGAACAGATGACGAGCAGGTCACACGCGAAGCTGAGCTCATGGCAGAAGAGATTCAACTGGTATTAGAGAAGATCATAAGTAGTGGCCAGAAACAACAGTTAATTTCCAACCGGTATACGAGTATAGAGCTTGCATCTTATCTAAATAACACCATTCTTGGTGTGAGAGTTATGGAGAAATCAGGTTCATCCCGTGAACAGATCGAGACGGTTCTGCGTACTTCATTTGGCATGATCATGTCTTGATCTTTTTTTTGTGAAATTCTTGACTATGGAGTCAAAAATAATTGAAGGCGGATCAATACACCACGAAAGCTTGAAGGAGGTGGGGCTTTTCGAGAAAAATCGTGTATTGATTCATTTGGAAATAACGTCTAGCTGTTAACCAGGCTGATTGCTGTTTAACATCTCCTAGGTCAATTTATATAAAAAAAACGAAATATGTGGAGGTTATTATGAATTATTCTCAATCCGTAGAAGCATTGTTCCAACCTATAGAGTTAGGTCACTTGAAGTTATCCAATCGGATCGTGATGGCGCCGATGACGCGTCAATTTTCTCCGGAAGGTATCCCGGGTTCGAATGTTGCGGGCTATTACCGCCGCAGAGCAGAGAACGCAGTGGGGCTTATTGTGACAGAAGGGACAATAATTAATCATCCGGATGCATCCAATCAAGCCAATGTGCCGCACTTTTATGGTGAAGCTGCAATGAATGGTTGGGCACATGTTGTATCTGAAGTACATGAAGCTGGTGGTCGAATTATTCCACAGATCTGGCATATGGGAGCCAAAGGTCATGTTAATGATTATTCGGAAGCTGAGATTGCTACAATCGTTCAGGAATTCGCACAAGCAGCCTCAGAAGCGAAACGCGTTGGGTTCGATGGTATTGAAATCCATGGAGCACACGGCTATCTGATCGACCAATTCCTGTATGAGAAAACCAACTCTCGTACGGATCGTTACGGTGGAGATATGTTGGCTCGCACACGTTTTGCAGTTGAAGTGATTGAGGCTTGCCGTAAAGTAGTGGGACCGGAATTCCCTATTGTACTGCGTTTATCTCAGTGGAAGACAGATGATTATCAGGCTAAATTGGCTGAAACACCGGAATTACTGGAGCAGCTTCTCGCACCGTTGGTTCAAGCTGGAGTCGATATCTTCCACTGTTCCACACGTCGTTTCTGGGAGCCGGAATTCGAAGGGTCTGATCTGAATTTTGCTGGATGGACCAAAAAACTGACTGGTAAACCGACAATTACTGTTGGATCGATTGGTCTTGATGGTGACTTTACAAGTCTGTTCACAGAAGGTAAAGGCGCAAGTAACGTCGGTATCGAGGGATTGGTACAACGACTTCAGAATGATGAGTTTGATCTGGTTGCTGTAGGCCGTGCTCTTCTAGTCGACCCTGAATGGGTTAAGAAAATTCAAGAAGGACGTATCGATGATCTGGTTCCATTCACAAGAGAGGCGATGACTGTACTTACTTAATTGCAGTTATAATCATTAGGAATATGTATTAATCAAACACACCTTCAAGATCATCTTGGAGGTGTGTTTGTAATGGCAACCAGAGTGATTTATCCGGTGGAACTAAAGATGAAAGACATAGAGATGAGACTGGCAGAGGATGCAAAAAGAAACATCGGAATAAGGTCCTCAACTTCATTATTGCTGGTTCCTTAATTTCTACATTATCACTCAACAACACCACTGCTTGGGGGGAGCTCTCCCTCCGAAAGATCAACGCTTCTCTTCACTGAATTCCCAATGCAAGTGACGATCTATTCATTAGTGCTAAGTGACAACAAGTGTTTTAGATTGTCATCAATAAATTGATTATCGGCACTGTTGATTCCACGACCGGCAAAATGGCCCCAGATCGATTGAATTGGTTTCAAGACAGCATTAGGTATACGCTTAGCTTCGTATTCATTATCGTCCGCTGTGCAGAAGAGATCCGTGCTTCCAGGCATGATACAGGCAAGTGCTTTTATGCTCTGAAGTGCTTTATCAAAGTCTCCGTTATAGGAGGGGTTTGCACTGATATCAGCATGTTGGCCTGTCCATAACATAGCCAGAACATTATGCGGATCCATATTCATAAAGCTATTTTCCCAGACACCAGCTACAAAATCCTCCAATGTGTCAAATCCCATCTCACGGTATAGCTCTTCTCTATAGAACGCATGTGATAGTCCCCATCCCGCATACACCCGACCAACGGCACGCATGTCTGTAGAACTTAGTTGGTTTAATTTATTTGAGTCGAAGCCGACTGCAGATAGCAATGAAGCTTTCACACCTTCCAGGACCACAAATGTGTGAGGCCAAGGTTTGGCGATGCCTCCGAAAGGTGCGATTCGTTCAACCATCTCCGGGTAACTTGCTCCCCATTGAAATGCCTGAATGCCGCCCATCGACCACCCGACGACGAGAGCAATCTTTTGAATACCGAATTTTTCGGTCAGCAGTTGGTGCTGGAATCGAACGTTGTCATAGATGGTTACCTGTGGAAAGTTAGCCCGATCGAATGGAGGAGGCGTGTTACTGGGAGAGGAAGAGAACCCATTGCCCAGCAAATTGGGAACGATAATAAAATATTTCTCTGGATCCAGTGCCATCCCGCTGCCAATGAGCCATTCATTCTGAATATGCTGATCTCCAAAAGCCGTTGGATAGACAATAACATTATCCTTCTGTTCATTTAATTTTCCGTATGTTTTGTAAGCAAGAAAAGCATTTGGTAACGTCACTCCTGATTGTAAGAGTACATCACCCAAATTAAAAATTTCATAATCCATCGTATAGTCGCTCCCTTCAAAATAAAAAACCACATGTTCACTGTGATCTCTTGTACTCAGTATAGAGCTGTGATACTCTCAATAAAAGTGAATATAATTCAAGATAGCATTCAATAAAATTGAAAGATGAAGGGGGGATCATCGGATGGAATTGCGTCAACTGAATACGTTTTGTACCGTTGCAACAACATTGAATTTCACGCGGGCAGCAGAAGCGCTGAGCTATGTTCCTTCCAACGTCACGATGCAAATTAAAGCATTGGAAGATGAGCTAGGTGTTCGCCTCTTTGATCGGTTGGGCAAGCAACTCGCGCTCACAACTGCGGGTAAACGCTTTTTAACACACGCCCAAGGTGTTCTTGAAAAAATGGACGAAGCTCGCAGTGCTGTCCATGATAATGAAAAACTAAGTGGTACCTTAACGATAAGTGCGAATGAGGTTATTTGCTCCTACCGGCTTCCACCTGTCTTCCAACGGTTTCGTTCGCAGCATCCGGGAGTTCGCCTAATCTTCCGCTCAGTTCCGAATCAAGAACTCAAGCAAACGCTCTTTGAGGGAACCACGGATATTGTTTATATGTTGGATGAACCCATTCGCTCGAGTGGACTTTCCGTGGAACCTTTGCTGGAAGAACATTTCCGATTGTTAGCTGCTCCAGATCACCCACTCGCCAAACGAACTGTGCTGCAATTGGAAGATTTTCATGATGAAGTGTTCCTGACAAATGAGAAGGGTTGTCCATATCGAACGATGTTTGATCGGTCATTTGAGAAAGAGGGCATTGATAGCATTACATATTTAGAGTTTCAAAGTGCTGAAGCCATTAAACAATGTGCAATTTCAGGAATCGGTATTGCCTTTCTTCCTGAGATCGTCGCGGAATCTGAAGTTGAACGTGGAGAACTTGTTGTCCTCCCATGGCAAATTCCGGACTTGCAGGTATATACACAGATGTTGTGGCATAAAGACAAGTGGCTTTCACCAATGATGTTATCTTTTATAGAAGCAACCAGGGTAGTTTTTGGTTCACAGAGTGAGAATAAAACCGTGTAGCTTATGTATGAGACATCAAACTGACTGTTGGGCACAGTAAAACGCTGCTGAAAGTGGGGAGACATTATTTATGATTCCATTAGTATACGACCAGATTAACCATTGGGGAAAAGACGATGAATTTTTCCTTTCATTGTTAAAGAGATTACAAGTAGAATCTATAGCTGACCTGGGCTGTGGAACAGGAAGATGGACTACTCATCTTGTTCCGTGTTGTTATAAAATTACCGCTATAGACCCCAATGAAGAAGCGATTGAAATGGCGCGAAGTAAAGATAATTCTGGAAATGTGAATTGGATTATAGGTGATAGTGCGGATTTACAAACCAATACCTATGATGCGGTAATTATGACAGCCAATGTTGCACAGGTATTTCTTACAGATGACAGTTGGAAGCAAGTGATCTCAGACGTATTCCGATCCATAAAAATTGGGGGTCACTTTATTTTTGATACAAGAAACCCTATGGTAAAAGTATGGGAAGAATGGGAAAAGGACAAAACTCCTGACTTAGCTAAAGATAGACTAAGCGGAGATCCTTTAGAAATTTATACAGAATATGAAGGGTTTGAGGGAGATATTTACACTTTCTATGAAATTGTAAAAAATACCAAAACAGACAAAGTATTAGTTCATGAAAAAATGCAGCTGAGGTTTCGAAATCAGGAAGAATTCAATGAGTCGCTGAAACAAATCGGTTTTTCCAAAATTAAAACATATGGGGATTGGGAATTTAAACAAGCAAATTCTGAGAATAGATCGTTTATTTTTCATTGTGTAAAATAGCAGTTAGTAAAAAAACCTCAAGGGACCAGAGCAGATTGAACACACTTCTTATTCCTAAAATAACTACAAACATGGTTCATTCAAATCCATTCAATGAAATTTGTTCATATATGATGAACTGGAGTATGATGGGGGAAGGCGATGCTGATAATCACCATATAATCAATGCTAAGTATAGAATGTAATTTGATATAGGTCTAAAGCTTTTGGACCCGGCTATACAACACCATACTTCCTTGAAGGGGGACATCTGTTTTGGATGAGCAGTTTCTAGATTTATTGGCCGAGAAGTATGATACGGAAGAAAAAATCATAACAGAGATCATCAACCTTGAAGCGATCTCCAATCTCCCAAAGGGAACCGAGCATTTTGTCAGCGATTTGCATGGGGAGTTCCACGCTTTTCAGCATGTACTAAGAAACGGTTCGGGTACCGTCAAAGAGAAAATCAAAGAATTATTCCGGGAGGTTTGGACAGATCAAGAAATCAATGATTTTGCGGCGTTAGTTTATTACCCGGAAGAAAAAATACAGCTGGTTATAGGGGAACTGAGCAATAAACAGGCTTTGAACCAGTGGTATAGACTAACAATTGAACACATGCTTAAGCTTATTTCTTATGCCTCTTCCAAGTATACACGCTCAAAATTGCGTAAAGCTCTGCCGGAGCAATATGTATATATTGTAGAAGAGCTTTTATACAAGACGGATTCGACCAACAATAAGAATCCTTATTACGAGGAAATATATCGGCAAATTATATCCTTGGGTCAGGCGGACAATCTCATTATCGGCCTTGCTTATACGACACAGCGCCTGGTCGTTGACCATCTTCATGTGGTTGGAGATATCTATGACCGGGGGCCGTACCCCGATAAAATTATGGATACGCTGATCAACTACCATTCTGTAGACATACAGTGGGGAAACCATGATGTCCTCTGGATCGGAGCCTACGCAGGTTCTCTGGTCTGCCTTGCGAATATTATTCGGATCTGCGCCAGATACGATAATCTGGACATCATTGAAGATGTATACGGAATCAATCTGCGCCCACTGCTAAACCTGGCGGAGAAATATTACGAGGACAATCCGTCCTTCAGACCTAAGCTACAGGCTGGCCATAATGTATCGGAGCAGGAAATTTTGCAGATCACCAAAATTCACCAAGCCATTGCCATGATTCAGTTTAAACTTGAAATCCCGATTATCAAGAGACGCCCATACTTTAATATGTCTGAAAGGCTTTTGCTGGAGCAGATTGATTACGACAACAATGAAATCAACATCTTCGGTAAAACGTACCTGCTGGAAAACACCTGTTTTGCAACCGTAAATCCGCAGAAACCTGAACAATTGCTGGAGGAAGAACGCCAAGTGATGGAAAAGCTGTTGTTTTCCGTTCAGCATTCCGAAAAGATGGCCAGACATATGAATTTTCTCATGAAAAAGGGTAGCCTTTATTTAAAATACAACGGGAATTTGTTAATCCACGGCTGTATTCCTTTGGATGAAGAAGGAAATATGGAAGAAATGCAGATTGAAGACAAGACATATGCGGGCCGTCAATTGCTTGATGTTTTTGAAGATTATTTACGTTACGCCTTTGCGCATCCGGAAGAGACAGAAGATCTGGCGACGGATATGGTATGGTACATCTGGACAGGGGAATGCTCCTCACTCTTTGGAAAGAGAGAAATGACCACTTTTGAACGGTATTTCATCCAAGATAAAGAAGCACATAAGGAGAGAAAGAATCCTTACTACCATTTACGTGAAAATGAAGAGATCTGTCGAAAAATCTTGCAGGAGTTTGATTTGAATCCAGATCATGGACATGTCATTAACGGGCACACGCCAGTCAAAGAAATTAGTGGAGAGAGCCCTGTTAAAGCAAACGGGAAAATGATCGTGATTGACGGCGGTTTTTCCAAAGCCTATCAATCCACAACGGGCATTGCCGGATATACCTTGTTGTACAATTCCTTTGGCATGCAGCTCGTTGCTCATAAGAAATTTAACTCAAAAGAAGATGTCTTATGTAACGGAACGGACGTGTTATCTCTAAAAAGATTGGTGGACAAAGAACTGGCGCGGAAACTGGTGAGGGAAACCAATGTCGGGGAACAGCTGTTGCAGAAAATCTCAAATTTGAAGGATCTATTAGACTATCGCCACATGAAATGAAACGATTGCTAAAGTACACATTCGGAGCAACCGTTTGAGTGCAATTGGACGTAGACGCTCGTATTGGGCAGGGAAGTAATAATACCCTGTCTGTACGAGCCTTTCTTTTGTAGCAGTGCGATCTAACAACGTAGAGGAAATGTAAATTTGCCTTCAATTTGTGAAGAGGAGGAAGATATGGACTACATTTCACGGAAGGAGATCATGATTCCATTGAAGTCGCTATTTTAGCGGCTTTTTTATTTTATCGGTACAAGTTTTTTCCCAAGTCCTGGACAAGAACATGGTCCGATTACCGATCAGCGTACAGATAATCGGTTCTTCTCTCCATAAATTCATTGAGCTAACGAGAAAGCTAGTTCATATAGGGCGGAGGGGTATAAAAAGATGTTGACTAATATAGGGTAGGGGGGTATAGTATTTAACAAGAGGTCGACGAGACCTGAGGAACTGGCCTCGAGAGTACAGCCCATCGTTTAGGTCAAACTAAACCAAAAAAATACCCACAAGAAGGGACGAAATAAGATGAAAAACATTGTATTGAACGTACAAGGTATGAGCTGCCAACATTGTGTAAACTCCATCGAAGGTGCTTTGAAAGAAATTGGAGTGAGTGGCAAGGTGAACCTCAGTGATGATTCGGTTGAAGCGACGTATGATGAAAATCAAGTCTCCTTGGAGCAAATTAAAGAAGTTATTGAAGAACAAGGCTACGAAGTAGCGTAAAAGTAA
Organism: Paenibacillus sp. GQ49; assembly: GCF_059759055.1. Taxonomy (NCBI): domain Bacteria; kingdom Bacillati; phylum Bacillota; class Bacilli; order Caryophanales; family Paenibacillaceae; genus Paenibacillus; species Paenibacillus sp. GQ49. Next base: position 300,410 of record NZ_JCAXEL010000005.1, read on the forward strand.
TGGACGATAAGGGGAGTGAATTATTGTGGCAACAGCAGCGGCTCAGACCAAACAGTCGAGTATACAAATTACAGGTATGACCTGTGCAGCTTGTGCAAACAAAATCGAAAAAGGCCTCGGCAAAATGGACGGGGTCACATCAGCAAATGTTAACTTTGCTTTGGAAAAGGCAAGTGTAACGTATGATCCCACGAAAGTGGAAATGAAAGAACTTGAGGAAAAAATCAAAAAACTTGGATATGGTTCCGTTTCAGAGGTTGCGCAATTCAATCTTGAAGGCATGACCTGTGCAGCATGTGCGAACAAAATTGAAAAAGGGCTGAATAAGCTGCCCGGCGTGACTAACGCTTCAGTAAACTTCGCCATGGAAACGGCCCGAGTTGAATTTTCTCCTGGTGAGGTTTCCATCGAAGATATGAAAGACAAGGTGAGTAAACTCGGTTATACAGCGATCGTCAAACAAGACGGTACCAGTAATGGTGCAAGTGACCATCGTGCTAAAGAACTGAGTAATCAAAAACGGAAATTATTGATTTCGGCAATTCTTTCCTTGCCGCTGTTGTGGACTATGGTAGGTCACTTCTCGTTCACTTCATGGATCTATGTGCCGGAATTGTTTATGAATCCGTGGTTCCAACTAATCCTGGCTACACCAGTACAATTTTACATTGGTAGACAGTTCTATGTGGGTGCATATAAGGCTCTCCGAAACAGGAGTGCCAACATGGATGTGTTGGTAGCACTTGGTACCTCGGCAGCGTACTTCTACAGTTTATACTTGACCATTCAATGGTCAAGTATGGCTGAGGGGATGCATCATGGTCCATCCCTGTATTATGAAACGAGTGCGGTCCTTATTACTTTGGTTCTTATGGGTAAATTGTTTGAATCTCTTGCGAAAGGTCGAACATCAGAGGCAATTAAATCACTGATGAGTCTGCAGGCGAAGACGGCATTAGTGGTTCGGGATGGCAAAGAACTTACCATTCCAGTGGATGAAGTCATTGTAGGAGATGTTGTCCTTATTCGCCCAGGAGATAAAGTTCCTGTAGACGGAGAGGTGCTGGAAGGGATCTCATCTGTAGATGAATCCATGCTTACGGGTGAAAGCCTTCCAGTAGAGAAAAAAGTCGGAGATGCTGTGATTGGAGCTACGATTAATAAAAACGGTATTCTTCGGATCAAAGCAACCAAAGTAGGTAAAGAAACCGCTCTTGCACAAATTATTAAGGTTGTTGAAGAAGCTCAGGGATCAAAAGCACCAATTCAGCGGGTAGCCGATGTGATCTCGGGCATATTCGTCCCGATCGTTGTAGGGATTGCAATAGTTGCTTTCGTGGTTTGGTACTTCTGGGTTACACCAGGCGATTTTGCAGGTTCGTTAGAAAAAGCAATTGCGATTCTTGTTATCGCATGTCCTTGTGCACTTGGACTTGCAACCCCAACATCCATTATGGCGGGGTCTGGTCGTTCGGCTGAACTAGGGGTGTTATTCAAAGGCGGGGAGCATCTGGAGCAGACGCATAAAATTGATGCGATCCTTTTGGATAAAACTGGTACTGTTACAAAAGGTAAACCTGAATTGACTGACGTCGTCGCTCTTGGCAATGAAAATGAATTCCTGAAACTTGTTGGAGCTGCAGAGAAAAATTCTGAGCATCCACTTGCAGAAGCCATCGTTGTGGGCATCCAGGAACGAAATATCGAACTACCAGGAACACAATCCTTTGAAGCATTTCCGGGTTTCGGAATCCAGGCAATGGTTGAAGGTAAACAGCTACTCGTGGGTACACGTCGACTGATGGAAAAGTATAATATCGATGCAAAAGCAGCTTATCATTCGATGTCACGTTTGGAAGAAGCGGGGAAAACTGCGATGCTGGTTGCCATTGATGGGCAGTATGCAGGTATGGTCGCTGTAGCAGACACAATTAAAGAAACTTCGAAAGCTGCAGTGAGCCGTCTGAAAGAAATGGGCATTCAGGTCATTATGATTACAGGTGACAATGAACGGACGGCAAAAGCCATCGCTGCTCAAGTAGGTATTGACCACGTTCGTGCAGAGGTCTTACCTGAAGGAAAAGCGGAAGAAGTGAAAAAACTGCAATCACAAGGTAAAAAAGTGGCCATGGTTGGCGATGGTATCAATGATGCACCCGCTTTGGCAACTGCAGATATTGGTATGGCGATTGGTACGGGGACAGATGTAGCGATGGAAGCAGCTGATGTAACACTCATGCGCGGCGATCTATCCAGTATTCCTGATGCTATCTACATGAGTCGTAAGACCATGCGCAACATTAAGCAAAACTTGTTCTGGGCACTTGGTTACAACACTTTAGGCATCCCTATTGCAGCTATCGGTCTGTTAGCACCATGGGTTGCAGGCGCAGCGATGGCCTTGAGTTCGGTATCCGTCGTTCTGAACGCCCTGCGATTGCAACGCGTAAAAGTACGTCACTAGTCAGTTACTAGAACAGGAGCGAACATAATGATGAGGAGGAGTAAAAAAATCATGCTAATGTTAACCGGTGTTTTAGCTTTTGGTGTGTTGTCTGCTTGCGGAACCCCTAAAGAAAGTGCACATACAGATGGACATGGTGGTATGAATCATACTGAGATGAATTCTGAAACTGCAGGTGCGAGTCATGATCATGCAGTGCCTCATGCTGATTCAACAGCAAGTACCCTTAAAGCCTCGTTCTCCTTTGCATCAGATGTGAAGGCCAATGAAAATTCACATCTGACAATCCAAATCAAGGACGTCGATGGTAATCCGGTTAATGAATTTGAAATAGGTCATGAAAAACGAATGCACCTTATCGTGGTGAGTAAAGATCTTTCTTACTTTAATCATATTCATCCAGATTTTAAAGGCGATGGAACGTTTGTGATTGAAACTTCATTTCCAGACGGTGGCGAATACAAAATTCTTGCCGACTTTGTTCCAGAAGGTGGAGCGAGTACTACACCCAGTGAATGGGTGAACGTTGGGGGTCCAGAAAAAGCCCAAGAGCTCGTTCAAGCGGATTCCAACCTTGTAAAAGAAGTGGATGGTAAAAAAATAGAACTTTCATTGAGTACCAAAAAGGCCAATGAAGACATAAATCTGACCTTTAATATCATGGATGCGAAAACGGACGAAGGGATTAATAATCTGGAACAATACCTCGGTGCAGTAGGTCATGTCGTTATCCTTTCTGAGGATGCAGAACAATATCTGCATGTTCATCCAACAGAGGAAAAGGCAACCGGTCCAAAAGCGGAATTTATGACCTCCTTCCCGCATAGCGGAATCTATAAAATCTGGGGCCAATTCCAACATGATGGGGAAGTCTTTACAGTACCTTTCGTCGTAGATGTAAAGTGAGTAGAGAGGTATGAGCATGGGAGATACAATTAAAATAGCGATTAGTCCAGCAATCCAACTGGGTGGAAGCTTATTCACTCCAGAGCAACTAGTTAAAATTGGCGAGATTATTGGTCCAGATTCAAAAGTGGAAATGACACCCTTTAAGCAACTCTACGCAGAAGTATCGATTGAACAACGAGATCAGATCAAAAATGAACTTGAAGATCACGGTCTTGAAATAAACCCTGCAGGATTTGTAACCAAAAGCCTGATCACTTGCAACTTTTGTAGAGGTGCAGAAGAAGCAGGCATGGAAACAGCCAAAAATTTAAATCAAGCCATTTCCGGTATCGATACGCCTGCACCACTCAAGATTGGATATGCAGGATGCGCCTTAGGCACTAGTGAACCGTTGATTAAGGATATTGGGATCGTAAAGATGCGCGATAAGTTCGATGTTTATGTTGGTGGCGAGTCGAAGGGGCTTAAACCCTCCTTCGCCAAGCTGCTACATTCCGGATTAATGGAGGATCAGCTTATTCCTTTCGTTACTGCAATTATTGAATATTATAAGAACCATGCGAAAGGCAAAGAAAAGTTCAGCAAATTCGTTAATAGAATGACACTGGAAAACTTGAAGTCTATGACGCTTGAAAGGGGGTGAAAACAGTGAAAGAAGCAACTGTAAAAATTCAAGGTATGTCTTGCCGTTCTTGTGTATCTAAAATTGAAGGTGCAATTAGCGCTCTTGGCGCTGAAGGCCACGTAAATTTTGAACAGGGAACAGTAGAAGTTCGATTTGACGATTCTAAAGTTCAAATCGCTGAAATTGAAGAAGCGATCCGTAAAAAAGGATATAACGTCGGAGCGTAATATATATTGAAATACAAGGGAGAGTAATTGGGCATGACGGAATCCATTCAGATTTATTCAATCCCAACCTGTAGCGATTGCAATTATGCTAAACGTTACTTTAAAGAGCGTGAGCTTCCCTATACGGATTACAATTGTGAAGAAGACGCCAAGTACGCTGAGGAAGTCTGGAACCTGACTGGCAAACAGGTTGTTCCAACCCTTGTCATTGGAGATAAGGTCTTTGTAGGCTTTGCCGAAAATCTCACTGAAATCAGTGAGTTAGTTAAGTAACTCTTATGACCCCGGTCACTTCCGACTGGGGTTATTCTTAATATAAATAGCCCTTTGACTGATATATTGTTGTAGGAACTTCTTGCTCCCTTTACATAGGGTAGGGGGGGATGGTAATGTGTAAATAAAGGAGTTGATCTACTTGGATGATACGATACTTGAGGCCGCCTCATGTGACCATACATCTTCAAACGAGCGGAAAAGCCATCATTCGGAGAGTACAAAGCGAAAGTTAATTAGCCGTTTGAATCGGATTGAAGGGCAAGTGCGTGGAGTAAAAGGAATGATTGAGAAGGATACGTATTGTGATGACGTATTACACCAAATTGCCTCTATTCAATCCGCGTTGAATGGAGTAGGAAAGCAGCTTTTGGAACATCATATGAAAAGCTGTGTCATTGAACGCATTTCAGAGGGCGATCACAAAGTTTTGGATGAATTGATGATCACTGTAAATAAGTTAATTAAATAAGCTAGAATATTGGTGGTACCTCTCATTGTATTCAGGCAAATGCCCCATCAAGGTTAATTTTATTAGGGTTAGTGGTGAAAAGAATGTCAGGAACGAGAATATGTTTCCGTTGAGTCGCTATTATAGCGGCTTTTTTTGTTTTAATTCGATGAGGTGAGATAAAAGCAGCAGTTAAGCTGACAATTATAGATTCGGTGAAAAAGTTTAAAACATTCGTTAACATATGCAAAAACAGCGGAAGCTTTAACATAGCTTTTCTATCAGATAGATAAAGCACAAATATAACATGGATTGTTATTTATTTAGTCGTTATCTATTTATTAAATCATTCCGAAATTCTGATTTATGGAAAATAAATAATACAAATCCATACCATTTTTCTATTTTTATTTTTAAAATACGATGTTATTCATCACTTTACGATATGCAATGACTACATTTACAAAATCCATCATTTACAAAAATTACAAAATTGATTATAGTATATTCAACAAGCTTTTCAACTAATTCAATCGTTGTTTCGGCACGTTGAAGATAGGAAAATGCACATATAATGATAGTTTTGTGTTAAATTACAAACTTCTGTCCCTGATCAACGGGGATAGCGGAGTTTATTTGATATGTCTATTGATGTGCTTGTAAGGAGGTGCTCAGACTGAGCGATTCCGTTGTTTTTATGTTTTCTGGACAAGGATCGCAGTATCCGCAGATGGGGAAGGAGCTGTTTGAGCAGGATGCATTGTTCAGAGAAACGATGCTTGCTCTGGATCAAACGGTTTTGGAATGCGGGGGCGAGTCAATCGTCCAGTATATGTACGGCGAATCGTCAACCGATGAGGACCGCTTCGAACGTACAATTCTGTCGCATCCCGCCATCTACATGGTGGAGTATGCACTTGCCCAATCGTTATTGACTCGTGGCGTGATACCTGATTACGTCCTTGGCAGCAGCCTTGGGGAATTTGCCGCCGCTGCGATTGCAGGCGTATTCAGTGCAAAAGATGGCTTGCGCTGTGTTATGAAGCAGGCAATACGATTCGAGCAACATTGCCCTTCTGGCGCGATGTTAGCGATATTGGGAGATGCATCTCTATATCCGGAACTTCCGGAAATTGAATATTGTACCTTGGTGTCCGTCAATTATGACGGGCATTTTGTTATTTCCGGACCGGTGCATACACTGGAAAAAGCACAGGAGTGGCTCACATCGCATGCTGTGTTAAGTCAGATGCTCCCGGTTTCTTTTGCCTATCATTCTCAATGGATTGATAGCGCAGAGGCAGCATACACGGAGGATTTGCAGGCATTTACATTTGCCGTCCCCCACATACCGTTAATCTCCTGTATGACTGGAGGGGAGGCTGCCCGAATTGCACAAAATCACTTCTGGCAGGTTGCGCGAAAACCAATTCTCTTTCGCGAAGCAATACAAAAGCTTGAATCTGCCGGACCGCATCACTATATCGATATCAGTCCGGGCGGTACGCTTGCAGGTTTTATAAAGCGGCTTGCAGACAAACAAGCTTCATCATCTGCGGTCGTTTTGTTATCTCCCTTTTGCAGGGATAAGGAACAATTGGAAAGCGTGGCCAGGCAATATCAACAGCCGTCGATGAACATTCAGAGGGGAGAGCAGAACATGAGGGCTTATGTATTTCCAGGGCAAGGCTCGCAGTTCAAGGGCATGGGGCACGACGTTTGGAATCTTTATCCGGACCTGGTCCGCACCGCAGATGAAATATTGGGATATTCCATACGCGAGCTGTGTCTTGAAGACCCCGGAGACCGACTCAAACGTACGGAATACACCCAGCCGGCCCTGTACACCGTGAATGCCCTGATGTACTACAGGGAACTTGAGCAACAGGGGAAGCCGGAGTATGCTGCGGGACACAGCTTGGGTGAATTTAATGCGTTGCTGGCTGCAGGCGTGTTTGATTTTGCAACCGGACTACGTATCGTCCAGTTCCGCGGTGAATTAATGGGCAGGGCAAAGGGCGGTGGGATGGCTGCTGTGATTGGGCTGCATGCGGATGTGGTGGGTAAGATTCTTGCACAGCATGGCCTTGACCACTTGGATATCGCCAATATGAACAGTCCCCGTCAGATCGTTATTTCGGGTCCGCAGGACTTGCTAATTCAGGCGAAGTCTGTGTTTGAGCAGGAAGGTGCATCCAATTACGTCATCTTGAATGTGAGCGGCGCATTTCACTCCAGATATATGGAAACAGCCAAGCAGCACTTTGCTGCATATCTCAAGCAATTTCAGTTTGCTGCCCCGACGATATCCGTTATTTCCAATGTTGGGGCAAGGCCCTATACAATCGATCATCTGCAACACAACATGGTGGAGCAGTTAACGTCCTCCGTGCAATGGACCGATACCATTCGATATCTGATGGGAAAAGGGGTTAACGACATTGTACAGATTGGACCCGGGACGGCTCTTAGCAAACTCGTAAAGGCTATCCAGACTCAGGCTCAGCCACTTTTTGTGGAGAAATTATCTGTTGAACCGCCTCCGCCTTCACCCGCAGTGATAAAGAACGTACCTAAGGATGAATCATTGCGAGTGTCTGAGACCGCTGCCCATCCGTTCAGCAGTTCGCGGCGTTTCCAATCTGAACGGATGGGCAGCGCAGAATTCAGGCAGGATTATGGTGCCAGGCTGGCGTACGTTGCGGGAGGCATGTTTGGCGGCATTTCATCTGTGGCGATGATCACAACACTTGCAAAAGCTGGTATGGTCGGCTTTCTCGGAACAGGTGGACTGCGCGTTGAAGAAGTGGAAGAGGCGGTGATGTCCATCCGGCAAGAATTGCCTGTCCAACATTGCTGGGGATTAAATGTGCTTCATGATCCTCTCCACCCTCAGCGCGAGGAAGAGATAATCAAGTTAATGCTTAGATTGGGCCTGAACAAGATGGAAGCTAAAGGATTTCTGGGCATGACTCCGGCACTTGTCCACTATCGGGTCAAAGGAATCTATCGCAGATCCGATGGTGCTGTGGCTTCATCTCATCTTCTTCTCGCCAAATGCTCTCGTCCAGAGGTGGCAGAGCTGTTTATGAGTCCAGCTCCGCAACATATGCTGGACCAATTGCTGGCTGAAGGACGCATTTCTGCTGAACAGGCCCAATGGGCGCGGCAATTGCCGATGGCGGATGACATCTGTGCAGAAGCCGACTGTGCCGGATATACCGATGGTGCAGTATCCATGACCCTGCTGCCTGCCATGCTGTCCCTGCGCAATCAGATGATGAAAAAGCATGGCTACGCCAAAGCAATCCGGGTCGGTGCAGCTGGGGGTATTGGTACTCCCCAAGCGGCTGCGGCAGTATTTGTCATGGGGGCAGACTTTATTCTGACCGGCTCGATTAATCAATGTACGGTCGAAGCCAATACTAGCCAACTCGTAAAGGAACTGCTTCAGCAAATCAACGTTCAGGATACCGGATATGCGCCCGCAGCAGGCATGTTTGAACTGGGAGGCAAGGTACAGGTGCTGAAGAAAGGCGTTTATTTTCCTGCGCGTGCTAACAAACTACATGAACTGTATCGCCAGTACGACAGCATCGACGAGATCGATGAGAAAACAAAAACAAGGCTTCAGGAGCAGTATTTCAAAAGGAGCTTTGACAGCATTTACGCGGAGATGGAATCCGCTCTTACAACCCAGGAGAGAGCACTTGCCGAACGTAGTCCCAAGGCCAGAATGGCCGTTATTTTCAAATGGTATCTGGAGCACTCCGCCAAACTGGCGCTTCAGGGGGATGAGAATCATCAGCACAGGGTGGACTTTCAGGTATATTGCGGTCCGGCACTCGGTGCTTTTAATCAGTGGGTACAAGGAACAACGCTCGAATCCTGGACACAGCGCCATGTGCATCTGATCGGAGAGAAGTTAATGGAAGAGACAGCCCAGCTGCTCAACAAAAGCCTGCTTCAACAGGTATAAACCGATCCAGCTCAATTAGATGCGCAGTGAGACAAGCCAATAAGGAGGAATCGAATGGATATTGAAAGTGAAGTGCTTATTGTGGGGGCGGGCATTGCAGGCGTGGCGCTGGCACTGGCCATGGGCAGAAAAGGTCGACAGGTGGTGTTGATTGAACGCTCAAAACAATTTCCCAACATTCCCAAAGGTGATTTTCTTCAGCCGGTAACGATTGATCTGCTGGACAAGCTTGGCGTTCTTCCTGAAGTAACCAAACACTGCGCTCATGTAGCACGGGTAAACTACGGCACGCTTGGGGGTGTCAACTGTTTTACGGGCAGCTATGAGGAAATGGACATACCTGTACGTTATGCATTGAATGGGGACCATCACCACATTCATCAAAGCCTGTTTAATGCCATTGAGGAAATGCCCAACGTACGCTTCTTCCCCGGCATGAACGCAGGCAAACTGTTGTTTACCGATCATTATGTGAGCGGAATCGAAGCAGATTCGGCGGGCAAAACGGTACGCATCGGCAGCAAAATCCTTGTCGGGTCAGACGGCATCAAGTCCAAAATTCGTGATCAGCTGGGACTTAAATATCACCTTTATCCCTATGAGGAAAAGATGGCAAAAATGTTTGCTTTCACTTTTCACGATGTCACACAAACCAGAGAAGAGGCCAGCTTTTTCTTTGGCGAAGGTGTAAGCTGCGGAGTCTTTCCTTTGCCCGGCCAAAGGCTGCGGATCTACCTAGCTTTGCGAAAGGATATATGGCAGCGCATCCGGGAGGACGGTATCGAATCGTTGCGCGGCATGCTGCTGTCCCTCTGTCCGCACTTGCAGCAAGAAATATCGCAGATCGTGGATTTCAAACAGGTTCAATCCATTCCGGCCTATTATCTGCATACCGAAAAATGGGCAATTAACGGCGCCGTTCTGCTAGGAGATGCATGCCATGCTTTAAGTCCGGCACTGGGACAGGGAATGAATCTGGCGATTCAGGGTGCTGTCGAACTGTCGAATACGTTGGAAGAAGCGCTCATTACGAATGACTGCTCGGAACGTCAGCTTCGCCTGTATGAGAAAAAAAGAAGAAAATATGTGCGTCTCATCCAGCGCAACAGCACAGCCCATACTTATTGCTGGTTTGTGAAGAACCGAGCCTTTGTGACACTTCGCAATGCTGCTTTTCGTCGAATTGGCAAGTGTCCCAATCTGCTGAAGGAACAGATGCTGACTACCTCGGGATACAGTGACAAACCGCCGTCATTCTCACACATGCTGCGCTTTGCGGGAATTATGAAGCCTTAATGTGATGAAAAATCAGTATGCCGATACCAAAAGAGAGGAGACATTCAGATGGGAAGCAAAAGGACGGAAATTGCCGTTGTGGGTATGGCCTGCCGTTTCCCGGGAGCCAGCGGATATGATTCATTTTGGGAAAACCTGATTCAAGGTCGCAATTCCATCTCCGAGATTCCCCCGGAACGCTGGGACTTGGAGCAGTTTTATTCGTCAAACTCGAATGACACAGGCAAAACCTCAAGCAAATGGTGCGGGGTGGTCGAAGGATCATATGATTTTGACCACAGCTTTTTTAACATTTCCCCGCGCGAGGCTGCGAGCATGGACCCACAGCAGCGTTTGCTTCTCGAAGATACATGGCATTGCATCGAGGATTCGGGTATTTCTCTGTCGGAGCTTCAGCAGAAGGTGACAGCTGTTTATACCGGCGTGATGACAGCGGGTTATTTGCAGCAGATGGAAGCCTCACAGGCGGACAGTTATGCCTGTCTTGGCAATTATGAGAGCTTGCTTGCAAACCGGATATCCTACGCGTTTAATTTGAGTGGCATGAGCCTGCCGATTAATGCCGCCTGCGCTTCCTCACTTGTGGCTATTCACGAAGCGAGACGCGCCCTGATTCTGGGAGAATGTGATTATGCCTTGGCTTCTGCCGTGAATTTGAATCTCGATCCGCTCAAATATGTTTCCTTTTCCCAATCCAGAATGTTAAGCCCCACAGGGCAGTGCAAAACATTTGACCAGAGTGCAGACGGATACGTTCCGGGAGATGGGGTTGCTGTATTGCTTCTACAGCGATTGGAGGAAGCGGTTGAGCAAGGAAATACGGTTTATGGCATCATTAAAGGCTCTGCTGTCAACCACACAGGGAAAAGTTTGTCCATTACGGCACCTCGCATGGAGGCACAGCGTGATGTCATTTTGGCTGCGTGGAAGGCTGCGGATATTGATCCTTGCACTATTAACTATATTGAAGCACACGGGACTGGCACGTCGCTGGGGGACCCAATTGAGGTCGAGGCGTTAACCCAGGCATTTCGGGACTATACCCCGGATCGGTCATTCTGTAAGATTGGATCGGTTAAAACAAACATCGGTCATCTGGAGAGTGCAGCCGGCATAGCTGGTCTTATTAAAGTGATAATGATGATGAAACATCGGAAAATTCCGGCCTCTCTTCATGTGAAGACGCTGAATCCGATGATTCCTTTTTCGCGTACCCCGCTGGAGGTTGCACAAAAACAAGAGACTTGGCACAGTCGGGAGCAGGGGCAGCCTTTGCGCGCAGGGATCAGTTCATTCGGTTTCGGAGGTGTAAATGCCCACATTGTGGTCGAACACTACGAACCTGCTCCCAAACCATCTGTTCCCTCCAAGCTATCCGTTCAGCAGGAATCTAGAGAGCCATTCCGATTATTTTTGCTGTCTGCCAAGTCGGAAGCGAGCTTGCAGGAGCATGTCGCAGATTGGCAGCAGTGGTTTGAAAAGCATTCTAATACGGAAGATACACTACGGGCCATCAGCCTGTCGCTGCTTAAAGGCAGAGAGCATTTCAAATATCGGTTTGGGGGATGGGCTCATACCCGGGAAGAGCTCAGGACATTGCTGAATTCCGACTGTTACGGCAGTCCGCAAATTGGAGCATCCGCAAGGTATCTGAACATTCAGAGTCCTACATGGGAGGGATACGCCCAATTGAAATGCTCTGGACATACGTCTCAGTTATTACTGCGTAAGGCGGAAAGGCAAATCGAGGCAGCATTAAAAGCAAACGGCATGAGAGAAGAATGGGAAGACTTGATGGCAGGGTACTATCAGGATACGTGGCATGAAGATCGGCGAGATCTGTATTGTTTTATAGCCGGATATGTTCATGCTGCTTCCTTGATTCAACTGGGTTTTGCCCCTCGGTGGATTCAGGGAACAGGAATTGGCATGCTGATTGCCTGGGTCATTGGGGGTCACATTTCCGTTGAAGATATGATCTCCGTGCTGCTCAAGCAGAAACGTGCCGAAGACGTGAGAATGTGCAGCCCCATATGGCCTGTCATGCCAGAGGGAAACTCCTCCCCAATCATGCCCTTTGCTTTTGATGATTCCTATGTACATGATTTGATTCAATCTGTACGGATCTTGGAGGAACAGGCTTACGACGGGTTCCGAGACGAATTGATGGATCGAGCGTTTCGTTTATACACCCATCAGTATACGTTCAGGAACTACATAAATGAATGGAATGACGAATGGCACGAGAGCACGGGAACAACCATGCCATGGCAGTTGCAACCAACGTCTGACAGCAGCAGTACAAGCGAATCTTTCCGTTCCACGTCGGCTGTGTTATGCATTGCAGTCATGGATGCACTGCGCAGGGTGAAACGAAAGTGGCAGCTTCAGGTATCTGAAGAGTCAGACATTCCGGCTGTACAGGAACTGCTTGATCTTCTGGCGGATAAGGTTATTACTCGGAGAGACATTATCGAGATGTTGTTAAACGAGACAGGGGAACATCATGAACTTTCACGGATCACAGCGCAGTTAAACCAGAATGCCGGACTCATGCTGCCAGAACGCGCATACACACTCATTCGTCAGCATCAACAGCGGACAGGTGGAATGGACAACGCATTCCAATTTCTATATGACTTCCTTCAACCCGGTAGTGAAAATGAAATAGATCGCAACATACCTCTACCTCATTCAGAAAAAGCCACTGACTGGATGAAGCAGGCCGGACAAGAAGCAGAGGAAGTGAGCTTGGAATTACCATTTCACGAAAATGTACTGCGATTATGGCTGTCCGGCATGGAGCTCGATATGCGTCAGCTTGCGGAAGAGGAGCCTTATCAGAAAATACGGTTGCCACGATATGCATTTCAAAGAAAAACATTCCGTTGGTCTGCCAACTTTGGTAGAAAAGCGAAGGATTCCTTCCAAGAAACGGAAAGCAAAAAAGAACATGATCGGCTTCATCCAATGCTTCATCGCAACCTTTCGGCTAATCAGGACACAAGATTCCGTTCGGACTTTACAGGGCATGAATTTTTTCTCAACGATCATCGGGTTCGAGGGCAACGTGTACTTCCAGGTGTGGCATATCTGGAGATGGCCCGCATGGCTTTGCACAGTGTAAACGAATCGCCTACTTTTGCAGCGTTCCAGATTAAGAATGCAGCCTGGACAAGTCCGATCTTCGTGGATGAGCGTCCAGTTGAGGTATCCGTTCGACTACATTACGAAGACACGGAACGGGGAATTCTGCGATATGAGATCAGTGCGGAAGGCATCGAAGCCCCAGATCGTCTGAGCTGCGGCACAGGCCGCGTCGCATTGAGATCGTTGGCCCCTGTTGATCGTCTTGATATTTCGTCTCTGATTGCAACCATGCGAGAGGAGAGTTTGTTGGATCATGAGACCATCTATGGTCGCTTGCGAGAACAAGGGCTGGAATATGGACCAGGTCATCAGACGATTAAGCAAATGTACATCGGCTCGGGTCAGGCTTTGGCACATCTGAACATCCCTTCCCATATAGAGCATACATTGGGCGATTATGCCTTGCATCCTAGCCTGATGGATGGGGCCTTGCAGGCAGCGATGTTGTTGCTTAACGATAAGGCCACCCTTCAGGATCAAGAGAAGGGAACGAAGCTTCCTTTTTATATGGAAGAAATGGATTGTTTGTTGCCGTGTACAGCGGAGATGTGGGTGCATGTGCGTTTCAGTGATGATTGTCCAATCGGAGGGAACGTGGCGAAACTGGACATGGATCTAATGGATGCTGAGGGAACCGTCTGTGTCCGGATTGGGAATTACATGTGCCGCAGCATTCCGGGGGAGACGAGGCAGCAGCACGTGATGCAGGATGCGGAGCGGGTAACGATTACCAGGGATTTGCACGAAGATTTCCCACCTGGTACAGAGTTGCTGGCTCCTGTGTGGAGTGTGCTTCCATCAGAGAAAGAAAGCAGGATTCCTTTGAAGAGCCTCAGAACGGCCATCATTGTTGCACAGACAGTAGAGATGAGCGGATACCTTGATGAGGTCACACATCAATATCCGGGAGCTTCACTGATATTACTGAAGCCTGGAGAAACTGAGGAGCAAATGGTCCAAGAACTGGAAAACTGCGGACAGATTGACCATCTGGTGTGGGTCTCGGGGCTGGGCAGCGCAGAAGGGAAGGATGCCAGCGCGATCACTCAGAGCCAGGAAGAAGGCGTGATTACTGTATTCAGTTTGGTCAAAAGTCTGTTGCAGCTAGGGTATGACAGAATCCTTCTCCAATGGACCGTAGTTACTTTTAGTGCCATAGCCATTCATGCCCAGGATGAAGTGCATCCGCTCCATGCAAGCATACATGGCTTCCTCGGTTCTTTGGCCAAAGAATACAAAAACTGGACGTTCCGGGTAGTTGATCTGGATTTTGCAGATCGAAGTCTGCCATCGCTGAGCGATATGCCTACTGTGGCTGAGAACACTTGGAGCAATCTGATTGTCTATCGGGCCAAACAGTGGCATCGCTGCGAATTGCTGCCTGTTAAGCTGCCTTCCATCCAGCAATCGGCTTATCGTCACGGCGGCGTATATGTTGTTATAGGCGGTGCTGGCGGATTGGGTAAAGTATGGAGCGAGTATATGATTAGTCGCTACAACGCTCAGATCATTTGGATCGGACGAACACCGCTCAATCCCGAGATTATTAAAGAGCAGGAAAGGCTTGCTCTTAAAGGCCGGGCTCCAGAATATATATCAGCAGATGCAGGCAGTCCTGAGGCCTTACACCAAGCTTACAGGTTAATCAAACAACGCCACGGAACCATTCATGGTGTTATTCATGCTGCCATCGCACTCAGAGACAGCAGTGTAATGAAAATGGACTTGCCCCAATTCAATGAAGGATTATATGCAAAAGTCAACGTATGCGCGGGAATGCTCGAGGTTTTTGAGAAGGAGTCGCTTGATTTTATGCTGTTTTTCTCCTCCATCAATGCGTTTGCCACACCTGCCGGGCAAAGCAATTATACAGCCGGTTGTACATTCAAAGACTCATTCGCCCAGTGGCTTCATCGTTGTCTTCATTACCCTGTTAAAACCATGAATTGGGGGTATTGGGGAAGCACCGGAACGGTGGCTTCTCCAGCTTATCGTGAGCGGATGACCAAACAGGGCATTGGCTCGATAGAGCCTCCCGAAGCGATGGCTGCGCTGGAACTTCTTCTGGCCAGTTCACTTCCTCAACTGGGATTGGTCAATATCATTGGTGAGGCAAAGCCATACGCGATTAGCGAGCAAGAATTCATAACAGTATATTAGGCATGAAGCGTGTAATCCAACAGGAGGGCGAAATCATGCAAGATAACGAGCGGTTATCCTTACAGCACAAGCTGTGGAATTCATTAAACCAGAAGCTGATGCATGTGTTGATTGTTCAGATGGAACAGCTTGGAGATGTTAGAACGATGGCAGGAGCTTCGCACTGCACTTCTTATCCTGGAGTGCTTCCTGCACACCAACGATGGATGGACCACACGCTTCGCATTCTTCAGCGTAACCCGGAAATCGGTGAATTTGAACGAAGCAACATTTGGTCTGATTGGGAGGAGCACAAGGAGCGCTGGATTACACAGCCAGAAATGAGAGCAAGGGTGGAGCTCGCTGACGTGATGATCCGGGCGCTGCCCGACATTGTTACAGGCAAACAGTCCGCAACAGAGATCATGTTTCCGGGTGGCTCCATGTCCAGAGTGGAGGGAATATACAAGCAAAATTCAATTGCAGATTATTTCAATGCACTGCTTGCAGATGAGGCCGCCCAGCTGATCAGGGATCTCTCCGGGCATGGCAATCGCAAGATCCACATTCTTGAAATCGGCGCCGGAACTGGAGGAACAAGCTCCATGCTGTTTCAAAAGTTCGAGCCCTACCGTGAACTTATTCAGGAATACTGTTACACGGACGTCTCCAAATCTTTTCTACAACATGCAAGGAAACAATATGGGCCGTATTATCCCTACCTTACTTACAGCCTGCTCAATATTGAAGAGCCTTTGCATTCTCAGGGAGTTGAAGCGGGACGATATGACCTGGTCGTGGCTACCAACGTGCTGCACGCCACACGTCAGATCCGCAATACTTTGCGCAATGCCAAAGCGTTGTTGACCTTGAATGGTAAACTGCTAATCAACGAAATTATTGAGGATTCCCTGTTTAACCATGTTACGTTTGGCTTGCTGACCGGATGGTGGCTGTTCGAAGACGAACAGGTGCGTATTCCCGGCACTCCGCTATTGCATCCGAATCAGTGGAAAACGGCACTCGAACTGGAGGGTTACTTTGACATAGAATTTCCCGCATCCAACGCCGAAGGACTGGGCCAGCAAATTATAAGCGCAGCGAGTGACGGAATAGTCCGGCAGAAACACACCTTTTCATCAGCGACTCAGATGCTGCCCGCGGCTGGAAAGGAAGAGCCTCTAAAGCCACAAGAGACTATTACAGTTCAAGAACCAGAACCAGCCTTAAACGCGTTAAACTCGAAAAACCCTGCTGTAGATGACAGGGAATTAAAACAAGCATGCATGATGTATTTACAAAAGATGATCGGTGCCATTCTGGATGTAGAACCAGAGCAAATCGATCCCGCGGAAGCTCTAGAAATGTATGGACTGGATTCCATTCTCATCATTCAGTTAACTGAGCAGCTAAATAAGGAAATGGGGGAGCATGTGAGCAGCGTGCTCTTTTTTGAATATACAACTCTTGACGCACTGGTCAATCATTTTGTGGAAAAGCGCAAGTTTGAGCTGATCTCGATGCTTGGGTTAACGGAAATGCAACAGGAATCGATAACAGAGCCTGAACTGGAAATTGGTGATTTTTCGGCAGAAGCTGCTACTCACCTAACTGATCGTTACAAGCAGCAACAACCCTCTGAGGCAACAGGTGAAGTAGCCATCATCGGGCTTGCCGGGCGTTACGCTCAGGCTGATGATATGGCAGAATTTTGGAAAAACCTGATGCAGGGCAAAAATTGTATTACAGAAATACCTTCACAACGTTGGGATTGGAAAACTCACTATCATTCGGAGAAAGGACAAAAAGGAACGTCTTACAGCAGGTGGGGAGGATTTATTCGTGGTATCTATCACTTTGACCCGTTGTTCTTCCATATTTCTCCTAAAGAGGCCGAACAAATGGACCCTCAGGAGCGGCAGTTCCTGCAAACGGTCTATGTTGCCATCGAAGATGCGGGTTATACGCCTCAGGCTCTTGCCGATGCAGGTACAGTTGGTGTGTACGCAGGTGTAATGAATGGCAACTATCCTACGGGAGCTTCCTTTTGGTCCATAGCCAATCGGGTATCCTACACGTTTAATTTCACGGGGCCAAGCCTGGCCGTGGATACGGCATGTTCTTCCTCCTTGACGGCCATTCACCTGGCAATGGAAAATCTGCGCAACGGCACCTGTGACGTAGCCATCGCAGGCGGTGTGAATCTGATCGTTGACCCTGTTCATTATGTCAGGTTATCCGAAAAAACCATGCTGACTCCAGACAACGAGTGCAGTCCTTTTGGAGAGGGAGCCAACGGTTTTGTGGACGGGGAGGGTGTTGGTACATTACTGCTCAAACCGCTTCATCTGGCGGAGGCCGACGGGGATTTTATTTACGGCATCCTTAAAGGAAGCATGATTAATGCAGCGGGTAGAACAAAAGGGTACACCGTGCCCAATCCCGGCCAGCAGGCAAAGGTGATCAGCGAAGCCATCTCACGATCTGGCGTAGATGCCCGGACCATCAGTTATGTTGAGGCACATGGCACCGGCACTGCACTGGGTGACCCGATTGAAATCGAAGGCTTGCGCAGGGCATTTGAGAAACATACCGCGGATAGACAATTTTGTGCGATCGGCTCGGTGAAGTCGAACATCGGCCATGCCGAGAGTGCGGCTGGCATCGCCGGGGTCAGCAAAATATTGCTGCAAATGCGTCACGGTTGCCTGGTGCCTTCACTGCATGCAGAGAGCAGCAACCCGAATATCCGGTTCAGTCATACCCCATTTCACGTTCAGCAGCACATGACTCCATGGATTCGTCCCGTACTGGATACACCTGAAGGCATGCGCGAATATCCACGGATTGCGGGTATCTCCTCATTCGGGGCAGGCGGTGCCAATGCCCATGTCATCCTTGAGGAATACAGGACGGATAACAAGGTGGGCCAGAAATCGATGATGGAAGGGGTTTCCAATGCACCGGTAATGATCGTTTTATCGGCAAAAACCGAAGATCGCCTCAGGATAAAGGTGAGACAGCTTGTACAAGCCGTTAAGGACAACGCTTATACGGACATACATCTCGCCCGAATCGCCTACACACTGCAAACCGGAAGAGAAGAGATGGAATGCAGATGCGCTTTCACGGCGTATACCATCAAGGAGATGTTAGGCAAATTGCAGGCGTATCTCACCGGGGAAACGGCACATGAACAGATATTCACCGGAGAGATCGATATTGAACGGAATGACAATCGACTTGTAGACGATGACGATATGCAGGAACTGGCAGCCAGCTGGATTCGCAAACGAAAAACGGTTCGACTTCTGGAGCAATGGGTTCGGGGAATGAAGCTGGATTGGCAGCAGTGGTATGGAACGGTTAAACCACAGCGAATCAGCCTGCCGGGATATCCTTTTGCGGAAGAACATTACATGATACCTTCTTTATCCTCCTCCTCATCGGGGAATGAAGGCTTTGAAGCCACAAACGTCGTAGCACGAAGCCAGCCAGAATGGCTGCATCCGCTGCTGCATAAAAACACCAGTTATTTGGGCAGTCAGCGGTTTAGCTCACGTTTTACCGGAAACGAATCATTTCTGCGTGATCATCAAGTAAGAGGGGTGAGCATATTACCCGGAGCGGCTCAACTGGAGATGGCTGCAGCAGCTCTACGGCATTCCCTGCCGCCCGAAGAACATAACAGACAGCAAAACGGAAACGATCATATTCGTCTGCATGATCTGGTATGGTTGCATCCCGCATCTGTAGAGGATCAGCCGTTGTCTGTACATCTTGAATTGCAGGCCGAGCGACACCAACAGGGGTACCGGTTTGAAATTACAAGCAATACGAAGGCTGAGGCTCCATCCGTATTATGCAGTCAAGGATTCGTTTCCCTGATTCGCTCCACAGGGGACACGCCTGTATTCCAACCTGCTGATTGGCATAAGCGTCATGGCAACAAGACCGTTCCACCTGAGAGAGGATATGAATTTTTTTCTCGAATAGGTCTGGTTTATGGAAGCACTCACCGCTGCATCTCACATTTGTATACAGGACAGCACAGCGTTATGGCACGACTAGCCATGCCATTGTCGGATACAGAAAGTCTGAAGGAATACGGACTCCACCCATCCATGCTAGATTCGGCTTTTCAGGCCTGTCTGGCACTTGCTATGGATTTGAGTCAGTTGAGCCAGGAAGAAGGTCTTTCGCCTGAGCCCTGGCTGCCATATGCACTGCAACAAGCAGAGATTTACAGACCATGTTCTTCTGTGATGTGGGTAGAAGTCCGTTATACCGCGGGCAGTGGTCCTGGGAATTCCATGCCTCGTTATGATCTCACGCTCTATAGTGATGATGGATTGCTTTGCGCAAAGTTTGAAGGTTTGGCGTTACGGAAGTGGGCAGCCACGCCCCAATCCCAGCAGGATTGGACCGGAGAGGAAGTTGGCTTGACTAATCAGTTTGGGGATCATTTCAATAATCTGCATGCCCTGGAGCCCTGGACACAAGATCTGACCATGTCGGCGGCAGCGGCAACGGCAGCAGCTGAAAATAATGCTAAACTGGCTGTTCTTACAACGGTATGGGCCCCTTTCCCATTAGAGCAGCAATCATCAAGTGAAGACATTTCCGGCACTGAGGTGTTTTCGGCGGGAAAACTTCTGATTCTCTGCGAAAATGCCGACATGAACATTCGGTTCCCGAGAGGGGATGATTTTCACCAGATTACCTTTCCGAGACAGGCATCTGTGACACAGATGGTGGATATGCTTGCTTCCGAAGGAGATTGCGATCATATGATCTGGTATTGTCGCCCCGGTATGTCCGAGAATCACATGACAGAAACAAACAGGGAAGAGCAGGATAGCTTCGTACCCGAACTTACTCGTTTTTTCAGATTTGTCAAAAGCCTTCTGCACCTGGGATATGGCTCCAGAAGTCTTCACCTCACGGTCGTTACAACGAATGCGCAAGCGCTCGCCTTCGATGATACGATCGATCCGGACCAGGCTGCTATTCATGGGTTGACGGGTTCACTTGCTAAGGAATATGCGCATTGGTCCATTCGCGTCATTGATCTGAATGGTGGCGAAATTCTCCCAATGGATGCTATTGCAGATATGACCCCGGACCCCCACGGAAACGCATATGTGTGGAGGGATCAGGAATGGTATCGCCAGGAATTGGTGCCTGTAGAATACGATTCCGTTCCACTAGCCGCTTATCGGCAGGGAGGGGTCTATTTGGTTATTGGCGGAGCCGGAGGAATTGGCGAAGTCTGGACACGTTATATGATTGCGACCTACAACGCCCAAGTGATCTGGCTAGGAAGAAGTCCCATGAGTCCCAATATTCGCCAAAAAATCGAACAGTTGGGCCAGTTAGGGCCGGAACCTCTATATATCCAGGCAGACGCTTCGCTCCACGGTCGTCTGGAACAGGCCTATGAGTCTGTCATAAAGCGGTTTGGACAGGTGAATGGAATAATCCACTCTGCACTAGTGTTGTCTGACAGAAGTCTGGCGCGTATGGATGAGGAGATTTTTAACAACGTGCTGTCTGCCAAAGTTCAAATTAGTGAACAAGTGAATGCATTAATGAGTCGACTTCGGAAGCAACCCGATTTTGTCTTGTTTTTCTCTTCGCTGAACTCCTTTATGAAACTGCCAGGTCAGGGCAACTATGTAGCTGCCTGCTGTTATGCCGATGCCCTGGCCTCGCAGATGAACAGGAAATGGCCTGGACGGATCAAAGTGGTCAACTGGGGATATTGGGGCAGTGTTGGTTCGGTCGTATCTGAGCAGATAAGGCAAAGCATGCATCAGAAAGGCATTGGTTCTATCGAAGCAGAGGAAGCCCATCCCATTCTGGAATGGCTGATGTCAGGTTCCCTGCAACAGGCCGTCATACTCAAGATGACCCGCAAACCCGAAATGCTTGTACTAAATGAAAATCAAATGTTAACGGTATATCGTTAGACCAAGTGCACATTGACCGATATGCAAAGGGAGTGTAGTAGATGATCATTACAGAACATATGGATTCGGTTCAGGAGCAGATGAGCAGCATCGAACGGCTTCTTATTCGGTTATTATGGGGGCAGCTGCACAATGCGGGATGTATGGACGAACATTTTGTATTTGAAAAAACGGTCCGCCCATTCTATCAGAAATGGTTGATCGAAAGTCGCCTAATGCTTGCCGAATATGCCCGGGAGTTGCCTCGTCCGGTTGAAAGCCTCCAATCAGAAGAGATTGCGTCTTGGACCCGGTTATCCTGGGAGGCATGGGAGAGCAAACTTCCGGGCTGGATCTCACATCCCGATGTGCGCGCTTATGCGAGATTGGCCGATTCGATGATTCGTGCTCTTCCGGACATTCTCAAAGGACATAGGGCCGCTACCGAGGTGATGTTTCCCGACTCGTCGATGCATATGGTTGAAGGTATTTATAAACACCATGCCATTGCCGATTATTTCAACGGAACTCTTGCGGAACAGGCGCTGAGCGTAATCAATGAATTGACGTCCGAGATCACAGGACACAGGAAAGTAAACATTCTGGAAATTGGCGCCGGTACGGGAGGCACAAGCGAAGTCGTTTTTGAAAAGTTAAAACCCGTCGCACACAAAATACAAGAATACTGTTATTCGGATATATCCCGTGCCTTTCTCATGCATGCTGAGCAACAGTATGGACCCTCAGTACCCTATTTGACATACAAAATTGCCGATTTGAAAATTCCTTTTGCCGAGCAAGGCATTGAACCGGGTAGGTACGATCTCATTATTGCGAGCAACGTATTGCATACCACCCCGGATATCCGAGACACACTTCGCATGATCAAGGCATCACTCAAAAAGGATGGACAATTGCTGTTAAACGAGATTACGCGCAAAACCGTAATAAATCACCTGACCTTTGGACTGCTGGAGGGTTGGTGGCAATACACGGATGAGAATGTCCGCATCCCGGGGTGTCCGGCCTTGTCGGCCGCAAACTGGAAAAAAATGCTTCAGCGGGAAGGCTATCATTCCGTTCATTACCCGTCAGCACAGGCAGACCGCTATGGACAGCACATTATAGCCGCCAAAAGTGACGGTATCGTCATTCGCGCTAACGGTTCTGCACCTGTTGTTAAAAACGTTTTTCAACCCAGTCATCCTGCCGATATCCTACACCAGAACGAATCGTTCTATGAACAGGAGCAGCCCGCTGCGGATCATGGGATCATCACCACGGAGATGACTGAACAGTTTGTGAAAAAGGCGATCCGTGAAAGCATCGCAGAGGACCTCAAGATGGAACAGTCCAGAATCCAGAACAATCGCAGCTTCTCGGACTATGGCGTCGATTCCATTATTGCCGTCCATCTGGTCAACGTGCTTAATCAGAAGTGCCAACTGACCTTGCAAACGACCGTGCTGTTCGACTATAACAATGTGGATCGTCTGACAGAACACATTTTGCAGGAATACGGAAAAACGATCGAATCACTGCTCTTGCAGAGTCAGTCTAGGGAGCCAGAACCGGCAGCTGCAATAGCATCAGATACAGCAACAACCATTTTCCAGGGTACATCGCTGCCTTCACAATCTGTCAATTATGCATCGACTCCCTTTGTGGACAGTAGCAACGCGAAAGCACCTAATACCCGAATCAATGACAAGACATCGGGTTCTTATTTTTATCGGACACATATTGGCAGCCCCTCGGAGATCAACGATCTTCAGCTTCATCAGACCTTTGTGCAGGAGTTGCGGCCTGACGAAGTACGTATTTCGGTCAGAGCGTTTTCCCTGAATTTTGGGGATTTGCTCTGTATTCGGGGCCTGTATCCGACCATGCCGCCGTATCCTTTTACACCAGGCTTTGAGGCAGCCGGTATTGTAGTCGAAACAGGTTCCTCCGTTACAACGGTAAAAACCGGCAATGAGGTAGTGTTCTATGCAGATGCCTCTCTCGGAGCGCATGCCACCGCCATTACGTGTAAAGCAGAGCAAGTGTTTGCCAAACCTGATCGGCTTACTCATGAGGAAGCTTGCTCGCTGCCCGTCGTAGCCATGACTGTCATTGCCGCCTTCCGCAAAGCCAATATTCAACCCGGCGAACGGGTTCTGATCCAAACGGCAACCGGAGGAGTCGGACTTGTAGCCATTCAGCTTGCCCGCCATCTTGGTGCAGAAATTTTCGCCACGGCCAGCATGCAGCACAAGCTTGATTATTTGCGCGAAATGGGCGCCAGCTATGTAATCAACTATGCCACTACGGATTTTGAACAGGAAGTAGAGCGGCTCACGAACGGAGAAGGAGTACACGTCATTCTGAATACCCTGCCAGGCGAGGCACTGCAAAAAGGATTAAACTGTCTCGCGCGGAACGGAAGATACATCGAGATTGCAATGACAGCTCTCAAAAGCGCCCATGCGATCAACCTGTCGGGACTGAATCACAACCAGAGCTTCTACAGTCTGGATCTGCGCAAGCTGGGCATTGAACAGCCTGAAATGCTCGCGGAATACAGGCAAGAGATGATGCAGTGGGTAGAAGAAGGGGTCATCCGTCCCCTGATCGGTCAGACATTCCCGATGGACAGATTGCAGGAAGCCTACCGCTACATGGATCAACGAAAAAATATTGGCAAAATTGTCATTAACGTGCCGGAATATATGCACTATCAGCCTGCAACTGCTGCTCTTCCAGTCGATTCTGCCGGTGTCACTACTCCAGTCCGGATTGAAAGTGACGGATTGGGAAACAAAAGCGAAGAGCTGACAACATATGAGCCGGTGGCGATCATTGGCATGAGCGGCCGATTTGCGGGTTCGCGGGACGTAGCGGAATTGTGGGCGCATCTCGAAAAGGGAGATGACCTGATCCAACACGAGCAGCGCTGGAATCTTGCCAAGCATTATGGAGTGGATGTTTCCTTTTGCGACCAGGGCAGCTTTTTGGATAATATTCATGCGTTTGATCCGCTCTTTTTTAACATTTCCGGGCAAGAGGCGGCCTACATGGACCCTCAGCAACGGATTTTTCTGGAGGAAGCCTGGAGAACATTCGAAGATGCCGGTTATGCCGGCGACTCGATGCAGGGCCGTAATTGCGGCGTATACGTAGGCTGTACGGAAATGGACTATGGACAGCTGATGGGTGAACAGCCTCCGGCTCAGTCGTTCTGGGGGAAAGCCGGGTCCATCATTCCAGCCAGGATTGCCTATTATCTCGATTTGAAAGGTCCTGCCATTGCAGTAGATACCGCCTGCTCCAGCTCGTTGGTGGCGATTCATCTGGCATGTCAGTCGCTGTGGGCGAGGGAAACGGAAATGGCGCTTGCGGGCGGGGTATTTATTCAATCGACTCCCCAGTTCTATATGGATGCCAACCGGGCGGGTATGCTCTCAACCACCGGGCGATGTCATACGTTTGATGAACGGGCAGACGGTTTTGTGCCAGGAGAAGGAGCTGGAGCGGTTCTGCTGAAGCGGCTCAGTGATGCTGTACGTGATGGAGATCACATACATGGCGTAATTCGCGGAACAGGCATCAATCAGGATGGTACGACCAACGGAATTACCGCACCAAGTGCCAAATCACAGACCGCTTTGGAGAAACAGGTCTATGATCGCTTCGGTATTGATCCGGCAAGCATTCAGCTGGTAGAGGCGCATGGAACCGGAACCCGGCTCGGGGACCCGATCGAATTTCAGGCGCTTACTAACGCATTTTCGTCATATACGGATCAGAAGCAATACTGTGCGCTGGGCTCCATCAAAACCAATATCGGGCATCTGGCAACCGCTGCGGGCATTGCCGGATTGATCAAGGTTTTGCTTTCCTTGCGTCACAAGCGCATCCCAGCTTCACTGCATATGGAAAAGCCCAATCCCAACATTACATTCGGGGACAGCCCTTTTTATGTCAATACGGAGACCAAGCCATGGGACACCGAAAAAGGCCAGAAGAGAAGGGCTGCGATCAGTTCATTTGGATTCAGCGGAACCAATGCCCATATGGTCATTGAGGAGGCACCCCCGCGTCCGGCTGCCAGCTCCGACCTGCGGCCCGGATATCTGATTGCACTGTCAGCACGTACTGCGGACCAATTACGTCAGCAAGCTGAGCAGCTTGTGTCCTATGCAAAAGTAAACTCCGCGGTGGAAAGCCTGCACATGAGTTATACCTTACTTACGGGTAGACCTCATTTGGCCCATCGGATGATCTGCATTGCCCGCAACGGGGAACAGCTAGCTGATCAGTTGAGTGAGTGGCTTGCAAAAGGGGAGAGCAATTCAGTAACCAGCGGCTTCGTTAATCGAAACGAACAACGCGGCAACGCCTCGTTGAAGCGATACGCCGCCGAATGTATAAGGCAGTGCCGGGAAACGGAGGATTCCTCTGTTTATCTGGAGCATTTGTCAGCCCTCTGCGAAATGTATGTCCAGGGCTACGATCTTTCTTTCGACAAGCTGTTTCCAATCTCTGCACAGCGTATCCCGCTCCCGACTTACCCCTTTGCAGGGGACGACTACTGGGTGCCGGCACGTGAAGATACTCAGCGGGTTAAACAGCCGCCTTACGCCGAACATGCTTTTGGAACAGTGCTGCATCCACTGGTTCACAGAAACACATCCAGCGTAAAGCAATTGCAATATTCGTCCACTTTCAGCGGTCAGGAATTCTTTTTCAAGGACCACTTGGTGAAGGGGATGAAGGTGCTTCCAGGTGTAGCTCATTTGGAGTGGGTATGCTTTGCAGCAGATACGGCATGGGGTGATCACTCGGATTCGAGGGTGATTCGCTTGAGAAACGTGATCTGGTCTGCCCCGTTGATTCTGAATGAAACATCAGCGTCCTTTGCCATCCGTTTTCGTCCTGTCGAGCAGACAGAGGGAGACGAAACGATGCACTTTGAAATTGTTCAGGAGCAGGGAAAGGAAAGCGATCAATATAAACAAGTATACAGTCAAGGCCAAGTTATGCTCGCCAAGCTTCCGGGACAGGTGGAGCGGGATATTCAAACCGAACTTGCGGGTTGCACACCCAGCCCGGTCTATGCCGAAGCATTCTACGCTGCCTCCGCTCAAACGGGCATTATCCTTGGGCCGGGCTTACGCGGGATACAGTCCGTATATGTTGGGCGGGATCGTGTCATAGCACACTTGTCACTCCCGCAATCCCTGACTTCTTCGGGTGAAGAATATATTCTTCATCCCAGCTTGATGGACTCAGCACTTCAGGTCACCATCGGATATCTGCTCGGCATTGTGACTGACCAAGCTGCCTCAGGCAGGCCTGCGCTGCCGTTTGCGCTGGAGCAGTTGGATATTCTGGGTCCCTGCTCAGCGGAGATGTGGGCGGTTGCCACGTACAGTTCAGGATTCAGCCGGGACAGCAAAATCCACAAGCTGGACGTAGATCTGTGCGACATGGACGGAGTGGTACGTATACGCATGACCGGATTTACGCCGCGTGTTCTGGAGAAAGATTTCGATCCACAGAAGGAAGAAAATGTGAGGCCGATTCTAATGGCGCCGGAATGGAAGCCGCTTGAGATCTCTTCCAACCAATCAGCCGCTAAGTACAACAGTCATCTGATCTTGATTTCGGATCACTTTACAGGGCAGCTATCTTCATTGCGTGAATCGTTTCCTCACGCCCGCTGCGAACGACTGGCAACGGACATATTTGCATCCGTAGAGCGATTTGAGCAAGACAATGCATTGCTGCACCCGCTTGCAAGCTTTTTTACTGAGTCAGCTGCACACCTGCTCGAAGAAATTAGGCAAATAGTGAACACGGAAACCGGAAGTACACTTATTCAGCTCGTTATTCCTTTCGAGGAAGAGGGGCAGGGCGGTCTGCTCAACGGCCTTGCCGGGATATTATTGACGGCTTCTAGAGAGCATCGACAGTTAACATGTCAGCTCATTCAGCTGCACTCCTCCATACAAACAGGAGAACTGATTGATAAAATGGCTTCTGAGAGCCGTCATTCAGAAAACGTAATTGCCCGCTATCCGGCTTCCGGCATCAGGCAGACAAGAGTCTGGCAGGAGTTGTCTGCTCACTCCGCTGGCAATTCATTGTCCTGGAAAGACGGTGGGGTATATCTGATAACCGGAGGCATCGGAGGAATCGGATTAGCTTTGACACGTACGCTTGTCAGTCAGATCAGGAATGCCACGATTCTGTTAAACGGCCGCTCGACTCCAAACGCAGAGCAGCAGGCCCATCTTCAACAGCTTCAGTTGAACGGAAATCATGTACTTTACAGGAAAGCGGACATCACTTCACGTGAAGCAGTTCAGAGACTGGTACAGGAAATTCAGTCTGATTATGGTGAGCTGAACGGCATTATTCATGCGGCAGGTGTCGTGAAAGATCGTGCCTTACGGCACAAAGATTCAGAAGAACTGCGATCCGTCTTGGCTCCCAAAGTGGACGGCACGATATGGATCGATGAATCGACCGCCCACATGGCGCTCGATTTTTTTGTCCTGTTCTCTTCATTGGCTGCTGTGACAGGTAATCCGGGTCAAGCGGATTACGCCTGTGCGAATGCCTTTATGGATGCCTACGCCACATACCGAGATGGGCTGGTTCGGAACGGACAGCGTAACGGCACAACGCTCGCAATCAACTGGCCGCTCTGGAGGGAAGGACGCATGCAACCAGGGGCAGTAGCGGAACAGAAAATTCGCCGCCAATGGGGAATGCACCCGATGGACACCTCTATCGGAATCAAATTGCTGCATATGGCCATGAACAGCGGTTCATCCCAAGTGTTGGCTTTTTACGGTGAGCCGGACGTATTTCTGTCAGGTGTGATGTCGGATTCCGCAGGTTCGGTGGATCAGCCATCGGTATGGAACGTGTCAACAACTCCTTCACAATCCATGACGTCTGTTGCCGTCCCAAGCGACGTCCCCGAGTCGCAAAAACGAACATGGCCAACCGGGGATGAGCGAAAACGTCTGCTCGTTTCCAAAGTCCAAGACGCTTTAACGGATCATATGTCTGAGTTGTTGCAGGTAAACCGGACCGACATCTTTCCAGATGTGGAATTTGGCGAATATGGATTCGATTCCATTTCGTTTACCGATTTCGCCGGTATTCTCAATGAGAACTATGAGCTTAAACTTACACCTACTGTTTTCTTTGAGCACTCCACCTTAAGGTCTTTAACAGGACATCTTGTCGGAGCCTATCCGAAACAGTGGGATGCACTTTTTCCAGAGATGCACATGGATACCGAGGGACTGCATACTGATGACTCATCACAGGAGAAGCAAACGAAAGATTCCTCTGAGCAGAAAGAGCAAATGGGAGGTTCAATAATATCCTCCGAACGCCATCGAGAATCCAGCCTGGCTGAATCCGATCATCAAAATCATAAGGCACCGGAACCCATCGCTATTATTGGCATGAGCGGCCGTTTCCCAATGGCAAAGGACATTGATGCCTTATGGAATAACCTGCTTCAGGGACGGGATTGCATCTCGGAAATTCCACCGGATCGGTGGGATTGGAGAGCCTATTATGGAGATCCCGATCAGGCTCACAACAAAACCAACATCAAATGGGGCGGATTTATGGAGGGTGTCGCCGACTTTGATCCTGGCTTCTTTGGCATTTCCCCGCGTGAAGCGGAATTGATGGACCCGCAGCAGCGGCTTTTGATGATGTATGCCTGGAAAGCAATTGAAGATGCGGGCTATGCACCACCAAGCTTGTCCGGTTCAAGAATGGGCATCTTTGTTGGCACTGCGAGCAGCGGGTATCATCGTCTGTTGGCACAGGCGGATACCATAATCGAAGGATATACTTCGACAGGCCATGTGGCTTCCGTAGGTCCTAACCGAATGAGCTTTTTCCTGAATGTACACGGTCCAAGTGAACCTGTGGAAACGGCTTGCTCCAGTTCGCTGGTGGCACTTCACAGGGCTGTTCAGGCGATACGAAATGGAGACTGTGATACTGCTATCGTGGGTGGAGTTAATACCATTCTGGACCCGGACTATCATATCAGTTTCAATAAAGCAGGTATGCTGAGTCCAGATGGACGTTGTAAAACGTTCTCCGATGAGGTTAACGGATATGTACGCGGAGAAGGCGTTGGCATGATTTTTTTGAAAGGGTTACGGGCCGCTGAGCAAGCAGGTGATCACATATATGGTCTGATTCGTGCTACGGATGAAAATCACGGTGGACGGGCCGCATCACTCACCGCACCGAATCCGCGAGCACAGGCCGACTTGATTAAATCCGTATATTCAAAGGCTGGTGTGCACCCTTCTACCATAGGATACATTGAGGCTCACGGAACAGGCACGCCACTTGGTGATCCTATTGAAATTAATGGCTTGAAGATCGCGTTCCAGGAGACTCTTGCAACTGCGGAACCCAATCTGACAACTTCAGTTTCCTGCGGACTGGGCTCCATCAAAACCAACATTGGACATCTGGAGCTTGCTGCGGGCATTGCCGGGGTCATTAAGGTACTGCTGCAAATGAAATACAAAACGCTTGTGAAAACAGTTCATTATGAGAGACCTAACCCTTACATTAAATTGGAAGGAAGTCCTTTTTACATCGTTGATGAGAACAAGTCATGGGAAGCGCTCAATGACTCTGCCGGCAGAAAGCTGCCAAGACGTGCAGGAGTGAGTTCCTTCGGATTCGGAGGTGTAAACGCACATGTGCTGCTTGAAGAGTATATTCCGGCTGAATCGGTAGCCAATTCTGATCGGACCCAACATCTATCTCACGAGGACTCAATGAACAAAGCTACTTCGGTATGCATCGTACTGTCAGCCAAAACCGAAAAAAGACTTCAGGAGCAGGCTCGGCAATTGCTGGCGGCGTTGCAATCGAGACGCTATGAGGATTGTCATCTGCCTCAGCTCGCATACACACTTCAGACGGGGCGTGCGGCGATGGAAGAGCGACTGGCTTTGGTGGCAACTTCCATTGCTGAAATAGAAGACCGGCTGGACGCTTATATTCATGATCCCGAGAAAGCCGAAAACATCTATCTCGGCAAAATAAAGTCCCACAGAGCTTCGATCGCTGCACTGGCAGAGGATGCCGATATGCAGGAAACGGTAAAAAGCTGGGTCCGCAAACGCAAGTATGGACAGCTGCTGGATCTTTGGGTGAAAGGTCTGGATGTTCCGTGGTCTGAAGGTTACACGGAAAGGACACCCCAGCGAATCAGCCTGCCCACTTATCCGTTTGCCACAGAACGTTATTGGGTGCCTGAACAGAAGGAGCGAGAATCAGGACAACCTGTACCGACATCTTATCTTCACCCGCTTCTCCAGCGAAATACATCGGATCTGCAAGGGATTCGTTTCAGTTCAGAGTGGAGCGGACAGGAATTTTTTCTAAACGATCATGTCATTCACAATCGTAAAATCATGCCAGGGGCCGCCTGCCTCGAAATGGCCCGGGCAGCGGTGGAACAGGTTATTCCGACAGATACATCCCGGCAGGACAGGGTCATCGTTTTTCACGACATCTACTGGACTGTGCCGCTGGGGATGGAACTGCATTCAGTCACACCGGGCAGGTTACAGGCGGAATTGAGATTAACTCCGCTGGATGCGGGGGAGATCCGTTATGAAATAACCAGCGGGGAAAACAATCCGAGATCCGTAAGATCCGAACCATCCAAACGAAATGTACATCATTTAGGAACGATTTCGACGTCCACTCGTCAAACCTCATCCTATCCAACGATCAATCTGGAATCCTTGCTGTTGCAATGTGGAAAACAAACGATGACGGCAGCTGAATGTTATCGTTTCTTTGAGCAGTCCGGCCTGTATTATGGACCGGGTCATCAGGGGATTCAGCGTCTTCATATCGGAGAGGGACAAGTCATCGCACAGTTAAAACTACCGCCGTCTCTTGCATCCACGGCTGAGGAGTACGGACTGCATCCGGCTCTGGTGGATTCAGCTATACAGGCATGCATCGGATTGCCGCAATTCAAGGAAGGCGGAGTTACCCCTTTTTCCTTGGATCAGGCTGTAATCTATCGAGACTGCCCGGATTCCGTCTGGGCATGGGTGCGTCTTTTGCCAGGACAGGATTCTTCCGGAACGGCTAGCAAAGTGCAGATCGATCTGTGTGACGACCAGGGAACAATAGTCCTGCAACTTAGAGGGCTGACGATTTTGCACAGACCGTACCCCGGGGAACCATCCGATGTTATTCAGGAAGAGTCCAATACATTTGCGAAGCCACTACCGGATGAAACAATAGCTTACGCCACCTCGGAGAAGCAGACACTGACACCAATTCCGCTCTCGGGAGCGATGACTTATGCGCCAAGTTGGAGAGAAGTATCGACCAATCCCGATGTAACCGAACCTATGTCCATGTCTTTCGGTAGTTCGGGGATTATCGTAGGCGGGACGTCGAGGCAGCAGGACGTTATTCAGCAATGGCATCCCGGCCTGCGACTTATTACGGTTGAAGGGGATGCACCAGAAACAAAACTGGAACTCGAGTTAAAGCGCCATGGCGTAATCAGCCGTCTGATCTGGATTGTACCGCCCTCAAGCATCGTTCAGGGGCCGGAGCATGCTGCGGAAGTGATCAACGAGCAGAACCAGGGATTGTTTCAGACATTTCTCCTTATTAAAGTCTTGTTGAATCTGGGCTACGACGCACGCAGACTCGATCTGACCATCATAACGGAGAAGGCCTGCAACGTATCGGCTGGAGAAACGATCTATCCTGCGCACGCCGGAATTAGCGGACTTACAGGTTCCCTCGCCAAAGAAATGCCGGATTGGAGGGTCTGCCATCTGGATGCGGATGATGTCCATGACATCGGAGCGCATCCCGAATGCCATTTTCCAGGGATATGGGATGGGAATACGCGCGCCTGGCGGAATGGAAAAGGGTATGAAAGTGTACTGGTGAACGTCTGCTCTACAGGTGACACGCATGAAGCATTTAGAAAAAATGGCGTCTACGTCGTTATTGGCGGTGCGGGCGGCATTGGGGAAGCATGGAGTGAATATATGATTCGGCGCTATCAGGCGCGGCTTATCTGGATTGGCCGAAGATCTGTCGATGCACGGATCGGAGAGCTATGCAGACGCCTTGGCGAATTGGGAACCGAACCGCTGTATATTTCTGCGGATGCAGCCGACAAGCACAGCTTGCAGGAGGCATACCGCCAGATCAGATCATTGGTACCAGCCATTCACGGGGTTGTGCATGCTGCGGTAGGCCTGATGGATCAAAGTCTGTCTCAGATGACTCCAGATTATTTCCGCAATGTATTGTCATCCAAGCTGGATGCCAGTGTGAATATGATGAACGTTTTTGGACAGGAGCCTCTGGATTTCATGCTGTTTTTCTCCTCCATGAGCTCGTTCACCACACCAGCTGGGCAAGCTGGATATGCCGCCGGATGTGCCTTTATCGATGGCATGAGCGCTGCAGCACAAGCCTGGAAATTCCCTGTAAAAGTGATGAATTGGGGGTACTGGGCTGAGACCGGTATCGCCAGTCAGGTGCCTGCCACTTTCAAGCAAAGACTGAATCAGTCGGGAATTGGCTCCATACATCCTGAGGATGCCATGCGGGCGCTGGAACTGCTGATGGCAGGAGGCAAGCATCAACTGGCGTTCATTCAGACGGACAAACCAGGGGCAGTGGAAGGCACAGCGTCTGATCGTATGTTTATGGTTGCGCCTGAAGCAAAGCAAGTAGGACGCCATCAGCTCATGAATCGAATTTCTGGGCAACAACTCAACGTGAAGCCGATTCAACAAAAGTGGGTCGCCTTTAACGATGAATTCGAGTCGATGCTGGCCGGACTGCTGTCGATTCAGTTGCAGCAGATGGCCTCAGCTGATTCGACAAACCGTCCTGTTGCCATCTATGATCGCTGGATGAAGGAAAGCAAAAAGCGTATAGAGCAGTATACCTTGTCGAAACAGTCTCTTGTTTCTGACTCGATGTGGTCGGCATGGGAGCAGCGTATGAAGCACTGGCTGCTGGACCCGGATTTTGCGCCTCAGGTTAAGTTAGTCGACCAGATGATACGCAGCCTGCCGGAGATTGTCAGAGGAGAGCTGGCTGCGACCAATATCATGTTCCCCGACGGAGCAATGGATATGGTGCAGAACATTTACAAGCATAATTCAGCAGCAGACTATTTCAACGAAATACTTGCCGATACCGTCGCAGCGTACCTCGCCGAGCGACTTGAATCCAATTCAAAGGCCGGCTTGCGTATTCTTGAAATCGGTGCCGGGACAGGAGGAACGACCGAAAAGGTGCTTGAGCGGATAAAACCTTTTGCCTCCTCTATTGCAGAGTATGCATACACGGACATCTCGAGAGCATTCCTGCTATATGGAGAAAAAACCTATGGGGAAAATCACCCTTATCTGAACTGCACCCTGATGGATATCGAAAAACCTCCTGCCGATCAATCTTACGATCTGGGGAGTTATGATCTGGTCATCGCAGCCAATGTTCTTCATGCTACCCGGAACATCAGACGCACCTTGGGTCACGTACACCATCTGTTAAAACAAAACGGCCTGCTTCTGCTGAATGAATTGACCCACAGCTCACTGTTTAGCCACCTGACATTTGGTTTGCTGGAAGGCTGGTGGCTCTATGAAGATGATGATATCCGTATCGGGGGCTCCCCTATTCTTGGCAAGCAGCAGTGGCAGAAGACGCTACAAGAAGCCGGGTTTGGACAGGCAATGCTGCCAGCTGAACCAGGTGAGAGCCTTGGGCAGCAGATCATCACCGCCTTCAGCGACGGATATATATCCATGGTCATACCTTCGCCGGAGGCCAGGTCCAATCATGAGCCGATTACTTCTGAAAACATATCGGTCATGAACATGGACAAAATGCAGACAGAACAACTGTCACAGTCAGAGTCAGAACTGGATTCCGATCAGATGTGGCAGGCCAGCCTGACATTTTTCAAACGTCTGGTCGGAGAGGTTATTCGAATGTCACCTGAACACATTGATGAGTCCGAACCGTTGGAGGCTTACGGCATCGATTCCATCCTGATTGTTCAACTGACAAATCAGTTGCGCAAACATTTTGACGGCGTAAACACCACGCTGTTTTTTGAGCACAAAACACTTGCATCATTAATTCATTATTTTATGAAACAGCACAGACAGAAGCTGTTGGCGGCGGCTCTACCGAATCTGCCGGAAAAAGAGCCTGAACAAACGCACGAATCCCTTATTCAGCCAACCGTATCAGCAGTGGAAAGGACGATGCAGGAGCCCGTTTTAGATCCGGTAAAGCCTGTACCCATCACGGCAGCTCTCCACTTGGCTACCAATGAACCGATTGCCATTATTGGCATCAGCGGCAAATATCCGCAGGCAGATAATCTGGAACAGTTCTGGGACAACCTGATTGCAGGCAAGGACTGCATCACGGAAATTCCGGAAGAACGCTGGTCACTTGAAGGATTCTATGAACCGGATCGCAAGGAAGCCGCGCGCAAAGGCAAAAGCTACAGCAAATGGGGCGGCTTCATTGAAGGATACGCCGATTTTGATCCGCTGTTCTTCCAGCTCTCTCCACGAGAGGTCATGAACATGGACCCACAGGAAAGGCTCTTTTTGCAAACCGTATGGGAAGCGCTTGAAGACTCGGGCTATACAAGGGAACAGATGGATCGACAGTACAATGGCAAAGTAGGGGTGTTTGCTGGCATTACCAAAAGTGGTTTCAACCTCTACGGCCCGCCACTATGGAATGAAGGCAGTGAATGGTTCCCGCAGACCTCGTTCAGTTCCGTTGCAAACCGGGTTTCCTATTTGCTAAACCTCCATGGTCCCAGCATGCCGGTGGATACGATGTGCTCCTCTTCACTCACGGCTATCCATGCAGCATGTGAAAGCATTCGCCGCGGTGAATGTGAGGCAGCGATTGCAGGCGGGGTGAACCTGTATCTGCATCCTTCAAGCTATGTTGCCTTGTGTGCCCAGCAGATGCTGGCAGCGGACGGTAAATGCAAAAGCTTCGCTCAGGAGGCAGACGGTTTTGTACCCGGGGAAGGCGTCGGGGTGGTTATCCTGAAACAACTGTCCAAAGCCGTTGAAGATGGGGATCAGATCCATGCCGTCATCCGCGGAACCCACATTAACCACGGTGGCAAGACAAATGGGTATATGGTCCCCAATCCTGCAGCCCAGGGAGACCTGGTTCGGGAGACGATCAACAAGGCAGGCATTGACGCCCGCTGGATCAGCTATATCGAGGCTCATGGAACCGGGACAAGCCTGGGCGATCCGATTGAAATGGCCGGACTTGCCCGAGCGTTCCGCCAGGATACGCAGGATAAAGGATACTGTTCCATTGGGTCACTGAAAAGCAACGTTGGACATATGGAATCGGCTGCTGGAATTGGCGGACTTACCAAGATTATTCTTCAGTTGAAACATGGTCAGATTGCACCCAGCCTGCATGCCGAAGAGTTGAACAGGGAAATCGACTTCAAAAACACGCCGTTTATCGTACAGCAGAGGGCGAGTGATTGGTCAAGACCGATGGTTGAGGTGGACGGACAGATGCGGGAAATACCGCGCATTGCTGGTGTATCCTCATTTGGCGCTGGGGGCGCAAATGCTCATGTAATCGTTGAAGAATACATTCCTGCTCATGCTCAGCCTTCTTTTCCTGTGATAAAAAGCTCTTCTGGCAGGACCGAACGTAAGTCGGAGCAACCGGTAATGATCGTTTTGTCTGCCCGAAATGAAGAAAGGCTGGTTGCTGTGGCGGAGAAACTTCTACTATATATTAGCCGCCGAACATTCGATGATCAGATGCTAGCCAACCTGGCCTATACACTTCAAACCGGCAGAGAGGCAATGGAGGAACGTTTGGCTTTTACAGCAAACACGATACCTGAACTGATCGCTAGACTGGTTACCATTCAAACCGGAAAGTTAAAACAAGCCATTCCCGGGATATACAGAGGACGGGTTAATCGAACCTCGTATACTCCTTTAGACACCGAGCAAGAAGCGAACAAACCTGCTTCTGAGGATGTCAGACTGGCGATGATACAAGTTAACGTGGATCGATTGCTGGAATTATGGGTGAATGGCGCGAAGTTGGACTGGAAGCAAATATATGGTGCAATTACGCCAGGCAAAATGAGTCTGCCTACCTATCCGTTTGAGCGGGAAAAATATTGGCTGCCTGACGCTAAGAGAATGTTGCTGTCTGTTGCTAATACCACTGAGGCAGATTCCCGAAATACCATTATGCTTCATCCGACGCTTCACCATAATACATCCCTGTTATCGGAGCAGCGCTTCACCTCACGGTTTAGCGGTGATGAATTTTTCCTGTCAGACCATCAGGTCGGAACCTATCGGGTACTTCCGGGAGTTGCCTATTTGGAAATGGCTCGCGAGGCTGTGAAACGCTCTATAGAACATGCTGATTCCCTACCAGAGGTGATTGTGCTGGAAAATATCATCTGGGGCAGACCCGTGATAATCGCCGCTCAGGCTACCGACGTTCATGTGCGTTTGTATACGGAAGAGCAGGGAGACATTCACTATGAAGTCTACACTCAAGATGCGTCAGCCCAGTTGCTGCACAGTCAGGGTTTGGCTTTGCTGAAAGCCGAATCTCAAGACTTAAGGCTGAATCTGGCAGAAATACGAAACAAATGCATCAAACCGTGGACAGCGGATGAATGCTATCAGGCATTTGAACAGATGGGACTGCATTATGGCACAGCCATGCGAGGGATCGAAACAGTCTACACGGGAGAAAACGCGGTGCTGGCCAAACTTGCTCTGCCTGCCCGGGTAAGGGACTCCGCTCGTGACTTCGTCCTGCATCCGTCCATGGCAGATGCGGCTTTGCAGTCCGCCATTGGATTGCTGCTTGCACATTCGATGCCTGGTGAACCCAGACTGCAAACAAGTCCAAGTCCGCTGCTTCCTTTTGCACTGGAGCGAGTCGTTTTCCGCCGTCCTTGCACAGCCCACATGTGGGCTTATATTCGCTACAGTAAGGGACATAAACCATCTTATTCACTGCAAAAGCTGGACATCGACTTGTGTGATGAAGAAGGAAATGTATGTGTGCAATTCGAGGGCTTCACCAGCAAACCATTGAAGGGAGAGATTCACATGGGGAAAATATCATCTCCAAACGAATCACAAACACTGATGTTTGCAAAAGAGTGGAAGGAGCAGGAAGCGGTAGTTGTGCCTGAGGTGGTATACAGCCGTCATATCGTCATGTTATCCGGCCCTTGGACAGAGCAGGAACACGTCTTGGCTGCCAACCTTCCGAATGTGCAGTATGTATCC
Source organism: Paenibacillus sp. GQ49 (assembly GCF_059759055.1). NCBI lineage: Bacteria > Bacillati > Bacillota > Bacilli > Caryophanales > Paenibacillaceae > Paenibacillus > Paenibacillus sp. GQ49. The sequence continues at coordinate 338,268 of NZ_JCAXEL010000005.1, forward strand.
CTTGGTCCATACCCGGCGGATCGGGCTGGTCATTCCGACTTGATGGATGAGCAATACTTGTTTGCTGTCAAAAAGGCCTATCGTTATGTGCAACAGTTGCTCAAAGCTAGACCGGAAGGTGCTGTACTCATTCAACTGCTGGTTGCCAAGCGGGCACAGTACAACTTATTCGGAGGATTATCTGCCTTGCTGAAAACGGCTGAATTGGAAAATCCGAAAATCATCATTCAAATCATTGAAGCAGATGATCTTCAGAGCACCGAACGAGTGGTGCAGATTCTAACGGAAAGCAGTCAAAGCGCTGGCGACACACATATCCGCTATCAGAACGATAAAAGATATACATCATTGTGGAAAGAGGTCGGATCTTCACATTCATCCTTTGTCGAGCTGCCTTGGAAAAATCGAGGCGTCTATCTGATTACAGGTGGTCTGGGAGCAATCGGATCTATCATAGCGGAGCATATCGCCGAGCAGGCGGAACATCCCGTGCTTATCCTTACGGGGCGCTCGGAACCGGATGAATCAGATCACCAGCGAATGGCGTTGCTGGAACAGCTGGGGGCAGAGGTCATCTATCGGCGTTCGGATGTCTCGAAGAGGGAAGCAGTAGATGAACTGATGCTGGAAATCAACCGAAACTACGGCGAATTGCATGGAATTATTCATAATGCAGGCCTAATTCGCGACAGCTATATGATCCGAAAGGAGCTTGATGACATCGAGCAGGTGCTGGCTCCAAAAGTCGCTGGAACGGTTCATTTAGATGAAGCAAGCCAGTATTTCAAGCTGGACTTTTTTGTATTATTTTCCTCGCTAGCCGGGGTACATGGCAATGTGGGTCAAGCCGATTATGCGGCAGCGAATGCGTTTATGGACGAATATTCCGAATACCGCAATGAACGTGTCCAGCAGGGAGAACGTCACGGGTTTACACTCGCCATTAATTGGCCCTTGTGGGAAGAGGGCGGTATGCATATGAATGATCATGTGAGACAGAACATGGAGCGAATATCAGGAGCGGCTCCACTGGAGCGTACAAATGCGATGCGATCTCTCCAGCAGACACTGCATGAGAGAAGGTCACCTGTAGTCGTTATGCAGGGGGAGGCTGATCAAATACGAAGCTTCATGGGTATTTCCGGAACAGCACCGATTATGAATACGAAGGAAGCATACAACCGTTCCGATGACGAGAATTACCTCCACCTTGTAAAGAAAATTCGCAGCGGCGAATGTACCCTTGATCAGCTAATGCATCTCAAGTAGTGGTAATTGCTTTGCTTGCTTCCAAGCCGATTTTTAAGACTTTTGCGAAATGCGGATTAACTTTTTCAGCAATGATATCGATTGACGTTTTTCTTTAAGGAGGTGATCGCTTTGGAAGACCAACTGTCCACATTGTATCGAAAGATTCGGCAAGGAAAGCTCAGCGATCAGCAGGCAGCGGAGCAGCTGCAAAGGCTGTTGTCCGGATCTGGAGAACAGGAGTCGAGCTTGAAAGAGACGCTCCATGAAGAGAGAGAGGACGATATCAACGAAAAAGCCATTCGTTATGTCAAAAAAATATTGTCCTCTAGCCTTATGCTGCCGGAACGGCAGATCGACGCACATGCGCCTCTGGAGAACTATGGCATTGATTCCGTGATGGTGATGAAATTGACGGATCAATTGGAACAGCAATTTGGTCCGCTGTCCAAGACATTGTTCTATGAATACCAAAATATAGCGGAGCTTGCCGGGTATTTCATGAGCCATCACCGGGAACGACTGGAGCAGCTCACAGGGGTGCAGGCAAAAAGCAAACCAGACGTACAACTCCGTACTTCAGAGCTGGAGTCCAGCACAATACGGAAGTCTGAAAGCCTGAATTCGTTCGATAAACGCCAGCGATCTGCTGGCTCGCGGAGAAGAATTCCAGCAGCGATCAGCGCAAGCGGAGAATCGACTAGCGAAGAACATCTGCACAGCAAATCTCTGGACATCGCCATCATTGGCATGTCTGGACGATATCCGAAGTCTAGTAATCTGAATCAGTTCTGGGAGAACCTCAAATTTGGGAAGGACTGCATCACCGAAATACCGGAAGATCGCTGGGATTACCGGATTCATACCGAGATGAATGGCAGTAAAGGAAAATATTCTGGAAAATGGGGTGGATTTTTGGATGGAGTGGATCGTTTTGATCCACTCTTTTTTCAGATTTCTCCGAAGGAAGCTGAACGAATTGATCCACAGGAGCGACTGTTTCTGGAATGTGTGTACGAGACCCTTCAGGATGCGGGATATACCCGCGAACAGGCCGCAGGTCCAGATGCCCCCCCGGATCAGATGGGGAATGTCGGTGTGTTCGCAGGAGTCATGTATCAGGAGTATCAGCTCTATGGCGCTGAAGCCAGGATTGCGGGTAAAGAGCCCTTTGCATTAAACGGTAATCCGGCTTCCATTGCCAATCGTGTCTCGTACTTTTGTAATTTTCATGGGCCTAGCATGGTAGTAGATACCATGTGCTCCTCGTCTCTCACTGCCATTCATCTGGCCTGTCAGAGTCTGAGTAAAAAAGAATGCCTAACCGCAATCGCCGGAGGCGTTAATGTATCTGTTCACCCCAATAAATATGTGATGTTAACACAGGGGCAATTCCTGTCTTCGAAAGGTCGCTGCGAAAGCTTCGGTGAAGGCGGTGACGGTTACGTCCCCGGAGAAGGTGTAGGGGCTGTGATGCTCAAACCTCTAGGCCGTGCCATAGCCGACGGTGATCATATCTATGGCGTCATTAAAGGAACTGCCGTTAACCACGGCGGCAAAACGAACGGTTATACGGTTCCCAATCCAGCCAGACAGGCAGAGGTTATTGAAACAGCTGTCGCGGAGGCAGGAATCGACATTGCGGACATCAGCTATATCGAAGCTCATGGGACAGGCACCTCACTGGGAGATCCCATCGAAATTACAGGATTAACCCAGGCATTTAGGAAAGGAAGAGCAACGGACAGCAAATGTGCCATTGGCTCAGCCAAATCGAATATTGGTCATTGCGAAAGTGCAGCAGGCATTGCAGGTCTGACCAAGGTCCTTTTGCAGATGCAGCATCGGCAGCTGGTTCCTTCCATTCATGCGGACCCGCCTAATCCACACATTCAGTTCGACAAGACACCTTTTGCAGTGCAGAAGCAATTAAGTGACTGGGACAGAAAAACGATTGGTTCAGGAGACTCTACACGGGAAGTGCCGCGGATTGCGGGAATTTCTTCATTTGGTGCCGGGGGTTCCAATGCCCATATCATTGTGCAGGAGTATTGTCCTGAGCAGTCAGATATGTTGCTGGCTGAGCAGGATAAACCAGCTAAACAGCAGGCGCTTATCGTTTTGTCAGCCCGGAATGAAGAGCAGCTTCGTGAATTGTGCGAACGCATGTTAACAGCTCTGCGATCCAATCGATATCAAGAGGAACAATTGACGAGCATTGCTTATACGCTGCAAACCGGACGTGAGATGATGAACATGCGCCTTGGCATCGTGACAGGTTCGCTACAGGAACTGAGCTCAAAACTGGAAAGCTACTGTTCGGGAGATCAGGATATGGACGACATGTATGTGGGATATGCAGGCGATGCACAACAGCCGCTATCCATACTCTCAACCGATGCAGACATGAGCCATACACTGATGAACTGGATTGCCAAACGCAAGTTCGGAAAATTACTGGAGTTTTGGGTGAAAGGTCTGAATGTGGACTGGAACTTGCTCCATAACGGATTCAGGCACTGCAAGATCAGCCTGCCTACGTATCCATTTGCCAAAGAACGGTATTGGGTCTCTGGTGAACCTTCTGCGGAGTTCCAGATGAAGGGGGATTCTTCCCATAACGGATACGCCGGTCATATTCCTTTTATTCATCCACTGCTTCACGAGAATAAATCCAACTTGTCGGAACAAAAATACGTGACGGTTCTGACCGGCCAGGAATTTTACCTGAATGATCATCGGATCGGACAAGAGCGGATTCTACCCGGTGCGGCCTACCTTGAAATGGCGCATACTGCAGTCAGCGATGCTCTAGGCGAGCAGCAAGGAGAGAATGTTGCAGTTATCTTGAAAAACCATGTGTGGATGCGTCCTCTTGTTGTCAGGGACACTCCGGTGCCTCTGCATATTCGATTACATGCCTCACTAGAGGAGCAGCCTATTCAATATGAAATGTACAGCGGGATGTCTTCGGATGGATCGGGCGAAAAGGTGCACAGCAGCGGTTATGCCAGCATCGTTTCACTGGAACCCGAGCTTGTAGCAGCAACGACGATTGATCCGGACGAGATAAAGGCACGTTGCAATACTAAACGATTAACTGCGGATCAATGCTACAAAATTTACGAACAAGGTGGTCTCAACTATGGACTCGCCCATCGGTTGTTGGTTGAGGTACACGTGGGAGATAACGAGGTGTTAGGACAGCTTCGACTGCCTTCTATACTAAAACATGAAATGCAATCCTATGTTCTGCATCCGGCCATCCTGGACGGGGCATTGCAATCCGCGATCGGACTGTGGATGGAGGACAAGGAGGGAGAAGAAGGCAAAGAGTTGGAAAACGCAAATTCTTTGCTGCCGATTCCCTATGCCATGGATGAAATTCAGGTTCTGGGCTCCTGCACTGAAGAAATGTGGTCTCATGTGCGTTACAGCTCTGATTCCGCTTCATGCGCTGCGGATGACATGCCTAAGCTGGATATTGATTTGTTCTCCAGTACCGGGGTTCCATGTGTTCTTATTCAGGGACTTAGTTGCAGAGCCTTGAACAGCGGTATAGTCCCGGGGGATGAGCCGCATGGGTGGGAAACGGCCATGTTGGTACCTCGTTGGGAAAAAAACGCCGCTGCCCTGAATGAGTGGAACCACCCTTATGACAGGCATATCGTAATGCTGGCTGAACCTTGGGCCGAACTGGCGGAGGAAATAAAGGAAAGACTGAAACGAGAGCAAATACCAACGGAGATCGTAGCGCTTGGACCTGAAAAGGTTGCTGAAATTAACAACGTTAGTGCAAGTTCCCAACGTTTTGCGTCTGCTTCAACCCAGGTTCTCCACGTACTTCAACAACTGGTGAGCAGTTCATCCAATGCCGAGAATGTGCTTATTCAGTTGCTGTACAGCCGTGAAAATCATTTTCAGCTGTATAGCGGATTAACAGGATTGCTGCGAACCGCGGCACTGGAAAATCCCCGAATTCATGTTCAGTTCATTGAAGATATGGAAGAGGGAGAGGGGTATTCAGAATCGAAGAACCGGCCTCGAGAACCGCGTAATGCCAAGCGTGCTGCCGAACTAATAAAGGCCAACCGGGAGTCTGAGCATGTATGTATCGGCTACCAAGGCCCACAACGACAAGTGCTTCACTGGAAAGCCCTCCATCTGCCTGCCGAGACGGATGCCATGCCTTGGAAGAATGGCGGGGTGTACCTGATTACAGGAGGGGCAGGTGGCCTGGGCCATATTTTTGCCCGTGAGATTGCCTCTAAGGTAGTCAACGCAACGCTGATTTTGACAGGTAGATCGGACATATCAGCGAATCAGGAGCAAGCGTGGGAACCCTTGAAAACAAATGGCACCACGATCATCTATCGCCAAGGGGATATATCCCGCGAAAAAGATACATCAGAGCTTGTTGCTTATATTCAGCATAGCTTCGGCCGTCTGGATGGAATCATCCATAGCGCAGGTTTAACGGGAGATCAGTACATCTTGAACAAAACAAAAGCCGAAATGGAGAAGGTGCTTGCTCCGAAAGTTGCTGGCACCTTTCATCTGGATGAAGCAACCCGGGCGATGAAGCTGGACTTTTTTATCCTGTTTTCCTCCATGTCGGGTGTATATGGAAATCCGGGCCAATGCGATTACGCTGCAGCCAACGGATATATGGGCAGCTATGCACAGTATCGTCATCAATTAATGCTTGCCGGTAAACGGCAAGGAAGAACCCTGGCCATCCACTGGCCGTTATGGAAAGATGGCGGCATGCATTTAAGCCCTGCTGAAGAGAAGGGGTTATGGGAAAGTACGGGAATGCGTCCACTGGATATCGAAGCAGGTATTATGCTGCTTTACAGAGGTTTTCAGTCAACTGAATGTGAAATCATTGGGGTACAAGGAGATATTCCGAAGCTGATTTCCAGCCTGGAGTCACGTTGGAATATGAACCGTGCAACGCGGGATACCCCATTCGTTTCAGAAGCAGATGCCATGTCTGTGCTGCAAAAATTGGCTGCGGAACTGCTTGGTGTGGGACCAGATGAGATTAGCCGCGAAGCGGATTGGCTTGAATGCGGACTGGACCAGCCTCAATTAACGCTCTTGGCCCAAAGGTTGAACGAGCAATGTGGGCTGGATCTGAGTCATGTTCTGTTTGTGGAATATCCAACGCTGCAATCTGCTTCCACATTTCTGAGCCAACGATACCCCAGCGCTTTCCCGTCAGCACCGTTAGATCCTGAGAGCGTACCATTACCGCGTACAAGTCAAACCAGCCTGCCAACGGATCGTTTGCTGAAGCACGCGCAGACCACAGCAGCAGACAATATACTGGCGGAGGCATTGGATACTTTTCTGAAAAGGGCCTTATCCGCGGTACTCAAAGTGCCCACAGATCAAATTGTAAGCCACGCCCGACTGGAAGAGTATGGTATAGACTCGATTAGCATTACCCAATTGACGGATCAGCTCGAGGGTACTTTCGGGCCGTTGTCCAAAACACTTCTTTTTGAATATCAGACGCTCAAAGAGTTAAGTGGATATCTGATCAAGACCCACCGCGATACCGTCAATCGTCTGATTTCGGTTCCTGCACTGCCATATGAAGAACGTAAGGAGCGTTCGAATAAGACTAAAAATGCCCGATCTGGTCTGCAACACCCTCCATTTCGTGCATTCCATCGTCCAGTTCAGCGCCCCTTGGCACCAGCAGATGCTCAAGTGGGTTCACTTGCCAAGGATATCGCCATTATTGGCCTGTCCGGACGTTATCCCGAGGCGGACGATCTGGAACAATTTTGGGAAAACTTGATGCAGGGCAGGGACAGTGTCACTGAAATTCCGTTGGATCGCTGGGATTACAGGCTACATATGCACCATGCGGACCCTAATTCACCGAAGCCTGGCAGCAAGTGGGGAGGCTTCCTCCAGGGCGTGGATCGTTTTGACCCCTTGTTTTTCCAAATCTCGCCCAGAGAAGCACAGATGATGGATCCGCAGGAGCGGCTGTTCCTGGAAACGGCGTATGAAGCGATTGAGGATGCGGGGTATACACCGGAGGGTCTGGCTTCCGCAACCGGAGATACTTGGGGAAACAGGGTTGGCGTATATGTTGGAGTCATGTACGAAGAATACCAGCTGTACGCCGCCCAGGCTCAGGCCATGGGAGATTCGTCCATCGCTTTAAGTGGCAATCCGGCATCCATCGCCAACCGAATATCGTATTATTGCAATTTCAATGGGCCAAGCATGGCTGTTGATACGATGTGCTCCTCTTCCTTGACTGCGATTCATCTGGCCTGCCAGAGTCTTATATTGAAGGAATGCGAGGTGGCGGTGGCGGGTGGTGTCAACGTATCGATTCATCCAAACAAGTATATTTTACTGAACCAAGGTGGCTTCCTTTCAAGCGAAGGCCGATGCAAAAGCTTTGGTGCACAAGGGGATGGCTATGTTCCTGGCGAGGGTGTCGGAGCAGTCATTCTCAAGCCGCTCAACAAGGCAATCGAAGACGGAGATCATATCTACGGGGTTATTAAAGGCAGCGCACTGAATCACGGTGGAAAAACGAATGGCTATACCGTACCCAATCCGTCGGCACAGTCATGTGTCATAGGGAGAGCCATTGCTGAGGCGGACATCTCCGCCGATACCATTACCTATGTGGAGGCACACGGGACAGGTACATCGCTTGGTGATCCGATTGAGGTTGCCGGTCTGAGCAAAGCGTTTGCAGAATCCACGGACCAGCAGCAGTTTTGCGCTCTCGGGTCCGTAAAGTCCAACATTGGCCACGCCGAAAGTGCGGCGGGTATTGCCGGACTGACTAAAATTTTGCTTCAGCTGAAACATGGGCAACTGGTGCCCTCTCTGCATTCAGACCCGGCCAATCCACATATCGACTTTGCGCAGACCCCATTTCGTGTACAGCGGGACGCTGAGGCGTGGAAGCCGTTGCAGCGGATGGAAAACGGCAAACATGTCCAGATTCCGCGCAGGGCCGGCCTGTCTTCATTTGGTGCGGGTGGTTCCAATGCCCACCTGATTATTGAGGAAGCACATTACCATCCACATGAGGGGGCAACGTTCAACGAAGCAACAAGAGGAGGAGCTGTCATCATTGTGCTCTCGGCGCGAACCCGATCCGCTCTCAGGGAACAAGCCAGACGTTTGCTCACTGCTGTGGATGAGAAGCATCTCACCGCAGGAGCAGAGGAAGAACCGGAACGTTTGCTGGAGCGCTTGGCATTTACGCTTCAAACTGGAAGACAGGAGATGGAAGAGCGCCTCGGATTCGTAGTGCGATCCGTTCAGGAGTTGAAGGAACGTCTTCAACTTTTCCTGGGAAATGAGAACACGAACGAGACAGTAGATGGAATAGATGGAGTGTACCTCGGAAATGTAAAATCCTATCAGGCTGTGCAGGCCGCAATGGCCATGGATGAGCATTTTGGCGAAGTGGTGAGCCGTTGGTTAAATGAAGGCCTTTACGGCAAAGTGCTGGATTTGTGGGTAAAAGGCATCCAAGCGGACTGGAGTGTTCTATACTCCACAGGACAGCCTCGTCGAATTAGTCTGCCTGGTTATCCTTTTGAGCGGGAGCGCTGCTGGTTTGAATTGCCTGAGGAAGCGGTTATCCGTGAACATGTGGATGGTCTCAACTCTGCTGTATCTGCTGGAATTCAGGAAGCAACTCCTGAGCGCCAAATGACTGCTTATCACAAAGACTGGCAACTTGCGGACATTGCACCCATCTCCGATGAAAGCGATCCTGTTGGAATGATTCTGATCCTTGCCAATCGGGATTCAGCAGCCCTTGCTGCGAGATTAACAGAACATTTTAAACATACGGTGGTTTTGAATGAAGAACAGTTGAATGATCCGGGACGCCATTGGCTCCAAGATGAGGAACGTTTAAAGCATGGACTGACAGGTTTGATTGATCTGACAGCATGCATGAAACAGACCACTGTTGATGATGCTTGCGAAGAACAGATCCGGCCAGGATGGTTGCAGCTTGTGCAGGACGTCATTGAAGTCCATGGTCATGAGGGGATGCTGCTGCTGTTGGTGACTTGTGGCTTGGAGTCGTTCCGCAATTCGAAAGTGAATCTGGCCCACGCCTCTCGTGCGGGTCTGTTCCGCATGTTGCAATCCGAATACCGAAGCATCCAATCCAGACATCTGGATGTTGATCCATCGGCATCGGAAGAGGCAAAGATAGAATGTATTACAACAGAGTTCCGGCAAACAGATCGGGAACCGGAGATATGCTACCGTGATGGTAAACGCTGGCGTTCCTATATGCGTGAGTTGCCTTATGGGACGGGTATGAACAAAGATGTTATGGAATCTTGGATCGATCCGGAACGACCTTTCCTGGAAGCAAATCAGGTGTTGTGGATTACCGGAGGTACCCGCGGACTTGGAATGGCATGTGCTCGCCATTTCGTGAAGCATCACAACGTGAAGCGGCTGTTGTTGACTGGACGGGAAGCCATTCCTCAGCGGGAGGAATGGGACGTATATGCAAGCCATGACACTGCGATGGGCGCCAAAGTCAGATCCTTGTTGGAACTCGAACAACTGGGGGCCGAGGTGCTTGTTACGGATATCCCACTTACAAACGAGAACGCCATTCAGGCAGAACTGGCCAGAGTTAAGCGCTCAATGGGTCCTATTGGAGGGGTTATTCATTGTGCTGGCAACGTGGATACTGCCAATCCGGCTTTTATTCGCAAGCAGGCGGATGCCATGCAGCGGGTGCTTGATCCAAAAACAGGCGGGGTGCATACGTTGTTTCATGCGTTCAGGCATGAGCGACTGCGCTTCTTTGTGCTGTTTTCCTCTGTGTCCTCAGCGATGCCTTCACTGGGAGCAGGACAGAGCGATTATGTGATGGCTAACGCGTATATGGACTATTTTGCGGAAGCCGCATCCCGGGAAAGTGCGATCTCTCCATTCCCGGTCATCAGCATCCAGTGGCCAAGCTGGGAGGAATCCGGTTTTGGTGAGGTCACAAGCGAAGCATATCGCCAGAGCGGCCTTCTCGGCATCACCGATGCGGAAGGAATGTTATGGCTGGATCGGATTATTCGGGAAAACAGGGGACCTGTTATTCTGCCGGCTATAGTTGCATCGCAAACTGTTCACAAGGGAGAGCAACAAGCGGAGTATCAGGCAGAGGCATCGTTAAGTGAAGCACAGCAGGTATCCATTCCGTTAATTCCACTTCCGGCTGAGCGGATGACCGCAAGCTTCCCGGCGGAGCTGCAGAACAGGACACTGGGGTGGCTTAAGGCTTTGATGGCAAAAGAACTGAGATTGGATGAATCCCGGCTGGATGAAGATACCCCTTTTCAGCATTACGGAATGGATTCGATCCTGCTTGTCCAGGTTCTGACGGTCATGGACCGGGAGCTGCAGCATGTTGCAACAGATCCTTCGCTGCTGCTTGAACACCCAACACTTCGCCAATTAGCACAACATCTGGTTCGGATCTATCCCGAATCTTTGACTGACCTGTTGATGGAACCCAACACTAAGTTGGCGGAAAATTCGAATGGAAAACCTTCCGATGTTCGTTCAATGACTTCCACTCCTCCTGTGCAACGTGCTGAACAAGGTATGGATGGTCACACCGGACTGATCGAATCGAATGATGCTGTGGATGAAGCATACGAAGAGCCAGCGAAGCCGGAGCAAACCAAAAAACCGGATAAAATCGCAATTGTTGGGGTCGCCTGTCATTTTCCTGATGCCGAGAATCCGGCGCAATTCTGGTCCAATCTGCAAAAGGGCAAAGATAGCATGACCGAGATCCCGGCGGAACGCTTGAGGTTGACAGGTAGTAGCACCAATAGGACTTTCGCTTCCAGCAAGCGCTTTGGGGCGTTCATTCGGGACATTGAGCAGTTTGATCCGGCATTTTTCCGAATTACAGATACGCTGGCAGAACAGCTCGATCCGCTCCAGCGCCAACTGCTGGAAGTGAGCGTGGAGGCCGCCGCAGACGCAGGATACAGCCGGGAACGTTTATGGAATTCGCAGACCGGCGTATTTGTTGGCTCCAGAGCGAGCAACTTTTCGTCCAAGCTGGGCGGTAGCACCAAAGATACAATCGTTGGCATCGGCCAAAACTTTATCGCTGCACATCTGTCCCATTTTTATAATCTGAAAGGCCCCAACATGGTGGTGGATACCGCTTGTTCCAGTTCACTTACCGCAGTTCATCTTGCTGTACGAAGTCTGTTGGATGGGGAATGCGATCTCGCTTTTGCGGGCGGTGTGGATATTCTGCTGGATGATGCGCCCTACGAGATGCTTGGAGCTGCCAGCGTATTATCTCCGGATTCTCGTTGCAAAACGTTCAGTGCGGACGCAAACGGCATCGGGCTGGGAGAAGGCTGCGGCGTTGTATTACTTAAACCGCTGTCATCAGCCATCACCGATCAGGACGCGATCTATGGGGTCATCGATGGTACCTCCATCAATAATGATGGTCAAACGATGGGCATTACCACACCTAACCCGGAAGCCCAGCAGGAATTGCTGGAAAAAGCGATTTTAAATGCAGGGATTCATCCTTCCACCATCAGCTATATTGAAACACATGGAACAGGGACACTAATTGGTGATCCCATCGAACTTAAGGCTTTGACAGGTGTTTTTGCAAAATATACAAATCAGCGCCAGTTTTGCGGCGTAGGCAGTGTCAAAAGCAATATCGGGCATCTGCTGAGCGCATCGGGCATTGCCAGCCTGATTAAGGTATTGCTCTCGCTTGCTCACCGCGAGCTTCCGCCGACGATTCACTGCGACCAGCCCAATCCGCGGTTCCAGTTCAGGGAATCTCCTTTTTATATTGTACAGCAGCACCAGCCATGGGGAAGTGGTCCCAGCGACTTACTGCGTGCAGGCATTAGTGCATTCGGACTTGGAGGCAATAACGCACACATTATTGTAAGCAACGAAGGTATTCCTACCGAACGTATGGTAAGCCTGCCGCTTCGTTTCTCTGATTCACCTTTTCAACGCAAGTATTGCTGGCCACCCGTCAAGGCAACGGAATCGGTGGAGGCATCGTCCATTGCTTCAGCTGCGTCGTCGATGCAACAGCTATCGGAGCATTCGGAGCAATCAAGCTTTTTTGATTTTATCAAGCTATGAGAAGGGAGTGACGCGGATCATGACATTGCCTGCAACCGAATCATTTTTACAGCGATTGCGCCACAGCGACTATTTCGTGAGAGATCATCGTGTTCACGGCGTCTGCACCCTTCCGGGTGTAGTACTGCTGGATATGGTGTATCGACTGAGCAACAGCCATCTGCGTACAACCTCCATTGAACTTCGGGATATCGTGTTTACACAGCCGATTGTCACTTCGACCGATTTTGATGTGGATATTAGGCTGACATTGTCCATGAAGGTAGATGAGGGTCAGGTCACGATTCATAGCCGCAAAGTACCAAAAGACGGTGAGCCGCCTTCATCTGATGTGCTGAATATGGAATGCAAGCTGTATTTGCTCGGAGGGAGGGAGCCTGTACAACCTCTACAGCATACACAACCGCTACCTTCCAAAGACACAGACGGGCTTCAGACATGGGATATGGATCAGATCTATCAGCTCGCCCGACAGGCGGATATACAACATTTTTCCTTTATGAAAAACAACGGAGAAGTCTACAGACAAGACCAAATGGAGTGGATGGATATCCAGCTGAGTAGCCTGGCCGAGCAGTATTTGGACAAGTTCCACGCTCATGTGGCCCTGTTGGATGGGGCGACCTTTGCCGGGTCGTCCTTCCGCCTGGGGCATGTCGACGGTCTGGATGCAGAAGTTCCGCCATACATTCCGTTCATGATTGAACGATTTGTTATATACGACCGTTTTCCAGCTGAGATTCGCACGTTTACCGAACAAACACCAAGTGATCTTTCCGGTGGGGATATCATCTCCCGCAGCATTGCTGTTACGGATCGGGAGGGCAGATTGCTTGCGGAGTTTGTGCATTTGAAGGCAAAAAGGGTTCGCCATGCCGCATCCATTACCGGACTGACAAACCCAATGACAACTGGACGCAGCAACAAACCAGCTTCTAAAGCGGCCATAGCTGAAAGTTCCGAATGGGCAAAGACAACTCAATTGTCTGCGGGCTCACAAGATCAGGTCCGAACCACGATTTCGGCTTATGTGAAAGCTGAAATCGCACGTATGCTGAACATTTTACCTGAGACAGTGGATGAGCATGCAGGCTTCTATGAGCAGGGACTAGATTCCATGCATCTGCTTGAGCTCGTGAAACGGCTGGAAAACCGGGTGAACATGGCGCTTTATCCAACGCTGCTGTTTGAGCACTCTTCCGTGCAGGCGTTGACCGAATACCTATACACACATTGTTCCGACGCCTGGAATGAGGCAGCCGCGGTGTCGGAACGTGTGAACTTGAATACGCTCCCGGCTCAAAGCAGTCATTCGACTGATGAACAACCTGCAACGCATTCGGAAATACCAGCAACAGCCAGAGAAATCGAGGGGAAAGGAGAACCTGTATGTTATGAGCCTAAATGGATTAAAACACTGGATATCCATGAGGCTGAATCTGCCCGACACATGATAGCAGATGGAAAAGAGCTGCAGTCCGATCTTACCCCGTACCGGATAGTTGTTCTCTATGGCAATTATCCGGATCTTGCTGCCAAGTTGGAGCTTCAATCTGACATATACGAGGTTCATCAATTGCCTGATCATTTGTCCATGGACGTTGATCTGTACCGCCAGAAGGTAACCGCGTTATACGGAATGATCCAGGCAAAAGCAATTCACCCGAATGAGGGCAGACGAATCGTTCTTCAAGTGCTGTCGGATTCCCGTGACACGGGAGGATACATTCACGGATTTGAAGGGCTGGTAAAGACAGCTGCGATGGAGCTTCCAGTCTTTGGGGCTCAATTAATCAGAATGGATCTGCATGAAAGCTCCATGGATGAGACGTTAATTCGTCAACTTCGACTCGAAGCCGAAAACATCTCGTCAGGGTCCGCTGTCTCCATATGGTACAAAGGAGACTCCCTTCAGCGGCATGTTCGCAAGCTGGTGGAGATACCTGTTCCGGGGGCCGCATTGGAAAAAAACTATAAGCCTGACGGAGTCTATGTTATTACCGGCGGCATGGGGGGGCTGGGGTATGCGCTGGCCGTGCATCTTTCCCGTCAATGCAGATGCAAGCTGGTTCTTGTCGGGCGTTCTCCGCTGAGTGAGAACATTCAGAGCAAACTGAATCCGCTGAGAATCAACGGTGCAGAAGCCATGTATATTCAGGCCGATACAACCGTTCAGGCCGAGATGAAGCAGGCTGTCCTGCAGATTCGGGATCAGTATGGCGAAATCACGGGGGTATTTCACTGTGCAGGAACTGCCAAAGACCAGTTGATGCTGCAAAAGCCTTTGTCCGACCTGGAGCAGGTGTTAAAGCCCAAAATGGATGGGCTCTGGAATCTGGAGCAGGCCTTAAATGATCTCAGACCAGAGTTCACGGTTGCGTTTTCCTCCCTGTCAGCCATTGTAGGCAACAAAGGGCAGGCTGATTACGCTGTGGCCAACAGCTGTATGGACAGACTTTTGTTGAATCATCAGGAGGGAGGTGGAACAAACGGGACAATTACACGCCAGTTTACAATTAACTGGCCGTTATGGGCAGATGGCGGCATGCAAGTGAATGATCACATTCGCAGCAGCATGTATTCTTCCTCCGGTTCAATGCCGCTGCCGCTGGCAGAGGGGATGGCGCTTATCGACCGGATTATTGCTCAGGATGTTTCGCAGGTCGTACTTCTCTATGGAAACAAATCCCGGATTCAGTCCGTCATGGGAGACGACATGGCTATTCATTTGCCGCCGCCATCTGATCCGGAAGATATTGCTGTCATCGGCATGGCGGGAAGGTATCCCTCGGCGAACAACATGGACGAATTGGCCCGGATTCTGAAAGAGGGACGAGATTGTATCACGCCCATGCCAGATGAACGCTGGGCGGGGCTGCATCTTCCGTATTCCGCTTCTGAATATTACCCGGCTGGCGGATTTCTGGACATGATCGATGACTTTGATCCGGCCTTCTTTCAAATTTCGCCGCTTCAGGCCGAGAGGATGGACCCGCAGGCACGCCTGTTTTTGCAGACGGCATGGGAAGCCTGTGAAGATGCAGGCTTTGCTATTGAACGTGACAAGCATCATGATGCTTCAGCAGCCAAGCGGAATGTCGGTGTATTTGCTGGCGTGTTCTGGAACCATTATGAACTGCTTGGCGCAGCCATGACGCAGCAAGGCACGCCTACGGCTATGGGCAGCAACGCTTCAGCCATCGCCAATCTGGTTTCTTACCACCTGAATTTTCATGGGCCATCCATCGCTGTAGACAGCATGTGTTCTTCCTCACTGACAGCGATACATTTGGCATGTGAGAGCATCCGGCATGGACAGAGCCAGTATGCCATAGCAGGAGGGGTGAATCTGGTCACCCATCCCCATAAGTATGTATTTCTGAAACAGGCTAAGTTTCTGTCATCGGACGGAAAATGTCGCAGCTTTGGCAAGGATGGGGACGGCTATGTACCAAGTGAAGGGGTAGGCGCTGTCCTGCTCACAACGGTGGCTGAAGCCCGCAAGCAAGGTTATCCGGTCTATGGCGTCATTAAGGGTTCAGCTCTGAATCATGCTGGCAAAACGTCCGGAACGACGGTACCAGATCCAGTGGCCCAATCGGAAGTCATCGCAGATGCACTCGCGGCAGCAGACATTGAGCCAGGAACCATCGGATATATCGAAGCCCACGGAACCGGAACGTCACTGGGTGATCCCATTGAAATTCAGGGGCTGGATCGTGCCTTTAGAAATAGCCGCAATCCGGGCCAAAACTGTGCTGTCGGTTCCCTGAAGTCCAACATTGGACATCTGGAAGCAGCGGCAGGTGTCGCCGGGCTAACCAAGCTTATCCTTCAAATCAAGCACAGGGAGCTGTTTCCTTCGCTGCATGCTGAGGAGCTGAACCCGCTTATTCCGTTTGAGAACACCTGCTTCCACGTGCAGCAGACAACCTCGCCCTGGGAGCGCCGTCATGGGAAACAGAATGGGCGCTATGCGGAGTGGCCTGTTCGTGCCGGGTTGAGTTCTTTTGGCGCAAGCGGAAGCAATGCACATCTGATCGTAGAGGAATATATTCCAACTGCTGTCTCATGGACAGATCATTCTGCCTTAGATGTGGGTTCCAGTGGAGCGGAAGCTTCAGGGAATAGGGAAGTGGTTCTTCCAATCTCGGCCAGAACACAGGAAAGATTGATCGAATACGCTCGCCAGGTTCGTCTTTATTTGGAGAACGGTGGTTTGTTTGAGCGCCTAATAGACATCGCCTACACGTTTCAGGTTGGAAGAACGGACATGAAATACAGGGTTGCTTGGACGGGCAGCAGCCACAGTGAACTGGTGGAACAGATCGATCGCTTCCTACACGGTCAATCCTCATTGCAACAAAATTCCAGTGAAAAATTTGATGATATGACTTTGCTGGAAGATCGTCCTTCGTCGCAGGAGAAGCTTCATCAATGGGCTGCCTTGTGGGAGCAGGGACATGGGGTAGACTGGACAGCTTTGTATGATGATCTTCAGACAAAACCTACTATTGTCCGTGTACCCACGTATCCTTTTGCCAGAAATCGTTACTGGATTCAGGCTGAAGATCAATCACTTGGAGAGACAACGAGGGAAAAGGGATCGCAATTGAACCGTGCGGAAACATCCCCTTCCAAAGTTGCAGACGCGGACATTGTTCAGCATATGAATGAAACATCCAATCCTGTTACGGGATCTGCAATGACGCCTTCGTTTCAGGAAAAGCAGGGGGAAGAACAGGTTCTATCCTTATTATCCCAAACGGTGTCTTCTCTGTTGAAAGTCAGCACCTACGATTTGGACAGTGATGCGGAATGGGCAGAATACGGTTTTGATTCCATTCTGTTCACAGAGCTCGCGGATCGGTTGAACCGCGACCATGGATTGGGTTTGACACCCGCCATCTTTTTTGAGCATGGCACTATTCGCCAGTTGGCGGTTCATTTGCTGCAAACTTCATTGCGGTCAACGGCTTCAGAAGAGAAGAAACACACATCTGCCCGTTCCCATACAGGGACGGACAGCCAGCTTAATTCGGGTTCAGACCAGCTGTCTTCCCCCGAGCCCATAGCCATTGTGGGTATTAGCGCCAAGTTTCCCATGGCCGATAACGCGGAGCAATTTTGGCATAATCTGCTTGATGGCAAAGACTGCATTTCGGAGATTCCGGAGGAACGTTGGCGCTGG
The DNA here is from genome assembly GCF_059759055.1 of Paenibacillus sp. GQ49. Classification (NCBI taxonomy): domain Bacteria; kingdom Bacillati; phylum Bacillota; class Bacilli; order Caryophanales; family Paenibacillaceae; genus Paenibacillus; species Paenibacillus sp. GQ49. The sequence continues at coordinate 355,876 of NZ_JCAXEL010000005.1, forward strand.
CAGGATTATATGGGTGATCCACTTAGAGAGAACGGCAAAACCAACGTAAAACATGCGGGATTTATGAGCGGAATCAGTGAGTTCGATCCACTGTTTTTTGGCATTTCTCCCAAGGAAGCCATTCACATGGACCCGCAACAGCGCTTGCTGATGATGCATGTGTGGAAAGTGATTGAAGATGCAGGTTATGCACCGTCAGACCTGTCAGGGTCGGCCATGGGACTGTTCATTGGCACAGGCAGCAGCGGATATAATGTCATGCTGGCCCAGTCGAATGAAGCGGTCGAGGCATACTCCGTCACAGCCACCGTTCCTTCGGTCGGCCCTAATCGGATGAGCTACACACTGAACATACATGGTCCTAGCCAGCCTGTCGAAACGTCCTGCTCCAGCTCCCTGGTCGCCATTCATCGGGCCGTTCAAGCCATTCGAAATGGGGATTGCGAGACGGCTGTAGCCGGGGGGGTAAATACGATCCTGTCCGTAGATGCTCATATCAGTCTGACCAAAGCGGGCATGCTTAGCGCGGACGGGCGTTGCAAAACCTTTTCAAGCGAGGCAAACGGTTACGGCCGTGGCGAAGGGGTAGGAATGATTTTTCTGAAGAAATTGAGTGATGCTCAGCGCGACCATGACCACATTTACGGCTTGATCCGCGGTAGCGGGGAAAATCACGGCGGAAAGGCAGGCTCACTTACTGCTCCCAACCCTAAGGCACAAACAGCCCTGCTGAAATCCGTGTATGCCCGAGCAGGAATTGATCCTTCCACTATAAATTATATTGAAGCACATGGCACAGGCACACCGCTTGGTGATCCAATTGAGATCAATGCGCTCAAGACAGTATTTCAGGATACGAGGGCAGACTTATCAACCGCAGGGCAGACTTCCACTCCAGGACAGTCAATCGAATACTGCGGCGTCGGCTCTGTCAAAACAAATATCGGTCACCTGGAGCTGGCTTCCGGCATTGCCGGAGTAATTAAGGTGTTATTGCAGATGAAACACCGCAAGCTTGTTCCCAGCCTGCATGCGGAGCAGCTTAGTCCGTATGTCCAGCTTGAGAACAGCCCGTTCTATGTTGTCAGACAGACGCAGGAATGGGAGAGACTCAAAGGCGGCAATGGTAGCGAAATTCCTCGTAGGGCAGGAGTAAGCTCCTTTGGTTTTGGGGGTTCGAATGCCCACGTTATTCTGGAGGAATATATACCACCACGACAGCATGATGAGGTGACCGGTTCTGAATCCGAGCTGGCTCCTGTTGCGATCGTGCTGTCGGCCAAGAGCAAGGAGCGGCTCAAGGAACAAATGATCCAGTTGTCGGCTGCCCTGCTTCGCAATGAGGAGGAGGATACTTCTCAACAGCTTCGCCGCATTGCCTGTACACTTCAGACAGGAAGACAAGCGATGGAATACCGTGCAGGCTTCATAGCCGCATCGATTACAGAGCTAAAATCCTTGCTGGACGGCTATGTTCAGGAAGCGCACCTGTGGACCGATTCGGATGAATCCGTACATGCGCAGCGTTCATCGGAATCTGCGAACGGTCACAAGCTTCATATTGGCTCCATTGCACCTCACAAACGGACGGCAGCACTATTCAGAGAGGATGAAGAACTCGGCGAAGCGCTGCAAAAATGGATTAAACGTTGCAAATACCATAAATTGCTTGAACTGTGGGTGCAGGGCGTAGAGATCCAGTGGGAGCTGTTATATACAGAGGATCGTCCTGAGCGGATATCCCTTCCAACCTATCCGTTTACACCCGAGAAATACTGGGTTGGAATGAAGAATACTGGGACGGAAGATTCATTCGAAGCAAGTAACGAAGAGATGGAAACCGCACCCGTTGCCATAGCTGAAGTTATCGGATCAACAGCCCCGAATCCTTCGGTTGAAAGTGAGATCAGAAGCATAATGGCAGCTCTGCTGGGGATCCCACCAGACGACATGGACGAGCATCGTTCGCTGGAGGATTACGGAATGGACTCTGTACTGGCGCTTCAGCTTCTTCATCATCTCCAAGTTCAGATTTCCTCTGAAATTGGTATGGAGGATCTGAATAAATGCCATACCCTGCAGGATGTCATCAGCGTGATAAAGTCTCGGCGAGGAAATGCATGTAATCCATACTTGCCAATATAAAAAGCGAGAAGAAGGAGCGGATCACCATGTGGATTGGATTTTTGTTAATTATCATCTCACTCATTCGTATACCATCGGTTGTTATTGCCATGCGTAACGAGAAAAAGATCGTTGCAGGAGGCGGCACCGAGTACGGCAACCTGAACAGCAAAGTTTTATTTGTGCTGCAAAACCTGATTTATCTGAGCTGCATTGTATACGCCTTTATTTACGATGTGAAGTTTAATGCATTGACCGTGATTGGTCTTGTCGTATATGTGTTTGCCCTTTGCTGTCTCATCTATGTTATTCGCAAACTCAGCCCTTTTTGGACATACAAGCTATACATTGCGAGAGACCACAAACTGGTGCAAAGCTCACTGTTCCGGCTGGTGCGCCATCCCAATTATTACCTGAACATCATTCCCGAGCTTATCGGTTTTGCACTGATTTCTCAAGCCTGGCCTGTATTTGTGCCTTTGTTTATTCTTCATCTCATTACACTGTTCAACCGGATTAATCTGGAGGAAAAAGTGATGAAACAAACGTTCACTCAGTACTAGAAACTGGTTGTAATCTTAGGTAGCTACTGGCTCTTTCCAATGGCTTTTGGACCAAACGGGCTGCATCCCTTCTGCACATATGATATAAAGGAGAGCGATTGGCATGAATATCAAGGAAAGAAGCAGTTTTCCCGATTTGAACTTGGTTACAGGTTTTAAGACCAACGCGGAAAAATATGAGCCATTTGCCTGGTACAAAAAAATGCGCCAGGAAGATCCGGTTCATTATAACGAAGCCGAGGATGTCTGGAGTGTATTCAAATACGAGGATGTCAAACGGGTTGCTGAGGATAAGGAATACTTCTCCAATATGGTGCTCGCTCCACCGATTATCCAGGATACGATCATTTTTCAGGATCAACCCAAGCATACCATCAGCCGCGCGCTGTTAGCCAAAGCATTCACCCCAAAAGCGATGTCCTCCTGGGCGTCCAGAATTGATATGATTGTCCAGGAGCTGATGGAATCGATTGAAGGACGCATCGAAATAGATATGGTGCAGGATTTTGCCTCCCCGCTGCCAATGATTGTTATTTCCGAGTTACTTGGCGTTCCTACAAGCGACCGTGAGCAGTTCCGGGACTGGGCAAACACACTGACGCTGGCTCCCCAGGAGAATACGCCCGAAGAATATATGCGCATTTATCAGCTGCAGGCTCAGGCAAGTCAACAGCTTGTGGCCTATTTTCAGGACATCATTGAACTGAAACGCCTTAATCCAGCAGATGATATCATTTCCGACTTGACACAGGCAGAGGAAGATGGAGAGAAGCTGTCTTCCGAGTCGCTGATTGCAAGCTGTGTCATGCTGCTTATCGCAGGAAATGAAACCACCACCAGTCTCATCACCAACTCCATTTACACATTCAATGATCATAAACTGATTAAGGAACTGGCGCAGCATCCGCAAATGATCCCATCGGCTGTCGAGGAGATGTTACGTTACCGTTCTCCGTTGCAGCGCGCGATTCGCAAAGTGCTCAAACGCACAGAGATTGGCGGCAAAGTACTGGAGCCCGGCGACTATGTTGTCAATTGGATCGGTTCGGCGAACCGGGATGAGGACATATTTGAAGAGGGCGATAAGTTCATTCTTGGCAGAAAGAATAACCCCCATTTGGCTTTGGGTAAAGGCATCCATTTTTGCATGGGCTCCCATCTAGCCAGAATGGAAGCCAAAGCGGCGCTGACAGCGATGTTGACTACCTATCCCGGGCTTCAAGTGCATCCCGAATATGAGGTCGACGTTAATCCCAGCAATGTATACGGGCTGAAAAGTTTATCCCTTCTGCTTCAAGGCTGATCGATCTGTTAGTTAGGTGAAAAGACGTAAAAAGTGCCTAGGGTGAACCGTGACTCTAGGCTCTTTTTATTTACTTAAATGTAATTTATTATAATAATACATAATGAATGGGTTTAAAATTGTCCATAAAAAAAGATCATGGGAGGATCTATGAACTGGTACAGCTTTTTTGTACAGAGTGGGAAAGAAGAAGAAATCAAACTTTTTATGGATCGATTTTATGCGCTACAGCACTTGAGTTGTCTAGTACCCAAACGAATGATTCCGGAACGAAAGCAGGGAAAGACTCGTCATTGCACCAAAGTATTGTTTCCAGGCTATATTTTTATCCGAACCGGACAGATTCACGATTTATATTACAACATCAAAAAAACACCATATATTTTGTATATGGTCAATGGCGGCATTCACAAGCATGATCAGGCTGCAAATTTTTTCACTCCGATTCCCAAGGAACAGATGGACTGGCTCATCCAGCTATGCGGTGTCAACGGAACCATGGGATACTCGGACATCATTATCGGCGGGAACCAAATCAAAGTAACGTCCGGACCACTCCTAGGCAAAGAAGCGATGATACGGAAAATTGATAAACGCAAGTCTAGGGCCAAAATTGAGGTGCAGTTGCTGAACGAGGTCAAATTGATCGATGTTGGCATCAATGTCTTACTTGCTTGAGTTAGGTGATATAACATCGTTTTGAGTTATAGAAAGTACTCTAAATGACTATATTGACAAATTTAACGCCTTCCACTAAGATAATCGTACAAGTAAATAATGAATATAATCAGGATTGTTACTGATCAGCAGGCAAGACCGATTAATATGCAAACATGTAGAGTATAATTACCATGTGTGCACTATTAATGGTCTTTTTTATTTGCTAAATTCTGTTAACGTTTCATTTTAAAAGGAGATTCGTATGAAAATCACGCGAATTATTAATAATAATGTCGTCTGCGCTGTAAATGAAAGACGTCAGGAAATGATGCTTCTAGGAAGTGGCATTGGTTTTCAGAAGAAAAAAGGAGACGATGTGGACACAGAGAAGATTGAGAAAGAATTTTTCCTGAAGTCCAAAAATGTAACTGGCAAATTATATGCCCTGCTCGCGCAGATTCCGATGGAGTACATCCGTGTGTCCGATAGTATTATTCAATATGCCAAGCAGTCCTTGGATAAAGAGCTGAATGAAAATATATATTTGACGTTAACAGACCATATTAACTTCGCCGTATCTCGCTACAAACAGGGAATGAACTTCAACAATGCGTTATTGTCTGAAATTAAAGCATTCTACGCCAATGAGTATCGAGTGGCTTTGAAGGCTTTGGATATGATTAATCAAGAATTCAACATTACGTTGCCTGAAGATGAGGCCGGCTTTATTGCACTTCATATCGTCAATGCAGAACTCGGATCTGAAATGGAAGATACCATGAAGATCACGCAATTGATTCAAAAGGTCTTAAATATTATTCGTTATCAGTTCAAAATTCACTTTAACGAAAGTTCCCTTCACTACTCCAGACTGATCACGCATCTAAAGTTTTTTGCCTATCGTCTGTTTAACAATACGGTGATGAAAAGTAATGATAACGATTTCCTCCATATTATTAAAGAAAAATATAAGCTAGAGTACCAATGTAGTCTAAGAATTGCGCAGTTGATTCGGGTAGACTATGGGAAAGAATTAACCGAAGACGAATTGGTATATTTAACTGTTCATATCAAAAGGGTGACTGATGAAGAAAGGGATTGACCCATCATCGCTCCATAATGACTATACTAGGATTGTTACTGGTGATGCAGGCAAGACCTAGAGTTCCATCGTGTATAGAGCATATCTATATTCGATAGAACTCTAGGTCTTTTTTTGTGAAAAAATACATTGAAGGGGGAACAAAAAAAATGAAACATGAACAAACGGCTACCGACATTCTAAAACTTGTTGGTGGTGAAAAAAACATTGAAAGTGTTACACACTGTGCTACCAGGCTGCGCTTTAACTTAAAAGACGAGTCGATTGCAAACAACGAAGCACTGAAAAACGTACAAGGAGTTGTGGGTGTTGCCAGTAGTGGAGGACAGTATCAGGTCATTATCGGTAATGAGGTCAACAACGTCTATAAAGCCCTTGCGCAACTAGGGAACTTTACAAGCAAGAATGATGCTCCAGCTGTGAAAAAAGGAAAAGTCTCTACTGTTCTGGACACGATTTCCGGAATCTTTACACCCATCCTACCGGCGATGATCGGTTGCGCCATGATTAAGGCAGTTCTTCTTATTTTGAAAACCTTTGATCTCGTTGACCTTGACGGTCAATTTAATACGATTATGACTTTCGTCGGGGATGCGGCTTATTACTTCTTGCCAATGCTGCTCGCCTGGAGTGCTGCTGTTAAACTTAAAGCTAATGTGGGTTTTGCGTTAACCATTGCGGGTATCTTGTTACATCCTAGCTTTTCGGCGTTGATGTCTGCGGGTGAGCCTGTTACGTTCTTCGGTCTGCCTGTTACACAAGCAACGTATTCTTCTTCCGTTATTCCAATTATTCTAGCTGTATGGATCCTGTCATATGTGGAACGATTTGCTGAAAAGTATTCTCCTTCCGTGATCAAATCCATTCTGAAACCTTTAGTTGTAATCCTTGTTATGGCGCCTCTAACATTAATTATTCTAGGACCATTGGGTGCAATTGCCGGTAACTATCTTGCTTCTGCTGTATCCTATGTCAATACACACGCAGGATGGTTAGTGTCTGGTATTATCGGCGGGGCTTTCCCATTCCTGATTCTGACGGGGATGCACTATAGTTTGGGACCTGTTGTCCTCACTGCTTATGCGCAGACAAAAACTGATGGCATTGTTGGCCCAGGTATGCTCGTACACAATATTGCTCAAGGTGCAGCTGCGCTCGCGGTCGCATTAAGAACCAAAAATAAGGCGTTTAAACAAGTTGCATACTCTACTAGCGTAACTGCGCTGTTAGGAATTAGCGAACCTGCATTGTTTGGTGTAAATCTACGGTTGAAAAAACCGCTGATCGCTGTTGTCATTGGTGGTATTGTAGGCGGAATATACGTTGGCTTGTTCGGAGTAGCTCGATCTGCTCTAGGCATTGCCGGCTTGGCTACGTTGCCAGCATTTATCACAGATAATCCATGGAACCTAATCCATGCAGCCATTGGTCTGGTCATTGGCTTTGTTGTTACCTTTTTGATGACGCTTATTTTAGGATTTGAAGATGTGCCTGAGGATGGAGAGGATCAACGAGCAACAGCCAATTCCTCTTCATCAAACCGCGTGCCTGTTGTTAGTGTTTCTGAGCATGTGCTCATAGCACCAATGACTGGTCGAGTTCTAGAGTTATCAACAATAAAGGACGAAGCCTTTGCAACTGGAGCTATGGGAAAAGGGATCGCCATTGAACCTACAGTTGGAAAGCTTGTTTCACCAGCCGATGGTGTAATATCCGCGGTATTCCCTACCTTCCACGCAATAGGTATTAGCTCGAATAATGGCGCTGAGCTCCTCGTTCATATCGGCATGAACACGGTGAAGCTGAAAGGTGAACATTTCAAGGTGCATGTACAAGAAGGCGATGAAGTAAAAGCTGGGGATTTACTTATAGAATTCGATACAGATGCAATAGCCGCCAAAGGTTATGATCTGACTACACCTATTATTGTTACGAATTCAGATGACTTTACAGACGTAATTGGTATAGACAAACCATCGATTATGATCGGTGAAAAACTAATGAAGATCATATAAGAATATAAGGAGGAATTTCCAATGAAGAACACAACCGTATTCCCGGACTCTTTTATGTGGGGCGGCGCAACAGCGGCGAATCAATACGAGGGTGCCTGGAACATTGATGGTAAAAAGGCAAGTACAGCAGATATGATGACGGGTGGAACGCATACTATTCCAAGACGGATCACCAAACACATTGAGGAGGGCGTAAACTATCCTTCCCATGAGGCAGTAGACTTTTACCATCATTACAAAGAAGATATCCGTCTATTTGCAGAGATGGGCTTTCGATGCTTCAGAATGTCCATTGCTTGGTCCAGAATATTCCCCAACGGGGACGATGTAACGCCAAATGAAGCAGGACTTCAATTTTATGACAAGGTGTTCAGTGAACTGAAAAAGTATAATATTGAACCCATCGTTACGATCTCACATTACGAAGCTCCGTTTGCGCTAACTGAGAAATTCAATGCCTGGGCTTCCAGAGAGATGATCGACTGCTACGTACGGTATTGTGAGACCATTTTCACCCGTTACAAGGATGTCGTGAAGTACTGGATTACATTTAATGAGATCAATAGTTTAATTGTTCCAGCAGGAGCATATATAGCAGGGGCATTATTAGTTGATGATAGTGGTGTATTTAACAATACGGTTGTGGATAGTACGCAATTAAGATTTCAGGCTTTACATCATCAATTTATAGCAAGTGCAAAAGCTGTCAAGCTTGCTCATGAGATTAATCCGGCGTTCCAAATCGGTTGTATGATTAATTATAGTCATGGTTACGGAAGTACATGTAAACCGGAAGATATGTTGAAGGCTCTGAGAATGGATCAGATTAACAATATGCTGAGCAGCGACGTGCAAGTTAGAGGGGAATACCCTGACTTTGCCAAGAGATATTTTAATGAGAACAATATTCAGATTGAGATGGCAGAAGAGGACGTAGAAGTGCTAAAACAAGGCTGTGTTGATTTCTATAGCTTCAGCTACTACAAGTCTCATGTAGTGGGTACCCGCCCAGAAGGTGATGAGACCCAGGGGAATGTCTTTGGTGGATTCAAAAATCCTTATTTGAAGGCAAATGATTGGGGATGGCAAATCGATCCAGTTGGACTTCGTTACGTACTCAATCATGTGTACGATCGGTATAGAATCCCTGTAATGATCGTTGAAAATGGTCTGGGAGCGGTTGATGTCATCGAAGAGGATGGCTCTATCCATGATACGTATAGGATTAATTTCCTGCGAGACCACATCGAACAAATGAGAGAAGCTATCCTCGATGGCGTTAATCTTATCGGCTACACGGCTTGGGGTTGCATCGATATCGTTAGTGCCTCAACTGGCGAAATGGAGAAACGCTACGGATTCATTTATGTAGATAAGGATAACGAGGGCAGTGGTACCCTGAAAAGAAGTAAAAAGGACAGTTTCCACTGGTATAAAAAGGTGATTGAATCCAACGGGGAAAGATTGAATTAGGAAATATAATTTGCAATCGAACGAAAGATGATCCAATCTTTAAATTCTATCAAATATACCAAGTACTTATCACTTTGTGAGACAAGTACTTGGTTTTTTGTGCATCAATAATAAAACTAAAAATTAATTATTTGGATGGCTAAAGTGGCTGACAATATCCAGTCTACAGTTCATTATGGTGTCCAAGGGTTTTCAAAAGCTAAATATAAATATTTACCTCTTGCATAAAGAACGTGTGTTCGGTCTATAATATATACAAACATACGTTCTTAAAAGTACAGGAGTGATTACAGTGTTGACTAAGCAACGAACCATTATGCTCATTGATATGCAGAGCTTTTATGCTTCAGTCGAAAAGGCAAAAATGCCTCAATACAAAAATAGACCTTTAGCTGTCGCGGGAGACCCCGCAAGACGCTAGGCTTGGGAGATCGAAGTGGTTATTCTCGATATCTGCACAGAAGTATGCAGAAGAGCCCGCCAAAAGGGATTGATGGGTAGTGTCGTATCCGTAAGTGTGTCTGGAGCGGATTTTGACCACCCCACTGGTTTTCACAGGCAGGTTAAACTGTCTGATCCTACAAACATAACCGTTGATGTATGCAAGATAGCCAAACGCATATTCCATCAACACTGGGATGGGCAACCTGTGCGCCGTGTAGGCGTATCCCTGTCTCAATTATCCAACGCGGGTACATATCAATTATCTTTTTTTGATGATCAAGAGCAGAAACGGGCCATTGATCAGGTGATGGACGATATTAAAGATCGATTTGGCGACATTGCCATTCTACGAGCGAGCTCCATTACGGCTGCGGGTCAAGCGATCGATCGAGCATCTAAAATCGGGGGGCATTATAAATGAGCAAAAAACTGGAGGCCAATGGATTATGGGAATCGAGCCGAATGATGCTTCCACAACATAAAGAACGAATTATACAGCATCGTACTCAAATTCATTATCAAACGAAACCGCTGATCCATGAAGATGAGTGGGAGATTATTACACAAAATATAGATATGTCGCTCAATTATACGTTGCATGCCACCTTTGAAATATTTACTGAGTCAGGCAATCGGGATATACACGGGATCGTCACTTCAGTCAGTACCTTTGGAAAGAAAATCAAAATTGAAATGGAGAATGGATTTGAATGGGTCGATTTTGATCAATTGGTCGCTGTGAAACTTGAGGAAGGAGGCGTATAAAGTGCGACAGACTTTCGAGGAACTTTCACTCGTGAAGAGGGTGGTAGAGCTCCCTTATCTTTTAGGTGCTCTGGAGGTAGATAAGCATAAAATATACGCTTCAAACTTTAAGATGAAATCTGTGTATGTTGACTACTTGGACGGTACCCAAAAGAAAATTGCTTTAGAAATGTACAAATCGAAACAAATGCTAAAGGAACATCATATTAAAATCATAGATGAAGTGAGATCTGAACTGAGTTTAACGGTAGATTATTCGGTGCGAGGTTACATTCATAAAATGACATTATTATGGAGCAAAGTGAAAGTGGATGTAACCTTAATGCTTACTGAACATATGAACGTTGATATTACTGATTTGCTCAAATGAACATAGAAAAATAAGAGTCTAACTCATCGATGTGGCAACCAATACGAGCAGATCTTTCTGCAAACCGGGAATCACAAAAAAGATAAATAGAAAGGCAGAGTAAACTATGTACTCAATTACATTGGATTTATGATGGAGTTCTTCACATTTTAAAAAATGGAGCTGAACCAGGGGTCAATCTCACTTTTCCTGTTGATGATTTACAACAAACCATGCCATTTAACATCGACAAAGTGAGTTTTTCTTTAGGTGACATTTCGGTAAAAACGAAATCCTCTCATGAAAATGGCAGATTTCATTTCAACATTAAAGTAAAGTCGATCGTCAGCATAACTGAAAAGTTTCTTGAATTTGAGCTTTTGAGAAATTCCGAGGAAATGGCAAATAAATTAAGCAAGGAAATGAAAAAAAGCATGGAGGCGCTTATTAAAAAGTGCCAAAACTATAATATCGATCCTTTCGGATATGGTTTTTATGCCAGGGCATATCAGTATCCCTTATACAAGGAAGCACAGGCCGACTGGGGGAAAGAGCTGTCCCGAGCACATTTTGATGTGGAAGTTGATCTTCGAATCGGCTCCACTGGAGCAGTAGAGTAATCGAGTTGAAACGTTTTTTTTGTTGTTAACACCTAATAGTTACATTCTGGTTCCTATCTAATAAAAAGGTGCCTACTTTTCAAGTAGCATGAGAAATTTTAAGATAAAACGCAACGAAGAAAAGATTGCCAAGATGATAGATTGAAAAGTAATTGAGGGGATGGTAGCGTCATGCCAATTGAAATCAAAGACATTGTGTCTAAGAAAATATTAAGTGAAGTAAAAGGTTATCTAGATATTGGTTTTACTCATTCACTAAATCCCTATACAGGTTGTGCATTTGCTTGCGAATACTGTTACGTCAGAGAAATGCCTATTCAAAAGTTTAAGGATATTCCTTGGGGATCGTGGGTGGATGTCAAGAAAAATGCAGCAGAAAACTATCTAAAGGAAGTCTCTCTTCTAAAACGTAAAAATAAACCCATAAGTATATTCATGTCATCAGCCACAGATCCTTATCAACCTGTAGAGCAGAAGGCAAACATTACAAGAAGCCTATTGGAAGAAATGGATAAAAACCCACCAGATTCACTTCAAATTCAAACTAGAAGCCCCCTGGTTGCCAGAGACCTTGATATACTGCTGAAATTAAAGGAAAAATGTCGAATTCTGGTTTCAATGACAATCGAGACAGATCGCGAAGATGTGAAACGAATTTTTTCGCCCTATGCTCCTGGAATAGATTTAAGAGTCAAAGCCTTGAAAAAGATAAAGGATGCAGGGATACATACACAAGTATCTATCTCCCCTGTGCTACCTTTTTCACCTAATTTCGCTAACATGTTACAAGGCATAACTGATCGAATTTGGATTGATACGCTATTGATTGGTGATGGTCAAATGGGGATGAGATCTGAGCGTTTAGGGATGCCAAAATTATTTGATGCGAACGGCTGGGACAAATGGTACGAGAAAAGCATTCATCTGAAAGTGGAAAAATATTTTAAGGCAAGGTTCCCATCTGAAATAATTCATGTATCTAAAAACAGCGCATATCCATTTTGATTTTAAATAGCCATTCATTTTATGAGGATCTTGTCCGTTTTTCTTCATGCAATAGAAATATTGCAGAAACTGGTGTTCGAAGATCAACATTCTCTTACGAATTAATGGAGGACGCATGAGTCCTCCATTGACTTAACTTGGAGATGAAAATGCATTGTTTATGAGTCCATGGGAATAATTGAGGAGCTTATTCTATTTTTGAAATGACCGTGGAATAACAAATTGAAATCATTCACTCTGATGAATATCGTTTGGAAGTTCATCATTGAGTTTCTGGTACCCAAGTCCCCATGTTTCCATAGAGAATATAATTGGCTTTAGTGAATTTCCTAAATCACTTAGGCTGTATTCGACTCTCGGAGGGACTTCTGCAAAAACAGTACGAATGACAATTCCATCCTCTTCCATTGAACGTAAATTTTCAGTGAGAACCTTTTGACTGATCTCCGGGATACTTTTACGAAGTTCTCCGAATCGTTGAGTTCCCTTCAAAAGATCCCTCATAACCAATAACTTCCACTTGTTACCTATCAAGCCAACTGTCGTTGCCACTGGACACAACGGCAAATCTTTTTTTGGAATCACTACATTATCGCCTCCAATAGTTACTATTAGGTTCCTATACAACAAAAAGGTGCCTACTTTCAAAACTACTACATTGCTTATATTATAGTTCTGTCGATGAAAAAAGCAAATGAAAATGAATGAAAGGAGGAGGGGTTTTGCAAGAAAGTTTATGGATGCAACTGAGTGACTATTTTTCAAATCATATGTTAACGTTCTTGAATTCTTGGAGACAGCATTTAGAGATCAGTTTATTGGCATTGATGGGTTCTACACTTATCGGAATGACATTAGGTACCTTATCAACTAAATACAGTCGTTCCGAAAAATGGATCATCTCGTTAGTTCAAACATTACGAATCGTTCCCAGCCTAGCGATCTTACTTCTGTTGCTTCCTATCATGGGTACTGGAATTAGGCCGGCCCTTGTCGCTCTCATTATTTTAGGAATCCCTCCTATCTTAATGAATACAGTATCCGGGTTACAGAGTGTGTCCATGTCTTTACTTGAATCTGCACAAGGTGTAGGGATGTCTGAACGACAAATTAGATGGAAAATCCAATTTCCAGTGGCTGGACCATTGATTTTGACAGGGATTAAAACCGCTGCGATTGAAATTATCGCCAGCGCTACTTTGGCTGCCAAAATTGGAGCTGGTGGATTAGGAGAGATCATTTTTACCGGTTTAGGGCTCAATCGAACGGATTTACTTTTAATTGGTGGTATTTCAGTAGCGATTCTGGCTATTGGTATAGGCTTCATTTTAGATCTGTCTGAACGTGTATTGTTTAGATATAAATTCTTGCAAAGGTAGGGTCCACACAAATGAAAAAGAACATAAAGAAAAAATTGGTTTTAACCATTTCAATCACACTTGTTTTGTCCATAATTTTGAGCGCATGTGGTAATAAAACGAATAATCATGGATCGACAATACGAATTGGTTCAAAAGACTTCACTGAGAATTTAATTGTCGGGGAGCTATATGCTTTGGCTTTGGAGAACGCGGGATACCAAGTAGAGCGTGTTCCTAATATTGCGGGTTCCATCATTCATTCATCGATTGTTAATAACGATATCGATATGTATCCAGAGTACACAGGTACGGGGTTGTTGGCCGTCTTAAAGATGGATTTGATGACAGATCCGGATGAAGTGTATACAACAGTCAAGGAAGAATACAAAAAGCAATTCAATATCACATGGCTCGATTATTCAAAAGCAAATGATGGAGCGGGTCTCGTTATTCGAACGGCAGTATCACAAAAATTAGGGATCAAGACCATTACCGACTTGCAAAAACATGCCGGTGAGATTCGATTTGCTTCCCAAGGAGAGGTTGACCAGCGCGCTGACGGTATTCCAGCTTTAGAGAAAGTGTATGGCAAGCTCAATTGGAAATCATCCAAAGTATATGATAACAGTTTGAAATATGAAGTACTTAGAAACAACGAGGCTGATGTTGCTCCCGCATATACCACTGAAGGTCAGTTGGTGAACAAAGACGAGTTCACCCTATTGGAAGATGACAAACAAGTATGGCCACCTTATAACTTGGCGCCTGTTATCCGTGATAATGTGCTCTCAACGGACCCCGGTATCGCTGAAGTGATCAATAAGGTTAGTTCGGTATTGGATACAGACACCGTAACCGCACTAAACGCAAAAGTGGACGTAGACAAAGAAGAATATGAAGATGTGGCAAAAGAATTTTATGATTCCATTAAATAAGGATGGCGTTAACATGAATCCAACAGCAATCGAATTCCATGATGTGAGTAAAACATATTCCGATTCCAATGAATATGCAGTTGATCATGTGAACTTGTCGATAAGTGAAGGGGAGTTTATTACCATCCTCGGCTCCTCTGGATCAGGAAAAACAACTTTATTGAAGATGGTGAATCGGCTTAACGATCCTTCCCATGGGATTATTAAAATATTTGGCGAGGATATCGCTGGAGTTGATTCTGTAAAACTTAGAAGAAAAATTGGCTATGTTATTCAGCAAGTAGGCTTGTTCCCCCACATCAATATTGAACAAAATATATCTACTGTTCCTCGTCTTTTGAAATGGGACAAAAAGAAAATCGAAGAACGGGTACAAGAATTGTTAGCTTTGGTTGGGTTAGATTCAGAGAACTTCAAACGACGTTATCCTTCACAATTGTCCGGAGGACAGCAACAGAGAATTGGTCTTGCGCGAGCATTAGCGACCGATCCCAATATTATGCTGCTGGATGAACCCTTTGGGGCCTTGGATGCCATTACGCGCTTAAATCTCCAGGATGAACTCTTGAAGATTCATGGGGGAATGAAAAAAACCTTTTTGTTCGTGACTCATGATATTAATGAAGCATTCAAGATGGGAACCAGGGTTATGATTATGAATCAGGGGAAGGTGTGCCAGTTCGATACCCCGAGAGAAATTGTAACTCATCCTGCAGATGATTTTGTGCACTCACTCATTCAGTCTTCGAAGGAGCAAGAACGCTTCTGGGGGAACTTAAAATGATCGACTATGCCATTAAACATCCGGATAAGTTGGTACAAGCATTATTGGAGCATGTGGAGATCCTCATTCTGACCATGCTGCTCTCTGTGATCATTGCAATCGTTTTAACCATCTTAGCTCTGGCCTCTGATAAGGTATCTAGATCACTGATTTACATGTTTTCAATCTTGTATTCTATTCCGAGCTTGGCTATGTTTGCAATAATGATCCCTGTGACCGGATTGGGGAAAACGACAGCCATTACCGTGCTCATTGCCTATAACCAATATATCCTTCTACGTCAGTTCATTGCAGCTTTGAATCATGTTGAACCATCTGTTATTGAAGCTGCTACAGGGGTCGGTATGAGCCGATTTCAGATCTTACTTCAGGTCCAGGTACCCTTGGCAATCAAGCCTCTGTTTACAGGCCTTCGACTTGCTTCGGTAACAACCATTGGCATGGCAACCATCGCTGCCTTCATTAATGCAGGAGGGCTAGGTACGATATTAAATGATGGATTACGGACCATGAATATCGATAAAATTTTGTGGGGGGGCTTATTGTCAACAGTACTTGCCATTGTGACGAACGCAATATTCATGCTGTTTGAGAAACAAATACATTTGAGATCGGGGAGATAAATAATGAAGGCAGTTATATTGGAAAGGGTCTGTACCCCACAAGAACTACAGATAACAGAAGTACCTATTCCTACAGTCAAACCTGGGTGGGTACTTGTAAAAATCAGGGCGTTTGGAATAAATCGCTCCGAAATGTTTACTAGACAGGGGCATTCACCATCCGTTCAATTCCCGCGTATTATTGGGATCGAATGCGTAGGGGAGATTAAAGACCCTTCAGATAGCACATTTATAAAGGGAACTACCGTCGCTTCATTAATGGGAGGGTTAGGCCGTGCATTTGACGGAAGTTATGCTGAATATGCACTTATACCTTCGGACCAAGTGTATCCTATTCCTAGCGATATGAAATGGATTGAACTTGCAGCGATACCGGAAATGTATTATACCGCGTATGCATCCTTATTTGAATGTCTTCAATTGACTTCAGGAGAGATGCTGCTTATTCGTGGTGGGACAAGTTCCGTAGGCTTAGCAGCACTTCAGCTAGCTAAGAGTGTAGGAGCAACAGTTATATCAACGACTCGAGACAAAGAGAAATTTGCACTTCTCCAACAAGCTGGAGCAGACTATGCACTGCTCGATAATGAGCATTTGAGAGAACAGGTGTATGCTATTGCTCCAAATGGGGTAAACAAGGTTCTAGAGTTGGTTGGTACAACGACTGTAAAGGAGTCCTTGCAATTCATCTCAGAACGAGGGATATGTTGCATGTCAGGAATATTAGGAAATGAATGGACTCTTGATGCCTTTGAACCTTTAGTGGATATACCCACAGGTGTGTATTTTACAGCGTTCACCAGTGAAGTTATCAAAGAAAGTACACTGATCTCTTTATTTGAGCATATCCAAAAACATGGTATAGTCCCACCTATTGCCCGAGTCTTTACACTCGAGGAGATTGGAAAGGCACATCTTTTAATGGAAAGTAACACCGCAAACGGTAAGATCGTTATATCCAATGACATTGTAGAGACGAATGATAACTTCTCTGCAACCTAGAGATAAAATAATAGTTACAAAAAGGTTCCTATATAACAAAAAGGTGCCTACTTACCAATTATCTAAAGTAGAGATAAAATTTAAGTGAAGGCATATGCTCACGAAAATAGAAAGGGGTTTAAATATGACGATTACAGAAAACAAACAATTGATGCATCGTTTCACGAACTTCATTAATACGGCAAGCAAGGAACTTGCTGAAGAATTGATTTCTCCAGATGCTGTTTTTTATGTACCTATGCAAAAAGAACCAATGAATGGTCCAAGTGGTTATCTCTCCATAATTCATATGATGAGATCTGGTTTTTCCGATATACAATGGACTGTTAAGGAGCTGGTAGCAGAAGAGGATCTAATAGCAGCTCATTTTGTCATGAAGGGCACACAAGACGGAGAGTTTCTCGGGTTTCCACCAACGAGCAAAAAAATCGAAGTAAATGCAATGAATTTTTATCGGATCTCTAATGGCCAAATTATTGAAGAATATGGTCAACCGGATATGCTCGGCTTGCTTCAACAAATAGGGGCAATTCCAAAAGCATAATTACATCTCCTCGATCTGGGCATCGTTCCAAAAAATTAAGAGTTGGATAAATAGATTAAAGTCGAAGAGGGACTGCATTTTGCAATCCCTCTTCTTAGTGATTTACAACTAGGAATATATAATCTACCGTCCCTACAAGAATATCAACCCCGGCACGGTGAAGATTCATCACATTCTAAGCTACAACATGGAGTTTGGATATGAGACATACAAAAATTCAAACGTATAAAATCAGTTGATTTACATGCCAAATGGTGCATTTGCATTCAGCTGAAGATTTAAAGATGCGAGTATATTTTCAAGTCAGGTATAATTATAGAATGAATATTATTATTGATGTGTAGACTTGAATAAGTTACATAACTTGGTCCAAGAGTGCTCTGAATATGTAAGGGAAATAATAGGGTGAAGTTAGTTGACGCTTAATAAAGTCAATACTGCATCGTTTGAAAATCTTTCTATTTAAGGCGGTATATTAATGAACAAGCTAGAAATCAAAGTATCTAACTATAATCCCAAGTATGCTGAACATACAGTGAAAATGTGGAGAGATAGTAAGGAACGGGCAATTGGTCAGGCTGAAACCCATAGCTTCGGAAACCATCTATATTTTTTAAATCATATACTATCTAAACAGTATCAAATTGATTTAGCGTTAATTGATGAAAAAGTAGTTGGAATGATTGCCTATAGTGAAACTGAGATAAGCCAACTTTATATTCATATTGATTATCAAGGGAATGGAATAGGGCGAACCTTGCTTAATAAAGCAAAAGCGATATGAATTGAAGTTGTAAAAATCGAACATAAAGTCACATTCAAAAAAGTGAACAGTCTGCAGGTTAGCTGGATGCTTGACCACCCAACCATTTTCACAGGAACTGTAATCCCATGTATTTATCTTGACAGTAATTGAGTCTGACTCGTAATACGGGTTGGATGTCAGAAGAAGTGAAAAAAGCTTTGCTACCGGATACTATGCTTTGTGAAGAAGATTATGCAAAGGTGGCGAAAGAAGCTTTACGTCAATACCCAATCAATTGGGTAAAACTTGTCGTCTCCGCCTGTTAACGTCTTCGGAACGCTCCACCGCGTGCCAGAGCATAGAAAATCAAGAGAGCAATGATCGACCCGACGATCGCGGGTATGATATGAAATCCACCCACCACTGGCCCCCTCGGTCCCAACAGTTCATACCCTAACCATGATCCAACAAAGCCAGCAATGATATTGCCAAGTACGCCTCCCGGCACGTCCCGTCCAATCAGATTTCCACTTAACCAGCCAATTAGCCCACCGACAATAAGTATCCAGATTAAATACACGAATTGGTCTCCCTTCCATTGATTTATTACAAGTTATGTTTCGTTAGGGGGAATGTTGCGGATCATCTGCGAATCGACCACTAAACCATTTCCATTTTAATCCAAGGGTAGTAAAATCGGTTGTACCATCACTAGTATGAATGCTGGTGCAGATGGGGATGGCCAGTATAGAAAGGAGGCGCTCAGGTGTTTATGTTTCGAAGTCCTTTTATTACAGCCTTGTTGATGATGTTTCTGATGTCAGGCTTGACTGCTTGTTCTGAGTCAGAGCAATCGGAAAATAGGGGTTTTTCGACAAAGGCTGACTTCACGGAGCAGATACAGAGCCTTAATCTGAATCTGGAAGAACCGTCATGGAAGCTGGATACCACCCCCGTGAATCTAACGTGGTTCGTTGGAGCCGAATGGTACGGGCACACTTGGGGTGAGAGCCTGACTTCCAAATATGTCACCCAAAAAACAGGGGTCAATATCGAATTTGAAGTATCAACTGGTGAACCAAGCGAGATGTTATCACGGATGTTGACGACCGGTAGTCTGCCAGATTTGATAACCATCGGCTCCTGGGAGAGTGCGGTTAACAAACTACGGGAGAGTAATCTCATCTATGCCCTGGATGAGCTAGCCAACCAGTATGATCCTTACTTTTACAAGGTAGCAGGTGATGGTGCTCTACAATGGTATCGGCAGGAAGACGGCCATACCTATGTCATTCCCAATGATGCGTACAGTCCCGAACAGATGCGTTCAACCGGCTTGACGGGAGCGAACCAAACCTTTCTCGTACGTAAAGATCTGTATGAGTCGATGGGCAAACCGGACCTTACCACACCGAAAGGTTTTCTAAATGCATTACACTTGCTGAAGAATCAATATTCTGTTTATAAAGGCCAGCTGATCAGTCCGTTTTGGGCACAGGGGAATGCATCCTATGGGTTGACCGAATATTTGCAAAATCTGCTTGCGATCCCCCATGAACAGAACGGTAAAGTATACGACCGAATGACAGATCCCGATTATATGGAGTGGCTGAAAACATTTCGTACCGCTTACGAGCAGGGCCTGATTAATGTTGATTTTCTGGTCGACTCCAGTGCGCAGGTGCAGGAAAAAACCAACCATGCCCAATATTTTATGATGATTCGGGAATGGACAGACATATCGGACCTCAATTCGAAATTGGAAGTCCTTACTAATCAGAGTTCATACTATATTGCTGTAGATGGACCCCGGAGCAGCAGGGGGGAATCCGCCAAACTGTTTCCCGGCAGCATGGATGGCTGGATGGTTACGATGATTAGCAGATCCACGGAAAACCCTGAACGGGCCATCCGATTTTTGACCTATCTGGCCAGCGAAGAAGGCCAAAGGGATTTATTTTTGGGCAAAGAAGGTGAAAGCTGGGCGATGAAAAACGGCAAACCGCAGTTGACTGCGGCGATGGTTCAGTTGTATGACACGGATAGGGAGCGGCTGGAAAAGGAATATGGCATTATGGATACCTACTGGATGCTGCGAAACCCTGCTTTCGTTAACAAGTGGAGACCAGAGAATGCACCATCCATTAAGCAAATGGAGGAGTTCGCCAACCAACAGGCCGATCTGGACAGCGGCATCTATAAGGGACTAGATCCTATAGGGGATTCCGATATAGCGTTAGCCTGGTCACGTATTTCTCAGAATTGGGAAGAAGTGCTGCCAGAACTGATTACAGCGAAGGATGAAGTTGCCTTTGACAAAATTTTCGAAAATTTTCTGATACGCCGTGTGAACTATGGCTTTAACCAAGTAATGGAATACCGCCAGGCTGTACTGGAACTGCGGAAAACCAAGATAGCCAGATAACCATTCCCTACTACATTGTTAACGATCAGCTAACTAGTAATATATGGTATAACAAAGGTGGTGAATATCAGAATGAAATACCTGCTAACGAGATTGAGGAAGCTTTATCGCAATGCCCGTATATCCCAAAAGCTGTTTCTGGCATTTAGCCTGATGATTGCCATACCTGTTATTTTGATCTCCTTTGTGTATATCCGCATGCAAGAAACCCAGCTATATAAGGATGCTATGGCAACGGGCAACAGCCACGTTTCATGGCTGAATGAACAATTGCGCAGAAGAATGGATATGATTGAGAACGCTTCCAATACAGCCCTTACTCAAAAGTCATTTGTGGATTTTATTCATTCCAATATGCTTGTGGATGGACTGCGTCTGGTGAAGTTTAAGCAAAACCAGTTTGAGCAAATGCTTAATATCATTCAAAGCAATGCGATGATCAGTGAACTTAGCTTTTACGTCGATAATCCAAACTTGTACGAAATCTGGCCTGAAATCTATCATTATAAGAAATTTTGGCCGCAGGATTATTGGGTAAAGCTTCGGGACGAAGGTGGTGCGGCTTACCGTTTATTTTCTTTTAGGGACGGTGAACACACTTTATCCTACTATCGCCTGGTTCGCCTTCAAGGGCAGGAACACAAACGCCCTAGTATTATGGAAGTGCGAGTCCCGCACAGCATGTTTTTCAGCGATTTGCTCCAGGAGAGCAAGGGGGACTTCTTTTCGGTGTTGATAAACGCAAGCGATCCTCCCCAGTATGTTTACAATCCCCAGCATGAGTTTTCTGAAAAGTACGGGCAGGGGATGGAGGAGATCCTTGGCAGTATTCACCACCAGCTGGATATAATGCCGCAGGAAAGCCCGCTTCAGGTTAAGGTGGGGGATCAGAGCTTCTACGCATTGTATCGATACATCGCTCCGTTGAACACTTATGTGGTCGAGATTGCTTCCCATCAGGCATTGATGAAGGGGCCGCGTAGTTGGTATGCATTTGTGGTAACGATTACATTATGTGTATTGCTGCTGATTATGTTACTCGTATCCCAAACGACGCGGCGTATTTTCCGGCGGTTGGACAGCGTACTGGTATCCATGCGTCAGGTAGGGAAAGGCGAGCTGGATGCAATGATTGATACAGGCCTTGATGAGAACGAAAGAGGGGATGAAATCGATGAGGTGGCGGTGAATTACAATAAAATGTTACATGAGGTCAAACGTCTAATGACACAGGTCGTGGATAAGCAGTTAATTGCCAAAAACGCACAGTTGCACTCCCTGCATTCGCAGATTAATTCTCATTTTTTATATAACGCCCTGGAATCGATCCGTATGGAGGCAGAGGTACAGAGGCAGCCTGCTATAGCCAATTCATTGGTGTCGTTGGGCTCCCAGTTACGTTACAGCATGCAGTGGCGTAGCGATACCGTTGCTTTTCGTGAGGAGCTTGCCAATATCCAAAGTTATATTGAATTTATCAACTTTATGGAAGGCGGCAGTATCGTTATGACGGCGGATCTTCCTCAGGAGATCCTTCGCTACGCCATTCCCAAGATGTGTATGCAGCCTATCGTTGAAAATGCAGTTCATCACGGGGCACCTTCAGGCGGCAGGGTAACTGTAGAGATTACCTTTTCTGTGGAGAATGACAGTCTGCTTTTCATTAATATAAGAGATGACGGAAAGGGGTTAGAGCCTGAGATGTTACACCGTCTTCAGGCAGTACTGCGGAGCGAATCGGATACGTCGATGGTTACTAGCAGGAGCGGACTTGGTTTGGAAAACGTGAATAAGCGATTGCAGCTTCATTATGGCAAGAATTGCGGTCTTTGGATTGATAGTGTGCAAGGTGCATATACCTGCGTAACGATACGCTTGCCTTGGGAAAATGTAAATCTTGGAGGGTGGTAGAGCATGATTAATATCCTGATTGTGGACGATCAAAAACACATTCGTGACGGCCTGCAAGCCATGCTGCATCAATTTCCTCTGGAGCTGAACAACATATACTGTGCCGCGAGTGGGATTGAGGCGCTGTCCCTATTGCGGCAGCATTGCATTCACATCGTTATTACCGATATTATGATGCCCTATATGGATGGGTTGACGCTCATGGCTCAAACCAAAGAGGAATACATGGATGTGGAATACCTCATTATCAGCGGTTATAGTGATTTTACATATGCCCAACAAGCTATCGGGCTTGGTGCAAAGGGTTACTTGCTCAAACCTTTGAAGCGAGAGGATCTGCAACATTCCCTGGAGCATGTATGGCAAGAGATCCAGACACGGCAGGCACTTACGCATAATATGCAGCGTGTATCCCGCCTCGCCCAAGAGACCGATCGTAAAGAATTAAGAATGTTTATGCAAGGTGCGTTAAGTGATGACGCATGGATCCTTCAGATTGAGGAACAAAATGATGCGTTATGGCGTAATTATCGCCTAGCCCTGCTGCGGGAAGAAGTTTACATGAACCAGCCCGGAGCCAGCAGCGCTCATAGTATGGAAGCCATTGCTTGTCGTGTGTTTGGCAGACAAGGTTGTATTTGCCTGCAACATCGCCCATACCTGATCCTTGCGGTGGATGCGTCCATAGATCCAAGTGTTTTGCCAGCAGCGCTCAAGGAAGCAAAGATCGATGCCATAACGGCCATGACTAACCCGATGCAGGGGTTAAAAGAACTACCCGACAGCTATAACCAAGTGCTTGAGCTCTATCGCCACAGTTACCTGTTTCCTGATCAGTACAGTATCTCCCCAGCACATATTGAGCATATGGAACAGCAGTGGCAACTGCCCTATGAAGACTTATATGAACTGTTCCAGTCGATTGGAACAGATAACAGCGGAACAATTACTCAGGGTATTTCTGCAATATTTCACAAAAAGGTGCTGCAACGTTATCCTATTCGCTATACCCAACAGCTCTGCGCCGCCACCGTTCAGATGATGGAGGAATACCAACGAGTTATCCACCCTTATATGGGGGAAGAAGTGCTGGATCTTGAATCCTTGCGTAACCTCTTTGATTATCAAGGGATGCGTGAGTATATACAAGCACTGCAACAGCAGCTGCTTCGGCTGAATCAGTTATATTATGACTATAAGTGTAGCTATCGCCATTCGCAGGATCTAAATGAAGCTATTCGTTTTATACATGAGAGTTACCACAAACCGCTGGACCTCGCGATGGTATCCAATCATGTATCGCTTAATTATGCTTATTTTTCAAATCTGTTTAAGAAGAATATTGGTAAAGGTTTTGCTGAATACCTACGAGATGTGCGTCTGGATAAAGCGCGGCGGCTTCTCGCCGAAACCGATCATAAAATTGTGGAGGTGGCTGCTATGGTTGGCTATGAAAGCTACAAAAGCTTTACACGCGCGTTCCGACTTGTGATGCAGATCCAACCCACAGAGTACCGACAGATGATGCGGCAGAAGGCAGATTGAATCAAAAGCCAAAAAAATGGGATACCACAAAAACAATTGTACCTTTTCAGCGAATTAATCTATTCGATAGAATAAAGATACCCCTTCATGTAAGCGATTTCCTTAATGCGCATGGATTGGGAGAAGCTACTATTTTATTAAAGGAGGACAATCATGAAACCATCTCACTTTACGGCGAAACGGTTTATGAAAAAGGTACTCGGTATGTTCCTTGTGGTTGTGATGCTGACTAGTATTGGCATACTGCCAGCTTCAAAGGTTCAGGCAGCGGGAACTACCGTAACCTCAATGGAGTACTTCTCATCAGCAGACGGGCCTGTTATTTCAAAATCTGGGGTTGGCAAGGCCAGCTACGGATTTGTTATGCCTAAGTTCAATGGAGGCTCCGCGACATGGAATGATGTTCACAGTGATGTAGGCGTTAATGTAAAAGTGGGCAACAACTGGGTTGATATCGACCAGGCAGGCGGTTATATCTATAACCAAAACTGGGGGCACTGGAGCGATGGCGGCTTCAATGGCTATTGGTTCACACTCTCCGCAACAACCGAGATTCAACTGTACTCCAAAGCGAATGGTGTTAAGCTGGAGTATCAACTTGTATTCCAAAACATCAACAAAACAACCATTACAGCGATGAATGCAACACAAGGTCCACAAATCACAGCAAGTTTCACAGGCGGTGCGGGCTTTACATATCCAACGTTCAACAATAATCCTGCGGTCACTTATGAAGCTGTTGCGGATGATTTGAAGGTGTATGTCAAACCTGTAAACAGTAGCACCTGGATTGATATTGACAATAACGCAGCCAGCGGCTGGATCTACGATCACAATTTTGGCCAATTCACGGATGGCGGCGGTGGGTACTGGTTTAACGTAACGGAGTCGATCAATGTCAAATTAGAATCAAAGACTTCTTCGGCTAATCTTGTTTATACCATTACGTTTAATGAACCTACAAGAAATTCATATGTCATTACGCCATACGAAGGAACAACCTTCACAGCAGATGCGAATGGTTCCATTGGGGTTCCGCTTCCCAAAATTGATGGGGGCGCACCAATCGCCAAGGAACTGGACAATTTTATATACCAAATTAACATGAATGGGCAATGGGTTGATTTGAGTAACTCCAGCCAGAGCAAATTTGCATACTCCGGTAATGGGTATAACAATATGTCCGATGCCAACCAGTGGGGTTATTGGGCCGATCATATCTATGGTCTTTGGTTCCAGCCAATCCAAGAAAATATGCAGATCCGTATTGGATATCCACTGAACGGAGAGGCGGGTGGAAATATTGGCAACAACTTCGTCAACTATACTTTCATCGGCAATCCAAATGCTCCGCGTCCGGATGTATCCGATCAAGAGGATATCTCAATCGGAACGCCAACCGACCCGGCAATTGCGGGCATGAACCTCATTTGGCAGGATGAATTCAACGGAACTACGTTAGATACAAGTAAATGGAACTATGAAACAGGATATTATCTCAATAACGATCCCGGTACTTGGGGATGGGGAAATGCAGAACTGCAGCACTACACAAACAGCACTCAAAATGTATATGTACAGGACGGGAAGCTGAATATCAAAGCCATGAACGACAGCAAATCTTTCCCGCAGGATCCGAATCGGTATGCGCAGTATTCTTCAGGAAAGATTAACACCAAGGATAAACTATCCTTGAAATACGGCAGAGTAGACTTTCGTGCCAAGCTTCCTACAGGTGATGGTGTATGGCCAGCACTGTGGATGCTTCCACAAGATTCGGTATACGGGACTTGGGCTGCATCAGGAGAAATTGATGTTATGGAAGCGAGGGGCCGTCTGCCTGGATCAGTAAGCGGCACCATACACTTTGGTGGACAATGGCCCGGGAATCAGTATTCGGGCGGCGATTATCACTTCCCGGCGGGGCAAACTTTTGCCAATGATTATCATGTGTACTCAGTAGTCTGGGAAGAGGACAATATTAAATGGTATGTGGACGGCAAGTTTTTCTATAAAGTCACTAACGAGCAGTGGTATTCCGCAGCTGCGCCGAATAATCCGAATGCACCTTTCGATGAGCCGTTCTACCTCATTATGAACTTGGCAGTCGGCGGAAACTTTGACGGAGGCCGTACCCCGAACGCCTCCGATATCCCGGCGACTATGCAAGTGGATTATGTACGCGTTTATAAAGAACAGTAATTTGCGATTTCGGATAGAGCAAATAAAGATCAGATGGAGCAGATGCTGGGCAAACCGGAGAACCTGAAATCTCATACTCTAAAATTGGCTTACGACCGATTCCCAATATATCTACCTGGGAATCGGTCGTTTAAATTTAGACTTGATAATTTAGTTCATCAGCATCAGATAGGTAATGAGATAACTAATATTCAGAAGTGTTTAAGGACAGTGGATATTGATGAAGTAGGAGATACGTTGCATCTGAGATTTTTTGAAATGATAGGTCGATGGGAGTTTAAAGCAAATGAAAATAACTATAAA